>NZ_MKIO01000001.1 GCF_001938945.1 Xaviernesmea rhizosphaerae
ATCAGAACCCATGGGTCCATTGGCGTCGGCCGATGGACATGATGTTCCATGGCCGCTGCTGGAGTTTTCGCCAGGCGTAGCAGCAATGGTCAACGATATCCTCGTATGACTTGAAGACACGGTTTGAGAGCCAGTTGTCCCGCATGAACTGCCAGATGTTTTCGACCGGGTTCAGCTCGGGTGACTTGGGCGGCAGTGGCAGGATGGTGATGTTTTCAGGAACGATGAGGTTGTTGGACATGTGCCATCCGGCCTGATCCATGATGAGGATAGAGTGGCCATCGTCCGCGACGTTGCGGGATATCTCGATCAGGTGCTGGTTCATGGCATGGGTATCGCACCAAGGCATGACGAGGGCTGCGGCCTTGCCGTGCCTGGGGCAGATCGCGCCGAATATATAGGCGGAGCGTGTCCGCTGGTCATGGGGGGCGGATGGCCTCGATCCCCGCTTGGCCCAGCGGCGGGGAAGTTTTTTTAATTGCCTCAGCCGCCTCGGCATCCTGCGCATGATGCCTGGGGCGAGCCGAGAGTTTGCGGTAGCCCATTGCCCGCACTTCGCGACCAAGGGTCTGCTCGCTCACCGAG
>NZ_MKIO01000002.1 GCF_001938945.1 Xaviernesmea rhizosphaerae
CTCAACGAGGGCGGCGACCGTATCCTCGACCTGCTCTCCCAGGCCGGCGGCCTGTCGACGCCGGGGATCGAGACCTATGTCACGCTCCAGCGCGGCAACCGAACCGCCACCGTCCTTTATGACGCTCTGACGAAAAATCCGGCGGAAAACATCTTCGCCGCGCCCGGCGACACGCTGATCGTCAACCGTGAGCGGCGCACCTATCTGGCTTTCGGCGCCTCGGGCACCAATGGCCGCTTCGACTTCGAGGATGCCAAGCTGACGCTCGGCGAGGCGCTGGGCAAGGCCGGCGGCCTTCTCGACGCGCGCGCCAATCCCGAGCAGGTGCTGCTCTATCGCCGTGTGAACCGCGATCTGCTGGCCCGCCTCGGCGTGGATGTCCGCCGCTTCGCCGACAGCGAGATCCCCGTGATCTTCCGCGCCGACATGCGCGATCCTGCGACCATGTTCGTGGCCCAGCAGCTGCCCATGCAGGACAAGGACATCATCTTCGTCACCAATGCGAGCTCCGTCGAGGTGGTCAAGTTCCTCGACCTGGTGAACTCCGTCACCTCCACCGTCTCCGGCGCCTCCAACGACGTCATCATCACACGCGACTC
>NZ_MKIO01000003.1 GCF_001938945.1 Xaviernesmea rhizosphaerae
ACGATGCTGTCGCGGCGCAAACCGGCCAGAAAGGTCAGCGTCTTCCAGTGACCGTGAGGAACTTTCGCGATGAGAGGCTCTCCGCGCTGACACTAGCTGCAGGTGCGCGTCATGTTGGTCTTGACCCAGGTTTCGTCGATGAAGACGAGACGGTCCGGATCAAGCCGATGTTGATGGGTCTTCCATCGCATCCGGAACCGGGCCACCTTCGGACGATCCTGCTCGCTTGCCATCAGCGTTTTTTTGAAGGTCTTGCCCTCGCTGCGCAGGAAACGCCAGACGGTGTCGTGGGACACGTTGATCCCCACGGACTTCAGCTCCGCCGACAGCGCACGCACCGTCCAGTCGGACTTGATCTGCAGCCGCTGACGCACGGCATCGGCCGCAGCGCCCCTCAGTCTCGGTTTGACATACCCGCCGATCTTCGCCGGCATCAGGCCTCTACCGGACCGATCGCGTTGTCCAATACGGACCGCGGTTGCAGCCGATATCCCGAACCGCTTCGCTGCGCCACGAACCGTCATGCCATCGTTCAATGCTGCCGCAATGCGCATTCGCAAATCAAGAGAAAGAGGTCGCGCCATCATTGCTGGCCTCCAATCCAGCAATGATCTTGAATCACAAAATCAAACCCAAGGGAATCTCATCGCGATTCCGAGTAGTGCTGACAGACTCTAGA
>NZ_MKIO01000004.1 GCF_001938945.1 Xaviernesmea rhizosphaerae
GTGATGTGTTTTTGCTGAGCGAGCGCCAGATGGCCCGGATTTCCCCTTTCTTTCCGCTGGCGCATGGCATTCCCCGCGTCGATGATCGCCGTGTCGTCAGCGGCATCGTCTACGTCATCAAGCATGGCCTGCAATGGAAGGACGCGCCCAAAGATTATGGACCGCACAAGACGCTCTACAACCGCTTCATCCGCTGGAGCCGACTTGGGGTGTTCGACCGCATTTTTGCGGCACTCGCCGGTGAAGGGTCCAAACCCGAGCGCCTCATGATCGACGCGACGCACCTCAAAGCGCATCGCACAGCGGCGAGCCTGCTCAAAAAGGGGCTGTTCCCCGCCGTATCGGGCGAACCAAGGGTGGGCTGAACTCCAAACTGCACACCGTCTGCGATGGCGAGGGACGCCCGATCATCATGCTGCTGAGCGAGGGCCAGATGAGCGATCACAAGGGCGCTCGCCTCCTGCTCGATAGCCTCCCGTCGGCCAAGACGCTGATTGCCGACCGTGGCTACGACAGCAAGACATTCCGGGAAGCCTTGGAGGCAAAAGGTATAGAGCCCTGTATTCCATCGAGCCGCAGTCGCAAGGTGCCCTATCCATATGACAAGGCGCTCTACCGTCAGCGCCACAAGGTCGAGAACCTCTTCGCCAAGCTGAAGGACTGGCGGCGGATTGCAACCCGCTACGATCGATGCGCGCATACCTTCTTCTCAAGCATATGCATCGCTGCAACCGTTATCTTTTGGTTGTGATTTATGAGTCCTGAGCCTA
>NZ_MKIO01000005.1 GCF_001938945.1 Xaviernesmea rhizosphaerae
GATGCGCGCATACCTTCTTCTCAAGCATATGCATCGCTGCAACCGTTATCTTTTGGTTGTGATTTATGAGTCCTGAGCCTAATGGGGATGGGTCGAATGTGGTCAACAACCTCTTCATCTATTTCCGGTGCGGTGCGACATCCTGGGATATGAGCTATATTGCTGGCTTGAGCCTGAAGAATGATGTCTTTAACAGCCGCATTCACCAGCTGACCTTCGAATATCTCGAAGACTCGTCCGGCACGAGCTTTGTGATCCTCTTTTACCTCGACGGTCAACTGGTGGCGACGTCTACCGCGTTTCCCACCACTGACGGCAACCCATTCGTCGCGAAGGCGACTGCCGGCAAGGCAAAGATCGGCTGCCCGTCTGGATATACGGGCAAGACGTTCGCCGGCGATTTCCGCCGCGCATGGTTCCAGAATGCCGAGCTTTCCGACCGGCCTGTCATCGATTTGGTCAAGCTCGATTGGGACGTGAACAAGAAGCGGATGGGCGCGGCATGACCGAACAGCGCGGCGAAACAACAGCCGCTGTTGAAGACGCAATGCAGCGCCTTTCCAGCGCCTATGACGCGATGCCGCCCGAAGACATTCGGGCGCATGCTCTCGCGCTGGCTGGCGTGATCGCGAGCCAGAATGTCGCTTTCGCGTCCACGGTGGGGACCATCCGGGGGATGGTGGATTTGCGCCGCCAGGAGCGGGCCTTTTTCAAAAGCGTTCTGCTTGAGATCCGCCGAGCAGCCAGCATGCAGGCCACTCACAGGCAGAAGGACGCCCGCCGGCAAATCGCCTCTCTTGCCGATGCGGTGGGGCCGCTTCTGCAGGCCATGAACGGCGAAGACCTCGACGCGATGACCGTGCAGCTCAATCACTTCCTCGACCTTCGGGACGCATGGCCTGACGTTTTGCTGGGCTTTTCGTTTGCTGACGATGTGCTTCCCAGCGCAACGCTTCGTCTTCGAAAACCCGCCGTGCCTGGGACGCAATTCGAGACTCGACTCCGGCAGCACGGCATGCAATATGCTTAACAAATTTACAATTTTGGGGAGCATAGCTTCTTGTCCTTGCTAGGCGAGCCTTCCAAGTAAGGTTTTGAAGACGGCCGACAATTAGGGGCCTGTTTGAGCGTTGCTTCGCGGCTCTTTGTTCTTCTGTATTAACGCATGAAGAGGGAGGAATGACAATGAGCGGCATAGGCGCGACGACGACCCGGGTTACCGCCACGGGCGACCAATATATCGACGGGCTTCTCGCCGGAGACAAGTGGGCGGACCAGACGATCTTCTATGCGTTCTCCCTGTCTTCGGCGGCCTATAACTACAGCTCAAGCGGTGTCACCGACCTTCCGGCGCATTTCCGCGCCTATACCACGCAGCAGAAGATCGCTGCGTCCTTTGCCCTGGACGGCGACCAGAACACGGCGTCGGTCGGCTTCTCGTTCAAGGGTTTTACGGCCGCGAATGTCCAGAGCCTCGGCGACGTCAACGCGACCAGCGGCACTCAGATCCGCTTCGCCGGAACGACCAGCTCGAGCTTGGGGACGGCGCAAGTCGCGGATTTTCCCGGCAATTACATCTCCTCGGATCGGAGCGACAACGGCGATGTGTGGGCCGGTGCGGCCTATGACAACAATTCGATCTATGACCTGCGAACACCGCAGGCGGGCAATTATGCATGGTTTACGCAGATCCACGAGGTAGGACATGCGCTTGGCTTGAAGCATCCGCACGAGACAAACTGGAGCTTTGGCAGCGTGCCGCTGGACGGGGACATGATGGAGTTCACCGTCATGTCCTATCGCTCCTATGAGAATGCCAATGTGAACGGGGGCGTAACGAACCACCAGTGGGACTTCGCCCAGACCTATATGATGCTCGACATCGCTGCGCTCCAGGCGATGTACGGCGCCGACTATACGACGAATGCCGATGCGACGGTCTATCGGTGGACGCCGGGGTCAGGCGATACGCTGGTCAACGGCGCGGTGGGAATCGATGCCGGCGGCAGCACGATCTTCATGACGGTCTGGGACGGGGGCGGCAACGACACCTACGACTTCAGCGCCTATTCGTCCGCCCTCAGCATCGATCTCCGGCCCGGCAAATGGTCGGTGCTCGATACAGCGCAGCTCGCCAATCTCGGTGGCGGCCACACGGCGCGCGGCAGCGTTTTCAATGCGCTGGAATATCACGGGAACACGGCGTCCTTGATCGAGAATGCCGTCGGCGGTACTGGAAACGACACGCTCGTTGGGAACGAGGTCTCCAACATTCTGTGGGGCAATACCGGCAATGACACCCTTTCTGGTCTCGACGGCAACGACGTCCTGCGGGGCGGCGCTGGCGCCGACATTCTCGACGGTGGCGCCGGCCTCGACAGGGTTTTGGGCAGCAAGGGCCACGACACCCTGAACTACGGGTTTGCCCGCTCGCAATATGTGGTCACACAGACCGGCGCGCTCATCTCCGTGCGCGCGCTCGTCGGGTCTGAGGGAACGGACTATCTCACCGGCGTGGAAACCCTGCACTTTGCCGACCAGGACGTCAGTGCGCCGGGCCTGTTCGGCGATTTCAATGGCGACGGCCGCGCCGATATTGCCCTGCAGAACCAGACCAGTCTTGCCGCCTGGGTGATGAACGGCGCGACGCTGACCGGCGGTGGTCTCATGCCGGCGCTGACCGACGACTGGTCTGCCATTGCCACCGGCGACACCAATGGGGATCTCCGCGCGGATGTTCTCCTGCAAAAGGACCAGCAGCTGGCGCTCTGGCAGATGAACGGTGTGCAGGTCAGCGGCGGCGGCCTGATCGGCACGATGGGCGATGGCTGGACCGTTGCCGCGATGAGCGACCTCACGGGCGATGGCAGAGCCGACATCCTCCTGCAGAACGATCGCCAACTGGCGCTCTGGCAGATGAACGGCGCGCAGATCGCAGGCGGCGGCCTGCTCTCCACCAGCCTCGGCGATGGGTGGCAGCTGGCGGGAACGGCGGATCTCAACGGCGACGGACGCAGCGACCTCGTTCTGCAGAACGGCCAGACCGTGGCTCTCTGGCTGATGAACGGCACGCAGATGACGGGTGGCGGCTTCGTCGGTACGCTCGGCGCAGGTTGGTCCATCTTCGGGACGGGCGATCTGAATGGCGACAGCAAGGCGGACCTCGTTCTGCAGAATGGCCAGATCCTCGCGGTGTGGCAGATGAACGGCTTCCAGATCGCCGGCGGTGGCATGATCAACACCATGGGGACCGGCTGGCATGCCGCGGGTCTGGCAGATCTGAACGGCGATGGCAGGACCGATATTGCGCTGCAGAACGGGCAGACACTTGCGGCCTGGGAGATGAACGGGGCGAACATCGCCGGTGGCGGGCTGATCAACGCCGCGCTGGGCTCCGACTGGGAGCTGGCCTGAGCCGGGAGGCACATCTTGCAATTCGTCAAGATCCCTGAATAGGCCAATACATGTTCGGGCCAGCTGTCCGGCCGCCAGCAACAGCGCTTGGCGATTGCCCGGGCGTTCTGCAAGAAAGCCGAAGATCCTGCTCTTCGACGAGCCGACATTGGCGCTCGATCCGGAAATGGTCAAGGGCGTGCTCGACAACATGGTCAGCCACGCCGAGGAAGGCATGACCATGTTCTCCATCACCCATGACATCGGCTCCTCTCCTCAGGTCGCCAATCGCGTGATCTTCATGGACCAGAGGCCCAGGTCGTGCCGAACCACCGCACGGAAAGCCTGACGGCGGCGGCCGCCAACAGCAAGCGCGGCTCTGGCGGCGGGGATGGCGGCACCTCGATCACGGTCACGATCGCCGGCAACGCCTATGGCGACGGGCATCTTGAGAAGGTCATTCACCAGGGCGTTCGCTCCGGGCTTGCGGCCAAATCTCAGGCAGACCGACGCGGCGGGGCGGGGGCGCTCTACCAAAGCTACCAGAAGCAGAAGGCATAGCCATTTTCGGCCAAATGCAATAAATATGGGGGTGGTCTACAACGTGGAGCGCCCCCAATGCCCCATAGCAATACGGGTGAAATCTAGGCTCAGGACTCATAAATCACAACCAAAAGATAACGGTTGCAGCGATGCATATGCTTGAGAAGAAGGTATGCGCGC
>NZ_MKIO01000006.1 GCF_001938945.1 Xaviernesmea rhizosphaerae
AAAAACACATCACTCATCACGGTCTCCTTTCCGAAACCGTGAATCACATCTCAAACCAAATTAATAGGTCCTGAGCCTAGTTCGCTTTTGGCGAACCATGGCGGTTGACTACGCAAACAAGTACCGAGCACGGGCAGGCCAAAAGTGGGCCCTAAGAAATATTAAGCTTCGGATGTCGAGGAAGCTTTTATTCGTTTCCGGCTTTTTCATGTGCCTTTCCTGGGCGCTTGAGGATCGATCCGAGCAGCATAATGACTATGAAGCACAGGATCTTGTTGACCATCTGCTTGCTTGGACGAAACGTCCGCCTCTTCAATCGTTAGCTGATATTGTTGAGCGCTATGCGCCTCACTTGGCATCCGAAGTCTTTGATAACTATGACAAGTTTCTTGCCATTCTTGATAGTGAGCCCAGTCGTAATAGGCTTCAAGACTTGTCTCCGGAGGCAGCGTACGAAGACAAGATATTTCTGGAAGCTCGAGAGATAGCAATTCGGTTTGACGCTGCTCTGACTGAGTTGTTGTTCAGAGCGAATCCAACGGTGACTAAGTTGGTAGAGAAATACGGAGTATTCTGATGACGACGATTGGCTTTTCAACAGGCGCGATAGCCAGAGACGATTTTGTTACGGCGTTGGATCTGCTTGAGCCAACAAACACCTCAGCAGTGGAATTGTCTGCATTACGGGCGCCTGAGTTGCCTCCTCTGTTGGCGGCATTGCCCGGCCTTTTGCCTCGTCTGAACCAACGATACCGCTATGTTAGTTTTCATGCGCCAACCAAATTCAATGATGAGCAGTCATTGGTTCAACAACTAATGGTCATTGCTGATCTCGGCCTGAATATTGTCGTTCATCCCGACACCATCGGCGACTTTGACCATTGGCGTGGTCTTGGATCGCGACTTTGCCTGGAAAACATGGATTCTCGAAAGCCCATTGGCAGAACAGCGGAAGAACTGGAGCCGTTTTTCGAGATGCTGCCAGAGGCTAGGCTGTGCCTCGACCTAGCTCATGCCCGCCAGATAGATTCTTCAATGAATCAAGCGGTGCGCATATTGCGGCGCTTTGCCAATCGGCTCACTCAGTTTCACATTAGTGAAATAAATAGCAAGGGCGCGCATTTTCCGATGTCTTTCGCTGCAATACGAGCATACGAGCCTTTCGCAACCATTATGTCTCGTACGCCAGTTATCATCGAGTCTATGGTCGGGCCACACGAAATCGTGCGGGAGATAGCTGCGACAGAAGAACTTGTGACCCAAACTTCTGGAGTGAACTCTAGAGAATTTGCGGCTTGATCGCGGCCATCCGAGACGGATCATGTGGCTTCTCGTTCGCCTACGTGCTGACGGTCCACTCTCGGCTCCAAGAGAGGTGTTTGCTCTCATCTCTCGCGTGTCACGTACCTAAGCCCGCCCGCCGGACAGCCGGTAGAGCTTGGCTCCCAACGGCTTCGTGCCTCAAGGATATTTCGGACGCGACCGTTTCAGTGAGGAGCGTTTCCAATTTCATAGTCGGCATCGACTCAGGTGCGTTTACGGGGTCGAGGACTTGCAGGGGCGTTTTCATGCATGTAGCAGGGCCAATCACCAAGATCCTCGCCTCGCTTAATGATGGGAAGAATCCGCCGATCCATCAACTCATGAATGTCTGCTTCGGCCGAGTATGTTCCGACGGCGAACAGACAGCTTCCGGCGCCATGGCCGTCGTCAATCTCAGATCTCAGACTGTTTGACGCACTCGAATAGGGTCCCCAGCCGTTGTGTTTGAAAGTTCTGGTATGGAGAGCGTCAAATTCCAATTGCCAAAAAATTAGAGCCAAGCACCTGAAAAGACGCCAATTTTTCTAGTTGGAATAGCAATCAACAAAAAGAAGAGAGGGTCCCAAATAGACCTGCCCGGGGACCTTGGATTCTCACATGATTTCAATTGCTTATAGGAAAACCCTTGAAATCCCCTCCGTTTTCCTGCCGCGAGCGACCGTGGATGCCACTTTTGTGCCCTGGCTTTGGGCATCAGTCAACAGGCGGGCGAGCGGCAATAATTTCCGCATTCGGACCTGAAAGTTGCGGTACGCCCGCCATAAGGCGCTGGAAAGCTTTGCGCCTTCCATCTGGTCGTTCAGGTATTTCCGGCCCGTTTCTGAAACCAGACATTCCTGCAGCCAGGCCAACGCGGGCATCATGGACGCTGCCGTTCTGGATATGCTCAAGCGCGAGATCCGTCTGGTCGAGGACGCTCGCCAATCACATCAACATGACTTACAACCTTCGGCAGTGGGACGGCTGCAGGATTAAAGCATGAGCACAGAGCAAGTGAACAACGAAATCCGTCGATTTCTCAAGGCGGAGGATAAACTTGCGCTTTGTTTGAGCGGCAAGTGGGGCGTTGGCAAGACCCATACTTGGGACACCTTGCTCACTGCTGCATTCAAGGATGCCACGGTAAGGCCGCCGCGCTATGCCTACGTCTCGTTGTTCGGCCTTGAGACCCTAAGCGATGTTCGCAGATCAGTTTTCGAGAACACAGTCGAAGCTGCAGCTTTCAGCGAGAAGGAGAGGCTGGAAGCGACCTTCAGCAGCGTATCCGAACGCTTGGCGCAACTGTCGTCCAAGTGGCGTGCTGGGATCGGAATGATCCGTGGCATCCCCGTTGTTGCCGACTACGGAGGATTGGTCGAAGCCGGATTCCTCGACGTGCGAAACCAGATCGTATGCTTCGACGATCTTGAGCGCATGAGCGAGGGCCTCGACCTGAAGGATATGCTGGGGCTGATCTCCTTCCTCAAAGAGAAGAAGAATTGCAAGGTGGTGCTGCTGTTGAACAGTGAGGCATTGGAAGGGCAGAATGCCGAGGATTTCCGCGTTCAACTGGAAAAGGTAATCGACATCCATTTGACATTCGCTCCGACGGCGAGCGAGGCGGTTGCCATAGCTGTCCCGGATCGAACGACCCTCCTGAGCCAGATGGTCGCAGAATATGCGGCGAAGCTAGAAATCACTAACATCCGGACGATCTTCAAGCTCCTTAGAATTTGCAGTCGGCTTGAAGAGGTTTTGGAGGGCTATGACGAGCGCATCATCAGGCAGGCCTTCCACGGCGCGTGCCTGTTCGGCTTCGCGATCTACCAGCCCACCGAAGCACCACCGATCGATGCCATCCTGAAGCATCGCCCCTATGCCGACCTCTTCGGTGACCGAGAGGAGCGAACTCCAGAGGAGATCCAGCATTCCGAGCTGCTGAAGCGATATGAGTTCCTCACAGCAGACGGCCTTGATCTCGTCGTCTTCGATTGCATCCGCAGCGGCTTTTACGATGAAGTTTCCCTGCAGCGAGAAGCCGATGTGCTGACGGGAAGGCTCGAACTCAAGGATCAGGATGCCGCGTTCAGCAAGGTGTGGGACATCTACCATGGATCTTTCGATGACAATGCAGATGCCTTCGCCACGGAGCTGAAGCAGTCGATCAGGGACAACGCCGCAGCAATTAGTCCTGCGAACCTTTCCGCCTCGATCGCTACTCTGAAAAAACTCGGTCATGGCGACGGCCTTGACGATCTCATCAAGGACTACGTGGACAGCCGAGATGACGGAATGGACTTCTGGGTGGGAGATCCTGTTTCGCCGCGCCTCAATATCGAGGATCCAGATGTGATCGCGGCTTTCGCTGCCAAAGCTGGTGCGTTCGCTGACGACAGAACTCTGACGGGTGTCGCGACCGCTATCGTGAGAAACAGGGGATGGAGCGAGGGCACCCTTGAATTCCTCGACAAGCATAGTACCGACGATTTCTATGCCGCCATGAAATCAGCAAAAGACGAGGAGCTGCGCCTGGTCGTCTATGGACTGACCTACTTCCGAAACATCGGAAACGCAGACGAGAGGATGAAGAGCATTTCCGCGAAGGCCGTGTCAGCCTTACAGAGGATTGGGCAGGAGAGCGCGATTAATCGACTTCGTGTCGAGAAGTTCAGTGTCGTCGTGCCTCAAGCTTAAAGTCACCATCGATTTGTCCTTCGCGGGCGGCAATCCTGTAAAGGTGGAGGTGAACCGCGCCTAGGCTCAGGACCTATTAATTTGGTTTGAGATGTGATTCACGGTTTCGGAAAGGAGACCGTGATGAGTGATGTGTTT
>NZ_MKIO01000007.1:0-2500 GCF_001938945.1 Xaviernesmea rhizosphaerae
TTAGCAGACCTGGCAGCGACCGACTCTCCCGCGTCTTGAGACGAAGTACCATTGGCGCTGGGGCGTTTCACGGCCGTGTTCGGAATGGGAACGGGTGCGGCCACCCCGCCGTAACCACCAGGTCGGCTAAGGGCAAGAATTGAGAAGCTGGTGCGCGGTTTGCGCTTTGTGACACGTCTTTGGTTTGTTTGCTTTGTGCCCTGCCCTTTCGGTACAAGGCTTTGCCTTGCACCTGTCGGGCTTCAGGCGTTTGCGGCTCTGTCGGGGATTACTGTCGTAATCCCCTGGAGATGCGCATAAGCAATGGGAACGATCAAGTTCTATCGAACGATTAGTAAGGCTAAGCTTCATGCATTGCTGCACGTCCACACGCCTCCTATCAACGTGGTCGTCTTCCACGGTTCTCGAGGGAATACTCGTTTTCAGGTGGGTTTCCCGCTTAGATGCCTTCAGCGGTTATCCCTTCCATATATAGCTACCCTGCTATGCCGTTGGCACGACAACAGGTCCACCAGAGATATGTCCATCCCGGTCCTCTCGTACTAGGGACAGATCCTGTCAATATTCCTACACCCACGGCAGATAGGGACCGAACTGTCTCACGACGTTCTGAACCCAGCTCACGTACCGCTTTAATTGGCGAACAGCCAAACCCTTGGGACCTGCTCCAGCCCCAGGATGCGATGAGCCGACATCGAGGTGCCAAACAACCCCGTCGATATGGACTCTTGGGGGTCATCAGCCTGTTATCCCCGGCGTACCTTTTATCCGTTGAGCGATGGCCCTTCCACGCGGGACCACCGGATCACTATGACCGACTTTCGTCTCTGCTCGACTTGTCAGTCTCGCAGTCAGGCGGGCTTATGCCATTGCACTCGACGAGCGATTTCCGACCGCTCTGAGCCCACCATCGCGCGCCTCCGTTACTCTTTCGGAGGCGACCGCCCCAGTCAAACTACCCACCATACACTGTCCCGGACCCGGATAACGGGCCGCGGTTAGACATCCATGACGATAAGGGTGGTATTTCAAGGATGGCTCCACGAAGACTGGCGTCCCCGCTTCAAAGCCTACCACCTATCCTACACATGCCGACACGAATGCCAGTGTAAAGCTATAGTAAAGGTGCACGGGGTCTTTCCGTCTGACCGCAGGAACCCCGCATCTTCACGGGGAATTCAATTTCACTGAGTCTATGTTGGAGACAGCGGGGAAGTCGTTACGCCATTCGTGCAGGTCGGAACTTACCCGACAAGGAATTTCGCTACCTTAGGACCGTTATAGTTACGGCCGCCGTTTACTGGGGCTTCGATTCAAAGCTTGCACCTCTCCTCTTAACCTTCCAGCACCGGGCAGGCGTCAGACCCTATACGTCGTCTTATGGACTTCGCAGAGCCCTGTGTTTTTGATAAACAGTCGCTACCCCCTGGTCTGTGCCACCCCATCACACTTGCGTGCAAAGGGGTCACGCTTCTTCCGAAGTTACGCGTGCAATTTGCCGAGTTCCTTCAACATAGTTCTCTCAAGCGCCTTGGTATGCTCTACCTGACCACCTGTGTCGGTTTCGGGTACGGTCTATAAGGCGGGGCTCTTTCCTGGAACCGGTTCCCTGCAAAGACAATCCAATAAGCCTTTACAAGTTGCCCGATCCGTCACTTCCCGCCAGGCCCACGAATATTCACGTGGTTCCCATCGACTACGCGTGTCCGCCTCGTCTTAGGGGCCGGCTAACCCTGCTCAGATTAACTTTAAGCAGGAACCCTTGGTCTTTCGGCGAGGGAGTCTCTCACTCCCTTTATCGTTACTCATGTCAACATTCGCACTTCCGATACCTCCAGGATCTCTCACGAGTATCCCTTCACAGGCTTACGGAACGCTCCGCTACCACTCCCTTGCGGGAATCCTCAGCTTCGGTGCATGGCTTTAGCCCCGTTACATTTTCGGCGCAAAACCCCTTAATTAGACCAGTGAGCTGTTACGCTTTCTTTAAATGATGGCTGCTTCTAAGCCAACATCCTGGTTGTTTTGGGAGTCTCACATCCTTTCCCACTTAGCCATGACTTGGGGACCTTAGCTGGAGGTCAGGGTTGTTGCCCTCTTCACGACGGACGTTAGCACCCGCCGTGTGTCTGCCTGATAGTACTCCCGGGTATTCGCAGTTTGGTTAGGATCAGTAAGACGGTGAGTCCCCATAGCCCATCCAGTGCTCTACCCCCCGGGGTATTCGTCAGACGCTCTACCTAAATAGATTTCGCGGAGAACCAGCTATCTCCGAGTTTGATTGGCCTTTCACCCCTAGCCACAAGTCATCCCAATCTATTGCAACAGATGCGGGTTCGGTCCTCCAGTTGGTGTTACC
Source organism: Xaviernesmea rhizosphaerae (assembly GCF_001938945.1). Taxonomy (GTDB): domain Bacteria; phylum Pseudomonadota; class Alphaproteobacteria; order Rhizobiales; family Rhizobiaceae; genus Xaviernesmea; species Xaviernesmea rhizosphaerae. The sequence continues at coordinate 2,360 of NZ_MKIO01000007.1, forward strand.
CAACCTTCAACCTGCTCATGGCTAGATCACTCGGTTTCGGGTCTAATGCAACGAACTGAACGCCCTGTTCAGACTCGCTTTCGCTGCGCCTCCACCTACCGGCTTAAGCTCGCTCGTTACACTAAGTCGTTGACCCATTAT
>NZ_MKIO01000008.1 GCF_001938945.1 Xaviernesmea rhizosphaerae
CATCAAAGCCTCCTGTCAAACAAGGAGACCCTCGGCAACAAACCTTGCCCCAGCCTGACGTCTGTCAACAGGCCTTAGAGCGTCGGACTGAAAATCAGACGCAGTCTGACGCTCTAGAATTTTGTTTTTGCATCGGATTTTTCCGAAAACCGGTTCCCACTTTTCGGTCCGATGCTCTAAGCGCCGTTCGATCGCAGTCCATAGACTGGCAGAATGCTCCAGGCCGTTGGGCCGAAAACTGGAAACCGGTTTCTGGAAAAGATCCGATGCGGAAGCAAAAGCTGCGGCCTTGGTTTGTGGACGGTTTTCCAGTCCGACGCGCTCACCTTTCGACAGGGACTGCCGTAACGCTTGTGCGGCCGGGCGCTTCCATAGGTACTCGCCGCCGGTCGGGAGCATCATGCGTCGGCGGGGGGCATCGCGGCTTCAGGCGCAGCTTTTTTCCAGCCAGCCGCTGCGGATGCCATAGGCGTTTCTCGCTATTTTAAGCTTTTCGATTTTACGGTATTGAGCTGAGATATTCGCACTGGACTTGCAGCCTATGATTAAACGCATCGCCAAGGATCAGGTGTGTCGCGGCATGTTCGTTGAGGCTCTGGAGGGGGCTTGGCAGGACAATCCCTTTTCCGCGCGGCGTTTCCTATTGGAGGATGACAATGCTGTTGCGGCCTTGAAGTCGAGCCAGATCACCGGCGTGTTCATCAATCCCTCGCTCGGGCTGGATGTGGGCGGGCGCACGCCGCTTCGTGCGCGCGCAGCGCATCCCTCCGTCAACGAGGCCCGGCATGCCTCTGCGCGGGTAATTTCGGAAACAACGCAGCAGCTGGAGGCGCTGTTTACCGATGTGCGGTTCGGCGCGGCGATCGACCTTGATGACGTCGCTCATCTGGCGGACAATCTCGGCCAGTCGATCGAGCGCAGCCCTGTGATCCTGATCGACATGACGCGGCTGAAAAGCAAGGACAAGGCGACCTATCTGCATTCGCTGGCGGTCTCCGCCTTGCTGATCCATTTTTCCCGCGCCATGGGGTTCGACAGCGAGACCGTGCGCATCATGGGCATTGCCGGCCTGCTTCACGATATCGGCAAGCTGCTGATCCCCCGACAGGTTCTGCAAAAGCCCGGCGCCCTGACGCAGGAGGAGCGCCAGGTCATCATGCAGCATCCCGTCTATGGCTATGACCTGCTGAAGCAGAGCAACATGCCGCAGATCGTTCTGGATATCTGTCGCCATCATCACGAGCGGATGGACGGGCGGGGCTATCCCGACCATGTCATGGCCGCCGAGCTCGGCCAGCATGTGCGCATGTCCGCCATTGTCGATGTCTATGAGGCGATCACCTCGCTGCGCCCCTATCGCACGCCCTGGTCCTCGCAGCGCGCGCTTACCTGGATGGCCGAGCAGAGCGGACATTTCGACCGGCAATTGCTGATGCGCTTCATCCTCAGCCTCGATCCGGCCCTGACCCACGGTGTGGCGCTGTCCTGACCAATGCAGGAGCGCCGTTTCCTGTCGTGACCGGCTGTGATCAGTCCTAGAGCATCAGACTGCAAATCGCACGCAGTCCGATGCTCTAATCTTTTGTTTTTGCATCGGATTTTTCCGAAAACCGGTTCCCACTTTTCGGTCCGATGCTCTAGGCGGTCAGGACCTGCCGGATTTTGCGGGCCATCTGCTCCTCGCTATAGGGCTTGGACAGGAACTGCACGTCGCGCTTCAGCCGGCCGCCATGGACGATCGAATTTTCGGTGTAGCCCGATGCGAAGAGCACCTTGAGCCCGGGCATGACCGATTTGGCGCGCTCGGCCAGTTCCGTGCTCTTCATCGGCCCTGGCATGACCACATCGGTGAAAAGCAGATCGACCGCCACCCCGCTCTCGATCAGTGCCCAGGCGGAAGCCGCATCGCGCGCCTTGAGCACGCGATAGCCGAGCGCCTGCAGCAGTGCGGTCGTGGTCTCGCGCACGCCGTCATCATCCTCGACGACCAGAATGGTTTCGGTGCCGCCGACCGATTCCACCTGGGGGGACGAGAGATCGTCTTCCGGCGCAAGGGCGCGCGGCAGATAGATCTTCACCGAGGTGCCTGAGTCGACCTCGCTATAGATGCGGATATGTCCGCCCGACTGCTTGACGAAGCCATAGACCATCGACAGGCCGAGCCCGGTGCCCTTGCCTTCAGGCTTGGTCGAGAAAAACGGATCGAACACCCGGTCGATGATATCCCGGGGAATGCCGCTGCCGGTGTCGGAGACAGCCAGCAGGACATATTGCCCCGGCACCATCTCTTCGTCCGTGCGGGCGTAGTGCGATGTCAGCTCGGCATTGGCGAGTTCGATCGTCAGGCGGCCATTGCCGTTCATGGCGTCGCGGGCATTGATGGCGAGATTGAGCAGCGCCGTCTCGACATTGGTGGGATCGGCCATGGTGTTCCACAGGCCGGCGCCGACGATGTTCTCGATCTCGATCGCCTCGCCGATCGCCCGGCGGATCAGCTGGTCGGTGTCGCGCACCAGGCGGGCCAGATTGACCACCCGCGGGGCAAGCGGCTGGCGCCGCCCGAAGGCCAGCAATTGTGCCGCCAGCCGCGCGCCGCGCTGCGTGGCGGAGAGCGCATTGTCGATGCGCCGCATGGCCCGTTCGTCCTGGTGCAACTGCTTGCCGAGAAGCTCCAGGCTGCCGGTGACCACCTGGAGCAGATTGTTGAAGTCATGGGCAATGCCGCCGGCGAGATTGCCGATGGCTTCCATCTTCTGGCTCTGGCGCAGCGCCTTCTGGGTCTGCTCCAGCTCGTGCGAGCGTTCCTCAATGCGCTGCTCCAGCGTTTCAGCCAGGTGTTCGAGCTGCGCCTCGGTCTGCTTCTGGTCGTCGATATCGGTATTGGTGCCGATCCAGCGCTCGATGGCGCCGTCGGCATCATAGGAGGGAACGGCGCGCGACAGGTGCCAGCGATAGCTGCCATCGGCGCGCCTCAGACGCACCTCGGCATGAAAATCCTCACCGGCTTTGCGGCAGCCATCCCAGATGCGCGTCACCGAGTCCCTGTCGTCGTGATGCACGGTGCTGCCGAGAAAGCGTCCTTTGAGATCCTGCTCCGAAAGGCCGCAATATTCATAGACCCGGTCGTTGCACCATTCGATCACGCCTTCGGGCGTTGCCGCCCAGGCGTGATTGGGGATCGACTGCGCCAGAAGCCTGAAGCGCGCCTCGCTGTCGCGAGCAGACTGCTGGGCCAGTTTCATATCGGTAATGTCATGGCCCTGCACGAAGATGCCGGCAACGTCACCCTCGCCATTGCGCAGGGGCTGATAGACGAAATCGAGATAGCGTCGCTCGATGGTGCCGCCGCGATGCAGCTGCACCTCGGCCCCATGAGCGATGAAGGGATGGCCGCTCGCGCGTACATTGTCGAGCAGGGCGATAAAGCCCTGATCGCGGATTTCCGGCAGGGCCTCCAGAAGCGGCTTGCCCAGAAGCGGCCGGCCGCCCACCAGCGCGCTATAGGCGGAATTCGCCAGGTCGAACACGTGATCCGGCCCCGAAAGCACGGCCATGAAGCTCGGCGCCTGGTCGAACAGGGTGCGCAGATAGCTGCGCTCAGCTCCCAGCGACAGATTGGCATCGGCCACTGCATCCGCCCGTGCCAGAATATCGCTTTCCACGCCGAGCGCGCTGGCGGTGCGGCGCAGCTGGTGCAGTTCGGTGACATCCACCGTATGCTGGAGGATCCAGCGCACGGTGCCGCTACGGTCGGCAATCGGCGTATGCGTGGCACTCCAGAAGCGCTCTTCGAGCTGGCCGTCCGGCCGGGCGATGGGATAGGGAATCAGGGGGAGATGGTCGAGCGCGCTATCGCGCAGCACCGCCTCCAGCGAATTGCGCAGAAGGCGTCCGGAGACCGATTGCGGATCGCTCGGAAAGGCATCGAAGATATTGCGCCCGATCAGCTCGTCGCGGCCGCGCATGGTCACCGCGCAATAGGCGGCATTCATCCCGACGATTGTCAATGACTGATCGAGGATGACATAGGGATTAGGTGCCGCATCAAACAGTTGAGCGAGATCTAAATCGGAAAAATCCGTGTTCTTGAACATTCACAAGGGCGCCTATCTTTCAGGAGAAACGCATAGCAGTCATCCAACGGTGGCGATAGGAGTTTTCCTCTGGAGATCCTCCGACATTCGCTTGCCGGAACCCCCATGATCTGGCCTTCTCACGATCAGCGGACGTTGCAGAACGCCGATGGAGGACCGTCGGGGCAGCGTGCAAGGGGGGGGCTTGAGCGATGCGAAACAGGAAGTGTGAAACCGCGCGGTGTCCATGAACCAAGACAGTCACTCCAAGCAGGATGCCCGCGAGGCCGGTGAGCGGCTGGTGAATTCCCATGCCTCCGAAGATCCCTTCGCCGCGGCCTTCAAGGCCACGCGCATGCCGATGATCATTACCGATCCACGCCAGCCGGATAATCCGATCATCTTCAGCAACCGCGCCTTCGCCGAGCTCAGCGGCTATTCGACGGATGAGCTGATCGGCCGCAATTGCCGCATGCTGCAGGGCCCGGGAAGCGATCAGGCGGCCATCGCGCGCATTCGCGCGGCAATCGCCGCCAGGCAAAACATCTCCGTCGATATTCTCAACTACCGCAAGGACGGCAGCACTTTCTGGAATGCCTTGTTCATCAGCCCCGTGCGCAACGCTGAGGACGAGGTGATCTATTTCTTCGCCTCGCAGCTGGATGTGACGACGGTGAAGAACAAGGAGACCGAACTGGCCGAAGCGCGCCGCATGGCCGAGAAGCTGGTGGAGGAGCGCACGCGGGACCTGAAGATGGCGCTGGATGCCAAGACCCTGCTCGTGCACGAGGTCGATCACCGGGTGAAGAACAACCTCCTGACGATCGCCTCCCTGCTGAAGCTTCAGGCGCGGCTGACGACCGACGTGACGGTGGCGGGGACGCTCCATTCGGTTCTCGACCGTGTGGAGGCGCTCAGCATCGTCCAGCGCAAGCTTTTTACCAGCGACGACGTCGCCCGCTTCGATGTGGCGGAGTTCGCCCGCGAGCTGATCATCGATGTGGTGAGCGCGCTCAAGCGCGATGATATCACCGTCGAGCTGGATCTGTCGCCCGTGCTCGTGCCGGCCGTGAAGGCCTCGCCGCTCGCCTTGATCGTCAACGAGCTGGTGGGGGATGCGGTGCGCCGGGGCCTGCGTGACGGCGGCGGGCGGATCGATGTCACGGTGAAGCGGCTGAACGGCCATTTCGTCATTCGCGTGCATGACACGCTCGAGCCCGCCGATGTCAATGTCGATCGCGAGGAGCAGGAATTCGGGCGTCTGGTGCTGGAGACCTGCGCCCGACAGCTTGGCGCGCGGATCGAGCGTGGTGTGGACGGCAATGTCAACCGGGTCGACGTGACGCTTCTCGTCGGCGACGGGGAGGAGAAGACGTTTTGAAAATCCTGATCGTCGAGGACGAGGCGCTGCTGGCGCTGGAGCTGGAAAGCGAGCTGCAGAGCGCAGGGCATGAGGTGGTCGGCCATGCCATGGCCAGCGACGAGGCGCGCCACCTCGCCGAGCGCTGCCGGCCCGACTTCGCCTTTGTCGACATTCACCTGGTCGATGGTCCGACCGGCATCGATGTCGGCCGGCATTTGCGTGACCAGGGCATTCCCTATGTTTTCGTCACCGGCAATCTCAAGCGGATCCCGGAGGATTTCGCCGGTGCGATCGGCGCGATCGAGAAGCCCTATACGATGAACGGCCTGAAGAATGCCGTCACCTTCCTCGAGGCGCTGGTTACGCATGACGGCGCTATCGCCAATGCCCCGCCGAGCCTGGTGGTGGCGCCGGCCTTCGCCTGCTGAGCCGGGCCGGAACAAGGGGGAGGGACCCATGCCGGGTGTCAATGCCGTTTACGAAGTGGTGCTGTTCACGCGCGATGCGCGCGGCCATGCCGTGATCGCCGGACCGCCGGAGATCATGGCGGATGCGGCGTCCGCCTGTGCGAGAGCCGAAAGCCTCGCGGCCGGGCACGAGGGCGTCGCCGCCATCCGCCGCCCGGTCCAGCCTGCCATCGGCGAGACCGGCCCGATCGAGATCCTGTTCCAGTCCGGGCGGCTGGGAGATCTCGGCTAAAACCCGTCACGCTCCTTCGGTTTTGCCCGTCGGGCTTTAAGCCCTTGTTTTGTCGCCTCTCGTGATCGCAGAGCCGGTTCCACTTTCGCGCGACATGCCCTCAATTTCTGTCGTTTCCATCGGGTGTTTTCCGAAAACCGGTTCGCACTTTTCTGTCAGATGCGCCAGACTGCGGCGCGCACCATCAAGACTTTGTTGTCTGTCTTCCCATCCTTCTTTGGGCCGCCGTCATTCTTCTGCCGCCGGGGGATGACATTTGCTGCGGCAATCGCCACATGAAGCACGTGTTCGGATGTGGCGCACGGTCTGCGTGAGCGGGTCCGCCGGGGCGCGAGGGCTCTTTGGAACTGCCAGGCCGGGGGAAATGCCAGGCCGGGCGCGGAACTTGTTAACATCCTGTGAATTTCCTGCCCGGGCGTTAACGCTTGGCCATCAACCGGCCGGGATCTCCCGGCACGGTCTAAGATGATGTCAGGCTCTGTCATCCTCGGGCGCGCGTCACGATTGCGCGGCATGATGGCGGGAAGAGCTTAACGCCATGATGCCGACTGCGCGCGATGCCCCGCGCGCGGCGACCGCATCCACCCTAACAGGGCTACAGGCCCCGATAGGGTTCGCTTTTGATTTCTCCGCATTGTCTGACGCCGGTGCGATGGCGCCCGGCCGGCAGTGCTTTAGAAGGACGATTGTCATGCGCATCATCTTTGCCGTCATGCTGGCTTCGGTTCTCAGCATCCTGGCCGTCAAATTCGCCAATAACGACCTCGGCCAGGGCGTGCCGCTCACCACGCCGGCGACCGCCGCGAGCATGTGATGCCGCGCGTGTCTCGTTCTCCAGACCGACTGGAGGCCGGGAAACGAAAGCGGGGAAAAATGCACAGCCACAATCCGAAAGCTCTTGCGCTTTCCGTCGAACAATTCTAAACGACCGCGACTGCTTGATATTTCAAGCCCGTGAGGCCTCGTGGCGGAGTGGTGACGCAGAGGACTGCAAATCCTTGTACCCCGGTTCAATTCCGGGCGAGGCCTCCAAAAATTTCCACATTGAAAGCAATGCGATAGAGCAGGGTGAGCAAGCAGTGCTCGGCGTGCGATGTTGCGTTCGTGTTGCAACTGGACTGCTTTGATTGTCAACGGTTTCCCGCGTTGCTCAGCTGTTCCGTGTGCGATACCCGGGTCCTGAGCCTAGAGCATCGGACTGAAAACAGTCCTCAGTACGATGCTCTAGATTTTTGTTTTTGCATCAGATTTTTCCGAAAACCGGTTCCCACTTTTCGGTCCGATGCTCTAGGCTCAGGACCTATTAATTTGGTTTGAGATGTGATTCACGGTTTCGGAAAGGAGACCGTGATGAGTGATG
>NZ_MKIO01000009.1 GCF_001938945.1 Xaviernesmea rhizosphaerae
TAACGCGGGGTGGAGCAGCCCGGTAGCTCGTCAGGCTCATAACCTGAAGGCCGCAGGTTCAAATCCTGCCCCCGCAACCAACGATACTTGTAAGGTCTCCCACTCGGGAAAACGAACCAGAAGCTCCTCGGCGTAGGCCTCGAGGAGCTTTTTGCGTTCGGCCGCCGTGTCAATCTCGCCAGATGCAATCCGGCTCTCAGGTCATTTATTGCAGAAGGATGGTGTCGTCACTGATCGGCTCCCGCAGGCGTCTCATCAAAGTGATGTGATCGAGATTGCTTCAGAGCCGATTTTGCATGTCGATACAAAACCGAGAAAGTGGAGGACATCTAACTCCGCCGCCGACGAGATCTTCTCGGACGTATCCGAACGCTTGCCGAGGCTCATCGAGCGGATTTACAATGCCAGATGGCTGCCTTCCGCCCTTGGCCAGGGTCAAAAACCCAATTTGAATCCCAACTGACCCAACAGGCAGCCTAGTTTAAAGCGCCTTGCTGGTCCAACCCGAAGGGTTCACTCCAATCGCGGATGAGCATCCAGCGCAAATCAACAAAATGGACGACCTCTCAGCGACAGGCCTTGTGTTCGAATCGAAAGTCCGAGCGATGAAAATTTTGGTTGCGGAAGACGATGAGACGATGGCGGGCTATGTCCGCAAAGGTCTGCTCGAACAGGGATTTTCGGTCGATTGTGTTAGCGACGGCCGCGAAGCGCTGACCTATTGCCTCTACAACACCTGCGATCTTGCCATTGTCGACAGAATGATGCCGGGCCTTGACGGGCTTACTCTCGTCAAGGCGCTCAGGGCGTCCAACAGTTCGCTGCCCGTCATCTTCTTGACGGCGGTCTCCGATATCGAGGACAAGGTCGAGGGGCTGATGGCGGGCGGTGACGACTACATTGTCAAACCGTTTCACTTTTCAGAGCTTCTCGCCCGCATTCACGCCCTGTCTCGGCGTCCGAAAGAGAACAGCCACAAGACGGAGTTCACCTGCCACGATCTCAAGCTTGACCTTCTCAAACGCGTGGCGATCCGCCAGGGGCAGGTCATCGATCTGCAGAACAAGGAGTTCGCCCTGCTCGAGCTCCTGATGGAAGCCGAGGGCCGGGTGGTGAGCAGGACGATGATCCTGGAGAGGATCTGGGATTTCTCCTTCGATCCGGGAACGACCGTCGTGGAGACCCATATCAGCAAGCTGCGCCAGAAGATCGACAAGCCCTTCGACACGGCTTTGATCCAGACCGTCCGCAATATGGGATACCGGATCCGTGCGCCTCACTGATCTTCTGTCAGGCAGCTCCTTTCGGACCTCAGCCAAGGTCGCGATCGGCGTTCTCGTTCTCATGAGCTTAGGCGGGACGCTCTTCATCTGGTCGGCCACCCAGGCCCTGCGCGATGTCACGGAGCAGCAAACCCTGGAGGAGGCTGTCCTTTTAAGCGATGTTTATGCCGCAGCGGGACGCGAGGGCCTGGTGAAGGCCATCGGCACGCTGAGCAACCTCGTCAGCAGCCAGGACCGCATCTCCGCAGTCTATGATGAACATGGGATCAATCTTGCGGGTGCCGACCTCGCCATGCCGGATTTCATCGGCGTGCGCGATACCACGCTGCAATCTGTCTCGGCCAAGGGCAGCCAGGGCCATTTCGTGCTGTCGGTGCAGAAGTTCAACGATGCAACGCTTGTCGTCGGCCGAAATCTCAAGGCCGTCGACGAGATGCGTGTTCACATGATTGTGGGCCTCGTCGTCATGACCGTGCTGCTGACCTTCGGGGCCCTGGTTCTGGGTCTGCTGGCGAGTCGTCAGAGTTTTTCGAAACTCAGGTCGATCGAAGGCGTTCTCGCGCGTGTTGCAAGCGGGGAATCCGAGGCGCGCATACCGATCCTTCAGAGGAAGGACCAGATCGACCGCATTTCCATACAGATCAACGCGAACCTCGATGTGCTCTCCCGCCTGATGGACAGCATGCGCGCAACAACGACCGCGATCGCACACGATCTGAAAACCCCGCTCGCCCGCGTCGGGCTCGTGCTGAACGATGCGCTCGACGCCATCGAGGCCGGGCGTGATCCGCACCCGCAAGTCGAACGGGCGCTCAACGAGACCGGGTCGCTCAACGAGATCATCGACACCATTCTCCGCATCACCCGGATCCGCGCCGGCTCGCCGCGCAAGGACATGCAGCTGAACGACCTCGGCGGTCTTATCGAGAATACGCTCGAATTCTTCGCGCCTCTCGCACAGGAGAACGGGCAGACGCTCGAATTTCGACCCGGGGAGACTGAAAAATCTCTGCTTCTATGCGACAAGAACATGGTGCAGCAGATGCTCGCCAACATTGTCGGCAATGCAATTGTGCATGGAGGCTTCGGCATTTCGATCCGGGTTCGCCTTCAGGATCGGCCCGAAACCCTCGACCTCATCGTCGAGGACACTGGCGGCGGCATAGCCGAGGGGCAGCGCCACGAGGTGTTCGACCTGTTCAAACGGATCGACAGCGCCCGCAGCAAGCCGGGCAGCGGACTCGGCCTTGCCTTGGTCAAGGCCGTGGCCGACCACCATGAGGCCGTCATTGCGCTTTCCTCGACCGATCCCGGCGCCGTGGATCATCCAGGCCTCAGGGTCACTGTGTCGTTCCCGAGCGGGACGGACTGAAAATCATACGCTGTCCAATATTCTAATTTTTTGTTTTTGCATCGGGTCTCTCCGAAACCTGGTTCCGCCGTTCTGGCTCCGACGCTCCAAGTTCAACAATAATTAAAGAACGCGGCAAGCTGCCTCAAACTGCGGCGCTTAGTGTCCTGACTGTTCATCGACTTCGGGACATGAACCGTGAAAGCGAGAGCCGATCCGGGCCGCCCATGCTGGAGGGAATGTTCCCTCTTGCGCACATCCCTCCGGATTGCGCTGCCGGCCTACGTCCGCGAACGGAGGCGGTGCAGCTGCCCCTACGTGGTTTCTCCCTTTCATCGACGTCTTGACTCTGAAACCGCGGCGCCTCGGCAAAAAGCCGGGCCCGATTGCGAGGCACTCTGATGATCAGGAATACACTCCAAACCGCAGCCCGCCCGAACAACGCCCTTGTCGATGCGCTCCGCGATCACATGAACAAGCGGATCGTCGGCCAGGAGACGTTTATCGACAGCCTGCTTCTCGGCCTGTTCGGCGATGGGCACATTCTGCTGGAAGGCGCACCGGGCCTTGCAAAGACAAAGGCCGTCAATACCCTGGCAGAGCTGATCGAAGGCGAGCCGTGCCGTGTCCAGTTTACCCCGGACCTGCTTCCCAGCGACCTGACGGGAACAGAGATTTATCGCCCGGAAAAGGGGACCTTCGAGTTTCATCCCGGCCCTCTGTTTCACAACCTGATCCTTGCCGACGAGATCAACCGGGCCCCGGCAAAGGTGCAGTCGGCGCTCCTGGAAGCCATGGCCGAGCGCCAGGTCACCGTCGCCGGACAGACCTACCGTCTGCCGAAGCTTTTCATGGTGATGGCAACCCAGAACCCGATCGAACAGGAAGGGACCTATCCGCTCCCGGAAGCCCAGCTCGACCGTTTCATGCTGCACGTCAAGATCGACTTTCCCTCTGCCGAAGCGGAGCGCGAGGTGCTGCGGATCGTCCGTGGCGAAGCCATGGCGCAAACCGTGACGTCTTCTTTCCGGGTCTCGCAGCAGGACATCTTCGAGGCCAGACAGGCTGCCCTGAAAACCCATGTCTCGGATGCGCTGACGGACTACATCATTCAGCTGATTCAGGCGACCCGCCGTCCCCAGATATACGGCGCCGACCTTGCGAGCCAGATTTCCTATGGCGCATCGCCCCGCTCAACCATCGCTCTGGACCGCTGCGCGCGCGTGCATGCCTGGATGAACGGTGCGGATTTCGCGACCCCGTCCGACGTACAGGCCGTCCTGCATGAGGTGCTGCGCCACCGCATCATCCTGAGCTTCGAGGCCGAGGCGGAAGGCAAAACCGCCGACGCCTTCATCGACGCCCTGATCGACAGGGTTCCGGTTGCTTGAACAGGCGGGGAGAGCGTCATGACAGACCAAGACCTGAAAGGCATTGTCGCAACCCTGCCCGAGCTGGTTCGGGTGCGCCCGCAGCGCGGCCTGACCGGCTTTGCGCCATCGGGCCGTGTCGCGACCCATCAATGGGGTGCCAACCGTTCCATTTATCGCGGTCGCGGCATGGAATTCGCCGAAAGCCGCCTGTATCAGCCCGGCGACGACGTGAAATCCATCGACTGGCGCGTGACGGCCCGCACGGGCCACGTCCACACCAAGCTCTTCCAGGAGGAGCGGGAAAGGCCCATCGTCATTCTGACCGACATGCGTTCGATGATGCAGTTCGGCACCCGAAACCGTTTCAAGTCCAATCTGGCAGCCGAAGTGGCTGCCATGATGGCCTGGACCGGACATGACGGTGGCGACCGTGTCGGCGGCCTTATCATGACGCGCGACGGCTTGCGGGATTTCCCCGCCGCCAGAACGCGGCGCTCGGTGCTTGGACTTCTGGAAGCACTCGCGCAGGAAACCCGGCTAGAGCGGCCTTCGGGAACGGAGATGACCCTGGCGCATGCCCTGCGCCGCATGCGTCACCGCAACCGGCCGGGAACGCTGGCCTTCGTGATCAGCGACTTCTCCGATTTCGGCGATGAAGCTGAGACCGAGCTTCGGCATCTGGCCGTCAATGCCCATGTCACCAACATCCAGATCAGCGATCCCTTCGATGCCGCACTGCCGCCGCGCGGCGGACGCCTCACCGATGGCGAACATGCCCTGGCCGTCTCGGCGCTTGGCGGACGCACACTCGAACGCTACGCGCAGGAATTCGAGGCGCGCAAAGAGCGGCTGGAACGCGTCAGCCGACGCCACGGAATGGTTTGCCACGCCCTGCAGACACCGGACGATCCCTCCTGGATCCTCCATCCGCACCTCAATGTGAGGATGGCAGCATGAGCACCCAACTCACGCCACAAATGCAGGCCCAGCTGGACCAGCTTCGCGATATCCACCTGCCTCAGCCGATTGGCTGGTGGCCGCTTGCGCCGGGTTGGTGGGCCCTTATCGCCCTCGTCTGCGCCTTCCTCGTGGCTGCCCTCGTCTGGACCTGGATGCGCCGCAGGAGCGCGCGTTTTCTGGCACTTCGCGAGCTCGAGGCGATCAGTCCTGAAAGGCAGGACGAGTTTCTCACCCAGATCTCTTCCCTGTTGCGACGTGTCGCCCGCCGGCGCTCGGCGGGGGCCGATGTTTTGACCGGCGCGGCCTGGAGCGCGTTTCTGATGGAAGGCAAATACGGGATGAGCGGCACCAGTGCGGCACTTCTGGCCACCGGTCCCTACGGTCCGCCAGCCAATGAGAATTTCGAACCGGAGGCGCTGCGCGCCGAGACCGCCACCTGGATCAGGAGGCATGGATGATCACCTTTCTCTGGCCTTTCGCCTTTCTTCTGCTGCCGCTGCCCTTTGTGCTGCGCCATTTTCTCAAGCCTGTGGACAAGGGCTTGGGCGGCGCGTTGAAGGTGCCGTTCTTCGCGAGCCTGTCGCAGGGTCTGGGAAGCCGGGCCGACCGGATGTCGATATCCTGGTGGAAGCTCTGCACTGCCTCGCTTGTCTGGCTGCTGATGGTGGCGGCTGTGGCGCGGCCGGCCTATGTCGGACCTGAGGTGCCGCTGCCCGCCGAAGGACGCGACATCATGATGGCGATCGACCTCTCCGGTTCCATGGCCGAGCAGGATTTCGCCGTCGGCGGCCGGCCGACCACCCGCCTCAACGTGGTCAAGGCTGCGGCGGATGCTTTTATCGAAAGCCGCAAGGGCGACCGGGTTGGCCTGGTGCTGTTTTCGGATCGTGCCTATCTGCAGGCGCCCCTGACCTTCGACCGGCAGGCCGTCCGCAATCTCCTCGATCAGGCCCAAGTCGGGTTGACAGGCCAGCAAACGGCCATCGGCGACGCCATCGCAGTGTCCCTGAAGCGCCTGAAGGACAGGCCCGCCGAAGGACGCGTTCTCGTTCTCCTGACCGACGGTGCGAACAATACTGGTGAGATGGACCCGATCCGCGCGGCCGAACTCGCCAAGAAACTCGGGATCCGGATCTACACGATCGGCGTTGGCGGCGGTCCGATGGCCGTGGACACCCCCATGGGGCGCCAGATCGTCAATCCCTCTTCAGACCTCGACGAAGGCGCCTTGCGCAAGATCGCGGAGCTGACCGGCGGGCAATACTTCCGGGCAACGGACGTCGACGGCCTGGCGCAGGTCTATCGATCCATCGACAAGCTCGAGCCGGTCGGCGCCGACCCGGTGCATGTGCGCCCCGAAGTCGCCCTTTATTTCTGGCCGGCCGGCCTCGCCCTGCTCCTTGCCGCGCTGTCCGTCCTGATCGCGACGGTGCCGGCCCTCATCGCAAATCGCCGCCTGTCCAAAGGCCCCGTACACAAGGAAGCCTGATATGGAAACCAATCTGTTCCACTTCCTGCGCCCGGAATGGTTCTGGGCGTTGATCCCGGCGGGCCTTCTTCTCTGGCTCGTCCTGCGATCCCGCAAGAATGGCACCGGCAGCAACTGGGGCAAATATGTGGACGCCCATCTGCTGCGGCATCTGGCCATCAGCGGCGCAACCGCCCGCGCATCGCGTGTCTTGCCATCCGTGGCGGCGGCCATGCTGCTGGTCCTGGTGACGGCGCTTGCGGGGCCGACCTGGGAAAAGGCCCAGCTTCCCTCCTTTACCGGTGGTGAACCCGTGGTCGCAGTTCTCAGTCTGGCGCAATCCATGAATTCGGACGACCTGTCGCCGAGCCGGCTGCGCAGCGCGGTGCACAAGCTGCGCGACATTCTTGCCCGCACGGAAGGGGATGAGCGCGCCTTGGTCATCTATTCCGACGTGCCCTTTGTCGCCGCGCCTCTGACCAGCGACCAGAAGGTGATTTCGCAGATGATACCCGAACTTTCCACCAAGCTGATGCCCGTCCTGGGCGATCGGCCCGATCTTGCCATCTCCGAGGCCACGTCGGTCTTGAAGGGCGCCGACGCGGCGCGCGGCAAGATCCTGCTCATCGCCGACAATGCGGGCGATACGGCAGCAACCGAAAAAGCAGCGGCCGAGGCCCGCAAAGCCGGCTATACTGTCTCGGTCCTCGGCATCGGCACCGAAAAGGGCGCAACCTTGCAGACTGCGGGCGGCGAGGCCATTACCGACCGTTCAGGCGAAAAAGTGACGACGTCGCTCGATGCGGAAGGTCTCGGCGCGGTTGCCAGGGCCGGTGGCGGTGCCTATTCCAGCGTGACTGCAAACAGCGCCGACCTGGACCGCGTCCTGCCGAAGACCGACAGGGTCGAAACCGCCGGCAAGGCCGAGGACGTCAAGGCCGACGGCTGGGTCGATATGGGCTACTGGCTCCTGATCCTGCCGGTCCTTCTCCTGCCCTTTGCCTTTCGGCGCGGCCTTGTCTTCAGCATCGGACTGATCGCCTGCCTGAATGTCGTGCCTGGCCTTGCGACCCGGCCCGCCCATGCGGGAACCTGGCAGGACCTCTGGTCGACCTCCGACCAGCAGGGCAAGGCAGCTTTTGCCTCAGGCGATTACAAGACCGCGTCCGGCAAGTTCGAGACACAATCCTGGCGCGGCAGCGCCGCCTACCGGGCGGGTGATTACGCGGCGGCTGCTCAGGACTTTCCCGCCGGCGCCTACAATCGCGGCAATGCGCTTGCGAAATCCGGCCAGCTGAAAGAGGCGCTTGGCGCCTACGATCAGGCGCTGGCCGCCAACCCTCAGGATGCGGACGCGAAGTATAATCGCGATCTGGTCCAGAAGCTGCTCGACGAGCAGAAAAAGCAGCAGGAACAGGAGAAAAACAAGCAGCAACAGCAGCAATCCGGCCAGAGCGATCAAAAGGACCAAAAGCAGCAGGCCGGCAGCAGCGGTCAAAAGCAGGACCAGCCGCAATCTCAGGGGCAATCCAGCCAGCAGGATCAAAGAGATCAACAGGCCGGCTCTCAGGGCCAGCAGAAGCAGCAGAATGGAGGCGGCCAACAGGACCAGCAGCAGGCCTCCGAGGGTTCGCAGAAGCAGAACGGCGGAGGCGATAAAAAGGACCAAGAACAGCAGGCTGGCGGCTCGGGCAAAAAGGACCAGCAGCAATCGCAGGGGCAGTCCGGCAAGCAGGGTCAACAAGATCAGCAGGCCGGTTCTCAAGGTCAGCCGAAGCAGCAGAATGCAGGCGGCCAACAGGACCAGCAACAGGCCTCCAGGGGGTCTCAGAAGCAGAACGGCGGCCAATCCGGCGATCAGCAGCAGTCTGCCACGCAGCCGGGTCAGGAAAGCGGGTCGCAGGGCGAACAACCCAAGGACCAGGCATCAACTGAGCCGTCAAACCCCGCCGATGCGGCGAAAAGCGGCCAATCTCCAAAGGCTGGAGCAGGGAAAGACGCGGCTGAAAAGGCCGAGGATCAGAATGTCGGTGCTGGCCAAAAACGCACACAGGATGCCTCTGCAACCAAGCCGCAGGGCCAGGAAGGCGGCCGTGAGCAGGCCGGCCAGCAACAGGACCAGACCGGTTCCGAGGGGCTTGCCCAGGCGGACCAGGCCGCACAGGAGGCTGCCAAGGCCCGTCAGCAGGCAAGTGCTTCCGGCAACGGTGGCAACCAAGCCGGCAAGGACAGTGAGAATGCTCTGTCGAGAATGCTGTCCAGTGTGCTGGACGGCAATGGCAAGGACAAGGGCGGCGAGCCTGTGAAGGCCTCCGTTCCCGGTGCTCCGGTCGTCGATCAGGCGGTCGAACAACAGCTGCGCGAAGTGCCCGACGACCCGTCCGGCCTGCTGCGCGCCCGCATTCGTCAACATTACGCCCAGCTTCGGTCTGGCTCCAACTGAGAGGAAGCAGAACCATGAACTTCAATCGGCTCAAGACCACCGTCAGCGCTGCTGCTCTTTCTCTTGCGCTCGCCGTTCCTGCCTTCGCCGCGGGGCTCTCCGCCCATGTGAACAGTGGAACGGTGGCGGAAGGGGACACGTTTCAGCTGACCCTGACGGCCAATGGCCAGGCGGATGCAATCCCGGATCTCGCACCGCTGCAGAAGGATTTCGACATCCTCGGCACATCGCAGTCCTCGTCGACGCAAATCATCAACGGGCAACGGTCCCAAAGCGAGAGCTGGATCGTGTCCCTGTCGCCGAAGTCGAAGGGCACGCTGGAAATTCCCGCAATCCGTGCGGGAGGCTTAAGCAGTTCGCCCGTCGCCATCACGGTGGTGGATGCAGGCGCCATGCCCAAGGCCACGGGTGCATCGGGAATCGCTGTTTCGGCCAGCCTGAAAGACGGCAGCCCGTTTCTCTTTCAGGAAACGCCACTGACCGTACGGATCGAGACCAGCGCGCCGATCAAGAGCGCCGAACTGGTCGCGCCGCAATCCAGCGCCTTCGAACTCGTTCAACGCGGCGAGGACAGGGTGAGCCAGGCCACCCGGAACGGGCAGACGGTTAATGTGATCGAGCGCACCTATATGCTCAAGCCTCAGGAGAAGGGTGCGATCGAAATTCCCCCCTTCGTCCTGCGCGGATCCGTCGAGGACCCTTCGGCGCGGGCGCACAATCCCCTCGCAGACTTCGGTTTCGGCGACTTTCCCGGGTTCCCGTCGTCCATGTTCAGCGACATGTTCGATAGCGGCAAAGCCTTCGCCGTTCGCTCCGAGCCGATCAAGCTGACGGTTCGCGCCGATCCCAATGCCGGCTCCGGGCAGCACCAATGGTTCCTGCCCGCCAAGAACGTCCGGCTCACCGCCAACTGGTCGCCCGAGCACCCACTCTTCAAGGAAGGAGAGGCGGTCACCCGGCGCGTCAGCCTTCTGGCGCTCGGCGCGAGCGCCGCTCAGCTTCCCGACCTGTCCTTCGAAAACACCGATGGTGCGCGGATTTATCTTGATGATGTCAAGACAGGCGAGGATCAAACGGCTGACGGCACTGTCGCCAGAAAGGACTTTCTCCTGTCCGTGGTGCCAACCCGCGGTGGCGAGATCACGCTGCCGGAGATCAAGGTGAACTGGACCGACAGTATCTCGGGACAAGCGAAGACCGTCACCCTGCCAAGCGAAGTCATCAAGGCCGAGGGAACCATAATGCGTGCCCAGCAGGCCGCAGGTTCGGCGCCAAAAGCGGCGCCTGCCTCTCCGGTCGTATCGCAGGCACGGCAGAAAGGCGGCGAGGCATTGCCTGTCTCTCTCCTTGCCGGTCTGGGGGGCGCTGCGGTTCTGGCCGCATTCGGTGGCGCTGCCCTCTATTCCCGACGAAAGCAGCGCCCTGGTGAAAGCCTCCGGAGACCCGTGGCTGCAAATACGTCCAGTCAGGAACGCCCCGACACGCGTCCCGAACGCCGCAAGCAGCTGGAACTGGCGGTCGCCAAGGGAAAATCCGGCGATCTGCGCGGATCCTACGGCTGTGTTCTCGCCTGGCGCCGGCTGGCGGGCGGGGACCCGGCCATGACCGATGCGGCCAGAGAAGCGATTGCAGGTCTGGAAAGAGCAGCCTTCGCGCCTGCGGCAGAAGCAGCAGAGGCCAAGACCCGCGACTGGCTCACCGTCCTTGCAGGGGAAGACCGCAAGATCGGCCATGTGCAAAGTAACATATCGTCGAAGCTACCGTCGCTCTATCCGGCTTGAAGCCAATCAATGGGCTCGGCTCTACAAATATCTCAGGGCCTATGCCGATAAGCATCGCGGCATCCTGCTCGGCAGGACCAGGTCGTGTTGACAAAGTTCATTCCCACATCAGGGGAAGAATGATTCAAGGCTGCCTTCTAGGCTCAGGACTCATAAATCACAACCAAAAGATAACGGTTGCAGCGATGCATATGCTTGAGAAGAAGGTATGCGCGCA
>NZ_MKIO01000010.1 GCF_001938945.1 Xaviernesmea rhizosphaerae
ACCATCAAAGCCTCCTGTCAAACAAGGAGACCCTCGGCAACAAACCTTGCCCCAACCTGACGTTTGTCAACAGGCCTTAGAATACGACGTCCACGGAGTGGAGTTGCGCCTGACCTCTACGCAGACATTCGTTTCTGTTTCCCGAGTGGCTGCTTCCTGCGCAATGTCATCATTGCGCACTTGGCGTCAGCGGCAAAACACACGTCCGCTCTCAGGAGATGGATGAGGCAACCTGAATACCCGAGTGAAGGCGCAAAACCGCCGTCGGACAAGCGTATACTTCATGACCGGTTTGGGACAAACTCGGACCATATCGCTCTATGCCCTGATGTCCGCTGATATCATCTCGACCGCACTGCCCAGCAGTCCGTTAAGGCCCCAATTCGGCCCGGTCGTCATGAGCGCCCGGGCCGAAGGATAACGGACCTCTCGGCCCTCAGGCAGCGATGTGCAGGAGATCCGCAAGGACCATCCGTATCTGCGGCCAGGGAAACTCCTGGCTCCCCTCTCGCGGCTCGCCAGTCTTTAACATCGCGTGCAGCTTGCCGGCCGCCCCGGCTAAGGTGCTGGCACGGGATTTCCAGAGGGTTTCAAGCAGATCCTCTTCGGCCGCCTGCGCGTCTCTTTCGGCATTCCGCGCGCGGCTATAGCCGATGCGCCGGTCCATCTCCTGCCAGGCCCTCTGGTGGGCAGCGAGTTCAGACATGGCGTTCTCGCGCTCGGCTGCCCTCTCCGGTTTGCTCCCGAGCCATTGTTCGATCTCGGCAGTCGTGGAGACGATGATGGGCTTGGCGCATCCGGGAACGCTCAGATCGATCTGCGGAAAGCCGATGGTATCGACAAGCCGGCTTTCCAGCCGCGCCTGCCGCCGGCCAAGTGCACAGGCTTTGCGGTTGGCGGCCTGCCAGTCAAACCAAAGGCCTAGCGCGGGATCTCCTCCGCAGGCGGGGGACCCCTCCCCTTCCCCCTTCGGCTGCGCTGCGGCCGCATGAGCCCCAACTGTGGTCGTCACCATTCGCAGCAGCGTTCTGCGGGTGACGGAAGACAAAGTTCTGCTACTGTCGGAATCAGCCATGATCCAAGCTCCAACTCAGCTAGATTGTGGTTAGGCCGAGCTGGGCGTTGCAACCGCTCCGCTCGGCCACCTGCAAGAATACAGGCCACGTCACAATAACGGGGAAGAATGACCAATCAAGGAAATTCGCCTACAGTAGGCGATTTTGACATGTTGCCTGCTCAATGCCGCATGGCGCGCGCCGCTCTTGGAATGAAAATTGCAGAACTGGCGGAACTGGCGAACGTTTCGACGAATACCGTTGTGAGATTCGAAAGAGGCGAAGAGCTGAAAAGCGCTACCGTTCGCAGCATAAAAGGCGCTCTTCAGCGTGCTGGAATATCGTTCATACCAGAAAATGGCGGCGGCGCAGGTGTACGTTTCAGTATGCCAACCAACCGGAAAAGTATTGAATCGTCATAATAGGTTAGACGTTATTCCGCGCGTCACCAGACCAAATTCTACCTCTGCCTCGGTTTGTCCTTCCGCACCTGCTGATGACGGCTTACCTCCTTCTCCGACAGAAGCGCCTTCTGATCGAGGCGCTGGCGCTCGATCTCGGGCGACTGGGAGACATCGGAGGGGATCGCCCTGGCAGGATCCTGCGCAACGGCCTTTTCGGCCCGAACCGCAGCGGAGGCTTCCGCCTTCGTGCGATAGACATGATCGTCACCGCCGCCATTGATCGGCCGCTCCCCGGTCTGCACGCTGCGCTTGGCCTGCCTGACCTCCCGCGTGGCTTCGGCCTGCGTCTTTTCCTTCACGGTTTCAAGCGCCACCGCAATCTCCGCATCGGTGCGGCGAACCGGTGGAGAGGCTTCAGCGCTGTCGACGAAGCCCGGCTGCCTGCGCTCGCGGGTGCGTTCCATTTCCCGCTGCGCCTCCATCCTGGCTTTGGCCGCCGCAAGCTTTTCCTGCAGGTCCGGGTTCGACAGGGAGAACCCATGCTCGGCCGCCAGTTCGACCGCGATGGCCTTGTCACGCTCGGAGCCATTGACGGCGACCACGCCCCACTTTTGCGACGCCATTTGCATGGCCTGAAGGATCGATGCGCGATCGCGGTCCGCCGGCTTCACCTTGTCGCCGGTGTCGACAGGCGGTTTTACCCCATTGGGAGCCGTGACAGCTGCTGCAGGCTTTTCCGCAACGGTCTGCCGCACGGCCTGCTCACGCGGCATTGTCTGGCTGGCATCACGACGATCGAACACCTGCTCCTGATCGGCGGCGCGATTTTCAGCCGAGAGACCATCGACCTCCTGCCGATCCCCCGGCTTCTGCGCAGGCGGCAAGGTGCCAGCCATTACGCCTGGGCGCTGCGAGCGTTCGCGCGCGATGCGATCCCGGGCGGCCGTGAGCTTGTCCTGAAGCTCCGGATTGGTCAGCCGCACGCCATGTTTGGCGGCGAGTTCAACAGCGAGCGCCGTGTAGCGGTCGGGACCGCTGACACGCACGGCCCCCCACTTCTGTATGCCGAGCTCAAGCGCCGCCAGAACGGCCTCCCGATCGCGCGAGCGGCTGACCTCGACACGATCTCCCTGATCGGTGAAGGCGACAGCACCCGTCCGACCGTCGGCGCTGCGAAGGCTGTAGCGGATGGTCTCCCCGCGCGTCTCGGCAATAAAGCCGGCAAAGTTCTGCGCGACCGGCTGAACCCAGCTCTCCCCCTCGATCCGGCCGCGCCCGGCCTCGATCGCGGTCTGGGCCTCGATCATCCTGGTCTGGCTGACCTTCAGCTTCCGACGAAGGGCATCGAACGCGGCAAGCCGCTCCGGCGGCAGGGCCTTTGCCACGATATCGAGATTGGTCTCCATCTCGGCA
Organism: Xaviernesmea rhizosphaerae; assembly: GCF_001938945.1. Classification (GTDB taxonomy): domain Bacteria; phylum Pseudomonadota; class Alphaproteobacteria; order Rhizobiales; family Rhizobiaceae; genus Xaviernesmea; species Xaviernesmea rhizosphaerae. The sequence continues at coordinate 2,873 of NZ_MKIO01000010.1, forward strand.
AAGGCCGAAGACATCGTTTCGAGATCGGCCATGTCAGGCTCCTTTGCTCCTGGGAGGTGACGGGCATTACGGTCCGCCGCGGTCGCAACGCCGATCAGCACGGCATCAAGGCTGCGCGCACGCAAGCGGCGCAGGGTCTGCGCATCCACCGGATCGATCGCCCGGCCGTCGAAAGGCTGCGCCCGGTCAAGAGGAGTTGCTCCCGGCGTTTGCGGCGGCTCCGGTCGAAGGTCACCCTCCCCGCGCCATCCTGCGCTCCAGCCAGCCGCACTCGCCGCCGCATGTCTGAGCCCCTCCGGTCGTGTCGGCACATGGACAGCCTGCTGACGCACGGCCTCGACGCGGCGGCGAAGGGCCTCGGACGCCTCACCCCGCTCGATGCGCCGGATGTCCTTCATCTTGTAGCCGGGCGGATTGGCACGCTCGAAGCGGCTGACGGCATCCATCGGAATGTTCCGCTCCCGTGCCTCTTGCGCCAGGACCGCACGCCAGCGCCGGAGGTCCTCGATCCGCGGGTGGAGGCGCTTGCCTGTCTCCGACACCATCTTCACCACGGCATGGACATGGAGATGGGCGCGATCCTCGTGAAGCGTGAACAGGAAGCGATGGCCGGCAAACTCGCGGGCGAGCATGGCACAGGCGGCTGAGACGAACGCATCCTTCGGCGTTCCCGGTTTGGCACTCAACACGAGATGGGCGACATCGCGCCGCTGCTGCGATCGCAGATCCCGCTTCCAGTCCCGTGCCTCCTCGATGATCGACCGTTCGCCGCCGAGTGCATGCTGTCCGACAAAGGCCCCGGCCCTATCCAGGCGCACCGCTATGATCGGATCACGCCCCTGCTTCTGGAGCTGGCCGAGCCCGCGGGCCACACCTTCCACGCCATGAGAGAAGCCTTGCATCTCGACACGGGTCTCAGCCCCGAAGGCGTCCTTCAGCCTCATCTCCAGATCCCGCAGAGACTTGCGATTATCGAAGATCCGGCCGGCCCGCGTCTCGCCCTCCAGCCGGCGACGCGCCGCGCTGATCACCAGCGCGACCCCCCTCCCCTCTCCGTCACGCGCCAGATCGCTCTGCCAGGCGATCCGGTGACCGGGAAGCGCACCCTTCAGCACCTCTCCGACCTCCTCATCAGATGAGAGCCTTGCCGAAGGCAGGGTCAGCGACAGGCGCAGCACGTCCTTGGACGGCGCCCGCCCATCTTCCTCGGCCCATTCGCTGGCCAGCGTCCTGATCCAGTCACGCCCAGCCAGCCTGTCGCCATTCTCGTCTTCGACCGGAAGCTCACCGCCGCGGCTCTGGTAGCCGAGCAGCTTTCCCACCCGCGCTTTGCCGGCCGCGAAGCTGACCAGCTTGACCACGGCGGGCTGCGACCCGCGCGCAATCGCCGGCCGGAACATCGCAGGCATCTGCGCCAGCGCGGCCTCCCCTGCCAAAGGGCCAGACAAGCCCCTCGGTCCAACACCGCCATGGCTGGCCCGCGAGCCCCTCAAGCCACTGCCGGGACGGCGACGCCGCTCATCGTCGAAAGGGACGGGCTGCGGCGTCGGACCAGTCCAGGGCCGCCCGCCCACGCTCGGTCGCCCATGATCATCCGCCAGGCGCTTGCCGACACGCTGCTGCGCCGCATCAATCAGGCTGAGGACGCCCTCAAGATCAAACATCGCCCGCCCCCACCTCTGGCGCAGGCAGGCGGGAGGTATCGGACATGCCCTGCATCGCCTGCATCCCCATGGCATGATCGTTGACCAGCCGGGCAAGCCGGCTCATCGCTTCGATCAGAGCGTCGAACCGTGGCTCGTCGCGCCCACGCAGATCACGCGCAACCGCCTCCAGCGCAGCGCGAGTCAACATCAATTCCCCTATATACGCCGTTACCGAGGAACCGCCGTCCCATCCGCCGTCCTGCTCCAGCCCTACGGCCTGCCGCGAAAGGCGCGGCAAACTCCGCCTCGCTGACCCGCAGATGCACGACCTTTCCGAGGATCGCCTTCGTCATCATGGCCCCTTGCGCGCCGTCCGTCTTTGCCTCCCCTTCGCTTTCAAGCGACTGCCGGGAGGCGCCCCTCGCCTGTCTCGGGCACACGTCGGTTTTGTATCACCAAAACTGCTATCCTGCCATCCAAAAAGAAGGATATAACAAAATAAATTCAATGGCTTACGTGGCTGATCAGCCCTCGGTGGCTTTAGTGGACGAAGTGGCTCTGATGGCTGGTCAGACGCTTAGGCCATTGGTGGCCATGGGCTTCCACGTCTGACAAATGCCTTGGGCCACAATGGATCGGTGAGCCGTCTGGCCTCTCGTACTCATCCTGGTCTCAAGGGTCGTTATGGCATCCAAGGGATGCCCGGCCACAATGAGCCCATGGGTCCGTCATTCCACATGTGGCGAGCATAAATGGTTTGAAGACCCTCGGTGGCCTTTGGGGCTGTGATGGACGAGCTGGTACTGCTGGACGTAAGACCACTGAGGGCTGACCATATCGCCATATGGCCCTCGACCTAGCGAACCTATGGTGCATCAACAGGCTGTCGAAAATACCGGGGCCTCGTTGATTATCGCGGGAGGCTATCATGCGTCATGGAGCGCAGACTGCTGATTGGCCAAAGTGCCAGCCTCACGGTCCCATTCATGTCCAGATCTGGCAGTGACCATGCTCATGGCGTGGAGGCTTCGTGATGAGAGACTCGGCCGCCGCTTGCGTGATCGTGCATATCATTCAAAAACGAAACATCAGCCGCTTTTTTTGTTGAACAAATCCGCTATGGCCAGCCCCTAGCCCCGCCTGGTTTCGACAGAGAAGCAACGCGCGAGAGCCATCCTTCATCATACGCTCCGCTAGCACGCGGCACCCCCCGTGTACGCAGTTGTGTTGAACGGCGCGTGGGATGAATTCGGCCACCTCATTTGCTCGTCTAGTGGCTGACCAGATCGAGGATCAGCTGGCGTAACGGCTCGATGCGGCCATCGAAGCTATCGATCATAGCTCCAATGACCCTGTGACGGTCAAGGAGGTCGTCGTTGAAGGGCAGGCCACCGTTTTCGGCAAGCAGCGACAGGAAGGTTAGCTGGGTTCGCCCATTGCCTTCCCGAAACGGATGGATCGCGTTGAGGTCCGCCAGAAAATCCGTTGCCTGCCTTGCGAATTCTTCCGGCGACAGCCCGGTGAGGAAGCCGTTTCGCTCGAGCTTCGCAAATACGAGATCCATCTGCCGGTCGATATACTCGGGATAGCAGAACCAGTTGCCGCCCTTGCCGATCCGGATCGTCCGGGGCTGCCCAGCCCAGTCGTAGATGTCCTGGAACAGGTGGTGGTGGATCGCCATGTAGTGGGCCCGATCCAGTGCACCGTCAGGGAGGGGTTCGTCTGCCCGGATCAGGAACAGGGCTAGCTCGGCTTCGTCGAGTTCGGCCTGGTCGACAAGGTCGAGCTTGTTGATCAGGACCGTGGTGCCTGGATAGCACAAGGGATCCTGCTCGGCGGTGTAGACCACGGTCAGGCTTTGGTTTTGGCAAACTGCTTGCGCACGAGAGCCCGGCGTTCGTCTCCGCTCTTGCCCTGCGACTGGGCGAGCACAGTGCGCATGCGCGGGGTCAGCATCATGCCTTCGACGGCGCTGATTTTCTCGCCGCGGGCGCTCGTGAGCTTGCGGGCCTGATTGGACGATGCGGCGGTCGACGGTTGCTTTTTCATGGGAAAAAGCTAACCGACAAACGGTCCCGCGGCAAGATTTTCCTGAAAGCTGCCGAGGTTTCCAAGTGGCGATCATCCCGCCACCCGCGCCGCGCCGGCTGCACCACCGTTTGCGCGCAGGAGCGCCATGAGGACCCGCCCCAAGGCGAACTCACCGCGTCCAGCACGCCTCGTCAGGTCTCTGAGGTAACCGCCGGGCGAGTTGATGTGCCCTCCCCGTTCGAGGATGCAGGCCACGACCGTCGCGGCGTTCTCGGGCCCCATCACGGCACAGGCTTCCTCATAGGCCGACGGGCTGACGCCCAACATCGACCGCACGACGACCGCGGCCGACATCAGGTCGCGCCAACTCCCTACCCCGCCCCCGGGACCATAATCCTCGATCTGGGGGCAAGCCCGCAGCACGAGCCCCAGCGGGAATGCCTTCAGGCCCACGCCATCCGTCTTTTCATCACGCCCTGGCTTCCGTTGCTGCCCATTCCAAGGCCCGTTGGCTGGCGCCGGCCTCTCGCCCTGCTCCGTTTCCAGGAGCGGTTCAGATTCAAGGGAAGAGTCTGGATTTGAATTCTGTATGTGCCGCTCAGTTTGCGCGGGACTGCCGCTCAGTTTTCGTTTTTCGGATAGCATTTCCAGGCGGTTGACCGCTTCCTCGCGTAACAGCTCCATTTCGTCGAGCACGGCTTCGACCTGAACGGCTGTGGCATTGCGCGGAAGCCCGGTCACCAGCGACTGCTGATGCTGCGCGATGGCTAGCCAGTCGCCCTCCGCACGCTCCTCAAGTGCGGTCTCAACAAGCTTGCTGATATCACGGCGGCAAATCGTCAGGCGCTCGCGCAGCCGGTGGAGCAGCTGGCGGTCTGCGACGACCTGAGCAGCAAGTCCCTCGATCTCCTCGGCACGGGCGAGAAGGGGGGCCAGCGAAAACCCGAAGGCGTGTTCGACCTCCCCGGCCTGGCCCTTGCGGGCATAGCGCTTGCCGTTCGGGCTATCCTTGCGCACCAGCAGGCCGGCATCGACCAGCGCCGCCAGATGGCGGCGGATGGTCTGCTCGGCCATGCCGTGAGCCCGCAGCGACAGCTGTATATTCGACGGGAACACGACCAGGCCGACGCCTTCTGCCAGATCGTTTTTCGGATAGAAGCTGAGCAAGGCATTCAGCACCGCAAGCGCGCGATCGCTGATGCCAAGGCATGGCCGTGCCTCGCAGAGCGCGCGGTACAGCTTCCATTTATCGATCGCCTTTCCCGGCGCGATCGTCTCCGCCAACGCCTGGCTTGCCAACATGCCAAGCGTCATCGACCGCCGCCCGAAGGGCGTCGTCACATGTCCACTCTCCATTTCCTTGCCTTTCTGCAGGCAAAAGAAATCTGCTCACCGAAACGGTGCCAAGGACTCTTGACTAAGATTCGAGGAAGTGCGATTCTCGGGGTGCTTAAATCTCGAGAGAGGCTTCCACGACGGCAACGTTTTGGGGGCCTTTTTCTTTTGCGGATCAGTCTCCTGTTGATGGTCGGTTATGGGCCTGAAACGCCTCATACAGCGCTTCAAGCTGTTCGGAGACAAACGCCCCGAAATCGGATGCATCTTTCGCCGTCAGGGCGATCGTGAAGGTTTTGCCGGCATCGCGGGTCGATACGGCTACGGCCTTTTCGGCTACGTCGAAGCGACGCACCGAGGGCGAGCTTTCCTGCTTCTTCGGCCGCCGGACCGTCTTGAGTTCATCCAGCAGCAGATTGAACCGCTGATCCGCAGCCGCCTCCGCAAAACCCGGCGACGCCACAAACGTTCGTGCCCGCTCCGCCTGGACCGGCATCTGCATCAGCTTTTTCAGCTCTTCCCAACGGTCGCGGCCAACGCCCTTGGCGGCACCGATCGCCTCGATGACCTCACGCGGAACGGTGTCGACCACCGACAGCATGCGCGACAGCAGCGTGTCGTCGATCGAAAGCGCTGCTTTGGCGACGTCCTTGCCCATGCCGTTGCCGACGAGCCGAGCGGCGAAAAGCGCCTTCTCGATGAAGGTGAGGTCCGTACGGGCCGAATTCTCCTGCCCTTGCGCGATGACGTGGGCGATGTCCTCAAGCTGCTTCACCACCGCCCGGACCGGGATGCCCAGCTCGCGCGCCACGCGGGCGCGGCGGTGGCCAAATACGATCATGAAATGCCCGCTGGCTTCCGGATGGGGCCTCACCAGGATCGGGGTCGACTGGCCGGACTGCCGGATGGCCTCGCGCAGCAACGCATATTCCTCTTCGTCGTCACCGATCCGGTCGGCCACGAACGACCCCTCGAGCAGCGCCGGGTCAAGGGCCACGACCGTCTCCCCCTCAAGCATGCGCATCGAGGTTTCGGCCATCTCGTCGAGGGACTGGAGCATGGAGCGCGAGGCGCCGCGACGGGTGTATTCCGATCGCGCGCCCGTGTCCGCCTGCGTAGGCTCGGCCTCGCCAGCGGTCCGTGCCAGCAGGGTGTGCTTTCTCGCCATGGTCGCTTACCCTTCCCGTAACGCAAAGAAAGACATGGGGTTTTCCCTGATCTGCACGGCTGTCAAAACCGTCATCCGCGCCGCCCCCACGCTTTGTGGATCAGGCTGGCGATCTCGCCATTGACGGAGTTCAGGCATTCCATCGCGCGGTCGTAGGTCGCGCGGGTGAACTGGTTCTTTTCGACCTCGTAGAGGGTCTGTTTGGTGATGCCGGCGTCACTGATTGCCGTGGACTTCAGCATGTGGTTTTGGAGCATGCGGGTCGAGAACATCGCCTGCATGAATCCGACCATCTGCGCTTGCGGTCCGTCGGTGGGCTCGTAACGGGTCACCAGATAGCGGAACCAGTTGAGGTTCACCTTGGCCCCTGCCCCTCGGATCGAGTCCAGGATACCGCCAAGCATCAGCAGGAACTGGCTCATCGACATGATGTCCAGCATCTGCGGATGGACCGTGATCAGCACCGAAGTCGAGGCGGTCAACGCCGTCAGCGTCAGGTAGCCAAGTTGTGGGGGGCAGTCGATCACCACCACATCATACCGGTCTTCGACGTCTTTCAGCGCATTTGAGATGCGCGTGAAAAACATCCGCCCCTCGGCCGAGGTCTTGCTCGTCGCCGCGAGCGGCGTCTGGTACTCGTATTCCTGCAGCTCGAGGTTCGCCGGGATGATGTCCAGTCCGGGGAAGTTCGTGCCCTGGATGATGTCGGTGATCGGCTTGCGGCCCTCGTCGTACCGAAGGGTCTCGAAGAACGACGGGTTCTTGTCGAGTTCAGGCTGGATTCCGTGCAGGGCGGACAAGGAGGCCTGTGGATCGAGATCGACGGCGAGGACACGGTGTCCAGTCAGGGCGAGGTATTGGGCAAGGTGGGCCGTCGTCGTGGTCTTGCCCGAACCGCCCTTGAAGTTCACCACGGAGATGACCTGCAGTCCCTCGCCCGCGCGGCGGTGCGGCACGTACTTCTTGAAGTCGCTGCGGCCGTTCTTGTCGAGGAACTGGCGCAGCTCCAGCATCTGCTCGGCGGTATAGGTCCGGCGCCCGCTTGCGGTCGTGGCCGGAACCGGCCCCTTGCCCTCCAGGTGCAGCTTCTTGATGTGGTTCTGCGTCACGCCGAGGTAGTCCGCGACCTCGGCCAGCGAGAACGAGCGCAGTCCCTTCTGAGCATCGGGCGGATATTGCTCGAGCCGCAACATGTTCAGATTGTCGGAGATCAGTTCCCCCTGCCGGAGAATCTCCTGTCCGAAATCGAGTGCCTCAAGGGAGGTCGCCATGTTCATATCGCTGGGTTCCAGAATAACGCTTTTGCCGCCGACGTGGCCTTAGAAGCGTTATTTATACGTCCGATTCTGGATCTCCGGCAAACCCTTTTTAGTTATCAAAACGTTAACCAAATTCGAGGGTACAGTGCACCAGCGAAAAGCGCGGCACAAGTCATTGCTATAATTTGAGATTTGACCAATTTGCACGGCTGTCAAACGTGTAATGAGCGATCGCATCTCATGTTGGGGGCAGCATCTTGACGGACGGAATGACGCTTTCACCCGTAAGGTCCCCTTCCACGAGAATCCTCGGGCGTATCCTGCCGGACTGCCGAATAGCGACGGGAGGATGGATACGGAAGCTCGATTTCGCCCATGAAAGGGGAGGGGACGCAGCGCCCCAGCACCTAGCCGAAGGCCAAGGCGCAGCTTGCGAGCCTTGGCCTGCGTCGAACAATGAAGAGCATCGGAGAAATCAGCATAGCGCCGGCTGCAAGCCGGGATTTCGGGAATTCTCGTCACGCCCCCGAGCGGAGAACGGCCAGCCGCAGGAGCCTCAGCAAAGCGACCCGCAGGGGGAGGCGGGACCGACTGGCCCCGCTCGGGGCGTTCCGCATGGATGAGCGCGCGGCAGGCGAAAGCGAGGATGGCAAATCACGGGGTGGGCAGGGAGGTCGAGGGGCGGGGCGCAAGGGGAGCCCTTCGAAGCCCTTGTCGGCCGCTCGATGCGGCTGACGAGGGACCGACGCCTTCGAGGCAGATAGCGGCTCGGCAAAATTACTTTGGAGAGGGCGCCGGATGTCCTTCGTCGCATCGGCTCCTCGATGAAGCTTTGAACCCGAAACAGGAGTGCCACAGTCTTCCGGGCTCTTTTCATTTTGGGGTAAGGCTGGTGAGCAAAAGCGATATCCTGTCGCCGCCTCTGGGAGCGAGGCCGTCGCCGCGGCCGGAGTGGGCAGATGTCTTGGGTCACGCAGGAAGCCTGCGCGCGTGCTGCGTCCACTCTCAAACCAGAGACTTATCGCAATCCGTCTCAGCAATTTCGACAGGTTCAGAAATGCGATACCGAGGTCAGGCCGCTGCGTTCGTAAAGCCGTGCCGCCACACTTCGGGCTGTCAAACTCCAGGCGATCAGTGATCGCTTCGCCTCCTCCGTCATGAAGCTGTCTATTGACCGCGCCGAACTCGGCTGCGCTGCGATCCATGCTGCTTTCGATGCGTGTCCCCGCATCATCCTCTATGGCACCATCGCCGGAGCCTCTGAGTTCCAGACTGGCGAACAATCGCCAATCCGGTTTGTGCAATGTGGTCCAGCAATCGAAGAGAATGTCCGGGCGCGTCAGCATGCGCCCTTCAATGCGGCCATCTTCTCACCGAGCAGCCACAGGGCCTTGTTGAGCTTGAGATCCTGATCGATACCCGTGACGGGTCGCGACTTCATCCGACGCTGACGTCCGAACGCGTCACGTGTGACAGCACGGATGCCGCCCTTGATAGCATTTTCCTGCACCACGTTCCATGTCGTCCAGAGGTCGTGTCCCAAATCCGCGCTCCGGCGTTGCGTCAACAGCTGCTCGGGCCTGATCGGCGTCCTGGTATCGCCGTCCGTGTCGCCAAAGCGCAGCATATGCGCGCTCTGAGCAAGGATGTGCTTCTCGTCGTCATTCAAGCGCAGCGCTGACCAGTCCTGTGGCGCGGCCAGAGCGTGTTCCGCCCCTTTCAGAACGGTATACGTCCCTTCGATCACCTTGGCCTGAACATCACCGGAATGACGAACCTTGATCTCCTCGATCTTGCCGGTTTGCGTGACCAGCGAGTTGAGGCAGCGAATGCGAAACAGGCCTGCCATCAACTCGTAAGCGCTGGTTCCATCATTGGCGTTCTTCAGGAGGATTTCGCAAACAGTGTCCCCGACATGATAGACCTTGCCGTCGTCGATGCGGCGAAGGCGGATCAGGTGCTTGGTGAAATCGGACTTTCCTTCGATGCGGCTTGATGACTGTTTTGCGCCAACCGGCACAAAGCCTTCCCTGGTCAGACCCCGCAGGATCTCGATGGTCGGGATCGGCTTGAACCGCTCCGAGCGGCTTTCATGGGCGACGGTCGCAAAGATCGCTGGCGCGATACGGCGCATTTCATCCTCGCTTAGGGCACGGCCGGTGTCGAAGCGAGCAGTCTCGGTGTAGAGGGTCATAATGGGTTCTCCAAGGTTTTGCAAAAGCCTTGAGAGCAAGCCCCGCAATGGGCGAAGCCTTGACCCACCGTTGCGGTGGATGTGCCCTCACATCCAACCGAACGAAGGGGGGGAGGGCGAAGCCCGCTCCCCGGTGCGCGGACTGGGAAGTCATGGGTCCGGGGAGAAGAAAAGCGGAAGGTTCGGCGCGCAGGCGGTGAAAGCCGCTTTTCTTCTCCCCAGACAGGCGCAGCCTGCTTGCCCATTGGCTTACCTGGCAGGGCATCGTAGAGCGGCCTGCAGACGGAGAGGATGCGCATCCGGCGGCAAGCGGGATGCACCGCTCAGATGCGACCGCCCCAGCGCGGTCTCTGATGAAGCGCAGGGTCCGGTGCGTGGCCTCCGCCGATCGAGAAATTAGGGCCCGGATACGCTAAACCACCTGATCTCGGCGTTCCTTGGCACATCCCTGATAGCGGCTTTGGGCCGCAAGCTGACTTCCACCTTGCCCTAAAAGCGGTCATTGGCTTCCAACAAGGCACCTTCCGATTTGGGGCCGACTGCTTTTTGGAAGCTCTCGGCGGTAACCTGCCGTTTTTAGCTGCGCTTCATCAGGCAGGGTTTGCCCCGTAAATTTACGATGCCATTTATTGACGCTCGGAGTGGAAACGTAACCCTCTCCCGCGCAGCTGCGCCATACAGCATCTAGCAAGCATTGCGTCTCCCATCTGTCGCAAGATGCGCCGCCTTGAAGGCTAAGTCGTCGTCGCAACTGGGCGACGCGGGGCAGTTGATAGTCGCGACCCCGACCGGCTTTGCCCGCCTTCGTCTCACCGAGAAAGAACTCGCGCCCTATTACACGCCGATGGCCCGCCCTTGTATTGATCGTGATTCTTTGCTCAGTTTCAGTGCTTGGGGGAGACAGCAGGTGGCAGGACAATCAGCTTTCGAGCGCTATCTTAACGCTTTGGACATTCCTTACCGCGGCGAGAAGAGAACGCGGGCTAAGGACTTACGTGAGCTAATCCAAGAAATTATCGAGGAACTCGATCTTGGTAGTCATCACGGAAGCCCGAAAGCATACGGCGTCACTTTCGATCGTACCAAGAATACGACCTTCGACTACTGGCTCTTCGATGAACTGATTGTGCAACTTGACGCTGGAGCCGGCGGAAAGGGAATCCAAAAGCCTCTTAACCAGCTTCGCCTCATGGCTTGGCGCAAGGGGCCAGCTGCGCTCGCCGATGTGATCCGTCGAGTTTGCCGTCACTATCCGCAGCTGAACTTCCAACGCCTATTGGTCTTCGAGGTCGTCAAAGGAAACCATAAAGTTATCAGACCTCTCCGGGGCACTTACCGGAAATAGCCGGCGGGGAAGGCAAACCATCATCCGCGTCAGCCCTTGACAGTCCAGACGGTGGACGGTGCTGCGTGCGGTCACATCGAACTTGCCGCCGCCATGATGCTCCGCCTTCAGCGGACCGGAAGCGCTGCCCCGCTTGAGATCATTGAGCACGCAAAGGCAGCCACTCTAACGACCGTCCGAAACCTAAAGTGACGCCCCATCCCTCCGAGACCTGTGGCTCATCTGTTGGCAGAAGGATTCACTGCGGAGAGTTGGGGCCGTCAGCAGACGGTACGCTGTTAGGACCACTAACGCGAAAAGCGGACACCCGAGGCGGGTACAAAGAAGGCGGATCGTGCGCGAGCGATTGGGCGCCAACCACGCCCCCTCGCGGTCAGAGAATCTCTAGGCTCAGGACTCATAAATCACAACCAAAAGATAACGGTTGCAGCGATGCATATGCTTGAGAAGAAGGTATGCGCGC
>NZ_MKIO01000011.1 GCF_001938945.1 Xaviernesmea rhizosphaerae
CCCCTCGTTCGATGAGCGCCTTATACGGCCACCAAACCCGAAACGTCAACACAGGAAATGAAAGAAAAATGACGGAACTGGGTAAGAGACTGAAAGAAAACAGGAAAAACTGATCCACACACTTAGTCGGCAGGGCGATCCTCTCCGCAATGGGCGCAATAAGGGCGTCGGACTGGAGGAAAGCAGGAGAGAAAATGGAGACAAAAGGGAGAATGGGACCAGTGAAGGGAAGGGCGGGCTTCTGGTGGCCTTACTTGCAGAGGATATCGGCTGGCAAAAGCGAGATCAGGTGGATGATCGCGGTTCTGCGGCGTCCCTTCCGGGTGGCGCGCAGCCCCTGTCCCCGCGCCTGACAGTCTCTCATGATCCCAACAGGCAGCATTTTCGCGGAGCGGCCGGCCATGACGGGAACCACAGCATTCCCCTGCCGACAGGCTTTTCGATCATGGCACAAAAAGCGCCCGTTCAGATGGGGCGGACTTCCTGAAAAGGATGCGACGGGCGCCCGACACCCAGCAAAGGGCGTGCGCCGGACCAATGGGGGAGAGATAGGGCGGTATAAGGCCGATGTCGCGGCGCGGGGCTGAACGGGCGCTCCAGCGATCCTCACGCTCATGGGAGCGCATGCGTCACAAGAGGGCACGGCTCTGGCCCACAGACGACCGATCGGGGGAAGTCAGTCGACATTGTCTTGGGCAGCCCGCCGGTCACGACGGGACGGCAGCCGGCTCTCCCGATCACGGGCGCGAGGTTTTGGCCCCTGGACCGCGCGACGGGAAGCGGGTGGCGCGCCCTTCCGCAAGCTGTCGCCCCGGCTTGCATAGCTCGAACAGAACCTTCTCGAGCGGCTCCCATCGAGGCCATTCGGGGGCTCTATCGACCCCCCGAACATGGGACTTCAAAACGTCAGAAGCGGAAACAGCCGCGAGGCCGCCCCGTCTCTTCCGGGGATCAGCCGCGCTTGCGGCGCTGGCCGAGGCCCATTTCCTTGGCAAGCCGCGAGCGCGCCTCGGCATAGGCCGGGGCCACCATGGGATAGTCGATAGCCAAATCCCACTTTTCCCGATATTCCTCGGGAGAGAGATTGTGATGGGTCATCAGATGGCGCTTCAGCGACTTGAAGGTGCCGCCGCATTCCAGGCAGGTGATCTGATCGTCCTGAACCGACTTGCGCACCGAAACAGCCGGTTTCGGCTTTTCCGCCACGGCCGGAGCCGGAACCGGAACGCCCGTGCCACTGAGCGCTGAATGCACGTCATTGATCAGCACGGTCAGATCCGCGACGGGCACATTGTGATTGCTGACATAGGCTGAAACGATTTCAGCGGTGAGCTCCACCAGGAGTTCCTGGCCTGGACCGACGGCTGCATCACTCATGATGATCTCCTTCGAAACGTTATGGATCTTGGCGCACGAAGCGCTCTGTGTGAAATATAGCCGCGCCGTCAGACGGCGGGCCCTGGATTGTTCAATCGGACGGATCGGAGCCAAACCGGTTATCCTTCCGAAGAAGGCTGCCTTTGCCAAAAAGGCGGGAAGGACATTGAGAGCGCACGGATCTTATTTCCGAATCTTCTTATCGACCTGGATGGACACGGCGCATCAAAGACACAACCTGACCGGACATTCGCCCTGCCTTAACAAGATTGAGTTAGCAAAATCTGCAATACATCGGCGCAAACTCTTTTCAAAGATACATAGAATGCTGTATAAAGTGCTGTCAGATCGGCTCTTGCCTCCGGCAGGCAACGACACGAACAAAGCATCGTCAAGCGCCTTCATCAAAGAGCTGATGTTCGATTAGCACCGCATTGGCAAAAGGCCAATGCAAAATCACCCTGTAGAGCGGAAATATTGCGACAAAGCTGCTTTACAGCGGAGAGCATGTGGTATCGACAACCCTCGGTAAACAGGTGTTTTGGGCTGGAGAGCGGTGTTCTGTTCTATCGGGACAGAATTATGACAGAGCGACCGCCAGCTGTCGTAAATCTTCCTGCTTCATCAAAAACACAGAGGCAAAGCGAGACGAAGGCTATCATCGGCTGCCTGCAGACAAACTCAAACATTGAACAGGAAAATATAAAGCAACCTGAGATGGATGCGCTGATCGTGCGACGGGAGCGCCACCGCTTGGCGGCTGGCGCAACATCACCCTCGGCGGGCTCCACTATCAGAATCACGGCGACATGATCCGGGAAATCGCCGGATGGCAGGCTTCGATGGCCACGCACATCCTCGCCAAGACCGCAGCGGCCCACAAGCGCGTTGGCCTGTGCTCTACAGAAACAAGCCCGGCTGGCGCCTGAGGAAGGCGTCCAGGCCATGCCGATAGAAACGTTTCGGCCCAAGCGAACATCACATCAACCGGAGGCCGTCCCCGCCCCGGGTCCGGCGCCGCCTGCCCGATGCGGATGCGCCCCGGAGATGGCCGTCGCCCCCTGCCTTTCCTATATATTCGGCGAAGCAGGGCGATCGGGACGGCTTGATTGCCTGCTATGAGGATGGAGAGACCCATGGATCAGACGAAACCCGCCGACGCCGGCAGCCTGAAGGTTCACAAGAGCGAGGAGGAATGGCGGGCACTGCTGACGCCGGAGCAGTTCCGCATTACCCGGCAGCATGGCACGGAGCGCGCCTTCTCCAGCCCGGACTTCGACAGCACGAAGCCCGGAACCTATCGCTGCGTCTGTTGCGGGCGAGCGCTCTATGACGCCAAGGCGAAGTTCAATTCCGGCACGGGCTGGCCGAGCTTTACCCAGCCGATCGATGCCGGCGCCGTGACCGCGCATCGCGATCTGTCCTATGGCATGGTGCGAACGGAAATCCGCTGCGCCGATTGCGACGCGCATCTCGGCCATGTCTTTCCGGATGGCCCCGCCCCCACCGGCCTGCGCTATTGCATGAATGGCGTGGCGCTGACCTTCGAGCCCGCCGGCTCCGATCCCGCCTGAGGACATAAGGCGTCTGCGGCATCGGACGGTGCGCTGCCTTCATCCGATGCCTGTTTTCCGCTTCAGGGCCGGGCGCACTCGGTCATCCGCCCGGGCTTCCTGGTCGCCCTTGCCTGACTGCCCGTGCCTGACTGCCCGTGCCTGGGCGATTACACACCTGCGGCGCTGATACAGGTGACGACGGCGGAGTAATGAACGGCGGCGGCGGCCACGACGAAGCCGTGCCAGATGGCATTCTGGAAGCGCAGCTTTTCCCACACATGGAAGATCACGCCGAAGGAATAGATCAGCCCGCCGATGAGAATGAGCACCAGTGTCGCCTCCGGCAGGCGGCCTGTCAGCGGCTCGGCGGCAGCCACGCCGCTCCAGCCCATGGCGAGATAGAGCAGGATCGCCAGCCGGTCGAAGCGGCCGGGAAAGAGGCACTTCAGCGCGATGCCGAAGGCGGCGATCAGCCAGATGCCGATCAGCATGGCAAAGAGGAAGGGGCTATCCCAACCCTGCTGCAGAAAGGGCGTGTAAGTGGCGGCGATCAGGATGAAGATCGAGGAATGATCGACCCGCCGCAAAAGCCATTTGGTGCGCGAAACCGGATAGAGATTGTAGAGAAACGAGATCGACAGCGTCAGCACCAGGCCGGCGCCATAGACCCAGGCGGCGGCGAGCTGGCCGGCCGTGCCAAAGAGCGTGGTGTAGAAAATCAGCGCCGTCACGCCGACCAGCGCCAGCGCCAGGCCGATGCCATGCACGATGCCGTCGGCGATCAGCTCGGCGGTGTCATAGGTCCATTTCACGCCGGGAACATGCATTGCCAGCCGCCTCCTTCCTTGCTTCGCCCGCAGCATGACAGAGGCTGCGGGCGGAGGGAACAGGCGATTTGCCGCTGACCCCGCCAGCAGGGCCTTACCGGTCGATCAGGACCGCACTGTGGCAATGGGCGGCACAGCGGCTGGCGGTGGAGCCGATGAAGTAATCGCTGAGCCCCGGCTGATGCGAGGCGATGATGACGAGATCGGCCTTCTCCATCTCGGCCAGCTCGTTGATGCGCCCGGCCGGGCCGCCGATCTCGATGACGACGCGACCGGGCACATTGTGCTTGGCCTTCAGCGCGTTCAGCGTGCGCTCGGCGTGGCGCACCGAATCCTCGATCATCTGCTGGGGGAAATCGACGATCATATAGCCCTGGGCATAGGCATTGAGATCCTCGACCACGTTGAGCAGGACGATCTCGCCGCCCTCGTCGAGCAGCGCCATGGCGCGCTTCAGCGTCGCCTCGCCCTGCGTCAGACGATCGATGGCAATGGGAACGATGATTTTCCGGTACATGACGACCTCCTTGAAAAAGGCCCGCCCTTGAAGGGCTAGGCGCTGAAAACGATCATGCCCGCGCGAGAGGATAACGTCCTTGATCAGGATCAAGACGCAGCCGGAATGTGCCGTGGGGTCGTCAACACTGCGTGAACGCTTCATCGCGCACAGGCTGGCTTTGCTGGCGGGGGCCCTGGTCTTATGGTGCGATCATCGGCGGCCTGTCCGCCCTGCCTGCCTTGCCCGTGCCCGCCATACCGGCCGGGCGACGATCCGGAGAAACCCGCATGCCCGACAGCGCCGCAGACAACAGCCCGGAAGAGAACAGCCGACAGGCAGGCGATCACGCGGTGTCCATGCCACTCTTCGTCGAGCATGCCCATCTGCAGGTGCGCGATCTGCCGATGGTCTCGGCCTGGTATCAGCGCATTCTCGGCCTGACGCCGATCGAGAGCAGCGCCAGCGGCCAGACGCTGGGCGCCGGCGGCGTACCGCTTCTCACGCTGACGAGCCGCGCCGATCTCGCCCCCTCCGCCCCGCGCGCCGCCGGATTGTTTCACAATGCCTTCCTGGTTCCGGATCGCCGCGAACTGGCGCGGTGGCTGGCGCATGCGGCCCATTCCGGCGTGCGGCTGCAGGGGGCGTCCGACCATCTGGTCAGCGAGGCGATCTATCTGACCGATCCGGAGGGCAACGGCATCGAGGTCTATCGCGACCGGCCGCGCGAGGAATGGCGCTATCAGTCGGATGGCATGGTCGCCATGGCCACCCTGCCGCTCGACCTGCAGTCGCTTTACGACGAAGCCCCGCAGCAGGGTTTCTCCGGGATGGCGCCGGGCACGGCGCTCGGCCATATCCATCTGCAGGTCTCCGCCCTGCCGGAGGCGGATCAGTTCTTCCGCGCGGTTCTGGGGCTCGATCTGATGGCGACCTATCCCGGCGCGCATTTCTACGCCGCCGGCCGCTATCATCACCATGTCGCGGCCAATATCTGGAATTCGCGCGGCGCTCCGCGGCGCGAGAGCCGCATGGCCGGGCTTGCCGATTACGCCATCCGCTTCAACGATCCCGCCCGCTTCCAGCAGGCGCTGGACAGCCTCGACCGGCTGGAGATCGCGGTGACGCGCAGCGGCACGCGGGCAAAGCTGATCGATCCCTGGGGCATGGGCCTGACGCTTTCGGCCTGACGGTCTGGCCGGGCATTGCCGTCGATCGTCGGCACAGGGCAGTTCCAGACCAGAGGGTGAGCCGAAGCCGCCCGGGCCTCACAGTCTGTTCAAGACTTGCTGTTGGTCTGACGAAAATGGTGATTTCGAGAACCGGAGCGTAGCGTCCTTAAGGTCCGTGAGCACCGGAAGCGCAGACATTTCCATTTGCAGGCGGCCAACGGCGATGAGTGGACAGACTGTCAGCCTAGCCGCACCACCAGCGCCACCAGACACATGACCACGGGCCGCACGGCGAGCACGGCGAAGAAGGCCGTGGGCGCGGCGATCGCATAGGCATCGAGCACACGGGCGGGATAGCCGGCATCGATCCCGCCATTCACGCCGACGATTACTGCGCTCATGATCATCGCCATGATCCCGGCCATGAAGAAGGCGAAGACATAGGGCAGCGTCCAGAGCGGGAGCTTAAAGGTCCCTCGGACAGGGCCAGCGATGGGGCCAGTTGCGGCAACGTGGCCGGCGGCGGAAACGGTCTGTTCGGTCATGGCGAAATCCTTTCGAAATCGGGGTGCACGGGGTGCGGCGGGCTGGTTCTCCATCGCCGCTTGCTGATGACCTTCGATGTACAGTGCCGCATTCAAAAGCTGTAGCCACGGCAGGATTGAAGGATTAGAAAGAAAATCTTACGAGTGACGAGGCGGTTCTGCTCGCCCTGATCGTCTCGTTCCGATGCCTCGCCGCTTTCCCCGCGCCCATGCCCCTTCGTCGATGACAGGAGCCGCCGCTTGGACAATCTCCGGCCGATCGAATGTTTCGTGCGCGCTGCCGAGCTCGGCAGCATCGCGGCGGCCGCCCGCAAGCTCGGCATCACGCCGGCAGCCGCCAGCCAGAACATAGCCCGGCTCGAGGAAACGCTTGGCACGCGGCTGATGCGGCGCACCACGCGCCGGCTGGCGCTGACCGAAGCCGGCCGGGTCTATCTCGAGCGTGTGGCGCCGCTGCTGGAAGCGCTGGAGCGGGCGGGCGATGCGGCGGTGGCGCTCGGCGGCCGGCCGCGCGGGCGGCTGAAGATTGCCTGCTCCATCGCCTTTGGCCGCCATGTGCTGGCGCGGCTCTTGCCGCGCTTTCTCGCCGCCTATCCTGAGATCGCGGTGGAGCTGGCGCTGGGCGATATCAGCGCCGACCATCTGGGCGATGATATCGATGTCAGCATCCGCTTCCAGAACCAGCTCGAACCGGGGCTGATCTCGCGCCGGCTGCTGACCGTGCCGATCCATCTGGTGGCGTCGCCCGCCTATCTCGCCCGCGCCGGCACGCCGAAGACGCCGGAGGCACTGAAGGACCATGATTGCCTCGCCTTCCGCTTCGCCCGCAACGGCCGGATCCTGCCCTGGGGCTTCGTGCGCGACGGCGCCCGCTTCGAGCCTCCGCTGGGGGTGAAGATCGTCGCCAACGACATCGACACGCTGGCGACGCTGGCGCTGGCCGGCCAGGGCATCACCCGGCTTGGCGCCTTCCTCGCCGATCCGCTGATCGAGGAGGGCCGGCTGGTCTCGCTCTTTGCCCGCCCGGGCGACGGGGCAGCCCTCGGCACGGCGGCAGAGGGCGCCCCCTCCTTTGCCGATCCAGAGCCACTGGAAATTTATGTCTGCGTGGTGGACCGGCTGGCGGAGACGGCCAAGATCCGCGCCTTCATCGATTTCGCCGTGGAAATGCTGAAAGGGCCCTGGCCGCCCCGCAGCCTTTCCGGCGGTTGATGGCGGGCTCCGGCCTGGCATGGCAGGCCGTGCGCGGGAAGAGACGAGGGACGATCCGGCTTGATCCAGCTTGATCCCCCTGGCCGCGCCCTCTATTTCTGCGGGCGGAACCCAAACGCCCGCCAGTCCGGAGATGCTCCTTGGCCCTGTTCGACGCCCTGCCGCCCGCCCCGATCGCCCCGAAGAAGCCGGTGACCGATACCCGCCACGGGATTACCCGCACGGACGACTATGCCTGGCTCCGCGCGGAGAACTGGCAGGCCATGTTCAAGAACCCTACTATTCTCGATCCGGAGATCCGCGCCCATCTGGAGGCCGAGAACGCCTATCAGAAGGCGGCGATGGCCGACACGGAGGGCCTGCAGAAGGCGCTGTTTGCCGAGATGCGTGGCCGCATCAAGGAGGATGACAGCTCCGTTCCGGTCAAGGACGGGCCTTACGCCTATGGCACCGCCTTCGTCACCGGCGGCGAGCATCCGCGCTTCTTCCGAACTCCGCGCGAGGGCGGCGCCGAGACGCTTCTGCTCGATGGTGACAAGGAAGCCGAGGGCAAGCCCTATTTCGACCTCGGCGGCATCGATCATTCCA
Source organism: Xaviernesmea rhizosphaerae (assembly GCF_001938945.1). Classification (GTDB taxonomy): domain Bacteria; phylum Pseudomonadota; class Alphaproteobacteria; order Rhizobiales; family Rhizobiaceae; genus Xaviernesmea; species Xaviernesmea rhizosphaerae. Next base: position 7,774 of record NZ_MKIO01000011.1, read on the forward strand.
GCGATCATCGCCTGGGTCTCTGGGCCTATGACGACAAGGGCTCGGAATTCTACACGCTGCGGGTCCGCGATCTGGAGACCGGCGAGGACTTGGCCGACCGGATCGAGAACACCGGCGGCGACGGCGTCTGGGCGCCCGATGCCAAAAGCTTCTTCTACACCGTTCTGGACGACAACCACCGCCCCTCGCGCGTCTTCCACCATATCCTCGGCCAGCCGCAGGCCGAAGACCGGCTGGTCTATGAGGAGGCCGATGCCGGCTTCTTCATGAATGTCGGCGGCTCCACGCTCGACGATTTCATCTTCATCGACATCAACGACCACGAGACCAGCGAATACTGGCTGATCCCGACCTCGGACCTCATGGCCAAGCCGCAGCTGGTGGCGCGGCGCGAGACCGGCATCGAATATGACCTGACCGAGGGCGGCGATGTCTTCTACATCCTCACCAATGCCGACGGCGCCAAGGACTTCAAGATCATGGAGACGCCGGTGACGGCGCCCGGGCGGGAAAACTGGCGCGACGTGGTGCCCCACACCCCCGGCACGCTGATCCTCGCCCATGAGGCCTATGCCCGCCACCTGGTCTGGCTGGCGCGCGAAAACGGCCTGCCGCAGATCCGCATCCGCGACCGCAGGAGCGGCGAAGAGCACGCGATCGCCTTTGCCGAGGAGGCCTATGCGCTCAGCCTGCATGGCGCGGCGGAATATGACACCGATGTCATCCGCTTCTCCTATTCCTCGATGACGACGCCGTCGCAGCTCTATGAATATGACATGGCGACCCGCGAGCGCCGGCTTTTGAAGACGCAGGAAGTGCCCTCCGGCCACGATCCCGACGCCTATGTCACCCGCCGGGTCTTTGCCCCAGCCCAGGATGGCGAGCGCGTGCCGGTGACGCTGCTCTACCGCAAGGACACGGCGCTGGACGGCTCCGCCCCCTGCCTGCTCTATGGCTATGGCGCCTATGGCTCCAGCATTCCGGCCGGCTTCAACACCGGCTGCCTGTCGCTGGTCGATCGCGGCTTCGTCTATGCCATCGCCCATATCCGCGGCGGCAAGGACAAGGGCTTCGCCTGGTACGAAGACGGGAAGATGGCGAAGAAGGTGAACACCTTCACCGACTTCATCGCCTGCGCCGATCATCTGGTGGCGGAAGGCTTTACCGCTTACGACCGCATCGTCGCCGAGGGCGGCTCGGCCGGCGGCATGCTGATGGGGGCCGTCGCCAACATGGCGCCGGAAAAATTCGCCGGCATCATCGCCGCCGTTCCCTTCGTCGACGTGCTCACCACCATGCTGGACGACACGCTGCCGCTGACCCCGCCGGAATGGCCGGAATGGGGCAACCCGATCGAGAGCGAAGCCTTCTACCGGATCATCGCCAGCTATTCTCCCTATGACAATGTCGATGCCAGGCCCTATCCGGTGATCCTGGCGACCGCCGGCCTCACCGATCCGCGCGTGACCTATTGGGAGCCGGCGAAATGGGTGGCCAGGCTGCGGGAAAAGACCACGAGCGGCGCGCCTGTCCTGTTCAAGATCAACATGGATGCCGGCCATGCCGGCGCCTCCGGCCGCTTCCAGCGCCTGGAAGAGATCGCCTTCGAATACGCCTTCGCGCTGAAGCTGGCGGGGAAGCTTGCCTAGATATTAAAGAACTTCAGTGTTCCCTCATATCCGGCATCAACGGCGGATGTGAGGGAACCATTGCATGAAAAACATCGCACTTCTGGCACTTCTTCTGTTCCTCGCGGCGATCGGCCTCTTCCTCGCCGTGGTCTGGAACGGCTACGAATGGCACCAGAAGCTGACGGTGACGGTGGACACGCCGAATGGCCCCCTCAGTGCCTCGTCCGTTCAACAGATGCGTCTGAGCGACAAGCGAGGACCATGGAACCCACCCGAGGGAAGTGGCGTATCCTTCACACTTTCCGGCGAAGCGGTTGTCATGGAGCTTTCTCAGGGGCGCTATCTCTTTGCACTCCTGAGTGGCACGCCGTCGCTTGGCGAACAGCTTTACCCGAAGATGGATGTCATCGACGCTGCCAAGCTTCTGGAGAGAGGCGAGGCGGAAGCCTACCGATCGGTGACGTTGTCCCGAAGGGACCATCCCCTGCTTGTCACCTTTGGGGACATCAACGATCCTGCCAGTGTTGAGCGCGTTGATCCCGCCAATCTCGAAGCCTCGTTTGGTCCTGGCTATCGGCTGCAGAGCATGACTCTGGCGTTGACGGAGGAGCCCGTGACCAAAGGGAAGGTCAAAAAAGTCTTGCTCTGGCTCGGCCCTTATCCCGAGCCCACATTGAGCCCAGCAACGGGTGATATATCAAACATTCCATTTTCCAGCAAAGTAGCTCAAGGCGATTTCATAAGGGGTAAGAGATGACTGTTTCCAATGATCTTCTCATGGCGATCCTCGCGATGGATTCCTACAATCGTGGTTACAACCCTGGAATAGACGATGGCATTTCCGAGAGCGAGGGCCAAGCTGATGGACTTGGTGGGGCTGGTTCAAAAATCGGAAACGCCACTGTTAAACCCATAAACCTGCCAGTGGGCTCCCAGGAGGCCTGGCTTCTAAGCCATCGCCTACGATTGGAACGGTCAGACGGTCATTTCATACCGAGGGACCGACAACATTTTCTCTGCGCCTTGGTCGAATGATCCCGGAAGCGATGGGTGGAATGGCTATTCCCTCGGTGCCGGCTATCCTCTGTCTACTCAAGCCAAACTGGCGGCCCAATTCTTTCAGTCCGTAACCGGGACGACCGGTTTGGAGAATCCTAGGCTGGCTCCGCCCACATCCAGAGCCCACATCAAGCTTGGCAACCGGCGACATATCAAATATTCCATTTTCGAGCAGAGTCGCTGAAGGCGATTTCAGCAGGGGCAAGAAATGATCGTTTCCACTGATCGTCTCATGGCCGACCTGGAAATGGTTAGGTTAACCTTTCATTAACCATTTTCCGGCACAAACGCAGCTGTTCCCTCGCAGACACCTGAGGTGATTCGCTCCTGCCGCGCCGCCTCAAGGCCCGGCCAAGCCTCGCGATAGAGCGGGCATGCGGGATCGGCGCTTGAAAATTGCACGTCGTGCCAAGGGTTTGGCGCGCGGGTACAACCGCGCAAGCTTCGCGCAAGCCCCATGGATCAGCCTTTCCTTGTAAAAGGAGGGTTCGCCATGCGGATCGAAAGCCAGTCATTAGCAGCGCGTGCCCTGTTGACGCCGACGCCCGAAGCCGCAGCGTCCATTTCCCTGTCCGTTCAGTCCGGCGTCGCCCGCTATGCCGCAGCACCACCGCTGCCGGTGGCCGCCCCCTCCTCCCGCCTGTCGAGCGCGCTGTTCGACATGCAGTTCAAGGAGCAGTTCTCCGGCGATGGCGCCGCTGCCGACAATAGCGGCTTCGGCCGCACCGAGCGCGAATTCATCGACTGGTCGAAGCGCTCGCTGGCCGAAACGATCCGCGCCCAGGTGCTGGAAGAAAACGGCCTGACCGAGGAAAGCCTGCGCAGACTGCCGCAGGACGAGCAGCATGCGATCCTCGACGAGATCAAGGAACGCATCCGCCTGGCGCAGACCAGCGCCGCAACTCCGCGTGACAACGCCCCCGACATGCCGCCGGCCGTGCCCGAGCTCAGCCTCTGGGATCATCCGGGTTTCGCCAGCGCGGCCTGAGCCCGCTCCCCGATCTTCCGAACGAAGGCGGCGGAGGAAGCGGGAACGCCCGCGCAGATCTGGACATTCCGCCCGACTGCCGCATCTTTACCATGGACGTCAAGGGTTTGATGCCGGCCCGCAGGCGCCGGCGCGCCACTTGAAACCAGGCTGGAGACGGGCGGACGATGAGACATTGGTCCTGGCTGTTCGAGCGGGTCGCCAAGCGGCTATGGGTGCGCGCCAGCCTCTATTGTCTGGCGGGAATCGCCACGGCCCTTGCAGGCCTGGTGCTCGGACGCTTCATTCCGTCCGATCTCTCGGCCAAGCTGGGGGCGGACTCGGTCGGCTCGATCCTGACGATCATCGGTTCCTCGATGCTGACGGTCACCACCTTTTCGCTCTCCACCCTAGTTGCCGCCACCGCCTCGGCCGCCAGCGGCGGCACGCCGCGCGCCACCACGCTGCTTCTGGAAGACGAAACGGCGCAGCGCGCGCTCTCCACCTTCCTCGGCGCCTTCCTGTTTTCGCTGGTCGGGCTGATCGCCCTGCGCAGCGGGCTTTATGACGATGGCGGTCGCTTCGTGCTGTTTGCCGCCACGCTGCTGCTCGTGGCCCTGATCACGCTGACGCTCCTGCGCTGGATCGATCATCTGACCAGCCTCGGCCGGGTCGGGGAAACGATCGCCCGGGTAGAGGCGGTGGCGCTCAAGGAGATCGCGGCGCACCGGGACGCGCCCTTTCTCGGCGGCCGGCCGCTCGGCCGGGTGTCGGAGGATACGATACGGATCTGCCCCGAGGAGATCGGCCATATCCTGCATCTCGACATGGCCCGGCTGCAGGCGCTTGGCGAAACGCATCAGGCCCGCATCCATGTTCTCAGGCGCCCGGGCGCGCTGGCCGGTCCTGGCCAGCCGATCCTGGCGATCGAGGCGGGCACGCCGCTGGACGCGGCGGCCGAGGCCGCCTTCCGCGAGGGCTTCGTGCTGGGCGCCCGCCGCAGCTTCAAGGAGGATCCGCGCTTCGGCCTGGTGGTGCTGGCGGAGATCGGCATGCGCGCCCATTCCGCCGCCGTCAACGATCCCGGCACCGCCATCGACGTGCTGACCGCGCTGACGCGGCTGCTTTCGCAGACAGCACCGCGCCAGGACCGGGAGGCCGGGATCCGTTACGACCGCGTCTTCGTGCCGGCGATCACGGCGCAGGACCTGTTCGAGGATGCCTTTCTCGGCATGGCGCGGGACGGCGCCGGCAATCTCGAATTCTCCATTCGCCTGCAGAAAGCCATGGCGCTTCTGGCGGCCGGGCCCGATGCCGAGATCGCCGCCGCCGCCCGCCGGCTGGCGCGCGAAGCGGCCGCCCGCAGCCTGGAGGTTATCACCTTCGAGCCCGACCGCCAGCGTCTTCTGGCCGTCTGCGCCAGAGGATCGGCGTGAAAACCGCCCCCCTTGTTGGTCCGATGCTCCGGTGACGGCAAAGCGCGCATCTCCTGAGGCGCATTTGCCCCCGCCCTCCGGCATGCCTATATCGAGGGCCAAGGAGATCGCCGACCATGACAGATCCGAATCCCCGCCTCAGCCCGAATCCCGTCCAAGATCCGAGCGCTTTGGCGCAGGCAACGCCCCTGCCCTTCGACAACAGCTATGCCGCCCTTCCCGACCGCTTCTTCGCCCGCGTGCTGCCCACGCCGGTGGAAGCGCCTGTCGTGATCGCTTTCAACAAGGCGCTGGCCGCCGAGCTGGGGCTGGACGCGGAGGCGCTGGCGCGCGAGGCCGGCGCGGTCTTTTCCGGCAACCGCGTGCCGGAAGGGGCAGCACCTCTGGCCATGGCCTATGCCGGCCACCAGTTCGGCAATTTCGTGCCGCAGCTGGGCGATGGCCGGGCGATCCTGCTGGGCGAGGTGGTGGATGGCAAAGGCCGGCGCCGCGACATTCAGCTGAAGGGCGCCGGCCCCACGCCCTTTTCTAGGCGCGGCGACGGGCGGGCGGCACTCGGCCCCGTGATGCGCGAATATCTGGTGAGCGAGGCCATGCATGCGCTCGGCATTCCGGCGACGCGCGCGCTTGCCGCCGTCGTCACCGGCGAGCCAGTCTATCGCGAAACCGTGCTGCCGGGCGCGGTGCTGACGCGGGTGGCGGCCAGCCACCTGCGCGTCGGCACCTTCCAGTTCTTCGCCGCCCGCGACGACCGCGAGGGCCTTCAGCGGCTTACCGACTATGCCATCGCCCGCCACGATCCGGACCTTCAGCAGGTCGAAATCCCGGCGCTGGCGCTCATCGAGCGCGTGGCCGGCCGGCAGGCCGACCTCATCGCCCGCTGGCTCGGCGTCGGCTTCATCCACGGGGTGATGAACACCGACAATTTCTCGATCTCGGGCGAGACGCTGGATTTCGGCCCCTGCGCCTTTCTCGACACCTATGATCCGCGCAAGGTCTTCTCCTCCATCGACCGGGGCGGACGTTACGCCTATGCCAGCCAGCCCGGCATCGCCCAGTGGAACCTCGCCCGGCTGGCCGAATGCCTGCTGCCGCTGATCGACGCGGATGGCGACAAGGCCGTGGAAAAGGCCAGCGCCGTCATCAACGCCTTCCCCGCCCGCTTCCAGGCCGCCTGGCTCGCCACGATGCGCGCCAAGCTCGGCCTCACCACGCAGGAAGACGGCGACCTCGACCTGATCCAGGCCTTCCTCGCTCTGCTGCATGAAGGCGAAGCCGACTACACGCTCGCCTTCCGCGCGCTGGCCGATGCCGTGACCGGCGATGCTGCGGCGCTGGCCGAACGCTTCCGCCAGCCGGTGGCGCTCTCCGGCTGGCTGGAAGCCTGGCGCGCCCGGCTCGCCCGCGAGCCCGGCGACCTTGCCGCCCGCAGCGCGGCCATGCGCAAGGTCAACCCCCTCTTCATCCCCCGCAACCACCGCATCGAACAGGCCATCGCCTCCGCCCAGGAAGACGGCGACTTCTCCCTGTTCGAAGCCCTGCAGAAAGCGCTCTCCCGTCCCTATGACGACCAGCCGGAGCATGCGCCGCTGGCGGAAGCGCCGAGGGAGGAGGAGCGGGTGAGAAGGACGTTTTGTGGGACGTGAGGGGGTGGGACGCAGGTTCGTGCCGTCTTCATGTCGGCTTTGCGCCAGCACCGGACATCGTGCGCCCTTTAATACAACTCAAACGTTTAGTGAGAGATTGTCCGGCATGGCTAGCAATTGGATTTCGGAAGAGGTTTGGCGTGATGCCTTGTGGAATGCCAGAGAACAGCTACGCGGCATGAAAGCGCGGGACGGGCACTCGATTCAGATTGCACACAAACGCGCCCAGGTCGAGCGCATCCGGTCTGCTGGCCATCCAGATTGGCAAGAGCGGATCGAATGGGAGGGGTTCAATTTCTCGCCTTCATCAGACTGAGAACCCTACCCAAGTCTGGATCGAACAATGAGGGTGTTCGCTCTGGGCCAAGGGTCGTCATAAGGTGGTATCATTGAATGGACGGCCAGCGTGGTCTCGCGGCAGCAACGTGACGTCAATCTGTCGCCCGATCCCGTTCTATAGATAACGGCGATCGCGTCCGCCTGTGCTTATGCCAGACCCACGGCGGTGAGTCTAACGGAATCGGCTACCTGGCTGAGGTGGCCATGACCGCTTAGGGTCGGAGGCTGTCATGGCAGCGATGCGCTAATAGCGTTCATCCGCTTTCGGCGGCAAGCTGTCCGATATGGGGCCGGTGCCAGACCTTCCGCTATTGGGCACGATCTAGAATGCAGCGAAGATATCGCCTCTGGAATATAAGCTCGGAAGTGGCCAATAGCTGCCTCAGGTGACATAGGGCTACTGCATCATCTTCGACAGTATCCACACGATGATTGATCCCGCCCATCAGCGGTCCTCCGCGCACTATGAGCGGTGGATAAAGAAGGAGTTCGGACAAACTTTCTTTCGGGCCCGAGCGAGGAAAAGCCAACATGTGTACCCGGCTTTTAGTAGCCGCAGTACTCGGCCCGCTCGTTAGCCCGCTGCTCGTTGAAATGGTTTTGCAGTACTCACAGTCTTCAGCGCATCTTCAACTGCAACATTACTGATAAGCTGATGCTCTTCACTATTGCAGGGTACAAAATTCTCAGGCCAAGATGACACCGCTTCGCACAGAAGCTTGAACTGAGAGGGCGCATCCCGATTCACCTGAAGTACTTTCAGACGAGGAGCTATCTTGGCACTCTCGAAGAGATATCGAAGGTCTGGAGCAACAAATCGAGGGCAATAGCCAATGATGACAGCAGGATTTTGCGTTCTGAGACAGACAGCATTTCCATCGTGTGGATTTTGAATATCCAGCATCGGACACAAGACTTCGCCAGGCTCCAGAGCTGTTACTCGATCTGCAGACTCCTGCGTTAGATGACTAATTCCATGGACAAAAAAAACAGATCTATACCGGCCGTCACGACTTTTCACAGGAACCGGCGACACATGCAGTGCATCAGTCGCACGCATGCCGCCAATTCGCGCCATCAGCCCCAATGGGTCGCTCTCTCTGTCTAGGCCAGACCAACGCACGTACCTCGCGTATTCTGGCCTTTTTTCGTTCATGACCCGGTTGGCAAAGATAGGGAACAGGTCGTTAGAGATGTACAACGACGAGACATCATTCATTCTGCCAAACGGAAGAAAGTTTCCTGAAACCTGAGAGCCGCGCGTGTATCCAAAAATATAATACCCGCTCTGGTTAATCAGCTTTGCAACAGGGAGCCATCTTCGGGTTTCCGGATCTTGCCAATTCAGGAAGAATGATCGCATCACGTTTGCCCCAATAGCTTTTGCCTGTTGATTTCGAGCATATTCAAGGCAAAAGACGCCGCCTCAGTGCTAATGAGTTCTGCAGGTATGCGCTCAAAAATATCAGATAGGTCACCCGGATCCACTTTCGAGAGGCGCGCCAACCAGAACTCCTCGTGCTTTTTCCCCGCTGAACTCGCATGACGAAAAGCATCAATGGTTGACAGTGGTCGCTTATCCGTCCGGTCCATGTAGAGCCCCGATCGCGTTTTTTCGGCGTATGCCCGCACATCGAAGCGTTTGTCTTTCGTAACCATGCGCTCTGCTCTCACCGCGTCACTCAGTTCCCTACCCAAACTCGACGCGTGATCGAAAGTTGGCGCCAGCGTGATAGTGCGCTTCTGCGAATCCAGCACAAGCCCCCAGTTTGCGTTGTGCCTATCTCCGTTACCGATCCATGCATCGAGCATGAGATATCCTACAAAACACCGCAGTGCCTCATCCGGATCATCGGTAAATTTCTGTAAAACAGCATTCACCCGCCTAACGGTGTGGCCCCTGTACTTATAGAAGCTAGGCTCAGGACTCATAAATCACAACCAAAAGATAACGGTTGCAGCGATGCATATGCTTGAGAAGAAGGTATGCGCGC
>NZ_MKIO01000012.1 GCF_001938945.1 Xaviernesmea rhizosphaerae
AAAACACATCACTCATCACGGTCTCCTTTCCGAAACCGTGAATCACATCTCAAACCAAATTAATAGGTCCTGAGCCTAGACATGATGATGATCAAATCTTACCCGGACAGCTATGGTAAGGTCGCGTCGATTGATACGCCGGATGACGCCGACAGCTACAAGAAATCCGTTTTCGGCAAAGATGGTTCTGGCCTGGACGCCTATCAGGCTGCGGATCGCTTCTCTGCCTTAGAACTGGCGCAGTATGACGCCTTGTTCAAGTCGAACAGTAAGCCGGTCTCCCACGTCGAGGCTCTATCGAATATCTCTAGTGATAAGATGAAAGCCGATTGCCCCGAGCCGCTAGTAGCCATGTTTGGACGTTGCCAAGATCTGCTTTCTCCATACATCCGGGGAGATTTCTAGTGTCGATTATCGAGCGAGCCCGATGGCATCCGGGAAATGGTATCAACCTAGACTCTGCAGCCCTGGACGTTGTTAAGAGTGATAAAAGCGCAGCCATTGTTGCAGGTCCCGGTGCGGGAAAGACTGAGCTTCTGGCACAACGCGCCAGCTATCTTCTCGAAACGAACACCTGCAAGGCACCCCGAAGGATTCTCGCGATCAGCTTCAAGCGTGATGCCGCAAAAAACCTGAAGGACCGTGTGACTGCACGGGCGGGTGAAGATCTTGGGCTGCGTCTGGAGAGCTACACCTTCGACGCCTTTGCCAAGAGCATCGTCGACCGATTCCGTTCGGCGCTTCCGGAATGGTGCCGGCCGGAGCGGAACTATGAAGTAATAATGCCACGTTGGCAGGACTGGGATGATTTCGCTGGCCGCCTTCGACGAGATGCCAATATCTCAATAAGCGCAACGGGGCTCGAGCGTGGTCACGCGACACTAACCGCCGAAGCGGGACCGCTGCCGCTCAATCCCAAGAAAGATGATTTCCCTAATCAAGCGGGCCTTCATTACTGGGCAGCGCGTCTGAGAAAGCACCGAACCCACCAGCTAACGTTCGGAATGATTTCCACCCTGGCAATGACGATCCTGGCTCATAATCCTAATGTGCAGTCTGCACTGCGTATGACCTATTCTCATTTGTTTCTCGACGAATTCCAGGACACGACCGGACTGCAGTATGCGTTGCTGAAGCAAGCTTTCCTGGGATCTGACGCGGTGATCACGGCCGTCGGTGACAGCAAGCAGCGAATCATGACTTTTGCAGGAGCCAGATCCGGCATCTTCCAGGAATTTGCACAAGATTTTAGCGCGGATGTCATCGCTCTGACCGCGAATTTCAGGTCCAATCCAAGGATTGTTGCGATCGTAAATGCGATGGCAACAGACATAGAACCTGACGCAGTCCCGGTAACTTCTGCACGCGGTGAAGCTGACGTTCCACGCCTCACAGATGGCGCAATTCATTTCCCGAACGCCAGGGAAGAGGCCACTGCTATCGCCAAGTCCATCGCAGCGGCGGTCGGTTCCGGCCGGTACAAACCTGAGGACTTCATGCTTCTCGCCCGGCAAAGAGCAGACAAGCTGGAGGAAAAACTTGCGTTCGCCTTTGTCGAAGAAGGCCTCACGCTTCGCAACGAAGCGCGATCCCTAGGAGAAATTCAAATCCAGGAACTGATGACCGAGCCGCTACCAGATGTTGTGATCTGTGCGCTCCAGATGGCAATCGATGACCGGAGTGGCGCTCCGTTCCATAGGCTGCGCAACATGATCGGTCCGATCTTTGGTAACCAGGACGACAGGCCATCTGCCGAACTAAAGGTGGAGCAGAAGATCAGAGAGGCAGTTAAGCTCGCTAGAGCCGCTACGGCCAACGCTCCGTCAGGCACCACGGCCGAGAGCGTTGCAACGGGCATCTTCGATTCCCTCGGGACGACTACGCTTTCACAACTGGCGCCAGATTATTCAAATCCTGCTAGGTTCGCCGCCATACACTCCGCAACCATCAAGTTTCTGCAGGAGTGTGCAGACTTGGCAGAGACTTGGCAGGAGGCGATCACGCAGTTCCAGGGCAGAAATCAAGTAAAGCTCATGACTGTTCATAAGAGCAAGGGGCTAGAGGCGCACACAGTATTCTTTCTTCATCTTCAGAATGACGGATTTTTCTCAAGTGCGGACATGGATGAGGAAGCCTTGGCCTTTTTCGTGGCAGCTTCTCGCGCTCGAGATCGCTTTTTTGTAACGACGACGAGCCATGAAATCGGCCGGGTCGCGCGGCTATGGGAGATGGTGACGGCCGCGGAAATTCCTGAACTTGAGGCCAGTGCGCTTGATCGACTCGTGGACTGACAAGCGGTAGTGGGTGCTCACCGAGCAGAACGTAATAGCGGTACCTGAAACACATTGGTGGGCGATGCGACTGCCTAATCGCAAATGTTGCGCGGACGTATTGAGGAAATAATTTCCGCCTTACACTGCGTAAAGCGGACATTGGGCGGCGCATCGATTGCACCCTTTGCTAACCTTTCCATCGACGCAGGTGCGTGTGGCAGCGCGCCGCTCAGTTATTGCTAGATCTTCATCGATCGCTCCGAGCATCTCTATGTCGATCACGTGGGCGGCTATAGCCGCAGCCCTGACTGCTTCGATTGTCGAGGGAATTGTCGGGATATTGCCCGTGTGTTCTTCTCGGGTGACGGCAGCCAATATGTGAGCGGCGCCTTTCAAGCCCATGAGTGTAGCTCCAATGGCGGACGAAACATGATCTTGCCCTACGGCAACGTCTGTGGGGATTGGTCCTAAGGGCATAATTGGGACACCACTTGATGAAAGTGCGTCCGCGATTAACGCAATCGAACTGGGCCGCGCATGACCAGGCGACTCGATGATGACCCCAACCCCTTCACGCTTTATCTGTTGGGCTAGTTCGAGCTGTAGTCTGATTTCGGACATCTGTGCAGCATCGGCGCTATCGAAGATGTTGGCAGACCGGAACGAAGCTCCAAGGCTGATCGTGGTTTTATACTTCAGGCAGATAGCAATGATGTCAGGCAATATGCGCACATAAACGTTTTCCCGGCGTCGCGAGACCGCAAGGTCTTTGATAACAATGCCTCCGCCTCTGGAAGTAAATGGCACTAATCGAGATTGTGCCTGAGTAATGATTTCCTGGGTAGGGGTGGGATGAATGGTGATGATGCCAACCCCACCTTCGGCCTGTTCCCTGACTCGATCTAGTAGTTCTAGTTCGTCAATGCCCTGTTGACGAGGTTCGACCGTGTAAATCGGTAACGTCGCAGCGAAGTACCCAAAATCTAGTATTGCTTTCCAAATGGAAGGGTTGTTTTGGACAATGCTCAAATCGGAAACGATCTGGCATGGCGCGGCTGTTGCACGCAATGCCTCGAGTTTGCGAAGCTGGTCAGAAACGTTGCGACGATGGCTGGCACCGATCAACGCGTTGACGCGAGTTGGCTTTCCGGGACCAACGTCTAATGCAGCACCATCTGGACGAAAAACAAGCGTCACCAACTTTTCCACTGAGGCATTTTTGTTAACACAAGGTCGACGATTTCTGCAGGCTGCATCGGAGTTCCGCTGTCTGTGGAGCTTAGGTACCCGTGGTCATATGGAAGGAGTTTCCGGATATGCGCTATCTGGGCCAGAGAAGCAGACGAACCCGTGCTGGTTTCGGCGCACAGCAAGATGTTGCACCCGAGATCAGCAGCAAGCTCGACCTCGGCCCGAGTTCCCATTCCTCCGTCGAAAGCTAAGACGGTATTAGCCGCTCGAAGCATCTCAGCCCGCCATTCCTTGAGGCGAGGCAAGAGTTCGGGATCATTTGAGAGAGCGGGAACTTGTGCATAAGGATTGGGAAAGTACCGAATCCGCTCTCGGAAATCGATCCTATCCTTGGCTGCCTGATCTACAAACGCCTGTATAAAGCTCCTGCTTGCGCCTGTGGACTGTCCATCAAACAAGACAACTGAAACATCGGTTCGCTTGGCTAGCTCTCTGCCGACTTCTTCAGCCAGTTTGCTGTTTGCGGTATGACCGCCGGTAACATACATCGTTGGTCCTCTGGACCTAAGTGCAATGCTATCCAAAGCAGCCGCGTACTCATCGAAGTTGTTTACGATGGCGCAGTCAATTCCTATTCGCCGCAGGTCCATGGCCCACTGTTGTTGCCTTTGAATGGCATCTGGAGCTTTGCTCGCGTCAGCCTTCCGTTGAAGCATATAACGCTGTTTCGGCACCTTGTGCGCCAGCCTTCGCGCCTCGACTAAAATGCTGGCTATGTTAGGATCACCGTAGCCGTAGCCTGCGAACAGAAATGTTTTTCGCTGAAGATCGCTTCTCAGTCGCTCCGCCATCAGTGGATGTTTCACGAAATAATCTTCGAAATCTTCACGCGTAATGACGAGCTCATCCGCAGAGGAGCGATTTATGCATCCGTGCGCCTTAATAATTTCGCGTCGCCCCGGTTCATGGTGGTGCGCTATGTCTGTGTCTCTCGAATGCACAACAGGAGCGCCAACCGGGTAGGCCGTTTCCAAAAGATCGTCGTAGTTAGTAGTCCAGACCAGATCGATCGCGCTCCGGGCGAGCGACTGATGATAGTGATTTGGTTTTGACTTCGACTGTTTGATTGCGGTTTGTATTCTAGCGAACAACGAAGTGCGAGATCCAGCAGACATGTTGACGATATATTGGGCGATCCCTGGAAGGTCGTCCTCCTCCGTGATCTGCAGCCCCATAGGCTCCGCTAACGGACGCAACAGATCCATCCAGTTCGGAAGCTTTGAAGGAGTGGAGATGCCCGCGCCGACAAACGCGGCAGCATTTCCGGTAAATGCCGCCTTACTTATTTCTTCAACAAGCGTTTCCGTTGATATCGTCGGATTCATCAAATGCCTTTCTGCTCAGTAATATTCCCGAATATACCCGTACGCCTTTTCGAACAGCTCAGCGTCCTGATGAAGCTTGTACCGGAAAAGCGTCAAACGCAGTACCTTCTTAACTTCTCGCTCACCGGCATGGGTTGCTTGCCATCCATCAAACCTGACAGCGCGAACGATTTCGTCGATATCATCGACGACTCGCTTGACCATCACGGGCGTATCGCCGTTTCGTGCGTCTTCAAACAGCCCTGTTAAAGCAGCCTTGCCGCGATCAATGTCCTCTTCCTCCGGTGTTTCGCGTTCGGTCTTCACCACGTCCTTCGCCAGCGACAGAAGCTCCTTCAGGAAGTCGATCGACAACAATAGTCCTTGCTGATGCCGGTTCTTCAGGTCTTCCAAGCGCTCACCCAACGCCTTGAACTTCGGATTTCCTGAATGCTTCCGAAGGCGACCCGCCAACTTGACCGCGATTTCCTTGGCCTTCCTTTCGGGATCAGGATTGCCAAGCACAGTTTCAAGCAATTCGGCATCTAGGACCAGAGTATCGAGATCGTCGCGGACCGCGTCCACATGCACATTTTCATGTATCAGCTCGATGGTCTTGGCGCCCAGTCGATGCCAGAGCAACCGGCCGGTTCCGCTCGACGGCTTCAAGGATTCGTAGACCTGTCCCAGCCACCGGTAGTCACCTTCGTATTTTGAAAGGACTGGATCAGGTGACAGTGCTTCCCAAATGCGAGCCAACACACTGAAGTCCGCTGCAAAAGCGTCACGGAGTTCATTATTGGGGATGCAGTCCTGCGCAGCGATCAGGCCCTCGTAGCCGGTTAAACTGCGGTCCACGCCCGCGAAATAGGCAAGACACTTCTGCAGGGCGGCCGGCAGGGCGTTGATCAGTTCGGCGATGTTCGACACCGCCTTTTGAACGCCTTCCTCGTCGAACTTCAATGCCTGCGCCACATCGTCGAAGATGCCGAGGTAGTCGACGATCAGGCCATGCGTCTTCTGCTCGCCATAGGGGCGGTTCGTACGGCAAATCGCCTGCAAGAGCGTGTGGTCGCGAAGCGGCTTGTCCAGATACATCGTCTGGAGGATAGGCGCATCGAAGCCGGTGAGCAGCTTCGAGGTTACAATAATGATCTTCAACGGGTCCTTCGGATCGCGGAAGCGGTCGAGCAGCTTTTCCTCGGCATCCCGGTCGCGCTTGTAGGGCGCATATTCCGGCTCACCGCTGTTGACGGAGATGACAACGTCAGAAACCTCGGGCGGCAGGAGCTTGTCCAGCTCCTGTTTGTAAAGCAGACAGCTCTCGCGGTCGAAGGTCACCACCTGCGCCCCGAAGCCATTCGGGGAGACCTTCTCATGGAAGTGCTTGGCGATGTCGGCGCAGATAGCGCGGATGCGCTCGGGAGCCTTGACCAGGATCGACATCTTAGCAGCCGCCTTGCCAAGCCGATCCCGGTCCTCGTCGGTGAGGCCCTGCGTTAGTTCGGCATAGGCTTCCTCGATGGCCATCTGGTCGATGTGCAGATCTACCAATCGCGGCTCGAAATGCAGCTCCTTCGTTGCCCCGTCGCGGATTGAATCGTTCAGGCCATAGCGGCTCATGTAGCCGCCTTCATCTGTGTCGGCACCGAAGGCGTAGAAGGTGTTCTTGTCGGCGCGGTTGATGGGCGTGCCGGTCAGGCCGAACAGGAACGCGTTCGGCAGCGCCTCGCGCATCTTGCGACCAAGATCGCCTTCCTGGGTGCGGTGCGCCTCGTCCACCAGCACGATGATGTTATCGCGGTCGTTCATCACGCCGTCGGCCTCGGCGAACTTATGGATCGTCGTGATCACCACCTTGCGAGCATCCTTGCCCAACAGATCGGCCAGCTCTTTTCTGCTTTCAGTGCGAACCATGTTCGGCATGTCGGCCGCATAGAAGGTGCCGGAAATCTGGCTGTCGAGGTCGATCCGGTCTACCACGATCAGCACCGTGGGGTTCTTCAGCGCCGGGTGCAGCCGCAGCTTGCGCGCGGCGAACAGCATCAGCAACGATTTGCCCGACCCCTGGAAGTGCCAGATCAGCCCCTTGCGCGGCTGGCCCGCCACGACCCGCGCGACGATCTTGTTGACGCCGTCCACCTGCTGATAGCGGGCGATGATCTTGATGCGGTGCTTGCCCTTCTGGGTGGCGAAGGCGGTGAAGCTGTCGAGCATATCCAGCACCATCGCCGGGCGCAGCATCGAGGCGGCGGCCTTTTCCACCGCGCCCATCGTCTGCGGCCCGTCACCGTCGCGCCAAGGGCCCCACATATCCACCGGCATCCGGACCGAGCCGTAGCGAAACTCCTTGCCCTCGGTCGCAACTGAGAAGACGTTGGGCACGAACAGCTCCGGCACGTTCCGCTCATAGTCGTCATGCACCTGCAAGGCGGCGTCGAGCCAGCTTTGGCTGGACCGCACCGGCGTCTTGGCCTCGATCAGGACCAGCGGAATGCCGTTGACCAGCAGCACCAGATCGGCGCGCTTTTCCGTCTTGCCCGCGCGGATGGTGAACTGCTGGGTGACGACAAAGCTGTTCTTCTCGATATCATCGAAGTCGATCAGGCGGATGGTGACGTGTTCGCCATTCGCGCCGAAGGGCATCGAACGTTCGCCCAGTGCCCAAGCGGCAAATTCCTCGTTCGCCTTCACGAGGCCATCCGACCGCGCACCCATGACGATGGCGCGCAGGCGGTAGAGCACGTCATCGGCCCGGCCGAGGTTCGCGGCGATGTCGGGGTTCAGGCGGATCAGGGCGTCGCGCAGATGGGCTTCGACCAGCACCTCTTGCGGCTGGCGGGGAAGGTCGGCCGGGGCGACGTAATGCCAGCCGAGGCCCGCGATCCTGCCGCCCGTGCGGGCGAGGCCGATGGAGAGTTGCGTCGGGCGGGCCGAGGCCGCGCCCGCGAGAAGGTCGCGCAGATGCGCTTCGACGGTGTTGGACTCGTTGAACGCCATCAAGCTATTCCCTTGAAACTAATGCGGTGCCAGCCAAGCTGCGATACAGCTCCTGCTGAGCAGTCAACCTGAGCTTTGCCTTGTCTATTTCGGCCTGAACTGCATGCACCTGCGCAACGGCCCCTAACTGCTGTTCGAGAGATAGCAGCGGAATCGTCAGCTTCGAAATTAGATCGGTGTTCAAGTTGGGCTGGTCGCCGCCGGCAGCAATTGCATTGCGCAGATACTCAGTCATCCCGAAAAGACGGAAATACAGAAACAGAGGGTCTATTCTCGGATCAAGGTCAAGAAATGCTGCAACGCCGTCATTAGCGCAGCCAGTGATGCGCAAAATTTTCGGAACGCCAAGCGTCCAACCACTATTGGACAGAATAACCGTGCCGGAGGGGATTTGGCGGCTGAAGCTGGCCCCAAGTTCGGTCAGTTGTGCCTCGGTAGTCTCCAGATAGACACCGTCATCCTTGGTGATTTCTCCAACGGTGATCCATGGAATGTGGTCGCCACCAAAATAGCGCGGGTCGCCTGCTGGACGTGGGGTTGAACCACGAACGACGTTCGAAATCTCTCCCAGCCGAACCAATTCCGCGCCATCAGAACCATCACCGCCAGTGACAGCAAGAACCACTGAAGCTCGAAGCTCACGCAGCCGAGATAGGAGATTAGCCATCGCTTCGGTGGCGCTACGACCCGCACTCATGACCTCTACCAACCGCGCCTGCTCCTGGATCGGCGGCAGCAGGAACTCCTCCGCCGCCAGCGCTTTCCAGTTGATCGTGGGCGACAGCGACCCGACCGAGATGCTCAACGCCCGTTCCATGAACAGGTCGCTCTGCATGAAGAAGGGCAGAAACTCGGGCAGCACCGCGCCGGACTTGGCGCGCAGCACCATGGCATGTGCCGAACAGATGCCCTCGAAATCCGCCACCGCCACCTTGCGCTGATAGACGCGCCGCTTGCCGAAGATGATGTCGCCCGGCTGGAACCGCAGCTTGGTCGATTCCACATCCGTGGGTTCACCCCAGCGCCGGATGCGCAGGCTGTCGGGATCGAGGTGTTCCAGCCCGACATAGCGATCCACCCCGGCCTCGGCGGGGTTGTCGACCCGGTCGTTGATCTGTGTGGCGATCTGGTCGAACCGCACGCGCGTCCACCCTGCCTTGGAAATCGGCCGCTCAAGCATCGGCATCCTCCCCAGGCGTCAGGCCATCGAGCATGTCCACCAGCGCGTCCATACCCGACCAGAACTCGCGCCCGTCCTCATCAAACGCCGCCCAAGTCGCCGCCAGTGTGGCACCGCCACCCGCCATCGCCCCGTTGGGCCGCTTCACATAGCGGGCAATCGACAGGTTGCCGTCGGCCGCCAGTACATCGGTCACCTCCGCCACCGCGGCAAAGCCGGGCTCATCCGCAAAAGCCTTATAGGCCGACAGGATGCGTGCCTGATGATCCGGGCGCAGAAAGCTTTGCGCCCGTTCGCGCGCAATCTCGGCCACCGCATCGATGAACAGGATGCGCCCCTTGCGCGCTTCGGGTTTCTGCAACCGGCAGATCACCACGCAGGCCTCCATCGGCGAGTTGTAGAACAGCCCGGGCCCAAGCCCCAGCACGCATTCGACCCGGTCGGATTCGACCAGCCTGCGCCGCATCTCGGCCTCTTCGTTGCGAAACAGCACGCCATGCGGAAACAGGATCGCGCAGCGTCCTGTCCTCGGGTGCATCGACGACAGGATGTGCTGGAAGAAAGCGTAATCCGCCCGCCCCTGCGGTGGGGTGCCAAGGAAGTTGCGCCCCCAGGCATCCTGCTCCCACGCACCGCGATTCCATTTCTTTATGGAATAGGGTGGGTTAGCCAGGACCACGTCGAAGCTGCGCAATCGGTCGCCTTGCACGAAGGCCGGCGTGGCCAATGTGTTTCCGCTGGCAATGTGGAAATCGTCTACGCCATGGATGACCAGGTTCATCCGCGCGATGGCGGCGGTGATGGTGATCAGCTCCTGCCCGTAAAGGCCGGTGGTGCGGATGTCGCCGCCACGCCGTTTCACCTCGGCCAAGCAGGAAATAAGCATGCCACCGGTGCCGCAGGTCGGGTCATAGATGCTTTCGCCCGGCTGGGGCTCCAGCATCTGCGCCATCAGATGAACGAGGGTACGGTTGGTGTAGAACTCCTGCGCGGTGTGGCCGCTGTCATCGGCGAATTTCTTGATGAGGTATTCGTAGGCGTTGCCAAGCTCGTCCTCCGGCACGGCAGCGAGGGTCAGGTCATGTTTGGAGAAGTGCTCGATCAGGTTCTTCAGCGTGCTGTCGGGCATCTGGGCCTTGTCGGTCCAATTCGCATTGCCGAAGACACCCTGCAGGCGTTCGGGGTTTGCGGCCTCAATGGCAAGGAAGGCCGACAGCAGAGCCCGCCCAACATCGCGGGATGCAGCGCGCACGTCGTTCCAATGCGCGCCTTCGGGGATCACGAAGCGGTCGTTGGCAGTAGCGGTGGCATAGCCCCCATCGCCAGTTTCGTTGAGCGCCTGTTGGTAATCCTCGTCCCATACGTCGGACAGGCGTTTGAAGAAGAGCAGCGGGAAGATGTACTGCTTATAATCGCTAGCATCGATCAGTCCGCGCAGCAGCGTGGCGGCACCCCAGAGATAGCTTTCGAGATCGCGTTGGGTTAGCCCACTCATTGCAGCCACCCTCCCTCAGTCAGAACCTTGCGCAGGTGGTCTTCAGCGGCTCGCGCATCGGCAAGCGCGGTCTTGAACGCCTCGACGGCCTCCGGTAGCGCCGGAATGTCCTGGCCGATCGGCGGCAGGACGTAGCGTGATATATTCAGCGTCCAGCCTTCCTTTTTGATTTCGTCAAGGGTCGCGACTTTCGCGCGATCCTCCACGTCCTCGAAGGTGCGGTACCAGGCGACGATCTGGTCGCTGTGCTTCTGATCGAGGAAGTTCTGCGCCCGCCCTTTGCGGAACAGACTGGAGGCGTCGATGATCAGGACCTTGTTCTTCCGGGCTTCGGCCTTCTTGCGACGCAGAATGACGACACATCCAGCGAGCTGCGTGCCGTAGAACAGGTTCGGCGCAAGGCCGATGACCGCCTCGACCATGTCCTTTTTCAGCAGGGCCTCGCGGATCGAGCCTTCGGCCGCCTTCCGGAACAATGCGCCTTGCGGCAGGACGACGGCCATGCGGCTATTTCCTGACGATGCCATGGAAGCGATCATGTGCTGAACAAATGCGTAGTCGCCATAGCTCTCCGGGGGGATGCCGTACAAGGCGCGGCCCCAAGGGTCGGTCTCCCATAGATCGCGGCCCCACTCCTTGAGCGAGAACGGCGGATTGGCAATTACACAGTCGAAAGTGGCGAGGCCGCCCGTGCTGGAGTCCGTGAAGGCCGGGTTGCGCAACGTGTCCTCACGAGCGACCTCAAAATCCTCAATCCCATGAAGGACGAGATTCATTCTCGCAATGGCCGCGGTAGTCAGATTCTTCTCCTGGCCATAGATCTTGCCGTAGAACGTCCGGGGGTCGCCACCTTTGCGGATCACGTGCTCTATGGCGCCGAGCAGCATACCGCCGGTACCACAGGCGGGATCGTAGATGCTCTCTCCTTCCGTTGGGTCAAGGATCTCGACCATCATCCGCACAACGCTTCGAGGCGTGTAAAATTCCCCTGCTTTGTTTCGACGGGTCACGTCGGCAAATCTGCCAACCAAGTACTCGTAGGCGTCGCCTAGAACGTCGGTGGTTACCGCCTTGTTGCCGAGCTTGATCTCCGTGAATCCTTCGACCAAGTCCTTCAATAGCTCATCGCTGAACTTTTCCTTGTTGCCCCAATCAGCCGATCCAAAGACTCGATAAAGCGTGTCAGGATTCGCGCGTTCTATATCCTGCATTGCTTTTTGAAGTGCCGAACCCACGTTGGTGGCGACCTGTCGAATGTCCTTCCAGTGGCACCCCTCAGGGAGAACAAATCGGTGCACCTCGGGGAACATTGACGGATCAGCCTCGCCATAGGCCTCACGAGCTTCCTCGGTCTCCTCGTCCCAGACATCCGAGATCCGCTTGAAGAATAGCAGTGGAAGAATGTAGCCCTTCCAATCGGTCCGATCGACAGCCGATCCACGCAGCGTGTTCGCCGCGTCCCAAAGGGCAGATTTCAGTTCCTGTACGCTCACGTTCGCAATGCTCATTCGCTCATTTTCGGCTTAGACCGTCGCTTCTATTCGAACGTTCCAGGATTGCCCACAATATTCAACTTTCCTGTCTCGGCAATCCAGAGCTGTCGTCAACGATAGAGCGCCTATGATTTAGTGGCGTTTCATTTACCAGTTCAGGATTTGAGACTTGTATATGGGTGCCTGCAAATACAAAAGGTTGTGGCTTGTAGGAAGCGCCGAATTTCAGAAAGAAGCCATTAGAATGCTGGATATCAAGTTTACGTGCCCAAACCCTCGTTGCGAGGGGTTTGAGATCCAAGCAGAAATTGATGATATTCAATACGATATAGCCAAGCAGGAAGATCGCGACTCGGTTCTCACAATGCAAAGCCGCGTCATCTGCGGCTGTGGTGACGAACCGTATATGGTGGAGCTTGTTGCAATGGGCGGTGAGAAAACAGTGAGCGTCCTTGAGCACCCAGACATTCGCGTGAAATTCAATGACAATAGTGGCGACTACACAAGCGAGATGATCGATTTATTTTACGCGCCGCCCGACAAGTGAATTCCGTGCCAGATTTCCGCGGAAATAATTTCCGCTACTTCACCCCTTGAACACCTTCTCGCGGTGGTATTGCAGGAACTGCGAATGTGGCCGCTCGTCCGGGCGTGACGGTACAAGCAGGCGCCGCTCGGGATTGATGAGGCGCGTGATGGTATCCGGCACGCCGCCGCTCGCGATCAGCAGGTTGTAGTCGTCATCGACCGAGATCAGGCCGCGGTCGAACATCCAGTGGACGGTGCCGGAGAGTGCGAGGCCGTTTCGTACGCTGTCTGGCCCTCGGTCGGCTACCGGGCGGATGTGTGCAGCCTGGACCTCCGAACGGCCGCCGCCATTGATCAGCTTTAGGCCCGTGACGGCGCAGGTGTCCTGATAGGCCGCCTTGATCGCCACGGAAAACGCGCGGTCGCGAAAGGGGCGCTGCACCACCTGAGAGACGATCCGCCGATCTGTACTGTCGACTTCGTAGGGGATCTGCGGGTTGTCACCAAAGCCGATCCGCGCCTCCTCGACCGGATCGGGCGCTGGACGTTCTCGATCCCGTCGCCCGAGCACATGTGCGAAGCCTGCGGCGAGTATAAGGTCATACCCGGCGTCGGAAATGTTGCGCACGGCGCGACCGAATGCGCCCTTGTTCGTTGAACCGTCCTCCTTGCGAAGACCGCTCTCGTAGTAGTGGTCGGCCTCCTTGAACGGCACGGCATGATCGAACGGCAGAAAGTCATCAATCAGCGCATAGAAATGGTCGGCCTTTGACGGATCCTCAATGATGTCGGTGATCCTGGCAGTTGCGAAATATGCCTGTTTGCCGCCCGTCTTCATCAGATCGCCGCTTGGCCGTCGTGGCTCGTAATAGACGATCCAGTCACCGCGCGCGGCCTCGACCTGACGCAGATAGGTGCGCGGAAAGTGATACCGCTGCTCCGGAAGGTCGTCATAAGTCGGATCGACCTTGGTGGTCAGAATTGCCTTCGCCATGAGTGCGCTCTTCCACGCAGAAAACGTCACCGGTCCATCTTCGCTACCAGGCCGGACGGGATGTGGAAAGAGGCAAGGCCGGTAGCGAAGACGGCCAGAAACCGACGGGTGCGGCACTCGCATTAAGTGTGAACGTTGCTTGTCTCAACGAAAAGCAAGAATCTGTCAAACTGGGGCTGGTGCGGTCATTTTTGAAGTAAAACAAGTATTGTTTAAAGTGTAATTCTCGGCAATAATTTATTGCAAAACTGCTGGTTGGTTTAATTACTTGGCGTTTATGAGATAATGGAGGGGCAAGGTCGGATGGACTTGCGATATCCAAACAAAACGGAGATAGACTGTGAAAAACAACACCAAAGCTTCTGCTCTCGCCTCTGCTGCCTCTGCCTTCTACGTAGCTAACTCGATTGCTGAGGATGTGAAGCCCGAGCTTGAGGAAGCCGCCAAGCTCTTCATCGGCGCGAGGCGCAGGTCGACTGAAGAGGCCTTCGAGTGCGGTGGGCGCTTCGAAAAGCTTGCCCTGCTGCTCCCGGAAGGCACGTTAGAGAAATGGGCCGTCGAGTGCTGTGGCTACACTGCACGCCACGTCCGGACGCAGCGTGCGGTCCACCGCAACTTGGCTCCTTACAAAGCGGTGCTCATCGAACTCGCTGTCGGTCCGACTGTCCTCGGAAAGCTGAGTGCTGCCACGCCGGAGCAGATCGAGCAGGCCATCGGCTTTGCCAGCACGCATGATCGGCTGCGCGTTCAGGACGTCACGGCGATCATGTCCGGGTCGAAGCAGGACCTTGAGGAGAAGCCCGAACTCGATCCGTACGATGTCGGTGGGCCTGCTGGGCTCAAGGCGATCATCGCCATCAAGGTACGGGACGGCATGAAATCTTTCGTGGGGCATATCGAAGAGATCCGCGCCCATGTGCTCGAGGCTTTGCCGAAACACAACATCGTCAAGAAGGACCTCGCCGCGAAAACCCACCTCACGGCACGCCTCGCGCACCGCGAGCTGCAAAGCCTCATCCAGTTCGTTACGCCGCATCCGAACGACAAGCATGACACAACGGTTACGGTACTGCCTGAAAAATCCGGTTGGGAAAAGGTCAGCCGGTTGCTCTACAAGATGGGCAGCGAGACTTCTTGGCCTGACAAGGCCGAGCTTCGGACCTGGCTGGAGACAGAGGTCGTGCCGCTGCTGAACTGGGCCGCGCCCGAAAAAGGCGAGGCGACCAGGCCGGAGGTCAAGGCTGATGTTGCAAAGGGCGTGGTCGCTTCTGCCAAGGTTGTCGCGGACGCTTCGGCCCCGGCTAAAACCTCGGCCTCGCCTAAGGCAAAGGCATTGAGCAGACCGTCGTTGGAGGAGAACCTCGCAACGCTCACGGATGGATTTGCCGCCATCATGACCGGCGACTTCAAGGTGCCTGCATCTGACGATGACGCCATCCCTTCGGTGGCCGAGGCGCTTGCCAAGCCTGAGAAGCGCTTTCAGCGCCCGGCGTTCATGGACAAGATCAAGCGGACTTCGCCACCGACGACCGCGGCGTGAAGCGGCAACGAGAACTGGAGGGCCGGATGCCCGGCATTCCATCAACATCGAGAGGGCCGCTTGTCGGCCCTTTCTCATTGGCGGCTTCGGTCGGGCATGATGATCGCTGAAGCGGTTGCCTTGCACCTGTCGCAGGCGCCCAGTGGGTCTCGGTTTAGAAGTCGCCGTGAGCCCGGCATTAACCTTGTACCGGCTTCGTTCTCTTTTTGCAGTCCGGGACCTTGAGCCCGGTTCCGGGTCCTGCCAGGGTAAGTGCGTTCCGGATGGCCGGAACAAAGCGGCCCCTGCCGATGCTGGACACATCGACAAGGGCCTGACCGTCAACCTTGTACAAGAAGGAATCGGGCTATGAGCACGAATACCGTTTCTGTTCCCTATGGGGAAGTTCTCCGCTCCATGATCGCCGCGACTGATGCTGCCGCAGCTTGCGGGTCCCGCCCGCGCCCGTTGGGCTTTGGCCGCAATGCGGCTCCGACTGCGGTTCGCGAACCGGCGGTGCTGCGCCGTCACCCGCATCTGGTTCGCTTCGCCGATGTCGAGGCCGATCTTGATTTGCTGATCGATCGCGCCATTGCCGCCGTTGCCGACGGCGAACCGATTGAGGACGCGATCCTCGGTCACTACGTTCATATCGCCTCGCTGGTGCGGGCGGTGTCGTTCCGCGAAGGCAAGCTGCTGGAGCAGGCGGTCGAACGGCTGGCGAAAGCCAATCCGAACATCCTCGTTCTGACCCAGTCGTTGAAGCTGCCACTGGTCAAGGCGGCCATGGAAGCGGTGGCCGGAAACGACTGGTCGAGCCTCGATGGCGTGAAGCTCGATTGCGAGGCGCCGGCCAAGGGCAGCTACACGCCCGACCTCATCATCGTGAACCGCGTCCGGCACACGGCCTACATCCTCGACTTGAAGCGGTCGTTGGCGTCCTATGGCGACACAAGCCGGCTCGAAGAGTTGAAGCTCAAGATGATGGCTTCGGCCATGGTCCTGCCGGACTGGCTCTACAAGAACCAGAAGCGGCTGATGGTCGATGCGGTCGAGGTGGCGATCGTCGATGGCGCCAGCCGACCGAGCGATCATGCTACCGGCATCTGGGCGCTCTCCGAGATCGACGACCTGCTGGAGATCGATGGTGTGGCCGCCTGCATGGCCGAACTTCGTCTGCGCTTCGGCATCCGGGTACAGCAGCTTCTCGAGGCCGAAGCGTGCAAGGCGCTTGGTTTGGACAGGGCGCCCGTCATGGATCCGGCAGTGATGACAACGGCCGCGACTGCGGCGCTCCATCCGCGGATCAACCTCAATGGACCGAGCCGGAGTTACGAAGAAGATCTGGCTGCCCGGTCTTGCGACGATGACGATCTACGCGATCGCCTCGATGATGACGGCTTCAGGGACGCCGATGAAACCGAGGATGATGAACCGGTCCCCATGTTTGTGCGGGTGGGCTTTGCCCGGCGCCCCCGGCACTGATCGAACACGTCATCCGACTGCCGTTGATGCCTGCTGCCTGATGGCCTGACCGCCGCGCCCTGACGCTTGGCGTCAGGCGCCTGATGTCGACCGTCATGCGTGCCCATCAGTCCTTAGGGCCGGCTTTCCCATTCCATCTCTCATTGACGCTGGACCCGAGTGTGGTTCGGCGAAGGAGTGTCCATGACTTCCGACATCACCCCGGATGTGCCGCCGCGCATCCGCTGCGAGGCGATCAAATCGCCCTCGACGTCACTGAACCCTGTCTGCCATCATTCGCATGGCACCGTCCTCCGCTATCCCGGACCTGCTCGCCATGATCCGCCCATCGACGATCCGGCCTTCCTGATCGGACTGGCGCTTGGTCATGTCCGGCAGGGCGATGGTCTGACCGGCACCGTGCCGGACACGGTCATCAGCCGACTGCAGACGCAGGCCGAGCGTGGCAATCCCGCCTGCCGTCTGATGCTCGACTGGCTCGCGCACCGCAACCGCGATCTGCTTGCTTCGGCTCGACCCGATCCGAGCCAGCCGCATCCGACCCAGCATTGCCTGGGCCGTCGCCGGATCCGGGAGTGTCGCCAAGCCGCGCCGGGGAGCTTGAAGAAACACACATCAAAGAAGGCGGGATCGTCCGATCCCAAAACGGCAATTATTGCCGCGATGACGGAGGGCCGGATCGATGAATAAACTCGCCCGTCTTCTGTTGCGCCGTCTCGACCGCGTCGCCCGGCGTGAAGCCCAGCGCAATGCCCATGCCAATGGACTTCTCGCCATGAAGATCGTCGAGGTCGATGGTCATGTTCTTCGTCGCTACAGTCCCGCATTCGATACCGATCGCATGCGCGGTGATCGGGATCGGGACCTCGCCTGGATCCGCCGTACCTTCGCGGCCTATCTGTTGCCGCCACCCCAACAGTCCGACATTGTGGTGACTGAGGGGAAGGCGTCGACAGCGTTGCTGCCGTCCTTAGACCGGTTCGGTCAGGTGTCAGCCGAGGATCATGCCGCAGCAGTCGATCACAGACGCCGTGCCTATGCCGTCGGCCTTGTTGGCCGGGCGGGCAGGGCTCCGCTGGTCAGTAACGTCGTTGCAGCTCTGGTGCTGGCGCGCGCGATCGAGAACACGAGCATGCCGCTTGCCAGGATCGTCCAGACGATTGCCATGGCGGCGCCCGTGATCTGCCTGCACGCACCCGTGCCCGGCTTCGAACGAGCTATGCGGCGGCTGCTCGAATTGCCGGGCTTTCTTCCCGGGGCTGTCCCGAACGGCATCGACGGTGACTATGTCTATGACGATAGCAGCTTCGCGGTCGCCGACGGCACGGGGCGTGCGTACATCCAGTTCATCGGCGAGTCGATCCATCGCCTGACAGGCGCCACGCTTCAGCGGCGACTGGTCAATGCGCTGACGCGGGATTATCCGGTTGTGGCAATCTCGGAGACGGCACAGCACATCCCATCCGAAATCAGCATCGCCGCCGATATCGCCCTGGTCGGCGGGTTCCTCGACTACCCCTTCATCAGCATGATGCTTGAGGCCATGTATGGTGACACCGGTCTGGCGGCGCTCACCCGATGGACCAATGCCTATGACTCCCATTACCTGACCATCGACGACGTGGTGCTGGCGTTCCGGCCGGGTCGCGGCGCGTCCGAGGTGATCGACGTGCTGGCTTCGCTGACCGAGCGCAATCGTGTTGCCGCTCGCGATGGTGATGATGACGACGACGAGCCATCATCCAAGGCCACCGGCAAATCCTCGAAATCGAAACAGGATGGTGCAGCGTCGGAGAAATCCTCATCCGGAAAAGACGGTGGCGGCGGATGGAAGCGTGACAAGCCGTCGGGTGCCGAGGTCATCCAGCCGGAGCCCTGGGGGCCGGGGGAAGGCGATCGCCCGGCGCTGATGGTCGAGACGCTCTCCGGATACGGCAAGGCCAAGACCTGGGCGCTGGATCTGAAGGCTGATCTCGCCGATCACAGGGCAGGGGCTCTCGCCTGGTCTGATATGAGCACCAAACTATTGCTGTATGGACCGCCAGGAACCGGCAAGACGACGTTTGCGCGGGCGCTGTGCAACAGCCTGCAGGTGCCGCTGGTCGCCACATCGGTCTCGACCTGGCTGCAGGGCGGCCATCTCAACGATGTCATCGCCAAGATGGCCAAGACCTTTGCCGAGGCCCGCGCGATTGCCCCGTCCATTCTGTTCATCGACGAGATCGATGGCATCGGCAAGCGGCAGCCGGCAGAGCGGGAATATGCGGACTACTGGAATACGGTGGTCAACAAGGCGCTGGAGTTGCTCGATGGTGCCGTGAAAAGTGAAGGGCTGGTCATCGTCGGGGCGACCAACAGGCCGGACCAGATCGATGACGCGATCAAGCGCTCAGGGCGATTGGAGACGCACATCGAAATCCCCATGCCCGACATCGCAGCGCTTGCGGCCATCTTCATGCATCATCTCGGTGACGATCTGGCGGTGCTGGTTGGCGATGCTGGAAAACTGAACGGCGAAGCTCACGACGAGGTGGAGGCGGACGTCGCGGGACCGCATGTGGAAGGCCCACCGCCACCAGAAAATGATGCTGACACAGACAGCGATGAGCACGGTTCAGGTGACACCCGGAAAGGAACGACGACATGACAACGACATCGAAGCATGTGGAACCGGCCACACCTGAGGCGGCCGTGTCGGTGTTAAAGCGGCTGGCAACCAGGGCGATGGGCCTGACCGGCGCCGACATCGAGCGGATCGTTCGCCAGGCACGCCTGAAAGCCCGACGGGAAAAGCGGCCGATCTGCTATGAAGATCTCGAGGAAGGCATCCGCATGGATCGGCCCCAGGTGCCTTACGATCTGCGCTGGCGGTTCGCGATCCACGAAGCCGGACATGCGGTCGTCCATCATGCGCTGCGGCTCGGCCCGATCCATGGCCTGAACATCGACACATCCGGAGGCGGTGGCTATAGCCAGCTCGGATTCACCGCGTCCGGCAGCGATACGCTCGGCTATCGCGAGGATATGCTTGCGATGTTGATGGCCGGACGGGCAGCCGAACAGATTGTGGTCGGCAAGGTGTCCGCCGGATCGGGTGGTTCCGACGACAGCGATCTGGCGCGGGCCACGAAAATGGCGCTCGCCATGGAGCGTTCCCTTGGCTTCGGCGCGATCCAGCCGCTGCTCTATCGCGAAGACCGTGACCCGACCGCTGTGCTCGACAGCAATCCGGATCTCGCGGCCCGCATTCATGCACGATTGGAGAGGGCGCTCGGGCGGGCAGTCGATGTTCTGAGCAAGAACAGGGACAAGCTCGATGCCCTTATCAAGGCTCTATTCGATGCCCAGGCGCTGGATGGAGGTGCAGTCGCGCAGCTTCTGAGACAGGGTGATCGGAAGCACGTTGATCGGACGGCGGGAAACTGACAGCATGCCGTCCGAACAGACGGCGCCTGGCGCCCGGTGCTAGGGCAATGATGTGACCTGATCTGGCTTGAGTTGGCTTGCATTGCGGACGACTTGTCTCAAGTCGCCCGCAATCTGAGACAAATTGCGCTCATTTGATTCCGTGGTCTGGATTTTTGATTCAAAGGTCGAGGAGGCTGATTCAGCAACGGCGTTTGCCTCGGGGTAACTTGTGTCGATGCGACATGACGTGCCCGCACGTTGAGACAAATTGCGGTCTTTTGATTCAAGTTTCCAAGCCGCCGATTCCGAACTCTGGAATTCCGATTCCGCCAAACGGCGCTTGCGCCGGTCGGCCGGTCCCTCGACCATGAAGGAGGCCGAGGAGCAGGAGGGTGGAGATCATGAGCATGAAGATGGCAAGGCAGCGGCAGAAGGCGCTTCGCGACGCCAACAGGCGGGCACGGCGTCCCGACCGCGACGATGTTGCAAGGGTGGCGTTGTACTGGTTGATCCGCCGCGCCGTGGACAAGGGCCAGGAGGCCGAGCTTGAGACGTTCCAGGGCGTGATCGTCTCCATGCTCACCGAGCAGGGCTTCGATGAGCGCGAATGCGATGCCGTCTTCGATGACCTCGTCGCCAAATACCGATCCGGTGGGCTTCCCTTCCGTAGGAAGCTCCATCTGCTCTTTCCGGACCGAAACGAACGGGAGACGTGAGCCGTCACTCTATCGGCCAGGTGACGTCCTTCACCGTCGTCTTCTCACGTTCCTCGCGCCGAACGGCGTTTGCTCTTTGGATACCTGCTCCCCCCATTACTTCTTAAAACGCCGTTTGATTCTGAATCGATTCTCCAGAGTGCGATAACGCACCCGTCGTGTTGCTGCGCCATGAAGCGAGGCAAGGTGCGGAAATTATTTCCGCCTCGGTTTCATCACTTCTTGCCTTCACGTGCCCACGGCGGTGGTTGCTTGTTTTCGACCCAAGGGAGGAGTTGCAATGGTTTTCGCTCGATGCCCGCCGTGATGAGAGGGTAGTGCTTCAAGGCCTCGCGCATCAACGGAAGGCCTGCCGGATTAGTGTAGCGCGTGTTTGTTTCGCTACCCTCGCTTAGCCGTCCGGAAATGTCATCGATCACCTCCGTCGAGACGCCCGCCTGCTTCAGCGTATCAGCCATGCCATGCCGAAGCGCGTGAATAGCACGTGACCACATGTTCTCACCAAGCGCCCCCTGCATTACAGGAACGAAGGTATCGTAGAACCGATCGCCCGGGTCGTTGTCCGTCTTGTCCGAGAAGAGGTCCGGGAAGAGAGCTTCGTAGCCTAGGCTCAGGACTCATAAATCACAACCAAAAGATAACGGTTGCAGCGATGCATATGCTTGAGAAGAAGGTATGCGCG
>NZ_MKIO01000013.1 GCF_001938945.1 Xaviernesmea rhizosphaerae
AATCCAGCAATGATCTTGAATCACAAAATCAAACCCAAGGGAATCTCATCGCGATTCCGAGTAGTGCTGACAGACTCTAGATGATTTTCCGTGACAAGAAGCGAGAGGAACAAAGGGAATCCGCTTTGGTTTTGCTTTCGTGATTGCCCTTCCTTGAAAACGGAGTTGATTATGCGAGCGCTTAACATCATCACGCTGCTTCTCGTCATCATTGGCGGCCTGAACTGGCTTCTGGTCGGACTGGCCGATTTCGATCTCGTCGCGGCCCTGTTCGGCGGTCGGGACAGTGCCTTGTCCACCATCGTCTATGTGCTTGTCGGCCTTTCGGCCGTCTGGCAGCTGGTGCCTTTCTTCAAGTCGATGTCGGCAGGCGAGACCCGGGCCGAAGCCAATATCATTCATCGCTAATCCTGCGGGATCGCTTCTCCAGCCTTGATCGTCCGGCCGCCCCGACCAGCACGGGGCGGCATTTTTCTGCGCAGCAGGGGAGGGAGAGGGCATGCGGAGCGGGAACAGAAGGCGCGGCTTTGCGTTGCCTTGGCGAAAGCAGGAGAGTCCGATGTTCAAACAAGCGTCGACGCGTCACTGCCGCCTTGTCGCAGCGGCTGCCTTCGCGGCCGCTGCGCTGATGGCAACGCTAACGATCGCGCAGACCGCGCCGGCGCCCGGCGGCACCAATTGCACCGGTGCGCCCTCTTCGACCGGTACCGGCGCAAATCCCAATCACGGCAGCGCTTCGCTCACGGAGCGGCTGGACAATTGCAACGGCGTTCTGGCGCCGCCGGCGACGGGCGATGGCGACATGGTGAGCCCGCCGCCGCAGCAGGGCACAACGCCCGTGATCAAGCCGGGGGATGTCGCGCCCAAGGCCAATCCCGGCTGAGCGCGTCAGCTCGCTGGAAAAGTGTGCGCAGTAGAGCGGCAGGCGGATCGCAAGCATAGCGGCGCATTTGGGCTGGGACGGTCAAGCAAAGGTTGCAGGGCCTGTAATCGGCTCTCGCGCAGGGCGAGGGCGTCAAAATGGGGGATGAGATGGCGCAGACGGGCATCGTGCCAGGTGACGAGGCGGAAAACGAGGCGCAGGATTTGCGAGAGCCGGCGCAGGCCGGGCGAGGACGTCAAGCCGAGGCGCCGCACCAGATTCCCATTCGCGGGCTGAAGGATGTGTTCTGGCGCGTTGTTCACGAGGTCTCGGATGACCGTGTGACCCTGATCGCCGCCGGCGTCACCTTCTATATGCTGCTTGCCCTGTTTCCCGCCTTGGGCGCGCTGGTGTCGCTTTACGGCATCATCGCCGATCCCCAGTCCATCGGCGCTTCCATCGGCTTTCTCAACGGCATGCTGCCGGCCGGCACGATGGACATCATTCTCAACCAGCTCGGCGCGCTGACGGCGCAGAAGACCTCCTCGCTCAGCATCGGCTTCCTCGTCGGTCTCGGCGTGGCGTTGTGGAGCGCGCATAATGGCACGCTGGCGGTGTTCGATGCCATGAACGTCGCCTATAATGAGAAGGAGAAGCGCAGCTTCCTGAAGCTGACGCTGATGTCCTTTGCTTTCACCATCGGCTTTCTCGTGATCGCCATGGTGCTGGTGGCGCTGATCGGCGTTCTGCCCGCGGTTCTCGCCTATCTCTGGCTTGATCGCTGGACCGAGCTTCTGGCCCGCACGCTGCGCTGGCCGTTCCTGCTCGTGCTGGTCTCGGCCGCCGTGGTGATGGTCTATCGCTTCGGCCCGAGCCGCGAACGGGCGAAATTGCCCTGGCTCACCTGGGGTGCTGCCTTTGCCACTCTGGCCTGGCTGGTGGCCTCGCTCGGCTATTCCTACTACATCGACAATTTCGCCGATTACAACGCGACCTATGGCACGCTTGGCGCGCTGATCGGTTTCATGATCTGGACCTGGATTTCCGTGATCATCCTCATCGTCGGCGCGGAGATCAATGCGGAGCTGGAACATCAGACAGCCCGCGACACCACGACAGGCGCGGAACGGCCGCTGGGGCAGCGTGGCGCCTATGTCGCCGATACGGTCGGCCGCAGCATGGATTGATCAGGACTGTTTCACACAATCTGAAAAGCAAAAAGCCCGATCCCGGCCTCTCCACCGGTATCGGGCTTTGCTATCTCCTCCCGGAGAAGACGTGCTGGCAAGCTGCTCAATGCCGCTCCGGCTCGCGCATGGCTTCCTCGTGATACCAGCACTGGTCGATAAAGGGTGCGACCTCCTTGGCAACGGTCAGGCGCGCGTCTTGAGCAATCGATTCACGGTCGCGGCGCAAGCCGCCCAGAGGGAAGGGAATGATGGTCGCGCCACCAGTCTGTTCAATGGTCTTCATGGGATGTCCCTGTACTCTATGATCCTTGTATGCCTATAATTTGCGCTTCCTGACTAAAAATCAATCAGCAAGGCTGTCCTATTTGAAGGTTTTTTGACAGTAGCCATCGCGGCGTGGCCATTAACCTTCAAGAACGCCTAAAGCAGCGCCACAGTTCCTAAGAAACGGGCGATAGCCTGCCATAGCCAGCGGCGATCTCTGCGAAATTAAGAATTTCTTCAATGGATCAACGGGATGGCTCATGTGCAGGGTAAGGCTTGTCGTCCCCGGTGCCGTCTTGCCCCGATCACAGCCGTCCGCGCCTGCAAAATCATGAGCCGTGCGCCATGAGTCTGGCACGCAAAATGCTTTCTTATATCCGTGGAAGCGGTGGCGGCCCGATCATGCGGCACGCCCTTTCTGAATGTGCAGTTTGCAGCACCACACGTGATGAGAGATTGAACATGACCAAGTATAAGCTCGAGTACATCTGGCTCGACGGCTACAAGCCGGTCCCGAACCTCCGCGGGAAAACGCAGATCAAGGAATTCGATACGTTTCCGACGCTCGAGCAGCTGCCGCTCTGGGGCTTTGACGGTAGCTCGACGATGCAGGCCGAAGGCCGCAGCTCCGACTGCGTGCTGAAGCCCGTCGCGATCTATCCCGATCCGGCCCGGACGAACGGTGCCCTCGTCATGTGCGAAGTCATGATGCCGGATGGCGTCACGCCGCACCCGACCAATGCCCGTGCGACGATCCTCGACGACGAAGGCACCTGGTTCGGCTTCGAGCAGGAATATTTCTTCTACCAGAACGGCCGTCCGCTCGGCTTCCCCGAACACGGCTACCCCGCGCCGCAGGGCCCCTACTACACCGGCGTTGGCTACAGCAATGTGGGCGATGTCGCCCGCGAGATCGTCGAAGAGCATCTGGATCTCTGCCTTGCCGCCGGCATCAACCATGAAGGCATCAACGCAGAAGTCGCCAAGGGCCAGTGGGAATTCCAGATTTTCGGCAAGGGCTCCAAGCGCGCCGCCGACGAGATCTGGATGGCCCGCTACCTGCTGCAGCGCCTGACCGAGAAGTACGGCATCGATATCGAGTACCATTGCAAGCCGCTCGGCGACACGGACTGGAACGGTTCGGGCATGCACTGCAACTTCTCGACCAAGTACATGCGCGAAGTTGGCGGCAAGGCCTATTTCGAAGCCCTGATGGCGGCTTTCGAGAAGAACCTGATGGAACATATCGACGTCTACGGCCCCGACAACGACAAGCGTCTGACCGGCAAGCACGAGACGGCACCGTGGAACAAGTTCTCCTACGGCGTTGCTGACCGCGGTGCTTCCATCCGCGTTCCCCACTCGTTCATCAAGAACGACTACAAGGGCTATCTCGAAGACCGCCGCCCCAACTCGCAGGGCGACCCCTACCAGATCGCCTCGATCGTTTTGAAGACGATTGCGGAAGTCCCGACCTCCGGCGAAGCTTCGGCTGCCGCCTGAACCTGATCGATGGCGCCGGTTCTGCCGGCGCCATTCTTTCATGAAACACATAAGCCTCCGCCAGCGCGGAGGCTTATGTGTTTCATGGACGAAAAAAGGCGGCGCGCTTGTGCGCGCCGCCGGATCTTGGCAGAGCATCGGACGGACGATCGTGCTCGTCCGATGCGGAAAACCGCTTCTAGAGCATCGGACTGAAAACAGTCCTCAGTGCGATGCCCTAGATTTTTGTTTTTGCATCGGATTTTTCCGAAAACCGGTTCCCACTTTTCGGTCCGATGCTCTAGCCTCAGGCCGTGAGCTTGCTCACATAGGGCCAGATCTCCACGCCGCCATGGTAGCACATGGTGACCGCCACATAGAGAATGACGGCCAGGCCGACATAGGCGATCCAGCGGTGGCGGTGCAGCAGCGAGGCGATCAGATTGGCGGCCAGCCCCATAAGCGCGATCGAAATGGCCAGGCCAATCACCAGCACCGTCGGGTGCTCCTTCGCCGCACCAGCGACGGCCAGCACATTGTCGAGCGACATCGACACATCGGCGATGACAATCTGCGTGGCGGCCTGCAGGAAGGTCTTCTTGACGTGGGTCTCCTCCGTCTGCGCATGTGCATCGGCATTGTTGTCGGCCGAGCGAAGCTCGCTCCACATCTTCCAGCAGACCCAGAGAAGCAGGAGGCCGCCGATGAGCTGCAGCCCGACAAGGCTGAGCAATTGCACCGTCACGGCGGCGAAGGCAATGCGCAGGATCGTTGCGGCGGCGATGCCGACCAGGATGGCCTTCTTGCGCTGATCGGCCGGCAGGCCGGCCGCGGCCAGGCCAATGACGATGGCATTGTCACCGGCCAGAACGAGATCGATGGCGATGACCTGGAGAAGAGCGGTGATCCCTTCGGGCGTGAGGAAATCCATACACAGAAGCCTTAAATGGCCGCCACAACGAAGGTGGCGGGACAGAGGTGAAGACGGGTGGCAAACGCGCGGGCGCCTGCCGGGTTTCCGTCAGGGATGATGGGCGGATCGGCGGCCTGGCCGCGTCCTCTGCCTTTTGTCGTTTGCTTCAGCGCCAGATCCGGATTCCCGCCGAAAGGGAAGGGCCAAAGCCGGCCGAGCGCCATGTCCGGACATGCCGACCGCGCCGCAGGCATGACCAATCGGCGCCGCTTGGATGTTTCCTCCCTGCGTTTTGCCGTGGTCATGCCGGGCGGTGACGATATCAGCTTGTCCTGTTCGTGCCATCGCGGATTGCGCGTCGTATGGCAAGAGGTCAGGCCATTCCTCTTCCGGGCATTTTTTCCGACTGTGCAGAAATTAAAAAAAGACCCTTTGTTTTCATATGTCTAACCTATTTTCTCAGCGCATGCTGAATCAAATCTTTCCTCTTCGCCCCTACGACAACCGTCGCTTAACCATCTTTCAAGAAATCCCTGTCACATTCTCATTCACGCGACGGGTTTGACGCCAGCAAAAGCGGAGATCAGCTGGGCATCAAAGGGGCATGAAGCCATATCGTTGTGACCGGTAAGTATTGTAGTCCGGTATGTCCCCCGTGTTTCTGGTACCTTTGAGGGACAATGTTATGACGAGCATTATTACGAACGCATCTGCTATTGCCGCTTTGTCGACTTTGCGCACGATCAGCTCAAATATGAGCGATACGCAGGGTCACATTTCTTCCGGCTTGAAGGTGCAGACGGCAGCTGACAACGCTGCCTACTGGTCGATCGCCACGACCATGAAGTCGGACAACAAAGCCCTCGGCGCTGTTGCAGACGCTCTCGGCCTGGCTGCCGCCAAGACCGATACCGCCTATACCGGCCTCAACACGGCGATCGATGTCGTAACCCAGATCAAGGCCAAGTTGGTTGCCGCGCGCGAGCCCGGCGTCGACAAGGACAAGATCAACAAGGAAATCACCGAACTGCGCAATCAGCTCTTGTCGACTGCGCAGTCTGCATCTTTCTCGGGAGAGAACTGGCTTTACAACACGTCTACGACGGCGCCCCAGATCAAGACCATGGTGGCCTCGTTCACGCGCTCTGGTTCGGGCTCGGTGTCGATCGGCACGATCGCCTATGACACCTCGACGTCGACCCTGGTCGACACGAGCAACGCCCAGCGTGGTCAGCTGACGATGGACGTCGCCGGCTACAACTCGGCCGGCACGGCATCGGCGACCTACTTCCTCGTGAATGCCAACAGCACGACGACAGCAAGCGGGAACGCGATCGCCGTCTCGTCTGGCACGACCGACAACCAGGTCGAGCAGATGCTCAACGCTGTTGAGACCATGCTGCGCAACCTGACCAACGCAGCGGCAAACATCGGTGCGGCCAATGCGCGTATCGATCTGCAGAACACCTTCATCAACGACCTGCGTGACACGATCACCAAGGGCGTCGGGCGACTGGTCGATGCGGATATGAACGAGGAGTCGACGAAGCTGAAGGCTCTGCAGACCCAGCAGCAGCTGGGTATCCAGGCGCTTTCGATTGCCAATTCCAGCGCAGACAGCGTTCTGTCGCTCTTCCGCTAATCTCCGGCGGAAGATCCTGAGATCAGGCCGCGCCCCTCATGGGGGCGCGGCCTTAATCGTTTCTGGCGCTGTGCCCGCAAGGCGGCTGCCTCCCAAAAGGAAAAAACCCGCGCCGCCGGCAGGACGCCGAAGCAGCAGCGGGTTTTCCGTTTCCTGAAACAGGCTGTTTCAGAGCGTCTCAGCCGACCATCCCTGGCGCGATGCTCTGGCCGCCACGCGCGGGAACTTCGGGCGAAAGCCGGTTTCCGCCTTTCGCCCGATGGTCCAGGATCAAAGCTTACAGCACGAAGTCGTCGACATACATCTTCGTGACGCCCTTGACCGCGATCTCGAAATCGGCGCGGCCATCGCCATCGACATCACCGGACAGAATGCCCTTGGAGAAGCGCAGTTCGCCGGCTTCGCCCGAGAAAC
This sequence comes from Xaviernesmea rhizosphaerae, assembly GCF_001938945.1. Classification (GTDB taxonomy): domain Bacteria; phylum Pseudomonadota; class Alphaproteobacteria; order Rhizobiales; family Rhizobiaceae; genus Xaviernesmea; species Xaviernesmea rhizosphaerae. The sequence goes on from NZ_MKIO01000013.1 coordinate 6,768, forward strand.
TCTTGCCGCCGATGAAGCTGAAGGACTGGTCGCCGCTCGAATAGACATCCGCGTCGATCGACTTGAGGTCGATCAGGTCGCCCTGCTTGGCGCTGAAGTCGAGGATGACGTCGCGTTTCGCGCCAACGGCGGAATCGGCGACGGAGTCGAATTCAAACGTATCGGCGCCCTGCTCCCCCTTGAGATAGTCGCTGCCCAGGCCGCCGACGAGAATGTCTCGGCCGGCGCCGCCGAACAGGTCATCGTCGCCAGCGCCGCCGAACAGATCGTCGTCACCGGCAAAGCCCTTGAGGATGTCGGCGCCGCCGAGGCCCTTGAGCACATTGGCCTTGGAATTGCCGAACAGATCATCGGCCGAGTCGGTGCCAGTGGCGTTTTCGATGTTCTTCAGGATTTCGACGCGGTCCTTGGTGATGACGGCGCGACCCTTGTTGAGATCGACGGTCACGCCGAGGCCTGCCTGCGAGGCATAGTCGTCCTGGATCTCGTAGCTGATCGTGTCGTTGCCATTGCCGCCGTCGAACAGATTGTTGTAGCCGACCGACAGGAAGGTGTCGTTGCCATTGCCGCCGAAATAGTCGCTGACCTGGCCGTTGATCTCGAACAGGTCGTTGCCGTCGCCGCCGTAGACCTTGTCGAAACTCTTGGAAGCGAAGGCCTTGATATCGGCAAGATAATAGTCGTTGCCCGAACCCAGGTCGATGATGTTGCCACCCTCGAAATTGTTGACGACGGTGTCGTTGCCCGCGCCGGCGTAGACATCATTGTCGCCGCCATCGCTGTCGGTGATGTCGAGCTTGATCGTGTCATTGCCGCCATAGGCGTAGATCGTCACGGCAGCGAGATTGTAGTCGCTCTGATAGATCGTGTCGGCGAAGTTGGTGCCCTTGATCGTGGCCATGGTGATCCTCCTGAATCCGGTGTTTTCGATGGCGGGAGAATGCTGTGCAATGCCTGAACCGAAACTGAAGGAATTGTGTTTTTTCGGTGATCATTCGTTAACGCGCTCGCGGCGCGGACCACAACAGGCTCACAGGGCCGCGTAATCGGTGACCGCGACGGAAAGGATCCGCCCTTCATGGTTGAAGGTGATCGTTTCCTCGCCTTCTCTGATCAGCGGCGCGCCGCTGGTCGCGTCATGGGCCTTGAGCCGCCAGACAGAGCGGGCGGCCAGCGGGGACACGGCTTCGACCAGGCTGTCCTCGGCCACCTGGTCCGGATATTGCGCGAAATAGCGGCGGAACGCCGCCATGATCGCGGCGCGCCCTTCAAGCGCGCCGACCTTGCCGGAGGCATAGACGGCATCCTCGGCAAAGGCGGCTTCGATCGTCGCGAAATCGAGCGCGTTGATGGCGGCGTGAAAGTCGATCAGTCGGCGGACGGGGTCGATCATCATCGGGACGCTTTCTTTGCGGGCCTCATGCAAGAGCACAAAGGCCGGGACAGGCTGGATTAGACGGTGAAGCCATAACGGGCGAGATCGGCCCGGAGCGTTTCGGCATCGGTGAAGGCCACGGCCTGCCAGCCGGCCGAGCGCGCCCCTTCGACATTGGCCGGTGCGTCGTCGATGAACAGCGTGGCGGCGGGCGTCAGGCCGAAGGCCTGCGCATGGGCCTCATAGATCGCCACATCAGGCTTGATCAGCCGCTGTTCGCCCGACACCGTCACGCCGCGCGGCAGGGTCAGGAAGGGGAAGATTTCCTGCGCCTCGCGGAAGGTGTCGGCGGCAAAATTGGTGAGCATGGTCACGTCCTGCCCCTGTTCGATCAGTGTCTTGAAGATCGCCACGCTGCCCTCATAGGCGTGCGGCACCATCTCGCGCCAATGCGTGCGAAAGGCGCGGATCTCTGCCTCGCGCTCGGGATGGCGGGCAACAAGCAGCTCCTCGGCCTCCGCCCAGCTGCGGCCGCGGTCCTGCTCCAGGTTCCAGTCATGGGTGCAGATATTGGCGAAGAACCAGGCACGCTCTTCGGGATCGGGGATGATGCGCTGATAGGGCAGGTTGGGATCGTAATGGATCAGCACCTTGCCGATGTCGAACACGATATGGCGGATGGCGGTCATGGGAAGGCTCCGGTGCGCGGTCAAAATCGTGATCCCCCAGCCCTGCGGCACGATGCAGGGCGCTGGCGGAGGGTGCGCAAGCTTTATCCGCTCCCCGTCTCACGGGGAAGACTGCAAAGTCGGCCCGGCGCCGCCTACAGCCTCAAGACGCCAGCGCCTGCGGGAAGGCCAGCGCGATCGCCTTTTTCATCACCGTTGGCAAGGCGGCCCCGGAGAGGCTTGCCGCCGGCTCCCACCAGCCATCATTGCGCCGGATTGCCTCCAGCCTGTCGGCGGCGAAGACGGTGAGCTCAAGGGAGAAATGGGTGAAGACATGGGTGACGCTGCCGCAAGCCTGCCAGTCGGCGGCAAAGGGTGCGGCATCGGCTTCAGTCGCGCCGTCGGTGCGGGCGGACCAAGCGGTACTCGGCACCTCGCTCATGCCGCCGAGAAGGCCGCTGTCGATCCGCCGGCGCAAAAAAATGGCGCCATCGGCCGCCCGCGCCACAAAGGCGGCGCCTCGGCGCACCGGCTTTTCCTTCTTTGGCGCCTTGCGCGGATAGGTCTCGATCTCAGCACCCGTGCGATAGGCCAGACAGTGCCCGTTGAGCGGACAGAGGGCGCAGACGGGCCGGCGCGGCGTGCAGATCGTGCTGCCGAGATCCATCATCGCCTGGGCGAAATCGCCGGGGCGCTCCTTCGGGGTGATGCTGGCCGTCAGCGCGCGAAATTCCCGCTTGGCCGCCGGCAGGCTTTCCTCCACGCGAAACAGGCGGGAGATGACGCGCTCGACATTGCCGTCCACCACGGCGCTCGGCCGGTTAAAGGCGATCGCGGCCACAGCGGCGGCGGTATAGTCGCCAATGCCGGGCAAAGCGCGCAGGCCTTCCTCGGTGTCGGGAAAGCGGCCGCCATGGTCGCGCGCCACCGCTTCGGCGCATTTCTTCAGGTTGCGGGCGCGGGCATAGTAACCGAGCCCCGCCCAGGCCTTCATCACATCCTCCGTCTCGGCGGCGGCCAGATCCTCCACACGCGGCCAGAGCGTGCGGAAGCGCTCGAAATAGGGGATGACGGCCTGCACCGTGGTCTGCTGCAGCATCACCTCCGACAGCCAGACATGATAGGGCTGCGCCCTTAAGCCGTGCTGTCCCTCTGCCGGCGGCACCCGCCAGGGAAAGCTGCGATGGTGGCGGTCATACCAGCTGAGCAACAACGGGGCGACGGCGCGCGTGTCCGGCATCGGCTGCGCGGTGGCATCGGGGAGGGGCGAGGGGGAGATGTCGGATGGCGTGCGCATGGTTTCGCGCCTATACTTGGCCGAGACAGCGTCGTGGTTCAAGCCGCGGGTCTGCGGAAACCTGTTCCTAAAGCTCGGCGTTGTCAGGGCAAGGCAGGCAGGTTCGGCCGAGGCGATCAGCATGAAGACCTCCAGGAGATGATGTGAAGAAGAGCGTTCCTTCGCGCGGCATCGTGCAGATCAGCGAGATCGCCAATGGCATCATCGATCCCGTGCTGGCGCGCCGCGCCGGCATCAACACCTTTCTCCTCGGCGCCTGGGACGAGATCGTCGGCGCGGAATTCGCCCTGTCCAGCCGGCCGGAAAAGATCGCCTGGCCGCCGCGCGAACGCGATGCCAATGGCCGGGAGGCGCAGCGGCCGGGCACGCTGGTGGTGGCCTGCGAGGGCGCGCAGGCGCTGTTCCTGAGCCATGCCAAGGGCGAGATGATCGAGCGCATCAACAGTTTCTTCGGTTTTCCGGCGATCGCCCAGGTGCGCATCGTGCAGAAGCCGGTGTCGCCCCCGCCGCGCCCCGGCCGCCGCCTGCGCCCGCTGGATGCCGCCTCGAAAATGGAGCTGGAGGACATGGTTTCCGGCATCGAGAGCGAAACGCTCAAAGCCGCGCTCAGGCGGCTCGGGCGCGGCGTTCTCGCCGCACGGTGACCCTTCGCATGCCGTGGCGGTTCGGCTTGTCATGCTCTGTCACCATCGTCTATCACCCGCATCTTGGAGACGGTGACGGACGGACGGGTGCGCATGGATCAGATTGTCGAAATCCTCACGTACCGGCTGACGCCGGGCAGCGGCGCGGCCTTCTTCGCGATCATGCAGGAGGTCAGCGTGCCGCTGCACCTGAAACACGGCATTGATGTCGTCTGGCATGGGCGTTCGCTGCACGATGCCGATGGCTATGGTCTGATCCGCGCCTTTGAGACGATGGAAGCGCTTGAAGCGCAGCAGGCCGCCTTTTATGCCGGCGATGACTGGCGCACCGGGCCACGCGAGGAGATCGTCTCTCGCATCGCCGGCGCCACGAAGATCGTCGTGCCCATGAATGCAGCGGCGATCGCCGGGCTGCGGGCGCAGCGGTGTTTCTCAGGTTCGATGGGTGAAGTTTGATCCTCCGTCCGCACCTGCGGTCGGAGCGCGCCGCGGCCCTGCGGTGTTCTCGGCCAGCGCGCCGGAGCGATTTTTCAGGCCTTCCTTTTGCCGCAGCCTTGAGTCACAAATCTTTGAAGCTTGTGCCGGGGGTGCCCCTTGTGAGGGGTTTCAAGGCGCTATATCGCAAGGCCAGTTCTTTTTTTGAAACAGGTGAACCCGATGTTTCTTTCCGCGGTCCGTTCCTCCAAGCGCCTGAGCGCCAGTGTCGCGCTCTGTGCCGCGGCGCTCGTGCTGGCCTCCTGCAGCGACGAGAAGAAGGAAGGCGCAGCAAGCCGGGCGCCCGCCGCCACACAATCTACTGCCCAGGCCACCACGCCGGCGACGCCTGCGGCCGGCCAGTCTACTCCGGCTTCGACGGCGGCAACCGCCGCGCCGGCGACCACCGGCTCCACCACGCCCGCCACGACCGCAGAGGTGCCGAAGGCCGATGGCGAGGTCGACGTCGCCAAGCTGATGGCGCCGGGCCCGCTGCCGGAAATGTCGATCGGCAAGGCCGATGCGCCGGTGACGGTGGTCGAATATATGTCGATGACCTGCCCGCACTGCGCGCATTTCCACAACACCACCTTCGACGCGGTGAAGCAGAAATATGTCGAGACCGGCAAGGTCCGCTTCATCCTGCGCGAGTTCCCCTTCGATCCGCGTGCGGCCGCTGCCTTCATGCTGGCGCGCTGCGCCCCGGAAGGCCAGTATTTCCCGATGGTCTCCATGCTTTTCCGCCAGCAGACGCAATGGGCCGCCGCCGAAAACGGCCGCGATGCGCTGCTGCAGATGTCGAAGCTGGCCGGCTTTACCCAGGAAAGCTTCGAGAAGTGCCTGACCGATCAGAAGCTTCTGGATAACATCAACGCCGTGATGCAGAAGGGCGCCAAGGAATTCGGCGTCAATGCGACGCCGACCTTCTTCATCAATGGCAAGCGCTATTCGGGTGACATGTCGCTTGACACCATGTCGGCCCTGATCGATCCGCTTCTCTGATCTGCTCGACCCCTGCAGAGCGGGAGGGCGGAAAGTCTTGGCGGTTTTCCCTGAAATCCCGCTTACAATATCGAGGTACTGCATGTGACGGGCGCGTCTTCGCGCCCGTCAGCGTTTCTGCCGCTGCCATCCATGGCGAAAGCGAGGCTGCGTGAAGTTCACCAAATTGCGGCTCGTCGGCTTCAAATCCTTCGTCGAGCCGGCCGAATTCATCATTGAGCGCGGGCTGACCGGCGTGGTCGGGCCGAATGGCTGCGGAAAGTCGAACCTGGTCGAGGCCCTGCGCTGGGTGATGGGCGAAAGCTCCTACAAGAACATGCGCGCCTCGGGCATGGACGACGTGATCTTTTCCGGCTCCGGCAGCCGCCCGGCGCGCAACATGGCCGAGGTCGGCCTCTATCTCGACAATGCCGACCGCACCGCGCCCGCTGGCTTCAACGATGCCGACGAGATCCAGGTCACGCGCCGGATCGAGCGCCAGAGCGGCTCGGTCTATCGCATCAATGGCCGCGAGGCGCGTGCGCGCGACGTGCAGCTGCTGTTCGCCGATGCCTCCACCGGCGCGCGCTCGCCTTCCATGGTCGGCCAGGGACGGGTGGGTGAGCTGATCAATGCCAAGCCGCAGGCGCGCCGCCAGCTGCTGGAAGAAGCGGCCGGCATTTCCGGCCTGCATTCGCGCAGGCACGAGGCAGAGATCCGCCTGCGTGCGGCCGAAGGCAATCTGGAGCGGATGGAGGATGTGCTCGGCGAGCTCGAAGCCCGCATCGAGGCGCTGAAGCGCCAGGCGCGCCAGGCCGGGCGCTTCAAGACGCTGTCGTCGGAGATTCGCCGGGCCGAGGCCATGCTGCTCTATATCCGCTGGAGCGAGGTGCGGGCGGCCGAGGCCGAGGCCGATGGCCAGGTCAAGGCCGGAACCGTGATCGTGGCCGAGCGGGCGCAAGCGCAGATGGATGCGGCCAAGGAGCAGGCCATTGCCGGGCTGAAGCTGCCCGAACTGCGAGAGGCGGAGGCCGAGACCGCCGCGCAGCTTCAGCGCGCCGAAATCGCGCGCGTCCAGCTGGAGCAGGATTTCGCCCGGCTGATGCGCCGGCGTGAGGAGCTCTTCCGTCGGCTGGCCCAGCTCGATGACGATATGGCGCGCGAGGCGCGGCTGATCGCCGACAATGACGCCGCGCTGGCGCGGCTCGCCTTTGAGGAAGACGCGCTTCAGGCCCAGCTTGGCGGTGCCGATGCCCGCGATGCCGCCACCAGAGCAGCCCTTGAGGACGCCAATGCCCGCCTTGAGCAGGCGGAAGGCGCGCTGGCGCGGCTGATGGCGGCCCGGGCGGCGGCAGAGGCTGCGCGCGGCGAGATCGACCGCAGCGCCCGCGATCTTGCCGGCCGTCGGCAAAAGCTTGCCGAACAGATCGCCCGCACCGATGCCGATCTCGAAAGGCTGGATCGGACGCTGGCGGCGCGCCCCGACCCTGACCGTTTCCGCGAGCGCGTTGCCGAGGCGAGCGAGGGGCTGGAGGCCGCGTCTGCTGCCACGCATGCGGCCGAGGCAACCCTGACCGAGGCCGAGCGGACGGAAGCGGAGGGCAAGGCGCCGCTGGATGCCGCGCGCCAGACGCTCGGCGCGCTGGCGGCCGAGGCCCGTGCGATCGGGGCGATGCTCGCCGCCGGTGCGCCGCCGGCCGGCACCTCGCCGGTCATGGATTCCATGGTCGTCAACAGGGGCTATGAGACGGCGCTGGGTGCAGCGCTGGGCGAGGATCTTGAATCCCCGCTCGATCGCGAGGCGCCGGCCCATTGGCGCCTGCCGGGCGATCCGGCCGAGGATCCCGTGCTGCCGCCGCCGGCCGAACCGCTGTCTTCCTATGTCGACGCGCCGCCGGCGCTTGCCCGGCGCCTGCGGCAGATCGGCATGGTCGAGGATGCGGCGACGGCCGAGTGGCTGCAGCCGCATTTGCGTTCCGGTCAGGTGCTGGTCACGCGCGAAGGCGCGGTCTGGCGCTGGGACGGGCATGTGACCGGCGCCGATGTCGCCGGCCCGGCGGCCCTGCGTCTGGGGCAGAAGAACCGGCTGGCCGAGATCCGGCGTGAGCAGGAGAGGGCGGAGGTGGCGCGCAAGGCGGCCGAGGCGGCGCTCAATGCCGCCAGTGCCGCGCGCGCGGCGGCCGTGGCGGCTGCCCGCACCGCGCGCGAGACCGAGCGGGAAGCGGTGCGTCATCTTTCCTCGATGCGCGATCTCCTGGCCAAGGCCGAGCGCGAGGCCGGCGAGGCGCTGCGACACCGCGCGGTTCTCGCCGAGACCCGCAGCCAGCTGGCCGCGCAGGAGGCCGAGGCCGACGCGCAGGCCGAGGCCGTCGCGGCTGCCCGCGCGGCCCTGCCCGACATGGCCGGGCTCGTGGCCGATCTCGACCGGCAATCGGCCGATGTGCGGGAGAAGCGCCAGAGCGCGCTGGCCGCGCGCGCGGCCCATGACGATGATGTGCGCGAGACCGCTGGCGGTCGCAAGCGCCTCGAGGCGATTGCCGGCGAGCGCGCCAGCTGGGCGGCGCGGGTGGAAAGCGCCCATCGCTACGGCACGGAGCTTGCCGACCGCCGCGAAGAGGCACAGGCGGAAATGGCGGAGCTGATCGATGCCCCCGAGGCGTGCGAGCGCCAGCGCCGCGCCGTGACACTCGACATCAGCCGGCTGGAAACGGCGCGGCGCGAAGCGGCCGAGCGTCTGTCGCTGGCCGAAGAGCGTCAGCGCCGGGCCGATCAGGACGCCGCCGCCGCGCTCGCTGGCCTTGCCGAGGCGCGCGAGACGCGCGGCCGTGCGGAAGAGCGGCTTTTGTCCATCCGCAGCCGGCGCGCCGAGATCGAGACGGCGATCGGTACCGCCTTTGAATGCGCGGCGGACGAGGTGGCGCGGTTTGCCGGTCATGTCGAGGGGCGTCCTCTGCCCGACATGCGCCAGGTCGAGCGTGAGCTCGATCGGCTGAAAGGCGAGCGGGAGCGTCTGGGCGGGGTCAATCTGCGGGCCGAGGAGGAGCAGGCGGAGCTTGCCGAGCGTCTGGCCACCCTGCTCAAGGAGCGCGAGGACGTGATCGAGGCGGTGCGCGCCCTGCGCAGCGCCATCCAGACCCTCAACCGCGAGGGGCGCGAACGGCTGATGGCCGCCTTCGACGTGGTCAACGGCCAGTTCCAGCGGCTGTTCACCCATCTCTTCGGCGGCGGCACGGCGGAGCTGCAACTGATCGAAAGCGACGATCCACTCGATGCCGGCCTGGAAATCCTCGCCCGGCCGCCGGGCAAGAAGCCGCAGACCATGACGCTGCTTTCCGGCGGCGAGCAGGCGCTGACGGCGCTGGCGTTGATCTTCGCGGTGTTCCTCACCAATCCCGCGCCGATCTGCGTGCTGGACGAGGTGGATGCGCCGCTCGACGACCACAATGTCGAGCGCTACTGCAATCTGATGGAGGAGATGGCGGCGCTGACGGAGACCCGCTTCGTCATCATCACCCACAATCCCATCACCATGGCGCGCATGAACCGCCTGTTTGGCGTCACCATGGCCGAGCAGGGCGTTTCCCAGCTGGTCTCGGTCGATCTGCAGGCCGCCGAGGCGTTGCGCGATGCCGGCTGACCGGAAAATTCGCGCCGCCTGCCGTCGCAGGGCTGCGACAGATTGATCAGACCCGCGTGCTTCTCCTTGCCCTTTCCGGTGCGGTGCAACATACTCAATGCCGCAACGCAATTTTCTATGCGTGGGAAGCGCGAACCTGCCGGCCACACAACAGGCTAAGAAGCCGTGATGCGGCGCGGCGGGCATGGGAACAGCGGAAATCAGATTCCCCTTTTCGGCGCGATGGTCTAGCGTCCTTCCCGGGAGAGAGGCCGCTTCCGGCTCCGTTGCGGGGTCGGGGGTGGTATGAAGCGGCTTTGCCTCGGTTTGGCAAAGCGCTCAGGAAGCGGTGTTCTGAAAGCGGGCACGGCTTCAGGGTGGAGACGGGCATGACGAAGTGGGTCTATAGTTTCGGCGGCGGAACGGCGGAGGGCCGCGCGGCCGATATCGAAATGCTGGGCGGCAAGGGTGCCAATCTCGCGGAGATGTGCACGCTCGGCCTGCCGGTGCCGCCGGGCCTCACCATCATCACCCAGGCCTGCAACGAATTCTACAAGGCCGGGCGTCATCTGAATGCGGAGCTGAAGGCGCAGGTGACATCAGGCATCGCCCGGATCGAGGCGCTGACGGAGCGCAGCTTCGGCTCCAACGACCATCCCCTGCTGCTTTCCGTGCGCTCCGGCGCGCGCGCCTCCATGCCCGGCATGATGGATACGGTGCTCAATCTCGGCCTCAACGACGAGACCGTCGCCGGCCTTGCCCGCGATGCCGGCGATGAGCGTTTCGCCTGGGACAGCTACCGCCGCTTCATCCAGATGTATGGCGACGTGGTCATGGGGCTCGGCCATGACCTGTTCGAGGACATTCTGGAGGATGAGAAGGCGCGCTGCGGCCGCGAGCTGGAAACCGAGATGACCGCCGAGGAATGGCGCGCCGTCGTTGCCCGCTACAAGCAGGTGATCGAGGAGGAGGCCGGCGAGCCGTTTCCGCAGGATCCGCAGACCCAGCTCTGGGGCGCGATCGGCTCGGTCTTCGCCAGCTGGCTGAACCCGCGCGCCACCACCTACCGGATGCTGCACAACATCTCCCAGGAATGGGGCACGGCGGTCAATGTCCAGGCCATGGTCTTCGGCAATCTGGGCAATAGCTCGGCCACCGGCGTGGCCTTTACCCGCAATCCCTCCACCGGGGAAAATCTGCTGTTCGGCGAATTTCTCGTCAATGCCCAGGGCGAGGACGTGGTGGCCGGCATCCGCACGCCGCAAAACATCACCGAGGCCCAGCGCATCGCCTCAGGCTCCGAAAAGCCCTCGCTGGAAAAGCTGATGCCGGAAGCCTTTGCCGAGCTTCTGGCGATCTGCCGGCGGCTGGAAGCGCATTATCGCGACCTGCAGGACATCGAGTTCACCATCGAGCGCGGCCGGCTCTGGATGCTGCAGACGCGCGCCGGAAAGCGTACGGCCAAGGCCGCGCTGAAGATCGCGGTGGATATGGTCGAGGAACGGCTGATCAGCCGCGACGATGCGGTGGCCCGCATCGATCCCGCCTCGCTCGACCAGGTGCTGCACACCACCATCGACCCGCAGGCGCGCCGCACCGTGATCGGTTCCGGCCTGCCGGCCTCGCCCGGAGCGGCGAGCGGCGCGATCGTCTTCACCTCGGAGGATGCCGTACGCGCGCGCAAGGAGGGCCGCGACGTCATTCTGGTGCGGGTGGAAACCAGCCCCGAGGATATTCACGGCATGTCGGCTGCCGTCGGCATTCTCACAAGCCGCGGCGGCATGACCAGCCATGCCGCCGTCGTGGCGCGCGGCATGGGTCTGCCCTGCGTCACCGGCGCGGGCAATCTGCGCGTCGACCTGCGCAACGGCCTGCTGATCGGCGGCGGATTGTCGCTGAAAGCAGGAGAGATCATCACCATCGACGGCTCCTCCGGCCAGGTGATCAAGGGCGCGGTGCCGATGCTCAAGCCCGAACTTTCGGGCGATTTCGCCCGGATCATGGAATGGGCTGATGCCAGCAGGCGGATGCGCGTGCGCACCAATGCCGATACGCCGGCCGATGCGCGCACCGCCCGCGCCTTTGGCGCCGAGGGCATCGGCCTTTGCCGCACCGAGCATATGTTCTTCGAGGGTGAGCGCATCAATGTCATGCGCGAGATGATTCTCGCTTCCGACGAGGCGGGGCGGCGCGCCGCGCTGGCCAAGCTCCTGCCGATGCAGCGCTCGGATTTCGTCGAGCTCTTCTCGATCATGCATGGCCTGCCGGTGACCATCCGCCTGCTCGATCCGCCGCTGCACGAATTCCTGCCGAAGGCGGAGGACGAGATTGCCGAGGTGGCGACGCGCATGGGCCTGACCCCGCGCGAGCTGTCCGAGCGCATCGATGCGCTGCACGAGTTCAACCCCATGCTCGGCCATCGCGGCTGCCGGCTGGCCATCTCCTATCCCGAGATCTGCGAGATGCAGGCCCGCGCGATCTTCGAGGCGGCGGTGGAGGCCGCACGCCAGACGGGGGCCGCCGTTGTGCCCGAGATCATGGTGCCGCTGGTCGGCCTCAAGGCCGAGCTCGATTACGTCAAGTCGTCGATCGATGCGGTCGCGCGCGAGGTGATCGGCGCGGCAGGCCTGCCGATCGACTATCTGGTCGGCACGATGATCGAGCTGCCGCGTGCGGCGCTGCGCGCCCATGTCATTGCCGAATCGGCCGACTTCTTCTCCTTCGGCACCAATGACCTGACCCAGACCACCTTCGGCATCTCGCGCGACGATGCGGCCCAGTTTCTGGAAACCTACATGCGCAAGGGCATCATCGAGAAGGATCCCTTCGTCCAGATCGATTATGACGGTGTGGGCGAGCTGATCCAGATCGCCGCCGAGCGGGGCCGGCGCACCAAGAACGCGCTGAAGCTTGGCATTTGCGGCGAACATGGCGGCGATCCAACCTCGATCCGCTTCTGCGAGGAGCGCGGGCTTGATTATGTCTCCTGCTCGCCATTCCGCGTGCCGATCGCCCGGCTCGCCGCCGCACAGGCCGCCATTACCGTGCCCCGTGTGGCCTGACGCGCCGCATTCTCCGGCTGTCTAGTGGTCTGATTTTGACATTTGCTACCGTTCGCGGCCCCTTTGAGAGCAAATGTCAAAATCTTAACAGACCACTAGCAACTATATGATTCTAGTAGAATTTTTGAATTTGACATTTGATCCTCGAGTTCGCCGCAGATGGGTATCAAATGTCAAATTCATTCCACTGGGTGCGGTGGGGCAGGGCGGGGCAAGCCGAAATCGGCCGGCATTGACGGCGGTGATCCACGGTCTTTTCGACAGGGCGGGGGTCACCACAGTCTATAGGATAATCCCTGTTGATCGACCGCAAAGGGCGTTTCCGGGCTTCCGGTGCTCCTAGACGTCCAGTACGCTGCGGTCCGGTTCTCGAACCGCTTATTTTCGCCAGACCGACGGCAAGTCCTGAAAGACGGTTACGGAACAGCCCCGCATGAAAATTCTCTATGAGCGCCCCGTTTCCGCTGCCGCCCGCTGGTCGCGGCGGATCGGACGCTTCTCCGCCGGCCTTCTCGTGATAACGGGCCTTGCCCACTGGCTGCATACGGTCACGACGCCGCATATGATCGCGCTGGCGCTGCTTGCCGCCGGCCTTGCCACCGTGGCGGCCTTGCTCGGTGTCATCGGCCTCGTCCGGCTCTGGCAGGTGGCGGCTGTCGGCGGCATTGCGGCCTGCGTGGGCCTTGCCTATGCGTTGATCCCCCTTGGTGTGGCCGGCTATGGGCTTTACCGTTTTCTCGACCGCCCGGCGCTGACAGAGGTCAGCACCGATACCACGGAGCCCCCACCCTGGATCGCGCCGCCCGTCGCCGCGCAGGGCTGGCTGCCCAGGCCCGTTGTCCCTCTGGCGCCCGAGCGGCAGGCGGAAGCCTATCCCACGCTGACGGGGCGCCGCTATGATGGCGCGCTCGACCGGGTCTTCGCCGCCGTCAACACGGTGGCGGCGGCCTCGCACCTGAAGATCACCGAGGAGCGGGGCACGGAAAATGCCGCCGCCGATCTCGAGGATATGCCCGCCAATCCCGATCCGAAACCCGCCCCGCGAAGACGGGGCGCGCCAAGAGCTGCGCCAGCGGGCGACGCCGATCCCGGCAATGTGCCGATCCCCTCGGCACGGCCTGATCCGGGCAGCGAGATCCTGATGCCGGGGCAGCGCGCGAGCGACATCCTGCTGCAGGGCGAATGGCGCAGCCCCGTGACCGCCCCCCTGACCGCGGTGCCCTTCGACGTGGCAATCCGCCTTCGCGAGGAAGCCGAAACCACCTTCGTCGACCTGCGCGTGTCCGTGCGCTACGGACCGCACGATCTCGGCTTCGGCGCGGCCTATGCCGAGACCTTCCTGCGCGCGCTCGATGCGGAACTGCTCGGCATCGCCGGCAGTTGACCACGGCGCGTGGGTGCTATGCTTCAGAGCATAATCGGGCTGGAGTGAAACCTACCTCGATCAAACGGCGCTCTAGATTTTTGTTTTTGCACCGGATTTTCCGAAAATCGGTGCCCGGTTTCGGTCCGCTGCTCTCAGCATCAGCCCTCGGCAAGCCGGAACAGGCCGGCCAGCGTCGGCGGGCCGGTGTCGCAGATGGCCAAGCCCTGCTCCACGAGGTCTTCCAGTTGCGCCAGCACCGACAGCGCGGCCGCGCCATGCAGGCGGGGGTCGGTCGTGGCATAGATCACCCGCACCAGCGCATCGATCGTGCGGTCGCCGGCCAGCAATCTGTCGAGAATCGCCCGCTGGCGCAGCCGCCGATGGGTTTTCAGCCCGCGCAGAAAGGCTTTGGGCGCGGCGACCGGGCCCCCATGGCCGGGGAAGAAAATCGTGTCGTCGCGCAGAAGCAGCTTGTCGATCGAGGCCATATAGTCGCGCATGGAGCCATCGGGCGGCGCGACGATCGTCGTCGACCAGGCCATGACATGATCGGCCGAAAACAGGATGCCCGTTCCCTCCAGCGCGAACACCAGATGGTTGGCCGTGTGGCCGGGCGTGTGCAGCGCGGTGATCGTCCAGCCATCGCCCTCCACCCGCGCGCCATCGGCAAGCGGCTGATCGGGCAGGAAGGCGCTGTCGCTGCTTTCGGCGAAGGGATTGACCTCCCCGGCAAAGAGCGGCCGGGCGGCGCGGTGCGGCCCCTCGCCGAGAATTGGCGCGCCGGTGGCCGCCTGCAGCCGGCGCGACAGCGGCGAATGATCGCGGTGTGTATGGCTGACCAGAATATGGCTGACATGGCGACCGTCGAGTGCCCGCATCAGCGCCTCAAAATGCGCCTCGTCGCTTTCTGGACCGGGGTCGATCACCGCGACACTGCGCTCGCCGACAATGTAGCTGTTGGTGCCGTGAAAGGTGAAGGGCGAGGCATTGTTCGCCGTGATCCGCTGCACGCCGGGCGCGACCGTCACTGCCTGCCCATGCGCCGGCTCGAAGGTCAGGTCGAAAACCGGACCGCTCTCGGCCCCCGTGGGTGCTGCCATATCGGCTCCTCCTTCTGGCGCGCCGGGAACCGGGCGGCGTGATCGGCCTTCTGCTATAGCGCAAAGCCGCTCGAAAGAAAGGCGGCGCTGCCGGCCCTTTGATCGTTGAGCCGCAGGCTTTCCCATTTCGCGCGCGCCGGGATCGCAAGGCTCTTATGGATCTTCACCGGATTTTTTCCGCCCGGGGCAACTTACCCGTTGAGGCGCCGATCAAGCTTTGCTAGAGCAAGCCACCTTGCGAAGCGGGTTTTTCAGGCTCGACCGCGATGGGGCGTAGCCAAGCGGTAAGGCAGCGGTTTTTGGTACCGCCATCCCCTGGTTCGAATCCAGGCGCCCCAGCCAATTGTCCCTTTCCGGTGAGACGGGCCTTCAGGGCCGTGGAGCAGACGTAGGTCTGCGCGCGCTGCAAGCTTTGCAATGTAGTCAGGGAATGACATGCGATTCCCGCAGCCGAGGAGCTCTGTTGTGCTTCCAAAGCACACACGCGCCCGCCAATTCGGCCAAATCTTATTAGCCGGCTTATGACTCTCGATTTTAACTGATTGTTTTCATTGGGAATGGCGGAGAAGAAGGGATTCGAACCCTCGATACCCTTATGGGGTATACTCCCTTAGCAGGGGAGCGCCTTCGACCACTCGGCCACCTCTCCGGTAGCGCCCTGATAGGGCTATTCTCCTTGGGGATCAAGCGGTTTTTCCGCTTTTCCGCGTTGATTGCACGGCTAAGAGGTTTGAGGGGCAGTGCAGGAGCGGGTGGGTGGTTTCGGTGGTGGGGCTGGTCTCCGCGCAGCGCTGGGCAGGTTGTGCGGAGCCAGGTGATGCCGGCGTTAAAGCGCGTCGTGATCTGTCCGATCCGTCTGACGCGCTGTTAGGTCTTTTTCTGATCGCATGGCCTTATCGGAAAACCGATTCCCGTTTGTCGGGCCCATGCGTCAGAAGCCGCCGCCGAAATCGTCCACTTCGATCCGCCGGCGCGACAGGAGTTTCAGCGAGCGGTCCGGCTGGATGCGATAGACTTCCTCCGCCTGGCGGCCATACTCGTCCGTCAGAAGATGGGTGAAGGTGCTGCCGATGGGGGACTTTGTCAGCTTGGTGCGCGGCTGGCCGCCATAGGTGATGCTGCCGGGAATGGGCTGAACGCCCGGGTCCCCTGCCGTGGTGCAGGCCGAAAGGGCGGGCAAAGCGAGCACAAGGGCGAGAGAGGCGGTAAGAAGCTGGCGCATAGGATCACCTTCTGAAGACGCTGGAAGAGAGTTGGGGCGGTCGAACCGGAAAGGCAGTGCTTGCCTGGCAGGTCGATCACAAAAATTCGGGTCGCTGTCAGATGTCCGATGGAGCATCTCGGCTGTCGAGAGGCAAGCCGATCGGCCCGTTGCGGGGAGATTTGCAGGAGTAAACCATTCATGACCAGCCTCTGTTCCCGAGGAGGCGGCCGCTTTTCTATGCCGATTTCGCCAGATGGGCCAATGCCTGCGCAATTTCTGCCGATGGCAGCGACTACGGGCGTCGGAGAAACGCTTTTCTAAGGGTTTCAGGTTTCTGATTTCCGGAGGATGATGCGCAGATTGACGAAGCGCAATGGACGTCGAGGCCGCACTGCGTGACGCAAGGGAATTTTCGACCAATCGGAATCATGAGGAGGCCTGGCGACCGATGGGTGCAGTGACAGCGGGCGTATGACCAGTTTTCTGATGCACCGCGCGCAGACGCGCAGCGGCGAGCCGGCGCTCGTCTACAAACATTACTTTATCGAGCGGCCCTGCCGCATACTGGTGATCACCGATCATCTGAGCGCGCGGACCTTCCACCGCGCCGTCCTGCGGCATATCTCGCTGTGCGGCGCCATGCTCGATATGTCGCCGGCCATTGCCCTGCCGCCGCAATTCTTCCTGCAGATCAATGGCTTCGACGATGAAATCGGCTGCACGGCCATTCTGCGTCATGAGGTGCATCTCGGCGTGCGTTTCAACATGCTGCTGAAACAGGCCTTTCTCAGCCAGCTGATCCGGGTGGATTTTCGCGGGGCCTGAGCCGCGCGGTTGGACAGCGCCGTGGAAAGCGCGTTCCGCCCTTGAAAGGCGGCGCGGCCGCTCTTTATTGGATGCTGATATTTCCGGTGGCGCCTTCGATGCCCCGCGGAAGAGAAACGGCATGGGCTTGGGCTCGGGAGAGGATCATGGGTTTGTTCGGCAGTCTGCTCGGTCATGGCGCAACGGTCGATCCGGCCGAGCTTAACAAGCGGCTGGATGGCGTTCTCATCGAGGGCGAGCAGGCTCTCCTGGCCTTCAAGCTGATCCGGGACTTCTTCGTCTTCACCGAAGGGCGGCTCATTCTGGTCAATGTTCAGGGCATGACCGGCAGCCGCATCGACTACACCTCGATCCCCTATCGCGCGATCACCCGCTTTTCCGTGGAAACGGCGGGAACGTTCGATCTGGACACCGAGCTGCGCATTTGGGTTTCCGGCAGCGATGTGCCGATCGAGAAGACCCTGTCCAAAGGCACAGACGTTCGCGGCATCCAGCGGGCGCTGGCGACCGGCATACTGCGCTAAGGCGCGTTGACATTCATTTGAGTCGAAGGTGTGTCGCGCGCAGGAAGATCCAGGCCATGAAGCTGACGTCCGTCTTG
>NZ_MKIO01000014.1 GCF_001938945.1 Xaviernesmea rhizosphaerae
CATACCTTCTTCTCAAGCATATGCATCGCTGCAACCGTTATCTTTTGGTTGTGATTTATGAGTCCTGAGCCTAGAGCATCGCACCGAGTACTATTTTCAGTCCGATGCTCTAGCCGATGGCCGAGCAGAGATATTTGATCTCCAGATAGTCCTCGATGCCGTAATGCGAGCCCTCCCGGCCGAGGCCGGATTGCTTGACGCCGCCAAAGGGGGCGACCTCGTTGGAGATCAGGCCGCTATTGTGGCCGACCATGCCGTATTCGAGCGCCTCCGCCACCCGCCAGACGCGCCGGGCGCTCTCGGTATAGAAATAGGCGGCAAGGCCGAATTCCGTGTCGTTGGCCATGGCTACCACTTCCTCCTCCGTGTCGAAGCGGAAGATCGGGGCGACCGGGCCGAAAGTCTCCTCGCGCGCCACCCGCATGGCCTGGGTCACGCCGGAAAGCACGGTTGGCTGGTAGAAGGTACCGCCCAGCGCATGGCGCCGTCCGCCGGCCAGCACCTGCGCGCCCTTTTCGACCGCATCGGCCACATGGGCTTCCACCTTGGCGATGGCGTCCTCGTCGATCAGCGGGCCGATCAGCACGTCAGGCTCGGTGCCCACCCCCACCGTCAGCGCCGCCACCCTTGCCGCGAGCTTCTCGGTGAAGGCGTCATAGACGCCGGCCTGGACATAGAGCCGGTTGGTGCACACGCAGGTCTGGCCGGCATTGCGGTATTTCGAGGCGATCGCGCCTTCCACCGCCGCGTCGAGGTCCGCATCGTCGAAAACGATGAAGGGCGCATTGCCGCCGAGCTCCAGCGACAGCTTCTTGATCGTCGGCGCCGACTGCGCCATCAGGATACGGCCGACCTCGGTCGAGCCGGTGAAGCTGAGCTTGCGCACGACATCGCTGCCGGTCAGCACGCCGCCGACCACCTTCGCCTCGCCGGTGACGACCTGGAGAACGCCCTTGGGCAGGCCGGCCTTCTCCGCCAGAACGGCGAGGGCCAGCGCGGTCAGCGGCGTCTGTTCCGCCGGCTTGACGATCATGGTGCAGCCGGCGGCGAGCGCCGGGCCGGCCTTGCGGGTGATCATCGCCGCCGGGAAATTCCACGGCGTGATCGCGGCGCAGACGCCGATCGGCTGCTTGAGCACGAGAATGCGCTTGTCGGTCTGCGGCGAGGGGATCACGTCGCCATAGATGCGCTTGCCCTCTTCGGCGAACCACTCGATGAAGGAGGCGGCATAAAGCGCCTCGCCCCGGGCCTCGGCCAGCGGCTTGCCCTGTTCCAGCGTCATCATCAGGGCCAGATCGTCAGCATGCTCGACCATCAGCTCGAACCAGCGCTTGAGGATCGCCGAGCGCTCGCGCGCCGCCTTCTTCGACCAGAGCGCAAAGGCACGCCCGGCCGCCGCCACCGCCTCCTCGACCTCCGCAGCACTCAAGGAGGGGACGCGACCGACCTCGGAGCCATCGGCCGGATTGGTCACGATGATCTCGTCGCCGCTTCTGGCCTTGCGCCAGTCTCCATCGATCAGGCAGGTGTCCCGCAGCAGCGCTTCCGGCATCTTCACCATGACAGTCTCCTTTTCATAGTTCAATATATTGAACTTTGTTCTATATGATGAAATAATGCCTATAAGATGCCGTGGGGTCAAGCCGCGCGCGGCTTTTTGACTGCGGCTGGTTGCAGGGAGAGGCAGGATGGATGAGGGAGAGACCGGGGGTGCGGCGCAGAGCGTGCCGGCCTTGAGGCGGGCAGTGGCCATTCTCGATCATCTGGCCGAATGCGGCGAGCCGATCTCGGCCGCGCGGCTGACAAAGGCGCTGGGCCTGCCCAAGAGCACGGCGCACGGGCTGCTTCTGGTGCTGGTGGAGCTCGATCTCGTTGCGCGCTCGCCCGAGGGGCTGCTGCGGCCGGGGCCGCGATCCTTGCGCTGGTCGAACGCCTTTCTCGCCCAGTCCGATCTGGTCGAAGCGTTCCGCCGGCAGGTGGCGGCCGATGAGCATCTGAGCGATCACAGCGTGACGCTGAGCGTCTTGGATGGCGCCGATGTAGTCTATCTTGCCTGCCGCAATGGCGCAGCACCGCTCGGCATCACCTTCCGTATCGGCATGCGCCTGTCTGCGCCCTTCACGGCAACGGGCAAGGCAATGTTTGCCGCCATGACGGAGGCGGATGTGCGGCGCGCCTTCCCGTCGCGATGGCCGGATCCGCTGACGCCGCGCAGCGTCGCCTCGCTCGACGCGTTCCTCAAAGAACTCGAGGCGACGCGGCAGCGCGGCCATTCGGTCGATGACGGCCAAGTTCGTCTCGGCATGGCCTGTGTCGGGGCGGCAGTGCGCGATGCGCAGGGCCTGCCGGTTGCGGGCGTCGCCTTGAGCTTCCTGGAGGCGGAGGCAAGCGCGGCGGTGCTCGACCGCTTCGGCAACCGCCTGCGCGCGATCGCCGAGGCTTTGTCACGCAGCCTTGGCTGGCGCGGCTGAGGGGCCGCCGCGCCGCCTTGAGCTCACACTCTATCCCATAATCGCCGTTGGCCGCCTGCAATTGGCGATTTCTGCGCTTCCGGTGCTCACGGACCTTAAGGACGCTGCGCTCCGGTTCTCGACATCACCATTTTTCGTCAGACCAACAGCAAGTCTTGAACAGACTGTCAGGCGGCGATCTCGGGCCAGAGTGGCTCGACGGTGGACAGCAATGCCGGCGTGCCGGCGGCGATCCACTCCTGCCCCTCGGCATTCAGGCCGATGCGCACCTCGAGCCCGGCCTCGCGCGCCAGAACCGCGCCGCCGGCAATGTCCCACATGGTGGTCCGGGTCTGCAGATGCCCGTCGAAAATGCCGCGCGCGGCATAGACCAGCGAGACCGAGGTGGAATGGAAAGCCTCGACGATCCAGTCCGCCCGGCGCAGGCCGAGCTGGAAGCGGGCGGCCGCCTCGAAATCCTCCTGCGGATGGTCGCCCAGCGACACCAGGCGGATATCGGCGATCGGCGCCGGGCGGACAAACGGCGTGCCGTTGCAGAACAGGCCGGTGCCGTTGGCGGCGGCATAGAGCCGGTGCTCGGCCGGCATGGCGACCACGCCGAGCTCGGGCCGGCCATTGCGCACGAAGCCGAGCGAAACGCCCCAGAGCGGCGAGCCGCGCAGGAAGTTGGAGGTGCCGTCGATCGGGTCGATGATCCAGTAGGCATCGTCGGCCGTGCCGCCGAATTCCTCGCCGCAGACGGTCTCGCCGGGGAAGGCGGCGGCAAGCTTTTCGCGAATGAAGGTTTCGACCGCCGTGTCGGCCTCGGAGACGAAATCCTGTGCGGCCGCCTTGGTGCGGGTGGCGATACGGTCGCGCTTCTCGAAGAAGTCGAGCGCGATGATAGCCGCGGCCTCGACGATCATCGAGGCGGCCGTCAGGCGGGTAAGATGCGGATTGCTCATGAGAATGTCCTTATCTGCCGCCGAGATCCATCGGCGGTCATCCGGTGCCTGTCAAGCCGGCAGCGCGCTGGGCGCTGATCCGGCGGAAAGCGCGGGGGAGGCAGCGATCAGCGCGGGCGGGCGGCCAGCCAGCGCTTGAACTCTTCGACGCAATCGGTCTGAATAGCGCCGATGCCGGCCTCGATCAGCCGGCCCCAGACGGCATCCGGGGCGCTAAGCGCGCGACTGTCGTTGAAGTCGAGATTGTGCGAGCAGTCCAGCGTGTTCACCCAGACGCGGATGCCGCGCGCGGCCAGTTCGGGGCCGGCCAGGTCGAGATCGGCGAAGTCGGTGAACTTGGCCTCGATCATCTGCGCCCGGAAGCCGTCGAGCAGGGTCAGATCCTCGAAAATGCTCCCGGAGCGCAGCGTCAGGAGCGGCATATGCGGCAGCGTGCCGTACCAGGCGGCGCTGCGCAGGGCGATGCGCTCCTCGGCCTCATTGATCGGGCTCTTGATCAGAACATCCGCCTCGCTGCCCATCTGCTTCACCATGGCCACGACCGCGTCGAGATCGCGGGCATATTTGGTGTCGAGATTGAGCACGACGCGGCCGCGCGCCGCTTCCAGCGCCTCGGCCAGCGTGGGAACGATCCTGTCGGTGACCGCAGCGGTCGGGCCGCCGTCGCGGGCGCGCAGGCGGGCGGCGCGCACGGTCGCCAGATCCAGTTCGCTGACGGTGCCTTGGCCCGTCGTCGTCCGGTCGATCGTGGCGTCATGGATGATCACCAGATGGCCGTCGGCCGTCGATTGCACGTCGATCTCGACGATTTCGGCACCCTTGGCGATCGCGCCGTCGATGGCATCAAGCGAATTTTCCGGCGCATCCAGCCAGTCGCCGCGATGCGCGATGGCGAGAATGGTGGCATTGGACAGATCGAGCAGCGGAAGGTCGGTCAGGTCGCGCGGCGTGGCGCGGGCGGCAAGCGGGGAGGAGGACATGGGTAGGGTTCTTCGTCTTGAGAGGTCAGCGGCAAAATGAAACTGCGGGAGCGGCATCCGTATGCATCGGCGCCGCGCCTAAAGCGTGATCGCGCCCGCCACGGCGGCAGGACGCCCGGCAAAAGGCGCGCGCCGACGGGTGGGACCGATGCGCGGAGAAATATTACGTTTCGAGTGTATTATTTATGACGATCCTGTGAAATTTTGCGCCGCAGTCCTGTGGCCAGGCAGGAAAATCGCCACGCCGGATTGCGCCTGCCTCGCACTCGTCTAAAGAGCATTGCCGATGGAGGAGGGTGCCGGTTCGGGCTGATGGCCAGAGACGGTGTGCCTCCGCCAGCCTTTCGTCTGGTTCGGGACCAAGCCTGCGATGATCTCTTGCGACGATGCTGTTTCGCCTGTCAGCGACAATGAGCGGATGATCCTCGATATCGTCAGGCGTTCCATGCCGATCGGGCGATCCTCGATCGCGCCGCGTACCAATCTGACGCAGCAATCGGTTCACCGGCTGATCGAAGGGCTGATCGAGCGCGGCTATCTGCGCATCGGCGCGCCGCTGAAGGGCATGCGCGGCCAGCCCAGCCCGACGATCGAGCTTGCCGCATCATCGGCCTATTCGGTCGGCATCTCGGTCAATACCGACCGGGTGACCCTGTGCCTTGCCGACTTCCGCTGCCATCCGGTCGAAACCATCACTCTGGACAGGTCGCCGCAGGACCGGCAGAGCACGCTTGCGGCGCTCGGCGAAGCGCTTGATACGATGATGGAGCGCCACGCGATTGCGCGATCGCAGCTGATCGGACTGGGCTTTGCCATCTCGGGTTTCTTCATCGAGGGCGGCCACGCCTTCAATGCGCCCGAACCCCTGCGCGACTGGTCGCTGATCGACCTGCGCCCCTGCCTGAAGGAGGCGTTCGGCCTGCCGGTCTGGCTCGACAACAATGCCACCACCGCCGCCATTGGCGAGAGCCTGCGCGGCGCCGGCCTGTGGTGCTCGACCTTCGCCTATCTCTCCTTCAACTACGGCTTCGGCGGCGGCCTTATTCTCAACGGGCGGCCCTTTCATGGCTTTCATGGCAATGCCGGCGAGCTCAGCGGCATCTATGAGCCCGAAGAGGTCGAGCGCCGGCCGGCCTTGCAGTTTCTGCTGCGCGCCGTGCAGGCGGAAGGCGTTGATGTCGAGACGGTCGAGGATCTCTGCCAGCGCTTCGATCCCGACTGGCCCGGCGTCGAGGGCTGGCTCGAGCGGACCATGCCGCTGATCAACCGGCTGGTGGCAACCCTCGTCGCCGTCATCGATCCCCAGGCGATCGTCTTCGGCGGGCAATTGCCCCGCGCGCTCGGCGAGAAGATGATTTCCCGCGTGCGCTTGCCCTCGCTGCGCCCGCAGCGTTATGGCATTGGCCCGCCGGATGCCAGGCTGGTGATGGCGGAGACGGAGGGAGACGCCGCCGCGATCGGCGCGGCGCTCATGCCGCTGAAAATGATTTACTTTCTCTGACGCTACCGGCCAGCGTCGCGCGCGCGGCATTCACCGGCTTTTGCGGGGCATTGGGCATCCCTCGGCCGCGTTTAACTTTTTGCTAACCATATAAATTATTGTTTTGAAATGTGATTTTTGGATAGCCTTGGCTGGCCTGCTCTGGCTCCGGCAAGGCCGCTGCCGGCTGCTCGCTCATTTCAGCACTGTCATTCCCGTGTCATGGCGCGCCGATAGCTAGGCCGCGCCGCAGCCCGGGCGCCGGACTGCACGGCGTCGGTCTCGCCTTTGGGCGAACCGCTCTTGTCTCTCGACGCCAACATATTTCGGCCGCCCGCTGCCCGATGCCGATCGGGCCGGCGCAGCGCCGACCCTCCACGGAGATCGTCCCGATGAACAGACGCCATTTTCTGATCGCCTCGTCCACCGTCGCCGGCCTTGCGCTCGCGCCGCGCCTGTCCTTCGCCGCCGCCGGCCCGATCGACGTCTATTGCGGTTCGGACAAGAACGTCCTCGATTTCTGGAACAATGTGATCCTGCCGGCCTTCGCCAAGGCCCATCCTGACATCGCGGTGAAGGTCACCGACGCCGGCAACAACAATGGCCTGCGCGCCATTGCCGACCGCGGTCTCGCGGCGCTGGCCAGCAACACCGATCCCCAGGCCGACATGTTCGAGACCTTCGATCCGCTGTTGCCCAAGGGCGGCATCGAGGCCGGGCTCTGGGTCAAGGCCGCCGAGGTCAAGGGCCATGAGCGCATCAACCCGCTGGCGATCGACAGCGACTATTCGCTGCCTTATCGCGGCTCGCAGGTCCTCCTGGCCTATGACGCGACCAAGCTGCCCGCCAAGGACGCGCCCAAGACCTGGGAACAGCTTGTCGCCTGGATCAAGGCCAATCCCGGCCAGTTCGTCTATAACCGTCCCGACAAGGGCGGCTCGGGCGGCAATTTCGTCCGCCGCGCCATTCATGAAGTCAATGGCCGCGACCCCAAGGCCTTCACCGTCGGCAACTACAGCGAGGAAGCCGCTGCCAAGATGCTGCCGCCGGCCTGGGAACTCCTGAAGGATCTGGCCCCCTCGCTTTACGAAAAGGGCGCTTACGCTTCGGGCAACACCCAGTCGATCCAGCTTCTGGCCCAGGGCGTCGTCACCATGGCGCCGGTCTGGTCGGACCAGGTTCTGCAGGCGATCAACCAGGGCGTTCTGCCGGAGACCACCGGCCTGGTGCAGCTGACCGACCTGGCGCTGTGCGGCGGCTTTGCCCATTCCACGCTCTTCTCCAACGGCGCCCACAAGGATGCGGCCCTGACGCTGGCCTCCTTCCTGCTGACGCAGGAGATCCAGGAAGCCGTGATCACCGAGCTCGGCGGCTTCCCCGGCGTTTCCTGGGATCATCTGTCCGACGCGCTGCGCCAGAAATATGCCGATGTCATCCCGGCCACCATCCCGACCTTCCCCTCGGGCGACTGGGAAAAGGCTGTCAATGACGGCTGGTATCGCAACGTTGCCCCGACGATCAGCCGCACCTGATCGCCGTGTCCGCGCTCTCGTCGATACCGCCGGCGCGCTCTCGCGCGCCGGCCCAGCCTCAGGCTCTCTCCGGCGCCTTGGTCGGGCTGACGCTCGTGGCCCTGCCGGTCTTCCTGCTCGGCTGGCTGATCGTCTATCCGATCCTCTCGGCCGTCCTGGAAACGGTGTTTCCGGCAGGCGAAAATGGCGCGCGCGCCTTGTCGCTCGCCTCCTATCGCTTCTTCTTCAGCGATCCCTATAGCCTCGCCAATCTGCAGGTCACGCTCTGGACCACCCTGGTTTGCGGTGTTCTGCTGATCCTCGTCGGCCTGCCGATCGCCCTCTATCTGCGCTTCTCGCAGGGGCGGTTCGCGGCCTATGTCCAGGCCATGGCGATCTTCCCGATGTTCGTGCCGTCGATCATCCTGTCCTATGCGCTGATCCGCACCATCGGGCCGAACGGCACGGTCGATCTCATTCTCAATGCGCTGGGCCTGCCCAAGCTGCCGACGCCCTATCTCACCCCCTGGGGTCCGGTGATCGGGCTGGTCTGGGACAATCTGCCGCTGACCGTGCTGATGCTGACCGCCGGGCTCGGCCAGATCTCCAACGCGTCCGTTGAGGCCGCGCGTGATGTCGGCGCCGGCCCCTTTCGCGTCTTTCTGGCGGTGATCCTGCCGCGCATGGCCAATTCGCTGCTGGTGACGGCCTCCTTCGCCGTTCTCGGCATCTTCTCCGCCTTCACCCTGCCTTATGTGCTGGGCCCGGCCGCGCCAGAGATGATGGGCCCCTTCATGGACCGGACCTTCTCCGACAACAACGATCCACTGAACGCGCTGACCCAGGCCGTGATCAGCTTCGGCTTCTGCCTGGTCTTCGGCCTGTTCTATGTCCGCTCGATCGCGCGTAATCAGGAGGGCCGCCCGTGAGCGCCATCCCGCATCGGCCCGTGTCATCCGCCGCGCCGCGCATTGCAAAGCCCTTCGACTGGGCGGGCCTTGTCTTCGCCATTCTTCTGACCCTCGTCATCGCCGTGCCGCTCCTGGTCGTCGCCACCTGGGCCTTCACCGAGGTCTGGCGCTATCCCTCGCTGGTGCCGCAGAAATTCGGCCTGCGCTTCTGGAGCCAGACCCTCTCGCGCGCCGATGTCTGGGAGGCGCTGTTCCTCAGCCTGCGGCTAACGGCCGTGGTCACCGCGCTCTCGGCGGTGATCTGCCTGCCGGCGGCCTATGCCTTTGCGCGGCTCAAATTTCCCGGGCGCAACCTGCTGTTTCTCTCCTTCCTCGCCTCGCATGCCTTCCCCAAATTCGGGCTTCTGGTGGCGATCGCCGGGATCTTCCTGCATCTCGGGCTGATCTCGACCTTCTGGGGCGTGGTGCTGATCCAGCTGGTGGGCACGCTGATGCTGATGATCTGGGTGCCCGTCGCCGCCTTCCAGGCCGTGGATCGGCGCATGGAGGAGGCGGCGCGTGATGCCGGGGCCGGGCCGCTGCGCGTCTTCTGGTCGATCACCCTGCCGCAGGCAGGGCCGACAATCGCCGCCGCCGTGCTTCTGACCTTCGTCGGCACCTTCTACGAGACGGAGGGCGCCTGGCTGATCGGTGCGCCGCAGGTCCGCACCATGCCGGTGCTGATGATCAGCTTCATCAACAACCAGCTCGTCGTCCAATATGGCGCGGTGCTGTCCGTCATGCTGTGGCTCCCCTCCTTCCTGGCGCTGATCTTCGCCCGGCGGATCGTGGGAACCGGCGCCTTCGCCCGCGGTTTCGGCGCGTGACGCGGGCGCCTGGGAATAGAAAGGTTCGATCATGGCCCGTTTGACCATCAAGGGCGTATCCAAGAGCTTCGGCACCGGCTTTGCCGTCAACGACGTCTCGCTTGATGTCGAGGATGGCGAGCTCGTCTGCCTGCTCGGCCCCTCCGGCTCCGGCAAGTCGACGCTGCTGCGCATGATCGGCGGCTTCGAGCGGCCGAGCGCTGGCGAGATCCTGATCGACGCGAAGGACGTTACGCGTCTGCCGCCCGAGCGCCGGCCCACCGGCATGGTCTTCCAGAGCCATGCACTGTGGACGCATTGGAACGTGTTCGACAACATCGCCTTCGGCCTGCGCCTGCGCCGCCGCCCGCGCGCCGAGATCCGCGAGCGTGTCGAGCAGGCGCTTGCCATGGTGGGGCTTGCCGATTACGGCCAGCGCATGACCACCCAGCTGTCCGGCGGCCAGCAGCAGCGCGTGGCTCTGGCCCGCTCGCTGGTGCTGGAGCCGAAGATCCTGCTTCTCGACGAACCCTTCGCCAGCCTCGACCAGCATTTGCGCGAGCGCCTGCGCGAGGAGGTCAAGGACATCCAGAGCCGGCTCGGCATCACCACGCTGTTCGTCACCCATGGGCAGGACGAGGCGCTGGCGCTGGCCGACCGCATCGTCGTGATGCGCGACGGCGTGATGGAGCAGGTGGCCCCGCCCGACGTGATCTATCGCGCGCCGCGCACCGAATTCGTCGCCAGCTTTATCGGCTCGATGAACTTCATCCGCGTGACGGTCGAGGAGGGCATCGGCCGGCACGAGGATCTGACGCTGCCGGTGCCTGTGGCCGATGGTCCGGCCGTTCTCGGCATTCGCCCCGAGGCCCTGAGCCTGACGCCGAGCGAGCGGCCGCGCGCCGGCAGGGTTCACCGCAGCATCGATTTCGGCACGCACAAGCTGGTCGATATCGACCTGTTGGACGGCACGCGCATGAAGGCGATGATGCCGCCGGAGACCCAGGTGCCGCGCGGTCTGCGCGTGGAACTCGGCGTCTCAGCCTTCCATGTCTTCCGCGATGGCGCGCAGGTCTATCAGGCCGGCGCGCGCGGCAGCGAAACCGAACGGAGAGTGAGCCATGCATGAGCATCCCCGCGGCGTCGCGATTGAGCGCGACGGACACAAGACCTGGTTGAAATGGCATCGCGGACGGCGTCAGGCCGGCGATCTGTCCTTCACCCGCCACAGGCTGATCGAAGGCTTGAGGCTCGGCGCCAGTCTCGAAATCGACCTGCTGCGCTATGACGCTCCCGGCTTCGTCGTGCTGCATGACGAGATGCTCGATGCCGCAACCACCGGCCAGGGCCGCGTTCTCTCAGCCAGCGCCGAAACCCTGCGCGGCCTGCGGCTGCGCCAGGACAATGGCCAGCCGACCGACCATCCGGTTCTGCTGATCGAGGATCTGGCCCGGCTGATCCAGGAGACGCGGGCCGAGGCGGGCGAGACCGGCGCCGTGATCCAGCTCGATATGAAGGAAGGATCGGAGGCGATCCGGGACGAGGACCTGGCAGCCTTCGCCGCCGCCATTGGCCCGGTCGCGCGCAGCGTCATCCTTTCCGGCGGCGATGCGCAGGCGGTCCAGCGCCTGTCTCAGGCCGTGCCGGACATGCCGGTCGGCTATGACCCCTGCCACTTCGGCGCCGCCGAAGCCCTGCGCGAAAGCCGCGACTTCCAGGGCTTCGTCGACCGCGCCGCCGAGGCCTCGCCGCATGCGACGATGATCTATCTCGAATATCCGCTGGTGCTCTTTGCCGCCGAAGCCGGCTTCGACATGGTCGCCGCCTTCCACCAGCTCGATCGGCAGGTGGACGCCTATACCGTCCAGCTCGCCTCGCCGGAAATGGTCGCCGATGTCGAATGCCTGCTGGCGCTGAAGGTCGACCAGATTACCACCGACGACCCCACGGGGCTGGATCTGGCGCTGGCGCGGAAGGACTGACCCTCACGACGGAACGAGCGGCGGGGTTGCCGCCGCTGGCGCCCTGTTGCTGCTCTATCGCAGGCCTTCGGCCAGCCAGCCATGCAGGGCGCCGGTGGCGGCCAGGATGTCGCCCTGCGGGGTGACGGGGCCGCCGGAGAAGGCGGTGACCGTACCGCCGGCTTCGCGCACCAGGAGCGCCGCCGCGCCGTAATCATGGACGGACAGGCCATCCTCGAAGAAGCCATCGAGCCGGCCGCAGGCGACATAGGCGATCGACAGGGCCGCCGAGCCGAGACGGCGCACGCCGGCGGTGTTGGCCATGAGCCTTTTCAGCGCGGCGAAATAGGTGTCCTCGGAAACGGCTTTGACCTGTCCGGGCACCGGCAGACCGGCACCCACCAGCACATCCTCCACCGCGGCATGATCGACGCAGGCGATCGGCTCGCCATCGAGCCAGGCGCCGGCACCCTCTTCGGCGCTGAACAGTTCGTCCAGCATCGGATCATAGACGACCCCCGCCGTGACGACGCCGTTTTCGACGATGCAGACGGTGATGGCGAAATGCGGCAGGCCCCAGGCGAAATTGGTGGTGCCGTCGATCGGGTCGATGTGGATGACCGGGGCGCCTGCCTCGGCCGCGCGATTGCCCACGGCTTCCTCGCCCTTGATGGCGTGATCGGGAAAGGCGCGGGCGAGATCCTCCACCAGCATCCGCTCGACGGCCACGTCGATCTCCGTCTGATAGTCGCGCGGGCCCTTGGCGGTCATCTGGTCCGGCAGACGACGGCGCAGCGCGCCCCGCGCGGTCTCGCCGGCCTTGAGCACGGCGGCGGCGAGCGCGGTCAGCCGCGTGGACGCCTCTGGCGCGAGACGGTGCGCGGCGCTGGCCGCCTGCAGGGATTGGGCATCGAGCATGGGGAGACCTCTTCAAATCGAAACGGGGCTCCATGACAAATTCGCATGTCGGTTGTTTGAAGCTCTGTGCCTTTTTTCGGTTTCCTTGCCTGCGCGCAATGAGGCCGGGACTTGAGCCAGCCGCACCATGCGCCGCCCCGCTGCCGCGCACAATCGGCAAGGCCTCGACTTTCTATTCCGCTTTGCAGCAAAGGCCGCGGCTGGTAACGATCGCCTAACGCTATTTCCCCTTTCCTGCCGCGGAGACATTCTCTGCCTGAAAACATTCCAGACAGGGGAGCCGGCGCGCGCAAAGAAGTCGAGGCCCTGACCATGTCCCTATCTGCCGATCTCAATATTTTCGATCTCGCACCCGTGGCGATGTGGATCGAGGATTTCAGCGGGGTGAAGGCCCTGTTCGACCAGTGGCGCGCCGAGGGGGTGAGCGACCTCAAAGGGTTTCTGGAGGCAGATCCGGCGCGTGTGGCGCAATGCTCCGCCCAGATCCGGGTGCTTTCCGTCAATGCCCAGACGCTGGCGCTGTTCGAAGCCGACAGTCTCGACCATCTCGTCGCCAATATCGATCGCGTGTTTCGCGACGAGATGCTGCAAAGCCATATCAGCGAACTTTCCCAGCTCTGGGAGGGGCACACGCGTTTCATCAGCCATGCGGTCAATTACACGCTCGGTGGCCGAAGGCTCGACATCCAGCTGCGCGGCCAGATCCTGCCGGGCTATGAGGAGAGCTTCGCCCGGCTGCTCCTGACCACGGAGGATGTAACGCTGCGCGAGGAAGCGCGCCGGGCGGAGGCGCGCAACCGCGCCTATGCCGAGGGCATTTTCGAGCATTCGCCGGTCTCGCTCTGGGTGGAGGATTTCAGCCAGATCAAGATCCTGCTCGACGAGCTGCGCGAAAGCGGCATCGAGGATCTGCGCGTTTTCACCGATGTGCATCCCGAATTCGTCCAGCGCTGCATGAGCGAGATCAAGGTGATCGACATCAATCAGGCGACGCTCGACATGTTCTGCGCCCCGGACCGGCCGACGCTTTTGCAGAGTATCGGCGAAGTTTTCCGCGGCGAGATGGAAAAGCACTTCCGCGAGCAGCTGATCGACCTTTGGAACGGCAAGCTGATGCACCATCGCGAGGTGGTGAACTATGCGCTGGATGGCTCCGAGCGCTATGTGCTCCTGCAATTCTCCGTCCTGCCCGGGCGCGAGGAGGACTGGGCGCTGGTGCAGGTGGCGCTGACCGACATCACCGCCCGCAAGAAGGCCGAGGCCTATCTCGAATATCTCGGCCGCCACGACGTTTTGACCAAGCTGCGCAACCGGTCTTTCTACATGGATGAGGTCAAGCGGCTGCAGCGCAAGACGCTGCGCCCTGTTTCGGCGCTGATCATCGATCTGAACGGCCTGAAGGCGTGCAACGACACGCTGGGCCATGATGCCGGCGACGGCCTGCTGCGGCGGATGGGCGAGGTGCTCAACGGCGTGGTGTCGCCACCCGACACCGCGGCGCGCATCGGCGGCGACGAATTCGCCGTGCTCCTGCCGGGTTCGGACGGGCAGGCGGCCGGCAAGGTGGCAGAGACGATCCAGGAGCTGATCAAGATCAACAACCAGTTCTATTCCGACCTGCCGCTGTCGGTGGCGATTGGCATCGCCACAACGGAACCGGGCGAGCCGATCGAATCGGTCCTGCGTCGGGCCGATGCCGCGATGTATGAAGAGAAGCGGGCCCTGCAGAGCGGCGGCCTCGGTATCCGCAAGGACGATTGATCGGCGACCCCTGGCATCGGCCCGAAAAGTGGGAACCGGTTTTCGGAAAGAGCCGATGCGCAAACAAAAGGCCCCGCATCGGCCCGGAAAACGGAAACCGGCTTTCGGGACGAGCCGATGCGGAAACAAAAAGCCCGGCATCGGCCCGAAAACAGAGGGCCGATTTTCGGTGCCGTTCTGCGGACGACCGGCCGCGCATCCCTCGCGCCTGCGACCTTCCATCCCCCTGAAGCGCGGTTCGGCCCGTCATGTGGCCATGCAGCATCACGCTGCGCCGCACATCATCATATTCTTACCGTCCTCTTGTATGATGAATGGATCCGGCTCTATGATGGTCTATCGGGCCGCACAGCCGGCCCTGGAGTCGCGACGAGGAGGTCCGGATGGAGGATAAGGAGCAGGTCGCGCCGGCACGCCGGCCGCGCGTCAAATCCGCCATCACCCGCGCGCTGGCCGCCGAGATCTGCGACGGCGTCTTTGCTGCCGGCCAGCTTTTGCCGCGGGAAAACGATCTCGGCCAGCGCTATGGCGTCAGCCGCACGGTGATCCGCGAGGCGCTGAAGGTGCTGGAGTCCAAGGGCTTCGTCGTCGGCCGCTCGCGCATCGGCACCCGGGTTTGCGCGCGCGGGGACTGGAAGATCCTCGATCCGCAGGTGCTCGACTGGATCGGCGAGCGCATCTTCGACGCCGATCTCATCGCCGCCATTCTCGAGGCGCGTCGCGCCATCGAGCCCGTGGCCGCCGAGCTGGCGGCCGAGCGGGCGAGCGTGCAGGAAATTGCCGATCTCGACGCCGCCTGGCGGCGCATGCGCGACGGGGAGGGCGATCTCCTGGCTTTTACCGAGGCCGACGTCGCCTTTCATGCCGGCCTCTTGAAGGCGAGCCACAACCGCATCTTTTCCGAGCTGTCCGGGGTGATCGAGGCGGCGCTGCGCTTCTCGCTCAAGGCCTCGAATGCCGCCGTCGCCACCCATGAGGAGGCGCTGGACGTGCACCGTCGCCTGGTGGAGGCGCTGCGCCTGCGCGATGGCGCGGCGGCGCGGCAGTGCTCGCAGACCATGCTGGACCTGGCCGAGCGCGACCTGGCCGGCGCGCGCCACAGGCCGCCGCAAAGCGGCGCCTGAAGTCTTTGCCTACCGGAAAAAGACCTATCAAACCAAGAGGATCGAGGGAGCATCCGATGAAGATCACCAAGCTGACCACCTATATCGTGCCGCCGCGCTGGCTGTTTCTCAAGGTCGAGACCGACGAGGGCATCGTCGGCTGGGGCGAGCCGGTCGTGGAAGGACGCGCGCTCACCGTCGAGGCCGCCGTGCACGAACTGGCCGACTATCTGATCGGCAAGGACCCGTTCCTGATCGAGGATCACTGGAACGTCATGTATCGCGGCGGCTTCTATCGCGGCGGCGCGGTGCATATGAGCGCGATCTCCGGCATCGACCAGGCGCTGTGGGACATCAAGGGCAAGGCGCTGGGCCAGCCGATCCATTCGCTGCTGGGCGGGCAGGTGCGCGACAAGATCAAGGTCTATTCCTGGATCGGCGGCGACCGGCCGGCCGATGTCGCCAACAATGCCCGTGAGGTCGTCGCCCGCGGCTTCAAGGCCATCAAGCTCAATGGCTGCGAGGAAATGCAGATCGTCGACACCTGGGAGAAGGTGGAGAAGGCGGTGGAGACCATCGCCATCATCCGCGAGGCGATCGGCCCGCATATCGGCATCGGCGTCGATTTCCACGGCCGCGTGCACAGGCCCATGGCCAAGGTTCTGGCCAAGGAGCTGCAGCCCTACAATCTCCTGTTCATCGAGGAGCCGGTGCTCTCCGAAAACCGCGAGGCGCTGAAGGAAATCGCCAATCATTGCTCCACGCCGATCGCGCTGGGCGAACGGCTATTTTCGCGCTGGGACTTCAAGGGCGTGCTCGCCGACGGCTATGTCGATATCCTCCAGCCCGACTTGTCGCATGCCGGTGGCATCACCGAATGCCGCAAGATCGCTGCCATGGCCGAGGCCTATGACGTGGCGCTGGCCCCGCATTGCCCGCTCGGCCCCATCGCGCTCGCCGCCTGCCTGCAGGTCGATGCCGTCTCCTACAATGCCTTCATCCAGGAGCAGAGCCTCGGCATCCACTATAACAAGGGCAATGATATCCTCGACTACATCTCCAACAAGGAAGTGTTCCACTATGCGGACGGCTTCGTCAGCATCCCGCAGGGCCCCGGCCTCGGCGTGGAGGTGGACGAGGCCTATGTGATCGAGCGCGCCAAGGAAGGCCATCGCTGGCGCAACCCGATCTGGCGCCATGAGGATGGCAGCGTCGCCGAGTGGTAGGACGGAGCATCGGACCGGAAAGCGGGAAGCGGTTTTCGGTCCGGTAAAAATCAGCGAGGCAGAAGCCAGGGCATCGAGCCGATTGCGATTTTCGGCACGATGCCCTTGTCGCGCCAATGCCCTTGTCGTCAGAAGGCGCGGGGGCGCTCACCGCCCCGTCAGGTTTCCGCCGTTGATTTCCTGCGCTGCAGCCTCTAAATTGTCCATATATGGTCATTTTATTGGAGGGTCGGCATGTCCACCGTCAGCGTCGCGGATGCGAAATCAGGCTTTGCAGGTCTGGTGGACCAGGCGGCGAACGGCGAATTCGTGACGATCACACGGCACGGTAAACCCGCAGCGATGCTTGTCAGCATCGAAGCCGGAGAGGCCGCGAAAAAGGCTCTGACGAAGCCAAGGGCCAATTTCGGCGATTTTCTGATGGCCTATCCCGGTCCCGCCGATCTGGAGCGCAATCCTTCCAGAATGCGGGACGCCGATTTTGAATGATGGCCTGCTGATCGATACCAGCGTCATTTCCCTGCTCTCACCTGACCGCAAGGAAAAGCTCTCCGATGCGGTGAAGGCGTGGTTCCATGAGCAGGGCGCAGCAGATGCGCTTTACCTCTCGGCTATGACGATCGCCGAGATCGAAAAGGGGATGCGCAGCCTTCATTGCCGTGGCGGGATCGAGCGAGCGAAACGCCTCAATGAATGGCTTGATCTTCTCGTGGACTCCTTTGCAGATCGCATCCTGA
Organism: Xaviernesmea rhizosphaerae; assembly: GCF_001938945.1. Taxonomy (GTDB): domain Bacteria; phylum Pseudomonadota; class Alphaproteobacteria; order Rhizobiales; family Rhizobiaceae; genus Xaviernesmea; species Xaviernesmea rhizosphaerae. Next base: position 16,849 of record NZ_MKIO01000014.1, read on the forward strand.
CGGTTGATCCCATCGTGGCCCGCATCGCCGGCGCGCTCGAGGATGCCGCAACAGCGGAAGGCCGGCATCCCGGCCTTGGGGATATCCTGATTGCAGCGACGGCCAAGGCCTATGGCCTTACCGTCGTCACCGCCAACCTCATGCATTTCCTGCCGCTTGGCGTGGATTGCGATCTCCCTGCAGTGTTCCGGCGAGAAGGAATGCGATGACATCGCCCGGGTTCTGCAGGAGGGCTGACGCCCAGGCCCGTCAGAACAGGTAGCCCGTCAGAACAGATCGCCCGTCAGAACCGATAGCCCGCCAGATGCGCCAGCTGCGCGCCCGCCTCGTAATAGGCCTCGCGGGCGGTTCTGAAGCCCTGCGCCTTCACATCCGTCACCGGCAGAGGCAGCTCGTCCTCGGAAAGCTCGCCCAGGACATGGCGGGCCAGCGTCTTGCCGAAGACGGTGCCCGGCGCGATGCCCCGGCCATTATAGCCGCTGAAGCCGACGATCTGCCTGTCGAAGCGGTGGAAGCGCGGTACGGCATCGGTGGTCATGCCGATCTTGCCATACCATTCCGCCTCGAAGGGGATGTCGCCGAGCTGCGGGAACAGCGTGGCCAGCGCACGCTGCGCCCAGGCCCGGTGCACGGCCGCACCCGTGTTGCGCAGCGCGCCGACGCTGCCGAACACCAGCCGCCCGGACTGGTCCATGCGGAAGGAGGAGAGGATCTCCTTGGTGTCCCAGCAGCCTTCGCGGCCGGGCAGGATCGAGCGGCGCAGATTGTCCGACAGCGGCACGGTGGCGAAGTTGAAATAGGGCAGGTGCAATTGCTCGGCGCGCACGGGCGCGAAGGGGCCGGTGGAATAGGCGTCCGTCGCCACCAACACCCAGGCGGCGGTGACCGCGCCGCGGGCCGTCCTGACCGTCCAGTTTTCGCCCGCCCGCTCCGTGGCGATCACGGGCGATCCCGCGAAAAGCCGGGCGCCCGCCGTTTGCGCCGCGCGCGCAAGACCGCGCGCATAGGCCAAAGGCTGGATCGTGCCGGCGCGCGGGTCGAAGAGGGCACCGGCATAGCCATCGCTGCCCACCCGCCGCGCGGTCTCCTCGGCCGAGAGCAGTTCCACCGGCGCGCCGCGGCTCGTCCATTGCCGGTGCCGCTCGCGCAGTTCCTTCAGGCCCGTTTCGCCGACGGCCAGATGCAGCGTGCCGTTGGTCTCGATCTCGCAGGGGATGTCATGGGTTTCGACGATCTCGCGCACCAGAAGCGGCGCGCCGCCCAGCAGCTCCAGCGCCCGCTCGCCGTGAACGGGCCCCAGCACGCCGGGAATGTCATCAGGCATCACCCACATGCCGCCATTGATCAGCCCGACATTGCGGCCCGCGCCGCCAAAGCCGAAGTCGATCGCCTCCAAGAGCGCGACCGACAGGCCGGCCTGCGCCAGATGCAGCGCCGCCGACAGGCCGGTATAGCCGCCGCCGACGATCGCCACATCCGCCGTGATCGCCTCGTCAAGGGCCGGCGCCTGAGGCGCGGGCGGCGCGGTCTTTTCCCAGAGGCCGTGGGAGCGGGGATCGTCAAGCATCGTCTTGCCTTTTCGTCAGGCGCGCGGAACTTCGCGGAAAGCCGGGATCGCGCAGCCGCGCGGCGGCTGCATTTTCCTTGAGGCTTATTGCGCCGATGAAACGACGCAATCGCTCTTTGAGCAAGACCTTCTTCCAAAATGGAATGATCCGGCCCGCTGCGCCCGCCGGAACAAGGGCCCGAGGCGGGAATTGCAGTCCAGAGATAAGACCAGTATAGCTCCAGAAAGAATTTTTTAAGATCGTTCGGGCGCGGAGGCGGATCACGGTGACGGGGGCGGGTGTGCTGATGATGGAGATCGCCGAAACCTTCGCGCGCGAGAGCGGCGAAGGGCCGCTCTACAAGCGGTTGAAGACGGCGCTGGAGGAGATCATCCGCGGCGGCAGCCGGGCGGGCGAGGCGCTGCGGGCCGGCGCGGTGCTGCCGGGCGAGCGTGTGCTGGCCGCTGAGCTCGGTCTGTCGCGGGTGACGGTGCGCAAGGCGCTGTCGCTGCTGGAGGCGGAGGGGCTGATCAGCCGCCGCCAAGGCTCGCGCACCGAGGTCGGCGCCCGCGTTGAAAAATCGCTGGCCACGCTGACGAGCTTCAGCGAGGACATTCGCGCACGCGGGCAGGTGCCAGGATGTCTCTGGCTTTTCAAACAGATGAGCCGGCCGTCCTCGGCGGAGATGATGGCGCTCGGCATTGCCGGCACTGCGCCGGTGCTGCGGATGAAGCGCGTGCGCCTGGCCGATGGCCTGCCGATCGCGGTTGAAATCTCCGCCGTGCCCGCCCGTTTTCTCGCCAGCCCGGAGCTGGTGGGCGACTCGCTCTATGAAGCCCTGGCAACCCGGGGGCTGATGCCGGAACGAGCGGTGCAGAGGATGCGCGCGCGCGCCGCCAGCGCCGACGATGCGCTGCACCTGGCCTGCGAGGCCGGCGCGCCGATCCTGTCCACCGAACGGCGCTGTTTCCTGGCCGATGGCCAGATCGTCGAATATTGCGAGACCCGCTACAAAGGCGAGGTCTATGATTTCGTCTTCGAACTGCACCGATAATACCAGTTTTTCACTGGTTGCAATCTGGTCTTTTCGCCGTATCGTGTCCCCAAGGCAGAAGAAGGGGCAGCGGGTGCACAAGCAGGATCTCCAGGACAGTCTTGTCGTCTCGTGCCAGCCGGTGCCCGGCGGGCCGATGGATACGGCCGAGGCCGTGGTCGGCTTTGCCCGCGCCGCGCTGGCCGGCGGAGCGCGGGCCCTGCGCATCGAGTCGGTCGCCTATGTCCGTGCTGTGCGCGCGGCCGTGTCCGCGCCGATCATCGGCCTGGTCAAGCGCGATCTTTCCGACAGCCCGGTGCGCATCACGCCTTTTCTGTCTGATGTCGAGGGCCTGATCGAGGCCGGCGCCGACATCATCGCCTTCGATGCCACGGACCGACCGCGTCCGGTGCCGGTGGCCGAGCTGGCGGCAGCGGTGCGCGCCGCGGGCCGCCTGTCGATGGCTGATTGCGCCTGTGTGGAGGATGGGCGGCGGGCGCTGGCGCTCGGCGTGGATTTTCTCGGCACCACCATGTCCGGCTATACCGGCGGGCCGGAGCCGGTGGCGCCCGATCTTGAGCTGATCGCCGCCTTCCGGGCGATGACGCCCGACGTGATCGCCGAAGGGCGCATCCGCACGCCTGAGCAGGCGGCCGCGGCGGTGGCCGCCGGTGCCGCTGCGGTCGTCGTCGGCTCGGCCATCACCCGCACGGAGCATGCCACGGGCTGGTTCCTCGAGGCCGTGACCGGCGCGTGGCGCCGCCGCGCGGCGGGCGACCAGCCGGTGCTGGCCGTCGATCTCGGCGGCACCAAGACCAGCCTGGCCCTTGTGCGCGGCGCGGAGATCGTCGCCAGCCGAACATTTGCCACCGAGCGCGCGGCCGGCCCTGACGCCTGGCTCGATGCCGTGGCGGCAGAGGCGACGCGGCTCGGCGGGTCTTATGGCGCGGTGGGGCTGGCTGTGACCGGCTTTGTCGATCGCGGCACCTGGTCCGCCATGAACCCGGCCACGCTCGGCATTCCCGAGGCCTATCCGCTGATCGCCGCCGCGAAAGCCCGTTTCGATCAGCCCGTCATGGCCGTCAACGATGCACAGGCGGCGGCCTGGGGCGAGTTCCGCTTCGGCGCAGGGCAGGCGCAGATGCATGAACCGGGATCGCTGGCCGACGAGAACGGAGCCGAAAGCGGCACCGATCTGGTCTTTCTCACCATCTCCACCGGGCTCGGCGGCGGCATTGTCGCCGGCGGGCGGCTTTTGACAGGGCTGTCGGGCCATTTCGGCATTCTCGGTCTGGGCTCAGGAGGCGCGCGGCCTCTGGAAGACGAGATTTCCGGCGGCTTCGTCGCCGGGCAGGCGCGCGCGGCCGGCCATGCTCTGGATGCCGCCAACGTCTTTGCCGCGGCACAAGGCGGCGCGGGCTGGGCTGAAGCCATCGTGCAGCGCTCGGCCGCCCGCGCCGCCCTTCTGACGGGGGATCTGCAGCTGGCGCTTGACCCGGCCGTAATCGTTATCGGCGGCGGCATCGGTTTGGCCACCGGCTATCTCGACAGGCTCGCCGCGCTGCACGCCGCCCGCCCGGCACGGCAACGGCCAAGGCTGGTGCCGGCGCGCCTCGGCGCCGAGGCCGGCCTGATCGGCGTGGCGGCCCTGGCGCGCGACAGGCTGGCATGAAGCGCGTGTCCTTAAGCTAGCGCCACAGGCCGGCTGGCCGAAATTTGGAGCATCGAACCGGACGGAGAAGCCGGTTTTTCGATGAGCCCGATGCAAACCGGAACCGAGAGCAGCGGACTGTGTCCGACCGTCAGTCCGCTGCTGCGAAGACATGAACGATAACAAGAGGGAACGACAATGCGACTGACTAAGACATTGCTGGTGGTGACCGGCCTCATTCTTTCCACCACGGGCCTTCCGGGCCTGGCACAGGCCAAGGTCACCGTGCTCGGCTGGCCGGGCGGCTCGGAAGAGACCGCGCTGCGCGCCGTCGCCGAGGCCTATAATGCCGAGCCCGGCCGGGCCGAGGCCGACAAGGTGGAGCTGATCTTCTTCAACCGCGACGGCTTCTTCGACAAGTTGCAGGCCGACATGGCCGCCGGCTCCGACGCCTTCGACATCAATCTCGTCGCCACCTATTCGATCGGCCGCTATGCGCCTTATATGGACACGATCGATCTCGGCGCCGACGCGCAGAAGACCTTCGGCGATTCGGTGCTGAAGACCATGCAGTTCGAGGGAAGGCAATATGGCGTGCCGACCGACCTCTCGCTGCACTTCATGTATTACCGTAAGGACCTGATCGATGCGCTGCTGCAGGATGAGGCGGCCAAGGCGAAATATGCCGAGATCGCGCAGAAATATCTCGGCAAATCTCTGGCGCCGAAGGATCCCGACAGCTGGACCTGGGACGACTGGGCCGCGACCGCGCTCTATTTCAGCAAGCAGGTGAACCCGGCCAGCCCGACGCGCTACGGAACGGTGCTGCAGATGAAGAACCTGCTGTTCAACATGATGGTGTTCCAGTCCCTGCCGCGCTCCTATGGCGGCGACTGGATGGACAAGGACGGCAAGATCACGGTGGATTCCGCCGCCTACCGCACCGGACTGGAGCTCTACAAGAAGCTTTACGATGCCGGCGCTTCGCCCAAGGATTCGCTGAGCTACGAATATGCCGAGACCAATGCCGCCTTCGGCGCGGGGCAGGCCGCCACGGCGCTGCAATGGAACGCTGCCGCCGGCGACCTGACCAGCGCGGAAAAATCGCCCGCCGTGGCCGAGGTCACCGGCATGGTCGCCCCGCCCGCCGGGCCTGACGGCCGCGCCGATCATATTCACGGTCTCGGCCTGGGCCTTAACAAGGCCGCCAAGAACAAGGAGGGCGCGACCCGCTTTCTGAAATGGCTGGCCACGGAAAATGCCGCGCTCGCCTATGCCAAGGCGGGTGGATCACCGGCGCTGGCGCCCGAGGTCGTTGCCAAGGTGGCGGCCGAGCGTCCTGATCTCGTCAAGCTCGGCGATTTCGCCGGCAAGTACGGCTATGTCATGACCGGTGCGACCTCCGCCAAGGCCCTGTCGGTCTACGAGCTGCAGGCCAAGGAATTCACTGGCTACTGGTCCGGCCAGCAGAGCCTGGACGAGGCGCTGAAGAAGACCGAGACCGGCATGGCCGAGCTTCTCAAGAAATAGCGATCCGCCGATCGCGAGGTGGGTCGGCGCATCGCCGAGCGACGCTCCGGCCCGCCTGCCGCTTTCATGACCATTGGGAACCGACATGCAGGGACTGCCATGGCCCTTTTGAAGCCTGCCCAGAGCCGGCTGTTTCTCACGCCGCTGACCGGCTTCCTCATGCTGTTTCTCGGCTTTCCGGCGCTGGTCAATCTCGTCTATTCGGTGTCCAGCGTCTCCTTCGAGACGCTGCGCAATCCGCAGATTACCGGCTTCGGCAATTATGCTCTGGTGCTGGCGGATGGCGAGTTCTGGCGTTCGGTCTCCTTTTCCGGGCGCTTCGCCCTCGTCACCGCCCTTGCCGAATGTCTGATCGGCCTGTTTCTCGCCCTGTTCCTGGCGCCGCTTCTGCGGGCGCACTCCGTGCTGATGGCGCCGCTGATGCTGCCCTTGATGGTGGCGCCGGCCATGATCGGGCTGATGTACCGCCTGGTCCTGCATGAATTTGCCGGGCCGGTGCCCTATTATCTCTTCCTCTGGCTCGGCGACAGCCCGGCCTTCCTCAGCGTCGAAAACGCCTTCACCGCGCTGGCGGTGGTGGAAATCCTGCAATGGACGCCCTTCGCCTTCCTGCTGTTCTATATGGCCTATAGCGGGATTTCGCCTGACATCCGCGAGGCGGCGGCGCTTGACGGGGCGCCGTGGTATCGCGTGCTTCTGTGGATCGACCTGCCGCTGATGCGGCCGACGCTCGCCATCGCCTTCTTCATCCGCTTCATCGACGGCTTCCGCGTGTTCGACAATGTCTATGCGCTGACCGGCAGCGGGGCCGGCGGCTCCACCACCTCGCTCTCCATCTACATCTATCAGGCCTTCTTCAAGCAGGGGGCGATCGGCAAGGCGGTGGCGGCCTCCGTCCTGCTTTTTCTTGCCTCGCTCGCCGTCCTCACCCTGATCAACCTGATGGCCGGCACAAGGAGGCGGGCATGATCAAGACCTTGCGCTGGATCGTCTTCCTTCTGGCCGCCCTGGCGATGAACTTCCCCGTCATCGTCACGCTGGTCACCTCGTTCAAGACGGCACGGGAACTGGCAAGCAATCCAGGTCTGTGGATCCAGTCGCCGACGCTTGCCAATTATGCAACGGTGCTCGGCAAGACGGACCGGTTCAATATCTATGCCTATCTGCTGAACTCCACATCCGCCGCGCTGATCGGCACGCTGGTGGCGCTCGCCATCGCCTTTCCCGCCGCCTATGCCATTGCCCGCAGCGCCATCGGTCGGCGCGTGCTGCTGCCCGTGGTCATCAATCTCCGTGCCATGCCGCTGGTGATCTTCGCCATCCCGCTTTACATGATGTACCAATGGCTCGGGCTTCTCGATACACGCCTCGGCCTTGGCCTGATCCTGGCAATCGTCAACATCCCGCTGGCGCTGGTAATTCTGGTCAACGCGATCGGCGAGGTGCCGATCGAGCTCGACGAGGCCGCCAGCGTCGATGGCGCTTCGGCCGCGCGCATCATGCTATCGGTGGTGCTGCCGGTGGTGCGCCCCGCCGTGACGACCTGTTTCATCTTCGGCTTCATCACCGCGTGGAACGAGTTTTTGTTCGGGCTGATGCTGACGACCAGCCGCGCCGTGCCGATGACAGTCGGCTCGTCGTTCTTTTTCGCGGCGAGCGGCGGCGGTGTCCAGTGGGGTGCAGCTTCTGCAGTCATGATCCTCGGCGCTTTACCGCCGGCGCTGCTCGGGTTGATCATGTACAGGCAGATTTCAGCCTCGATGACGGCGGGCGCGGTCAAAGGATGAAGGCTGTTCGGCGGCCTTGCGCCATTAGCTTTGTGATGAGCCAGTCTCTGAAGATCAATGATGACCGAAGGAATAGGTGCCGTCCGGCTCGAAATGCGGGGTGATGCCCGATGCGGCGCCGCGACGCTCGGCAATGCGCACGGAGACGGCAAGGATCCGGTCCAGCGCCAGCGCCTCCTTCGCCACCCGTTCAAACAGCCTGTCAAAGCGCTGGGCCGCCTCCCTGTCCGCGCGCCGGGCCGCCTTTGGGGCGGCCGAATGGGCGGGTGTGAGGCTGATGCGCAGGCCGACATTGTCCTGAAAGCGTGAGAGCTGGCGGCCGATCCGCGCCAGCCGGCGGCTGTCGTCCGCCTCCAGCTCGGTGGCGATGACAAGGCGGAAGGCATTGATCATCGTCGTCTTGCTTGCCGGGAGTTCCTCGGTATCGAGAATGTCGTTCGCCACATTCTCCACCCGTAGGAGAACGATGAAGGCCTCCACAAGATCGGCGGCCTGCAGAAGGACATCGGCGTCCGACGACGTCTGTTTTTCCCACTCGACCCCGAACATGGCTGGCATTCCTTGTGTTGGTTGGCCTCGTCTCGACTCGCCCTGTTCTGACGGGCCGGTTGCAGACGTCCTGTTCAACGCGCGGAGGGATGAAAGGTTCAGCATGGGCGCTTGTCGCTCTGTTCACCATGTAGCGGGGCCGATGCTCCAAAAAAAGACGGCCATGTCTTTTCTGCGCTCTTCTATAATATGTTTGGCAAAAGACCCGCTGTTATTGGTGTGCCATGCAGCGTGCGCCGCGCCGAGATCCACCAGCGCCGACGCTTCTGCCGCCGGGAAGTCAGCAAATACGGGATATGCGCCGCTGCTTAAGCATGTTGCATTGCAACTTATCTCAAAATGGCGCATCATCGATTTGGTCATGTGCCAAAGTATATTTAACTATACTATAGGAAATAGTTGCAGGAATGGCTATGCCTGAAAATAGGGCAATTTTGCAGCGCAACGCCCCATTTTGGCCCTGAAATTCGCCTTATGGTCGCGTTCTCAAATGATTTTCTAACTTTTGGAGGCGAGCTATGCGCTCGGCGCATGGCTGTGATGCGCGATCTGTCGTTAAAGCACGCTTAAGTCATCTTTTAAAATAAGAATATTGCTGCTATTACTGTCAGCACACGATCTACAAAGTCGGGAGTCGGCACGTGACGATGACATCGATCCATGAGAATCATGCTCAGTCCTTCCCCCAGGGAACGGCGTCCTATGCGGTTGGCTCTGTCGCCGACTATTCGGGCTCTTCGCTGAGCCAGGGTGCAACGAACCGCGCTCTGCACCTCGGCCTGAAGCGCGCAATGGATATTGTGGTCTCGCTCTCCGCGCTGATCGTTCTGGCGCCGGTGCTGCTGCTGGTCTGCCTCGCGATCAAGCTCGACAGCCGCGGCCCGATTTTCTTCAGTCAGGAGCGCTGGGGCCGGAACTGCACGAAGATCAGGGTCTTGAAGTTCCGCTCGATGCGCACGGATTTGTGCGACGTCACGGGCGTGGCGCAGACCGTGAAGAACGATCCGCGCATCACCCGCGTCGGCGCTTTCCTGCGCAAGAGCAACATCGATGAGCTGCCGCAGCTGATCAACGTTCTCAAGGGCGACATGTCACTGGTCGGTCCGCGCTGCCATGCCATCGGCATGCTGGCTGCCGGCATCCTCTATGAGGACCTCTGCCCCAACTATCATCAGCGCCATGCCATGCGCCCCGGCATGACCGGTATGGCCCAGATGCGCGGCCTGCGCGGCCCAACCGATCGCGCCTCGAAGGCCCGGGCCCGCGTCGCTTCGGACCTCTACTACGTAAACAATTTCAATATCATGCTCGACATCCGCATCATCCTCGGGACCATTCGCTCCGAGCTTTCGGGCGGCAAGGGCTTCTGATCACTCTTCTGGTCTCAAGGGTGCCGGCACTGCTCGGCGCTCGCTGATCGGGCGACGAATTGTCGGTGGAGTGACCGGATAAAACTAGAAATCGAGGGGATCCTGCGAAAGCAGGGTCCCCTTTTGCGTTCCAGAGTGCGTGAATGGGCTTGGCAACCAATCGGCCAGCGGATAGTCGCGACCTGTTGTCTTGTCGGCCTGACATCGGCAGGGGCAAGGTCACAGCACGCCACAGAAGGCGGTCAAATGCATGAACCGCATTTCCTTACAGGTGATGCGGGACGAGGCGGCGCCGCAAGTCTCTTCTCCCCAACGGGGAGAAGGTGGCCCGAAGGGTCGGATGAGGGGGCTAGCCAGGGCCGCCAATCACAGTGTCGTGCACTGTGAATCAGATGCAGTCTGATCCTCTAGAATTTTATTTTCGCATCGGATTTTTCCGAAAACCTATTCCCACTTTTCGGTCCGATGCTCCGGCGTCAAATGATCAGGCCTGACGCAGGTCGCGCAAACAGGTGAGCACCTGTGCGCGACTTGCTGTCGATCCTCGATCGTTCATCGGCTGCTTTCGAAGCCGGTTCCGACCTTTCGACCGGATGCGCTCAGAGCTTGCGCACGGAGTCGCGTGTGATGATGACGTCGTTGGAGGCGCCGGAGACGGTGGAGGTGACGGAGTTCACCAGGTCGAGGAACTTGACC
>NZ_MKIO01000015.1 GCF_001938945.1 Xaviernesmea rhizosphaerae
TGCGCGCATACCTTCTTCTCAAGCATATGCATCGCTGCAACCGTTATCTTTTGGTTGTGATTTATGAGTCCTGAGCCTAGCCCGAATGGATGTCAAGAAAGCCGAACTCGGACCATATCACTAAAGGGATTTGATGGCAGCTCCTTGCCCACGGCGCGCCAACACCCGACAATCGACTTCCGTCCCCATTACGGACATCAACTTCCAAGCAGGGAATACCTCTTGAACGGACATTATTTCCGCTTGCCCGACAATTCCAGCGTCGGCTCTTGAAGGGATCCGAACCGGCGACCCGGCCCGCAAGGTTAAGGTAACGTCTTGAAAAGTTGGGAGTTTGGTTTGGTAAGCCGAAGTCCGCGGCGAGCTAAGTCTTTACAACTTCGCATAATTCCAAGTTATGTGAAGTTCACTCAAGCTCTATCGATAACCCAACCGGCGAACAATTCAACTAAAGATTATTAGCCACAGCAGCCTTACTGCTATGTATTCTATGTTCGTCATCGCATCGCGAGCAGTTCGTTATCAATAGGCGTCAAGCTCAGCTGGGGGCTTCACTAGGAAAATTCCCGCATATAACTGTTGACGTCGATCCGCCGTACCCAACTTGGAGATCGAACTGGCGACGGACGGTATCAAACCTGGAAGACAGCGCGCCATCAATGAGGGCTATCTCGGCTGCTACGACCGATTTGCGGTAGCTTGAACAAAAGGCAGGCCTCTTGTCACTTATGGGCGCCGAGTAATACGCATACCCATGATCTTGGCGTCTCTGAAGGGCAAATCTAGTTGAGCCTCTTTCGTCTGCTCGTCTTCGGAAAAGGCGCGTGTGTTCAGGCGATCAACGACAACATCCAGCCGGATAAAGCAGCCTGCCTCGACGGTGGCAAGCTCGTTCTCGCTGAGGAACGCAAGCCGATCAGGAAGGATGCACAAAATCAGCAAGGCCCCTCCTGGCTTTAACTGCTGTTCCACCTCCTCGAACAGCCACACTGCGTTGTCGGTGAAACGCGAAACAGGAATAGTGAGCTTTGTTACCGCCTGGGCGATTGCGCAAAGAGCAACCAACTCAGCATAACTGTAGCGATCCGACCTCCCGTCGCGTCCAAAAAGCGGCGGAAGGGCCCTTTTCCAATGCCGCAACATCTCCTTGCTGATGCCAGCAAGCTCGAGGATCTGGCTTGTGTCGAAACGCATGCTAGACTCCTGGCCCGATCCGAACGACAATTGGGGACCAGGAACAAAATGGGGTTGACCCCACTTATAGCGGAGATTAACCACTGATAAAAGAAAAATCGCCACAATCGATTCGACGATCATGGAGGCCGTTATGTCCACTCGCTTCGAAAATGCCGAGTTGCTGGCTGCCCTTTGGCTGCTGGGTGCTGAGGGAGAGCGCCTGCCGACATCTCACGGTATTCTCGACAAGGCTCTGAAGGAGTGCATGGGCGTACTACCCTCTACTCTGTCCGCAAGTTTATCCTTTGGCGTGACTGGCGTTGGTTTGCGGTGCTACGAGTTGCCAGATATCCTGCTGGCAGCCCAGGAAGCCTTACTGACGACCGAGCCCAATCCCACGTATCTGTCGTCGTTGGTGACTTTAGACGAAGACAGCGCACGTCAGATCGTGCTCAGTTATGGTCTGAGCACAAGCAAGGCTCGAGAAATAGGCGAGTCACTTCTGGCCTCCGTCAAGCGCACTCGCGCTGCCGTCAAACAAGCTGCGGCAGCGTAGCAAAAACGTGGAACGGCTGCGCGACAACCTTCTGTCAGTAGCGCCGACGTTGGCTGGTCAGCTCGACACGCTCGTCTCACAATGGCTATCGAGTCTTATCAATCGGCTGGAGGCTAAGCGCGCTCCGGAATTTCGACCAAAACAGGTCAATGACCCGGTTTGGGGGACGATCGAGCTTCTCCCTTGGGAAGTAGGCTTACTTGACACGCCATTACTCCAGCGAATGCGGGGAGTCCGGCAACTGGGCCTGGCACAGCTGGTGTTTCCGGGCGCCAGTCATGGACGGCTGGAGCACATTATTGGCGTCGTTGGCGCCATCGAAGAAGTTTTGCGCGCCCTTGAGCGGCAGATTCAGCGATGGAATCGCGACCATAGCGGTACGCCCCTGCCCTCGATAACCGAAGCAGACCGTTACGCTTTGCGGCTAGCGGGTCTCTTGCACGACGTTGGCCACGGTCCCTTCAGCCACGCCCTTGAGCCCGTACTCGAAGTGAACGCGCCTCTGGCAGGCACCTCCGCAGGTGAAAGCGACGATTGGCGCAGAGAAATCAAGACGGTCCGCCGCGAATTTAAGAGACTGTACCAATTGAATGCGCCGCCCTCGGAGTCGGAAGTAATCGCGGCCTGTATGGTGCTTTCGGAACCGATGAAGAAGGTGCTTGCCAGCGATCGGCTGTTTACAGCCCGCGGCCGACCTGTCGAAGAACTTCAGGAAGTGATCGTCGCTGCAATTATCGGCGGTGTCGAAGGGCCAGGCGCTAGCCATTTGTCATCTATTGTCAGCAGTCAGATCGACGCCGACAAACTCGACTATCTTTCAAGAGATGCCCATCATTCGGGGCTAGAGATCGGCTTTGACACTGATCGCCTGCTGTCGCGACTGGAAATTCTTCATGTCCGAGAGTCGAATGTCGATGCATCGGAAAGCGAGCTAAGGGCCCGCGCTTCGCGAAGCGTCAATCAGACCTTTCATCAGCTTGGAATCGCAGCGTCGGGCTTTGGATCTTTTGAACAAATGCTGATCGGCCGGACATTCCTCTATGATCGGCTATATCATCACCACAAGGTTCGGTCCGCAGAGGCAATGGCTCAGCGCTTGATGCTAGTGGCCGAACGGGATCGCGCAAGTCGCTTTAGGCTCGATGAAATCTTCCTAAGTGTGGACGACGACACAATGCTGCGCATCCTTGCGCAAGAAGTGACCCATCCTGGATTTCCTCTTTCGCCAAAACCCTCGGCGGCAACAGCCTTGGCGAAGGGCATTCTTAACCGCGAGCTGTTGCATCGCGCTTTTGCATTTCGTGGTCGTTTTATTGCGTCTCCTCCAGGGCTCGATGGCAGCACGGCAGACCAAAACCGTGAAAAGCTATGGCGCCGCATCGTCAAGGAGCTGGATGATATCGGTGTCCGGTTCGATATCGGCGCGGAAATTCATCGTGTTGCGATCGCATGCGCTGAAGTCTTGGTGGCCAAAGGTGTCGATGTCGACATATCCCGGCCATGCAAAGAGGCCCTAGACCAGATAGGACCGGAACAGATAATCGTCGATCTACCGGCGCTGAAAGCTGAAGCTATCAGAATTCTAGCGCGCTATCCAAATGGCGCGATCAAGGTGCCAGAATTCTCCTTTAATCCAGTGAAGTGGTCGGACGCCTACGAATTACAGAAACGAACCGGGTATGTGTTCTGCCCGCGTGATGTCGTTCCTCTCGTGGCGTTAGCCTCCAAAATCGTCTTTCTCGGACATTTCGGCGTCACTATGAGCGAAGAGGCCGATGGCTACATCAAGACTGCCACCATCGTACCACGGAACTGGATCAATGCTTTGGTCGATGCCGAGATTATAGACACTGATGCAGCCGAGCACTTATCATCCAAGCGACACTCATTGCTGGCCCTCCGCGCGGATGATCTAAAAGTGCCAGGAACGTGGATCCAGGCTGATCCAGATTTTGCCTCTCGACTGGCTCTCGAACTAAACCGGCTTTTGCGCGCGGGTCTGACGGCCGACCACATCGAAGCCCTGGGACGTGTTTTGGGGGCCGTGTATGCTTTTGTCGACCATTGGTACAAGTCCGGCCAATTGACGAGACAGCTCGAAAACGAAGCCGAACTGCAAAAGCAGGTTCTGGCCGCCTTTCAATTGCGTGGTCTGCCGACCCAAGAGGGCTCGGTTGCGGGTGGTGGTAAGCTCGACATATTTGTTGACGGGGCTGTGCTTGTAGAGAATAAGTTCACGGGCCGCGTTGCCGACGTGGCAAACGCGGCACCGGCGGCCGGCATGCAAGGCCGACGCTATGCTATCGCGCTCGGTGCCCAAGTTGTTATCGTTGTTCTCGCATATGAACTTCCTTCAGGTGTTGTGCCGGCTCAACAGGAAACAATCAGCGTCCATGAAATCACACGGACTGACGGAAATCGCGCAGAAATACGGGTAAGCCTCCCGTATGGGGTGGTAACCCCGTCACGTGAAAGCCCGCAGTAGCCTTCCGTGCTCCTTCAGAGATGCGCAACGTGAAGACAAACGTCGATTGGTGGCAGGGGGTCTAAAGCAGGTTCCACTCGCGAAGGAAAAAACGGTTTAATCCCGCAAAAGGATAAGCCGGCCGACTCATTTCGTCGAATTTTGCCCTGATTGTCGCCTTCGTAGCCTCTCCGAGGCGTGGCTCGTCAAAACTCAGCTTCAGAATTCGCAGAATTCCAAGCTGCTCATAGCGCAACCGACGAAGCTCTTCGCGATTCAATCCCAGGAATTTCACCGCAGCGTCGTGAGCGCGCGTTGCGCGAGCCCCTGCGCCGGCCCGAATCCACACTTCGCGGTTGGCATCATCGGCCTCATAGGCCAATAGATCTGCTGGATCTTCTAGGTAAGGATGGATTAGATCTGCTTCCTCCGTGCCCCAGAGAGCAACGAGTTCCTCGTCATTTGTTAATGTAACATCACGGACCAAAGCCTGCACAAGCTGTGTCAACTGGATGCCGTTTGGCTGAGCATTGGGCATGAGAGGTGATTCAAGTAGCTGCCCGGAGATCGGGAAGTGGTCTCCCTTGTAAATCTGGTTACAGATCTGGCAGGCAAAAACGTAGTTGTCGAAGTCATATGCTAACCACCAATAAGTCAACCTTATCGGACGTTTTATCTTCGCGACAGGCTGTGCGGTTTATTAGGAAAAAACTAGCGAAAACCGCACATCTGATTTATGCTGCTGCGCATGTATTCGATCACATCTGCGTCCTCTGCCACCTCCACATGGCCCGGCCACCTCCCAAGCTGGGCGCTGGCGCGTGGCCGTGACATTGACGAGCGGGATGCTGCTTTCGCCGCAGGTATCGCGCTGAAATCACTCGACGATTTGATCCGTTCGAATACACCATGGATAGGCTGCTGGCGTGATCGTCTTGCTCTCAAGTCAGCCGCCGTCGCGGCCAGGATGCTCGGTCGCAACGAGGAAGAGCCCGCGCTGCGGGACGCCGTTTTGTTGACGCCCGCGGACGGTGATCCCGGTCCTGCCGGGAAGCTGTTTTTGGCCACACGAATGCTATCCCGCCGGATCGGCATGCCGGGCACATCGTTTATAAAGGAATTGGCCACGCTTCTATCGATCCGGTGGGACGACAATCTTGCCTCGGTCCCTGATCTCGTTGATTCTGCCATCCAGTCCGGGCGTTCGGCACCTTTCGCGGTGGCGGACCTTATAATGGCGATTTCTACGGCTCGCCCGGACGCAGAAGTGTTAGCACTTGGTCTGGGCGAGATGGTGCTGGCTCAGAAGCTGAACTGGTCTCAACCAGTTCCCCTGGTGCTACCCGAGCGCTTTGGCCCAGCTTTCCGCACCATCGGTGGCCGGGGTCGCGTCAAGCCGGGTGAGTCAACCTATTCGAAAGCGATCTGCATGGCGATTGTCGATGGCGCCGAACTGGCACTTCGTTCCGCTGCGGAGATCGATCGCCGCGCTAGCCGTTTGTTGGCCATCGCAGCCAAAGTCAGGACCAGAGGAGCTGAACCGGTCATCCGTCGGCTGTTGAACGAAGACGCTGTATCCGCTTCGGCAGCCGGGGCCAGCCTGTCACGATGGGCGGCAAGCCGGCTGTTCGAGCGGCTCGAAGGCTTTGAGGCGATACGCGAGCTCTCGGGCCGGTCCTCCTTCCGAATATTTGGATTGTGACAATGGCAGGAGCGCGCGCAGCCAAACCCCGCCGTAAAGCCGAGGAACGCAAGCAGGAGATCCTGTATGATCGCGAGCTCCTGGACTTGCCGTCGGAAATGCGCTGGCGGGAATGGATGATGCGGGTCGAGGCGGTCATCTTTGCGTCCTCCGAGCCGGTCAGCCGCGAGACTCTGGCGCGGGTGGTCGGCAAAGACTGCAGCATCGACCTGCTGATCGACGACCTGGTCGGAGAGCTGCGAGATCGACCTTATGAACTGGTCTCGGTCGCAGGCGGGTGGCAACACCGGAGCCGACCAAGGTTTGCCGAGACGATCCGTGCTTCGTCCGCGCCTACGCGAGGCGGTGTGGCAGCGTTGTCTGAATCTGAGGCGATGGTGCTGATGGCTGTCGGATATTACCAGCCAATCACGCGCGGTGAGTTGTCAAAGATATTTGGCAAGGACGTCAGCCGCGATACGATCGGCGGTTTGCGTGGAGCAGGTTTTATCGGCTCCGGCCCACGGAGCCCCACTCCGGGCGCCCCATATACCTATGTCACGACGCCATATTTCCTCTCGGCCTTTGGCATGGAGACATTGCGGGACCTGCCAAATATCGAGGCGCTGGAAGACGCTGGTCTCTTAAGTAAGCAGGGTGGCTCGGTGGATACTGACCCGGCCATCGGGGACGACATGTTGGAAGATTGACAGCTTTCGGCTTGGTACCGCATTGCGCACTTCACAGGTATTGAAGGCGATCCTGCGGGCGACGATCGCTGCGCACGCCGTTGGTGCTTTGGCACAGCATTTTTATTTCCGGACAGATGTCCTGCGTCGCATGACAAGCGGCTAGCATCTGATCCGCGCCTTTCCGGCTGCCGCTGCAGCTTCGGCCATGTTGACGCGGCACCAGACTTCATCTACTCAAGTTTCCGGTAATGGATTCTGCCTGGCCATGGTGGCCGAACCGCTTCGCAGGATGAAGCTGATGACTCCTACTCAACTTGCCGCAGCCGGCAGAGGGGTAGAGTTGTGTCAGATTACCAACTATCGAATTCGATCGTCGTTGTGGCGTGCGCTTTTTCTGGAGCGCTCGCGTGATGATCCGTCAGTTTTCCAGCCTGCGCCTTCAGCAAATCCAGAGCATCGGCAAATGGGTTGCGGTCACCGTCCCGATGGCGATGATTGTCGGGTCCCTTGTCGCCTTTTTCCTCTGGAGCCTCGATCGCGCCACGGAACTGCGCTTCGCCTATCCCTGGCTGATCTTTCTGATGCCGATCGCCGGTTTTGCCATGGTCTGGGCCTACGGGCGCTTCGGCGGGACGGCTGAGGCCGGCAACAATCTTATCGTCGACCAGATCCATGAGCCAGGTGGCGGCGTGCCGCTACGCATGGCGCCCTTCGTCCTCGTCTCGACTGTACTCACCCATCTTGTCGGAGGGTCGGCCGGACGCGAAGGAACGGCGGTTCAGCTGGGCGGTAGTATCGCCAGCGCCTTAGCCAAACTGTTCAAGCTATCAACCGCCGACATCCGCATCCTGCTGATGGCAGGTATCGCGGCAGGGTTTGGGGCAGTCTTCGGAACGCCGATCGCCGGCGCGATCTTTGCGCTGGAGGTGCTGACCATCGGGCGCATGCAATATGAGGCCCTTCTGCCTGCTCTGATGGCGGCCATCTTGGCCGACTGGACCTGTCATGCCTGGGGAATCGGTCATATCCAGTATCATATCGCCTATCTGTCCAATTTCGATATCGGCGGCGCCTTCAATCTCGACGGTTGGCTACTGGCGAAAGTCTCTCTGGCAGGGGTGATATTCGGGTTGGTCGCCCATCTCTTTGCCGAGGCCAGCCACGATCTGTCGGCCCTCTTGAAAAAGGTGATCAGGTACGCGCCGCTAAGGCCCGTCCTCGCAGGGCTGGTCCTGATCGGCCTGACCTATCTTCTTGGAACTCGAGCCTATCTCGGCTTGGGGGTCTGGTCGCCTGATCCGGCGGACCCGACCATTCTCGGCTTCTTCCGCCCTGATCACGTCGATTACTGGAGCTGGTTGTGGAAGGCACTGTTCACGATCATCACACTCTCGGCCGGCTTCAAGGGTGGTGAGGTGACGCCGCTGTTTTTCATCGGTGCAGGGCTTGGCAGTGCGCTCGGCGGGCTTCTCGGCGCCCCGGTCGATTTGATGGCGGGACTTGGCTTCGTCGCCGTCTTTGCTGGCGCAACGAACACGCCACTTGCCTGCATGGTCATGGGGATTGAACTCTTCGGGGCCACCCATGGCGTCTATATCGCCACCGCCTGCTTTCTCGCCTACCTCTTCAGCGGCCATTCGAGCATCTATTTGTCTCAGCGTATCGGCGTCGTCAAATCGGCTGGTTCGGACCTGCCGACCGGTGTTCCGGTGCGCGCGATCCGAACGAAGGGCGGCAGAACGCCCGCGCCTGTGGCAACGCATGCAAATTCCCTCTCCATTCACTCCAATCTGACCGAAAGGCCTATCGTCATGACCCACACCGTCTCCTCACGCGAATTCGGCATGGTGCGCATCTATCTTCGCCCTGGGGAGAAAGTGAAGGCGGCTAAGCGCTGGTTCGGCAGCAAGCCGCTCTATCGTGAACTTGTGATCCAGGCGAAAGCGGCAGGGATCATCAATGCGGTCGCTCATCACACGACGTTCGGATACAGCAACCACGGCAAGATGCAGTCAGAAGGTGTGGAGATCCAGAACCCCAATCTCACCATGTGCGTCGAACTGATCGCGCCGAAGCAGGATCTCGAGACCTTCTGCCGGACGCACGGTGAGTTGCTATGCCGCAAGGTGGTCATCTACAAGCATATCGAGCAGTGGGAAGTCCTGGGTGAAGAGATTGCGGCGCAAGACGCGCTGTCGGGTCGCTTGTCGTCATCCAGCACGTTCTGAGGAAGCGATCATGGGATTTGTCATCGTATTTCTGGATGCAGGCGTCGGTGGTGCCGTCCGCCATGGTGTGAACCTTATAGTGGCCCATCTGCTCGGACTTGGTTTTCCATGGGCAACCTTATCGATCAATATCATCGGGTCATTGCTGATGGGTATCCTGACGGAGATTTTTGTCATGCGAACCGGGCTGCCGCAGGAACTGCGGTTGTTTCTGACAACCGGCATTCTTGGCGGTTTTACGACCTTCTCGACGTTTTCGCTGGATGCTGTAGGGCTTTGGGAAAGGGGAGAGACTAGCGCCGCCATCCTCTACGCCAGCGCTTCTGTCATCCTGGCATTCATTGCAGTGTTCGCTGGCATGGCGCTGGTGCGTGGTATGGTTGGAGGTCAAACGGCATGAAAAGTATTCTTCTTGGCTGGCCCTTCTGGGCGCTATTGTCGGCTGGCTTTGCGGCAATGACGGCTATCTTCGCAAAAGTCGGGGTCGAAAACGTCAATTCCGATTTCGCGACTTTCATTCGCACGATCGTCATTCTGGCCGCCGCCGGGATGATGGTCTATGTCACCGGAAACTGGCAATCGCCGGGTACGGTGTCCGGCCGTAGCTGGAGTTTCCTTGTTCTATCGGGCCTGGCAACCGGCGCGTCGTGGATCTGCTATTTCCGGGCGTTGAAACTCGGTGATGCCGCACGCGTTGCGCCGATCGACAAGCTCAGTGTCGTCTTTGTCGCAATCTTTGCCGTACTCTTTCTGGGGGAGCGTCTGTCGCTCCCCAATTGGCTTGGCGTCTGCCTGATTGCCTGCGGCGCTGTCCTCGTCGCTTACCGCGCCTAGAGCAGACCAGATGTCGAACCCACTCCGTCTCCCCATCTGGCAGGTCTGGTACGCGTGGCACGCAGTTCTACCAGAGGATGATCGTATATTCTGGCTGGAAGTCGTGTGGAGGCGATGGGAGCCGACGGATGGGCGATGGCGGTATCGCTCATTTCGAACACGAGACGAACGGGACGCAGAAGCTGCGTCGCAGGAAATCTGAATCAGGAGGAACACCATGCACGTTGTTGCGCTCATCCCACATCCTAAAACAGCCCTTTCCAGCCTGCTGATCGCCGACGCTGCATCAGCGGTCGAACCGGGATCAACAATCACGGCGCTCCATGTTTGCGTCGATCCCGCCAAGATCGGAGGCAGTGTAGAGGAAGTCGACATGCAGGAAATGCGGATCCGCGATGAGGGCACGGCCTCTCAGCGACGGAACGAGGTCAGAAAGATCTTCGAGGAGTGGTCGGCAGGGCGTGAACCGTCGCCGGCTGGCGCCAAGGTCGAGTGGGTGGAAGCTGATGGTGGAGAAGAAGACGGTGTCCGCAATCATCTCGGATCGGCCGATCTGGTGACCATCGCCCGCCCGCAATCGATGGACGGCGGCGACGCCCTGCATGCGGCGCTCTTCGATCATCATAGGCTGGTGGTTTTTACGCCGGATACTAACGGAACTGCGGTTTCTTTCGGCCGCTCGATTGCCATTTTCTGGAGGGACGATGACGAAATACGTTCTTGCCTTCAAAAGGCCAGAGCTTGGCTCCGCGCTGCTGATACATTGGTAATTCTCGCAGCACACGAGAACGAAGTCCCAGAGGCGGTTGGGTTCATTCAGTCACTGCATGTCAGCGGGACAGGGCGGCTGCAGACCTCCGTGGCGAAAAACGCCGACGAATTTCTGGAAAAGGCCAATAGGGGCGGTGCCGATACACTTTTGATGGGCGCCTACCGTCATGGCGCATTTCTTGAGGCCGTCTTTGGCGGGGCCACGAAGACAGTGATGGACCACACAAGTTTGCCCGCTTTTCTTAGCCATTAGACCCAAATACGACGCATCTTCATGTGGAACTTCGCCCAAGGAATCCGTTCTACAAGCAAAAAAGAGTTCCATATCCTTGAGCGCAGTGAAAGAGTGAAAAATTATTTTGCTGCCGGGTGGAATAACGCGTGATTGCCAGCGTCTCTCTGCTGTCATTTCAACAAGGAGATCACACTATGCGCAAAACAGTTCTGATGGCTCTGCCGCTCGCTTTTCTCATGTCTACCGGTGCAGCCCTTGCTGGCCCTGCCATGGACATGGCCAAGACGCGTATCGAAGCGATTGCCAAGGGCGATGTCGCGACAATCACCAAAGACTACGGCAAGGATCCTTCCCTTGCCTGGATTGGTGGTCCGCTCGACGGCAGTTATGCGTCGGAAAAGGCGATTGCGGAAGTCTGGGCCAAATTCTCGACGGCACAGGGCGAACAGACCGCCACAGTCGGTGAACTCTGGGAGGCAGCCAATCCCAAGGGCGCGACCGTTGCCGCGAATGTTGTCTTTGCCGGCAAGAACAAGGTTCCCGTTCTTTACATCATGACCTATCGTGACGGAAAACTTGTCGACGAAATCTGGCAGGTCAACCCGCCTGCAAAGTAAGGCGACGGGTGGCCATGCCGGCTTCGCCGGTGTGGCCACCGATCCGAAGGGCTGATGATGTCGACAATGGCGATGCGACTGGAGGCTGAAATACCGGCATTGCGACGCTATGCCTTCGCGCTTCTGCGTGATCACAACCGCGCCGACGATCTCGTGCAGGATTGCCTTGAGCGTGCGATATCGCGCTGGTATCTGCGCCGGACTGATGGTGACCTGCGGGCATGGCTGTTTACCATCATGCGAAACCTGCACATCTCGGCTGGACGCCAATCCCAGCGCCGGGGTCCACACCACGACCTCGATACCGTTATGCTCCCCGGATCGCCAGCCGATCAGGATCATGGCATTGCCGTGCGCGATATACTCGAAGCGCTCGATAGGCTTTCCGACGATCAAAAATCGCTTCTGCTTCTGGTTGGCGTCGAGGATCTGTCCTATGAGCAGGCTGCTGCCGTCATTGGTGTGCCGGTAGGAACCGTGATGTCGCGGCTGTCGCGCGCCAGGCAGAAATTCCGATCTATCCTAGACAACAAGACGCCCGTGACCTTGCGAAGGGTAAAATGATGAACACCGGTTCGCCGATCGGCGAAGATGATCTTCAGGCTTACATTGACGGAAAGCTGCCGCCTGACCGTCAGGCGCTTGTCGACGCCTATCTTGCTGGTCATCCTGAAGTGAGCGCAAGGGTCACGCAACAGCTTGCGGACCGGGAAGCTTTGCGTGTGCGGCTGTCTGAAAAATTCGCAGAGCCCATTCCAGCGCGGCTGCGCATCGCCAACCTTCAGTCCAACGCAGCTTTGCGAAGACAAGGCTGGTATCGCTCCGCCATGACCGCTTGCATCTTCCTGGGAATAGGCCTGGCCGGTGGCTGGTGGCTAAAGCCTGAAGGCGTGCAAATCAACGCAGCGCGATTGTCCGAGGCGGGTTTTGCCGCGAATGCATCTGACGCCTATCGGACCTTCGTGGTCGAAGTAGCCCATCCGGTCGAAGTTGGAGCGGATGACGAGGCACATCTGGTCACATGGCTGTCGAAGCGATCCGGCCGGGCACTGACGCCACCGAACCTTTCGGCATTCGGGTATAAGCTGCTCGGCGGACGCGTCCTTCCGGGCGGTGGCGCTGCGGCTGCACAACTCATGTACGAGGATGACAAAGGCGAGAGGCTGGCCGTTTATCTACGCGCCGGCCAATCAGCGCAGACAGCGTTCACGTTTGAAGAGAAAAACGGCGTGTCCAGTTTTGTCTGGGTGGATCAGGGGTTCGATTTCGCGGTATCCGCCTCGGTCGATCGGGCAAAGCTCCTTCCGATCGCAACTGCGATCTATCAAGGAATGATTTGAATCCGGTCAATCTCAGTGCGGTGTCAAAAATGACTGCGGCATTGTAAGAACGCCGCAGTCAACTTGTTTTGGGGTTGCCCGTAACAGGTAGCCAAACTGTTAGTTGCTCTGCAAGACCGCATTTGCTAGCGGTTCTGTTCCCTCAACGAGGATAACCTTAGGTGTCTTGGAGGCTTCGCCCGGTTTAACGATGGAGCGGGTCGGACTGGTGGCAGATGCCATCGCGGCACCTTTGGCATCTGTCTTGAACGCCACGATCGGTTCCGGCTGACCTTCGAACAACAGCGCATAAGCCGTGTCCGGCTTCAATTTCGAAACGCTGAGATCTACGATATCGATCAGGCCAAGATTGCGCGAGACGACCATTCCGCCGCCTTGCGCATCTGCGGCAGGCTTCAGCATAAGTGTGATGTTCTCCGGCATGTCCTTGCGTGGTTCAAGGTTTTGGCGGCCATCGCCTGTCGGGACCGCATCCGGAACGTAGATCAGCGCTTGTGGGGCCTGGCCTGAGGGGATATGGGCGATCTTCTCATTCTTCTGAGTGTCGATCACGTCCACCGCGTCGCCATTTTCGAGGCCAACAAAGACGCGGCTGCCGTCGCCCGAACCCCAGACACCGTGCGGCAAGGCACCGACGGGAATGGTGGCTATCAGCTTGGCCTCGTCGTTCAGCGTGTAGACTTTTACGACGTTCTCGCCGCCGATGGTCACATAAGCCAATGTTCCGGCGGATGTTTTGGCGAACGCCAGATGGTTGGTGATCGGACCGCTATCGATCACGCCCTTGACTTTCAATGTCTTGGTATCAATCCGCGTCACCTTGCCGACATCCTTGTGGGTTAGCCAGGCTTCCTTTCCATCTGGTGTCACCTGAATGAACGGTGAGAATGGGGAGACCACCGGAATGGATGCGAGCAGCTTTTTCGACGCGACATCGAACACCTGAACGACCGGATTGAAGCTGTTGGCCACAAAGGCGCGCTTGCCGTCTGGCGTAAAGATCGTCATGCCGGGACCGCTCTCGGTCTTGATGCGATCGGTCTCCTTGAATGTCTTCGCATCAATGACCGAAAGGTAATCCTCGCCACGCACGGTTGCCCAGACGTGTTTGCCATCCGGCGTGAAGAAGGCCTCGTGCGGGTTGCGGCCGATATAGGCGACACCTTTGATCTTGTTTGTCGCGGTATCGATGAAGGTCACGGAATTGGTCACCGTCGAGACGGCGACGATGGTACGGTGATCCGGCGAGAAGCCAAGGCCGTGGACGTTGACCTCACCCTTGTAAAGCGGGCTCAAGACATTCGGGCGTGGGTCGCCGAGCTTGATCAGGCCGAGAAGCGTGTTGGTCGATGGATCGATGACAGATACGGTGTTGCTGTTCTGGTCAGCAGCATAGACCCGGTCCTTGGATTCGGGCAGGGCAAAGGCTGGCGTGCTCGCCATCAGGGCGATCAGCAGGGCTGCGGAACGTGTCATTTCGAAGTCTCCGGGTTGGCGGCGACGGAGCCGCGCTGTTGTGTGAGCATCGAATTCATCAACTGAATTTCGTAAGCCTGCTCTGTAATGATCGACTGGGCGAGGTTTCGGATCTGCGGATCTTTGGTGGTGAGCAACACAGCCTTGGCCATGTCGATGGCGCCCTGGTGATGCGGGATCATTTGCGCCAGAAAATCGTGGTCTGGATTGCCTGTTTCGGGGACCGCCATCATGCCGGCATGCATTTTGTCCATGGCGACCTTCATGCTTTTGGAGAACGCAGTGGAAGTGCCGCTATCTTCCATGCTCATCGCCGGATGGTGGTCGTGGGACTGCTCAGCAGATGCACTTCCCACAAAGACGAAACTGGCAACAAGTATGAAACTGTAGACGCGCATGGCAAAATCCTTTTGGCTTGAGTGGATAAGAACGCTGTGGGTCGCCGTTTATTCCATTGCTCATCCGTATTTGTTCTCACGTCGGCGTGAGCGGTTGGCACGCGCGGTACTTGCCGGTCTGCGCTAAGAATTATGGAAGGCGTATCTTGACACGAAGCGTGCCGAAATACTGCTTGCTCATATGCCGCCAAGAGGATCACGCGCGGCGGATCCAATCTGCCTGTGAACGATGTCTGAGGGCGATACCCGCAGCGGATTACGGTATGGAGAATGAACAGTCGGTTGGAACAGGGCGAAAAAGCACACATTCTAAGCCGTTCGACGACGGCGCCCAGTCGTCCGTCTTTTCAGAGGAAAACCAGCCTGGTCGATCGTAGGAAAACTTCCCACAGGGAATTCCGCCACTCTCAGATTTTGGTTTCACTCCAGGCTGGCGGTGGCTTTCATGACTGCTTTGGCGACCTCGTTGAAACTCATTTCAATCCGAACCTGGTGGCCGTTGACGAAAAACGATGGCGTGCCGGCGACTCCGAATTTTTTGTTCGCTTCGGTTGTCGCAGCATTGAGCTTGTCGAGATAGGCCTGATCGGCGACAGCGCGATCGAAACCCGCGCGGTCGATGCCCATGCTAGCGGCGATCTCGCGCAATGCATCCTCGGCATTGGCGGCGCCGGCAATCTCATCGAATTTCGTCATGAAGGACGATACCGTCTCGTCGAATTTGTCTCGGCCCCGCGCATTCGCCAGCATGAAGATAACGGCATCCACCGAGTTTCGCACGAAGGGCCGGTAAGCGATCTTCAACTTACCCGATGCGACATATGTATCATGCAGTTTCGGCAGGTCTCGTTCATGGAAGTCGATGCAGTGGCTGCAGGTTGGGGAGGAATAGACGACAAGCGTCACTGGAGCGGTCTTCTCGCCAACGAAGCTGTCTTGGAATACGGCCGGGTTCATCAAATCCTGCACGGGTTCGGCCTTGGCCGATGTCACGCATCCCAAAGCAATGCCGACGATCACGGCCATCATACGAAAGGTCATGTCTTCTCCTGTTCGGTTACGAGAAAAAACACTCCGGCATGAGCAATGCCGGAGTGTTTCGATCATCAGTCGGCCTTGAGGCAGGGCGAGACGAAGAGCGAGCGGTCAAGAGTGCCCTTGATCGTCTTGGCCGCGACCAGCAGCCACATGCAGACAAGTGCAGTAACAAGAACCGCGCCAAAGATCGCGATAGACGACATCGGCACCATCGTTGAGAGACGAAGTGTGGCGACGGCAAACACGCCAAGCGGGAAGGTATAGCCCCACCAGCCGATATTGAATGGCAGGCCCTCGCGAAGGTAGCGCAGGGTGATCAGGACAGCAGTCGCCAGCCACCAGATGCCGTAGCCCCACAGGAGGATCGCGCCGAGGAAGCTGGCACCACCGAAGGCCGGAGCAACGCTCGCCAATCCATTCGCCGACAACACGGCGGGTCCGGTCTGGCTCATGACGAGAAGACCAAGGGCACCGGTTCCGATCGGGCCGAGAGCCAGCCAGCTCGAGGCGGCCATGTTGACATGCGGAAGCTTGTGGACCGCCATGCGCAGGAAAAGGATCACGAGCACGCTCATGGCCAGCGGAACCGAGCAGGCCCATAGGACCAGGCTGGTCATCAGCACCGTCAACTGCGTTTGAGCGTCGGCGATGTGGGGCAAAAGCAGGCCACCGCTGACGGCCGCCACCTCGCTCGCCACGATCGGCAGCAGCCAGACCGCTGTCATTTGGTCAATCGAGTGGGATTGGCGCGTAAACATCATGAATGGGATTGCAAGACCGCAGGCCAGCGACAGTGTGACGTCGATCCACCAGAGCGTCGTTGCGATTGCCACCGCCGTGTCGCCGATATGCGGGATGCCATAGATCAGGAAGCCATTTATAATCGTGGCCAGTCCCATCGGGATGCAGCCAAAAAACATCGACACGACAGAATGCGAGAAGACGCGGCTTGCCTCATGAAAATAGAGCAGCCAGCGTGCCGTGTAGAGCGTTGTGCAGGTGGCAAATAGCAGGATATTGAAGAGCCAAAGCGCCTGACCCATCGCGAAAAGCCACGGATGCCCAGGAAACTGTGCGAGAGCGACCGAAAGGATGCCGGTGCCCATCGTGGTCGCGAACCAATTTGGCGTAAAATTTCGTATGACGTAGCCCTGCATAGGAACGTCCGGGGCTGGCGTGACCGGCCTCTTGAAGGCAACAACCTTGTGCATCGAATTTCTCCTGATCGTTGAGGAGAAAATACGAGGGTACATCGATCAGTTCCAACGCATAGTTCAGGATATTTCGATCGCCGTTTTCGATTGATCGAGTTTTGCGGCGGCAGCTTCGAAAGCCGCGTGAAGGCGGTCGCGCAGCGTCGGCGAGGTATTGATCAGCGTCGGGCTCGGATGGGGGCAGAGTATCACCTCAATGCCGGCATCCACCAGTACCCCTTCAGCACCGCTCGCCACCGCGCCCGCCAGGATGGCGACACGTAGGTTCGGCAGCAGCGGCAGAAGGCCTGCAAGTCCCATGATGCCCTCGCGCCGCTCGCTGGCCACGATCGAGCCTCGGGTTGCGCGGACCCACGGGACTGTATTCCACAGAACGATGTCTCGGCGCGATATCCCTGCGCCAGTCAGCGCCGTGCGCAGGTTCTTCGCCGTGCCGGTCGGGTTATCGATCGAAACGAAACGCCGGCCGCGTTCGACCGGACTTGGTCCAGGCGTCTCCAAAAGGATCAGCAGTCTTGCGCTGATACCGCCATCGTATGGATCGAAGTTCGGCATATCCCGGTCGGAGTTGAGCTGAAGGTGCTCCCGGAAGGCGTTCAATGGCTGCATATGCGCGCTGTCAAGCGCGGCCAACCGCTTCTCGCGTCGATGCTCGTGCCAGAGCGTATCAGGTCCGCGATAGGTCATCGTGTCTATTCCGACAACAGGGCTTCGAACGCATCGGCCGCCTTGGAGCGATACCGCTCCTTATGCCGGAGCAGGAAGAATGGCCGCGGAAGCGGAGAAGCATTGGCCTCGACCAGCAGGCCGCTGTTGAGTTCGGTCTGGGCAGCACTTCGCGATGTCAGTGTTGCCCCCATGCCGGCCTCGACTGCGCCGAGCACGGCCTCGTTTCCGGGCAGGACAATTGCAACGTTCAACGCCTGCAGCTTCAATTTCTCTTTCGTCATCATCGTCTCGAAGGCGAGCCGTGTTCCCGATCCGGGTTCGCGAAGAACCCATGTCGCGTCTTCAAAATCGGCTTTTCCGAGCTTTTTGCCTTTGGTCCATGGATGAGTTGGCGACACGACGAGGATCATCTCATCCGTGGCGATCATGCGCGACGACAAGGCCGGTCTGTCGACCGCGCCCTCTACAACGCCGAGCTCAACCCGCCCTGCCTCAACCGCGTCGCCTACCGCCTCGGTATTGCCGATCCTGACGTCGAGACCGAGACCAGGATAGCGTGTGTGAAACTTCGCTAGCCTGGAGGGCAGCCAATAGGCACCAACAGTCTGGCTCGCCATAATCGACAATTCCCCGCGCAAAAGTCCGGCAAGGTCGCTTAGCGCAGACTCGGCGGCTTTCGCTTCAGCCAAGACCTGAAGTGCATGCTCGAGAAAGATCGTTCCGGTTTGGTTTAGGACGATAGAACGACCGATCCGGTCGAACAAAGCCACGCCGTGCCGTTCCTCAAGCGCGATGACCGCAGCACTGACGGCCGACTGCGTCATATTCATCGCTTTGGCAGCCTTGGTGATGTGCTGTTGGCGGGCGACTTCGGCGAAGATGCGCAATTGGTCGAGGGTCATGAGGATAGCAACCTTGAATCTGCTCCGAGTTATAATCGATTTATCCGAATGTTCGTAGCAAAATTATGCGATGGAACTGATGCAGAATGGCGCTAGTTTTCTCTTACCAGATACGGAGGAAATACCATGCTGAAATCCATCATCACCGGCGCGGTGATGCTTGTCGCCACGACAGCACCAACGCTTGCCGCCGATATCCACGTCTATGGTCCCGGTGGACCACTCCCTGCCATGAAGGAGGCGGCAGCCGCCTTCGAGAAAAGCTCCGGCAACACGGTGATCGTTACCGCCGGCCCAACGCCGCAATGGATCGGCAAGGCTAAAGACAATGCCGACCTGATCTTCAGCGGCTCAGAGACGATGATGTCGGATTTCGTGAAGGCGATGGACGGCCAGATCAAGGACGCCGATGTCGTACCGCTCTACGTGCGTCCTTCCGCTATCCTGGTGCGTCCGGGGAACCCGGAGAAGATCACCGGCCTCGCTGATCTGTTCAAGCCCGGCCACAAAGTGCTTGTCGTCAATGGTGCCGGGCAGAACGGTCTTTGGGAAGACATGGCCGGACGAACCGGCGACATTGAAAAGGTGAAAGCTCTTCGCGCCAATATCAAGACCTTTGCCGCCAACAGTGCCGAAGCCAAAAAAGCCTGGACCGAGGACAAGTCCTTCGATGCCTGGATCATCTGGAATATCTGGCAGGTCGCCAATCCAAAACTCGCAGATGTCGTCGAGGTCGAACCGGACTATCGCATCTACCGAGACACCGGGATCGTGCTGACCGAGCGCGGAGGCAAGAATGCCGACGCCAAAGCGTTTTCGCAATTCCTTCAGGGCCCTGAGGCCAAGGCGATTTTTGCCAAGGCCGGCTGGACCACGCCCTCGAAATAACCCTATACCGTCTCAGGAAAGATAACGACCATGCAATCCACTCCCAAAAAGATCGCTGTGACCGGTGCTGCCGGCCAGATCTGCTATTCCCTGCTGTTTCGGCTGGCGAATGGTGACCTTTATGGCAAGTCGCAGCCGATCGAACTTCGACTTCTCGATCTGCCTCAAGCCCAGCACGCCGTACGCGGCGTCGTCATGGAACTGGAAGACTGCGCCTTTCCGCTGCTGCACAACATCGTCATGACGGATGATCCCCGCCAGGCGTTCGAAGGTGTCGATGCGGCGTTCCTCGTCGGCTCCAGACCGCGATCAAAGGGTATGGAACGGCGGGACCTGCTTGCTGCGAATGCAGAGATCTTCAAGGTGCAGGGCAGGGCGATCAACGAAGTCGCCGGACGCCGGGCCAAAATTTTGGTGGTTGGCAACCCTGCCAACACCAACGCTTCCATCCTGATCGCCAATGCTCCGGACTTTAACCCAAGGCAGGTCAGCTCGATGATCCGGCTTGATCACAACAGGGCGTTGACCCAACTGGCGCGCAAGGCCGCCTGTGGCGTCGGCGACATCGACAAGCTCGTTGTGTGGGGCAATCACTCGCCGACCATGTTTGCCGACTGGACCTATGCAACGGCTGCCGGAAGGCCCTTATCCGAGACCATCGCCGACGACCATTGGTACAAGGAGGTGCTGATCCCTGAGATCGCAAGGCGTGGCACCGCCATCATAGAGGCGCGCGGCGCGTCGTCCGCGGCATCCGCCGCCAATGCAGCGATCGATCAGATGCGTGATTGGATGCATGGCACGGATGGGCGCTGGACATCGATGGCTGTTATATCGCAGGGGCAGTATGGCATACCGGAGGGTCTGGTGTGTGGCGTACCTGTGATGTGCGAGGACGGTGATTATAGCGTCGTTGAAGGTCTCGATCTGGACGGGTTTCAGAAGAGTAAGCTGGACAAAACGATAGAAGAGCTTGTCGGAGAGCGCGACGCCTTATCCTGATATGGTGGGATGGGGAGGCTGGCACAGAACCTGTGCGGAGATTGCACGCCTGTTCTCCGCAAAATTTCTGAGAATAGGCGCCAGCCTCCGAAGAGGCGAATGCCGCCACGACGATCAGCGAGCTGCAGCTTGACGGGCTGGTTCAATTTTATCTTTCATAATCCGCTTCGACCGCCGAATGGGAAGGACGAAGCCCTCATCCAGATAGGCGTCGTCGGGGATGAAGCGCTCGAACAAGCGTATCCGGCTGGAAACCGACATAGTCGGTAGAACTGCGATCAAATCTTGTCGCCAAGGCCATTTCGGCGGATTGTTCGTCGCCAGGATGTTCGCCACTGTACCGATAGAACGATTGATTATCTGTTCAAAGTATTGCGCTTCAATGGTCACCGGCACCTTGGATGCCCGCCGCAGGTCATAAGCGCAAGAGGTGCAGACATGCTGGCCGACAAGCCGTGGCTGAGCGAAGGCAGTAATTCCGCGGTGGCACGATGGGCAACGGTCGCGTAATCCGCACCTGTGGATAAAGCAGGAGATTCTAGTCGAGTGTCGCCATCCCCTCCGAAAATATGGGGGCTGATCAGAATCGAGGCACGCAGGACAGAATTGCAGCCACGTCGAAGCAGCACGACGGGCTTTGATGACCAGTGGTAGCGGCATGTGTCTGTAATCACATGGCTGCAAGGCCATTGACGACAATCGGTCTCTCGGAATTCCAGATCCCTCCGAGAGCTGGTCCAAGACATCGTCCTGAAGTTTTAAATCGAACCTGGCAGACCACATTCTGTGGCGCAGTCCAAGAACGCGCGCAAAATCTCGCGGTGCTACGCCATTGGCAGAAGCGATCCGATGTAACCAGCTCGACAGGAGTTCGTCGGCGTGTGGTTCTACTTTAACCGGCCACCGTTCATACACAACGTCCCGGTAGCGCTCCTGCGGAATGACCACCATCAGTGACGGCCCAAGCAGGCTCAAAGAAGCGCCTCACGAATGGGCCCATGCCGTCTTTTGGACAGCGGAATGTACCGCAGGTTATCGATGGAGGATCTGGTGATACGTTCGTCTCCCTCCTGGATTGCTGCAATCGCGGCCTTGGTCAGGATCGCGACGATCTCTCCGATCAGCCCCTCGGAAAGACCAAGAATGTGTCGGGCCTTTCGCTCCGCCGACAGATCCGAGCTGCGTGCGAGGGGCAAGGCGGCCTCGAGACTGTCCAACAATGACAGGTAGGCCTCATCGTACGACCAGCGCGGAATCGGAAAGAGTTCGAACCGACTCGCCATCTCGCTGGTTGCACATATGTAGTCGTAAACCGTGACCTCTCCGACCAGAACCGGCGAGATATCGTATTGCCGACCAATGCGACGCAGAAATGCGAAGACTGCTTCAACGTCACGCGGCCGGCCCCTAAGCGCGTTGTGGAATTCGTCAAAGATTAGGACCTTCGGCCTGAGCGCCGCAAGGAGATGGTCGAGCTGCTCCGCTTTGCGTCCGACAGTCCACACATCGCCGCCCGGCGCGTTGAGCGCGTGGAGAATGCTGGCGTAAAAATGGCCAAGTCCTGCACCTTCCCGGGTCTGGACGATCCAGACCTTCTGGTCTGCGGAGGCCTTCAGGCAATCCACGGCAAATCGTTCGACGATCATCGTCTTGCCATTGGCGTAAGGCCCGACAATCATCAGCCCTTGCGTGCGCAGTGAAGGAGGGCGTGACAACAAATCCGATAGCCGCTGATGGCTTTCGATCGCAGCTTGATGCCCGATCCACCTCGGAGCTCGGATATACGCGATCCGCTCCTCAATGGTGCGGTCGAGATAGGGGCGAACATGTTCGAAGAGGTGATCTTCCATAGCCGACTACCAGTCTTCGACCTGTAGTCGGGCCTTTGGCCGCTCTTGCTGGATCGTTTGTATCGGAACTGATTCCGATGTTTCAGCCATTCGTTTTTCCGCGGGCGCGGCATAAATGCCCCGCGCCGCATTGCGCAGCCGGCGCTTTGAAAGCCCGGCGGTGTTTGCAATCGTGGTCATTTCCCGGCGCAGCGAGACGATCTCGACGCTGGATCGGCCGCTCAAGTCGCGCCTCCGTGCCCTTTCGGCCCGATGCTCCCACAGTGTGATACTGGCGACCACGCCATCTCGCCGCTCCACTGCCCGAAACACTTGTGTTTCGGGGTCGCGAACAAAGATCTGGCTTATATTGCGGGGATCGTATCGCACTTCGAGCTTACTGAGCCGATCTCGTTCCGGCACCAGCCTGCCAATCCAACTCGAATAGTAGTGCAGCGCGAACAGACTGATCCCTTGAGGCGACAATTGCCTCTGACCGGCCGGCAAGAAGGAGAGCAGCACATGGTGCTGGTCGTCGATGATATGAGGGTGGCCTGACGCACGCTGCTCCCACTCCTTGACGGGAATGTTCAGCGTTTTCGGATTTTGATGGCGATTATGATCCAGGATCGCCAGGACCACGCACCGCTCCAATTCGGAAAATGAGAGGCGGGCACGGTGTTCGGCAGGATATTCGTCACGAGCTGCCACGGAACGTTTCGTGGTGCCCGGTAATGTTGCCAACACACCGTTCAGCTTTCCTAGAAGCCGTTCCACGACGCCGCCGTGGTGAACCCGAGCGCGATCCCGATATCGAATGCGGATCCCGTATTCGTCGCAGCCTCGCTGAAAAGCATGCCCCTTGAACTCCATCGCCGAGTCGGCCACAAGCAGCCGGGGCCTTCCATACATTGGCCAGTCATGGCGAATATCGCGCGATGCGAGCCAGCCATCCTTGGGGCAAATCGCCTGCGCAAGGCAAAGCGCCACCGACAGCACCGAGGGTTTTTCCAGCGATAGGCAAAAGCCCAGGATGGCACGGGTGGCAACGTCGGTCACCAGTGTCAGATACGCCCGCCCGACGAAAACCCCGGCCCCATCGATGACCTCGACGAAATTTACATCCGTCGGCGTGTGGTCGATCTGGCAGACATCTAATGGGTTTGTTGCATGGATGTATCCAGGCCGTGGCTTCAGCCGCAACAAATGTTTCGGATTGGCCGAGCGCTTCCTCGCGATCGTTTCGGCTGAAAACAATTCAGGGATCCTGCGCGCGACAGTGACATACGATGGCTGGGACAGGCCTGCCTCCTCGCAGCGCGCGCGGATTTCGGCGACGACCGGAGCCAATGGCGGCGCTTCGAGGGTGAGCCACTGCTCCTGCAAAGTTCTCGCAACGATAGCTTCGACGTCCGCCGAGATCCGCTTTCGCCGGGGGCCGGATGTGCGCGGCAGGAGCGCGGTCACCGTTCTGTCGGTTCGATATCGGGCCAAGAGATTGTATATTTGTCGGGACGACAGCCTCAATTCCGCAGCAGCGCGGTCAATGGCCGATTTGCGCGAACCGTATCCTTCCAGGATGCGATCCAGTTGGTCCGCGAGCCTGCGCGCAGCCGCCCAATCGGCTTCAGTAGATTCACGGGCAGGTGTCGATCGGCAATATTGAAATGGATTTGGCACATCTGGCCTCATCGAAATCGTTAGCGATAATCGTTCCTACCAATAACGCCTAACTCTAACAGCCTAATGACGATTTCCAGTTTGAAACCTCAAAGTAAAAGCCACAATCGGCCTAAAATACAGCATCTGTTTCTGTTAAAAGGTGAAACGCTCTAAGCGCGCGAGACCTCTGGCGGCCGTCTGTGCCCTTCAAGCCTCTGTCTGGATCGCGACCTTGTTCGGATAAAATGCAAGATGGCCCGCAATGTCGGCAACGGCCTAGTGGGGCGTCTCATAGCTCCAGCCGCCGCTTTGCCCGTTCGGCCCGCTCGAAAGGTCGAAATACGAGGCGTCGCCCTTATAGGGGCAATGTGTAGAGCGGTGGAGCGCCGTCATGTCGGTGTCCTCCCTCGGCACATAGAACACCGCGGGATGGGCCGCTTCCTTCAGTGTGAGAGCCCGCCGGCTGTCGGCTGAGCAATAATGGCGGCGGCGTTAGGAAATTGCCTTCCCGTCAGGACCATTCGGGCTTCAAGAAGGGTCGGCCAGCCAACGACGATTTCTTCACGGCTAACGAGTGTGTGAAAAAGCTCTGCCTCGGGCTCGCCAAACGCGGTTGCCACGACAACCGAGGTATCGACTGCGATCATTTCGGCACGCCTTTTTCGTCGTAAAGGTCATCGTGCGCCGATGTTGTTCCCGGTGGCACCGAGCGCCGTCCTTCTGCCATTAATTGCCAGAGCGCATCAGCGGGCGTTTGTCCTAGCTTTTGGCTCAGTTCCTGATCATAGCGCTCAAGCGCGATTTCAACGAGCCGGTTGATAGGCTGGCCGGTGCGGCGGGACAGCGCATGGGCCAGGTCCCGGGCCTTGCTGCTGCGTATAGAAAGCTGCGGTTCGGACATCACGGTTCTCGCCATTCTGACGCAGATGACAGAGGTGTTCGTTATGCACATGCCGACCCATTCAGGCTTGATGGCTAACAACTGATAAGGGATACTTATCGGACGCTTCTCTCATTATGAAGAAATGAGCCAAATCATTGCGCAAAACATCGAAAATCACGTCGAGGAGGCCTCAGCGCCGTCTCTTAGCACAGCAGTTTCCGGTGGTGTTTCCGCGCCGCCGCTGTCGGGCGGCAGCGCCCTCCCCTCCCCCGCCGGCGGGGAGCACTCTGCGACCCACCTTACCAGTCTTGCAGATCGCGCCCGCGGCTATGTCGAGGCGGCCAGCTCGGCCAATACCCGCAAGGCCTACGCCTCCGACTGGAAGCATTTTTCCGCCTGGTGCCGCCGTTCTGGCCTTTCTCCCCTCCCCCCGCATCCGCAGACGGTCGGGCTCTACATCACCGCCTGCGCGTCCGGCTCGGTGGGAACGACCGCCAAGGCAAATTCGGTCTCGACGATCGAGCGCCGCCTGGCATCTCTCTCCTGGAACTACGCCCAGCGGGGTCTCAGCCTCGATCGCAAGGACCGGCATATCGCCATCGTCATGGCCGGCATCCGCAAGAGCCATGCCCGTCCGGCTGCGCAGAAGGAGGCAGTGCTGGCGGAAGACATCATCGCCATGATCGAAACGCTCGACCGCGGTACGCTGCTGGGCCTGCGCGATCGCGCCATGCTGCTGATTGGCTATGCCGGCGGCCTCAGGCGCTCGGAGATTGTCGGTCTCGATCTGAAGGCAGAGCAGACGGAAGACGGCCGCGGCTGGATCGAGATCCTGGACAAGGGCATGCTCGTCACCCTGCGCGGCAAGACGGGATGGCGCGAGGTGGAGATTGGCCGTGGATCATCGGATGCCACTTGCCCGGTCGCGGCCATCGAAACGTGGATCACGTTCGCCCGTCTCGCCCACGGCCCTCTCTTCCGTAGGGTCAGTGGTCAGGGCAAGGCCATCGGGTCGGAACGATTAAACGACAAGGAGGTGGCGCGGCTGGTAAAGCGGACGGCGATGGCGGCTGGCATTCGCGGTGATCTCAGCGAGATCGAGCGGGCCTTCAGGTTCTCCGGCCACTCGCTGCGCGCAGGCCTCGCCTCGTCGGCGGAGGTCGACGAGCGCTATGTGCAGAAACATCTGGGGCATGCATCGGCTGCGATGACGCGGCGCTATCAGAGGCGCAGAGATCGCTTCCGCGTGAATCTGACGAAGGCTGCAGGGCTTTAGCTCATTATCCTGTGCGAAATTCCTTTTCGGACAAGGCAGCCTGAATAGCCCCGCGTTTCGTAGACACCCTCGGGTCACGTTTTCTGCTGCCTTTCGAACTCAACGGGCGACAGCATCCCGTTCCTGACGTGTTTGCGTTTCGGGTTATAGAACATCTCGATGTAATCGAACACATCCTGCCGGGCTTCGTCCCTTGAGCGGTAGACCTTTCGACGTATCCGCTCTCGCTTCAGTAGATTGAAGAAGCTCTCGGCCACCGCATTGTCATGGCAGTTGCCGCGTCTGCTCATCCCCTGCCCGGCAGGCGATATGAAGTATCGCCGATAGGGGAGTGAACCAGATTGTGGTGCCTGAGGAACGAGGCCCAGTTCATGCTGGTGAACTGTGAACCCTGGTCCGAGTGGATCAGCACCTTATCCTTCGGTTTGCGTCGCCAAACCGCCATAAGCAGGGCCTGCAATACGACGTCGGTGGTTTGGCGGCTTTGCATCGCCCAGCCGATGACACGACGGGAATAGAGATCAATGACGACGGCGAGATAGGCGAAGCCCTCACAGGTCCGGATGTAGGTGATGTCCATGACCCAGGCCGTGTCTGGAGCTGCGACGTCGAACTGCCGGTCGAGCGCATTATCTACGACGACGGAAGGCCTGCCGCCGTAGATGCCGGGACGGCGTTTGTAGCCTATCTGCGCCTTGATCCCGGCAATGCGTGTCAGGCGTGCGAACCGGTTCGGGCAGCACATCTCGCCTTGGTCGAGAAGATCGTCGTGCAGCTTTCGATAGCCGTAGACCTTACCGCTCTCTTCCCATGCCTTCAGGAGCAGATCGGTCTGTCGCTTGTCCTCGCTGGCCCGCCTGCTCAGCGGGTTCTTCAACCAGGCATAAAACCCACTCGGGTGAACCCGCAGAAGGCGGCACATCGTCCGCACAGAAAACTGCAGGCGATGCAGGGCAATGAACGCTCAACTATCACTTTGCATCCCTGGCGAAATACGCGGCCGCTTTTTTTAGGATGTCGCGCTCCTCAATGACGCGAGCCAATTCCTTCTTTAGCCGCCTGATCTCCTCGGTCTCGTCATTGCCCTTGGCGTTCGACGCCGCGAACTTCTTCTTCCATTCATATAGGGAATGCTGGCTTACGCCGAGGCGCTGCGAAACCTCCGCAACCGGATAGCCTCGCTCCGTGATCTGACGAACAGCGTCGCGCTTAAACTCTTCGGTGAAATTCGATTTGCTCATGATGCTCTTCCTGCCTCAAAATGAGGAAAGAAGGCGTCTACAAATCTCGGGGCTATTCACCTTTCAGCCGGAGCTGTGATCCGAGACCAAATTCAAACTGACGTGATAGGCCGCCGCGTGGCCTCGATCTTCGATCCGTTCGGCCACATTTGGACGCTCATAGAGCGTAAGACCAAGGGCATCTCACTCGCAGCCTAAGTCAGCCGCAATTGTTGGCGCGAAGCGGAAGACAGCCTTCGGCCCTAAGCGGACTTCCCCGAACGAAACCTTGAAGGCAGCTTTGCGCCCCAATCTAGGACGCTCCGGGGGAACCCAGCTCCGGACAAAAGCTGCCGTCCCGTCGGCAATCAGGCGGTGCGCTGCCCCGCGCATGGAAGCGTCAGTGAGGGCGTGTCGATGAAGGCCGGCATTATCGGTCGCGGGTTGGTCCAATGCGCGTTTAATGAGGCGACTGCGGATCCGCGAGGTGCTCGCCATCCGAAACGTCGTCGCTGCGCCATCGCGACATGTTGGTCGTCGTCGGGTTTCGCGTGGTGACAGTTCGCCAGCGCGCCGTCACAAGTGGCGGCAATTGTTCTCCCTTCGAGAGACGAGCCAAACCGGCGTCGGTGAGTTCAACGCGCTGACCATCGGCCCAGCGCATCTCGCGACCATGCTGCATCTCCTGAGGCCAACCATCGCGCCAGGAAGCGGTCTGGACCATGAGGACGTCATTATCGTCGCTGAAGGCCAGGGGATCGCTCTCGCTCTGCCGCCAACCCAGCCGCGTGGCGATCACCGGGTTGAAGATCAGCACCTCCGAGCGCTCGCCGATGCCCGACACACGCAGATTGAGGGTCAGCGCTGAAATCGCATGGCTATCCTGAAACAGAGTGATCGTGCCGTCCGCCCAGAGCGCTCTGGGCATCTGGTTAACCGCCACCTCGAAGTCGACGTCGTCGTCGAGTCCGACGCCACGCGTGGACAACATGTCTTCGCGAAAAAGCGAGCTCAGTTCGTAAAAGGTGTAACGACACCATTCGCCGACCACACGCTCGCCGCCCGCTGATCGCCGCAGGTCCACTCCATTGAGCCAGTCATCGGCGCGGCTGCTCCATGTGTTGCTGGGCAAGGTCGGCCATGTCGCGTCGGTCGGTCGGGCGAGCGGCGCGTCGCGTGGTGGCAAGACGGGGCCGCCATCGAGGCGATGGAGCAGGAGCTCGAATTGAGCCTGTGACAATCGATCCGCCCTCCAGAAATCACCGATGACGACCCGAAGCGCCCGTACCGCCACGACGATATGTGGTCGGGCGAAGGGTAGCAGCAGGCCAAGGGGTCTGAGCCTGTGCTCGAGGTCCTTTGTCGCCTTCGCGCCAAATCTTGCTGATCCGCCCCAGCCATTTATTAGCCGGGCGACGCTGTGGCGGATGTTGGCTGTCGGCACGCTCGCATAGCGGGACAACATGTCGATGCAGCTCTCGAATCCCTCGGTCCATGCGCCGGGATCATCGATCACGGGCGCGAGGGAGCCGGCGTAACGCAAGCTGCGATCGGTTCGATCGAGGGGCGGCAACTCGAGTATATAGATCGCTGGCAGACCAACATCGGGAATGAGCGCCGCGCCACCCCAGGCATGACTGAGGCTCTCGGCGAGCGCCGCGATGCACCCATCCTCGTGCGCGGCGAGGGGAATCAGTGCGTCGCGAAAGGCGTCGGCGACCGGCTGATTGTCGCAGGCCTCGAACAACAGGCGAAGACCCAGCAACGCATCGCGGCTATCGCCGTCGAGCAGGCGCGCGCAGGCGCGCCGGAAGATCTCCAGGTCGCCTGCTCGGACGAGCGCGAGCAACCCGTCGCCCGCCTGTTCGCGCGGATCCGACGCGCCGAACCGCGCCGCGTCGAGGAACAGGCGAGCGATAAGGTCAAGATCGTCCCGCGCTTGGTCGGGATTGCGCGGGATCGCGGCGACCTTTTGGAATTCCACATAACCTTGAAGCTGCTCCGCGAGCCGGTCCCACATCGCCGGCCAATCGACCTGCTCGAATAGCAGCGGAAAAATCTCATCCACGCTCCACAGAGCCGAACCGGTGCCATGGCCGCCAACGGCCAGATCCCGCAGGAAGTCATTGCGTGCTTGCTGGTGCGCGTCATTCAGGCCGAGCAGATGCCGCGCTTGGTGATGACGAAGCAACTTGCTGTCGGCCCAGCCGCCCCAGCCTTGGCAGTCCTTGGCGCCGTCGAGCAGCAATGTCTCGGCGAAGGCGCGATCGCCGGCCGCCAAGGCCGCCCGCGCCAGCGCGTCGCGCACCGGACGGTCGCCGACCAATTGTTTGTGGCGCGCCGCGAATGATCTAGCCTCGGCCCAAGGTTTGGCGCGCAGAATGCGCCCGATGCGCTTACCGAGCGTCGTGTTGACGAAGGTACCATAGTGCGTGTTGGTCCGCGCATCGCGACGGGCGCGATCGGCGGCCACCGCCTGTTCGACTTCCTCCCACGAGTTCAGGTCGAAATAGTCAGGCAAGCCGTCGTCATCGTCATCGGTCGGGGCGACCCACTCAGTTAGGTGTCGCGCCGCTTCGTGCGCGGCTGAATTCTCGACGCCGCGATCGGCGAGCGCGTCGCGAAAGGCGCACACCAAGGCTGTCCGTTTCGAGGGCATGGCATCGCGCGCCAGGCCATCGACGATGACCCGCTCGATCGCGGACAAATCCTCATCGGGCGCCAATGCGGCGACATCGTGGAGAAATTGCCCGAACCGCGTCACGCTATTATAAGCCTCGTCATAATAAGGCAGGCACAGCGCCGTCCACGTCACCGCCAGCGGCAGCGCCAGATCGTGTCGCCGCCGCAGAATACCGCGCGTGACAGCGTCGACCAGCGCCGGCCACCGCCATGGGCCGGCGGATGCCACAGCCCAATCATAGGCGTCCCACGCCGGTGTCGGACCGCTGGCGATCGCCTCGACAAGCACCGACTTGGCGATGCGCGAGGCCTGATCATTGGCGTGCGTCTCCTCGACGCCGGCGACCTGTCGGAGCATGGTGAAAGCGCGATCAGCCGCGCCGGCGGGATCCGCGCGATTGGCGGCGGTCAGCAGGCCTTCCCAGGCGTGATACTGACCGTCCTTCTTGGCGGCGAGATAAGAGCCCAATGACTTTTCGCGCATCTCGCCGAGGAGCGCGCGCGCGCGATCGCGAAAGCCGATCGCGCCATAAGCGATGGTCAGTTCGGCTAGTTGGTCGATGACATCCTGGGGTGATCGCGCGTCGTTAAAGGCGGACTGGGCTCGCTCCAGCCGCGCGACGGCGGCGACCGCGTCACCATCGGCGGCGAACATGGTCTCGGCGAAGCGGCCATGAATATAGGCGTTGTCGCGAAAGCTGCAGATTTGCAGTTGCAGGCAAGCGTCGAAGGCGGCCGCGAACTCAGGCGCCACGCTGGGCACGGTGCCGACCAAGTCACAGATCGCGTTGAACAGCGGCTTGTCGATCCGCCGCACCCTGTAGCCGAGCAGGACGTCGTCGAGACGTGTCGCGACAGCGCCGGCGAGGAACGTCAGCGCCCCCTTGAGCGTCGAGGTCACCTCGGCTGCGTCGACCAAGCCTCCCGCCTTGATTCCGCCAATCGTTTTGCCGAGGCGAATGATCTGGTTCTGCGCGCCGCGGAACAGAAACTCGCTCGGCGCTGCCGGGTGGATTTCCTCCTGGCCCAGCCGCGCCGCCAGCGACGCATAATCGTACAGCCGATCAACGGCATCGGCCACCTCCTCGCATTTGTGCTCGAGGTTGGTGAGATCGGGAACTCGCGCCCGAGCGAAGAAGCGCTTGGCGCGGTCGACATCGTCGGCGGCGAGCGCCAGCCGCGCGGCGTGCAAATGCCAGGACTCGTGGAGCGCCTCGCCCTCGGAACGCGTCTTATAATCGGCGAGGTACCGCAGTGCCTCCGCCGCCTGACCGGCGAGCATTCGGGCTTGGGCGCCGTCGAGCAGCAGGATAGCGAGTTCGGCGTTTGACGATGCCCCGAAGCGCGTCGCCGTTTCGGTCACGTCGCGATCAGGGCCGTGCCGCAGTGTCGCCCGCGCGAGCGCGAAGCGCAGCTTGGCGAGATACTC
The DNA here is from genome assembly GCF_001938945.1 of Xaviernesmea rhizosphaerae. GTDB lineage: Bacteria > Pseudomonadota > Alphaproteobacteria > Rhizobiales > Rhizobiaceae > Xaviernesmea > Xaviernesmea rhizosphaerae. Next base: position 31,163 of record NZ_MKIO01000015.1, read on the forward strand.
GCCTCTGGTCGTGTTCGAGTACACGTCCTTGTCGCTCGCCTCTTTCCCGGCAGGCATTCGGATGCGCCGCTCGATCTGCTCGTCGTCGAGCAGGATCACGGCGAGGTCGGTCCAGGTCGCAACGGCGTCGGCGCCATCCTCGCCAACGCCGTCGTCAAACCACTTCCAGGGACTCTTGCGATCGAACAGCCGCCGCGCGCGCTCGGGGAGATCGGCGTCGAGCAACGCGTTGATAACGTGCCATTCGTCGCCAACCACATGATGCGATTCAAGCTGACCTTCCGCCAAGTCGAGCGCGCCGGCGGCGATTTGCGCCTCGAGCAGTTGCTGGGCGGTGCCGAGTGCATCCTGGCGTCGCCAGATCTCATCCTTGGCGAGCATCAGATCGAACAAGGTCTCGGGCGCCGGCGTGGGCCCGATGCAGCGGAAGGCGTCCTCGATATCCTTGGCCACATCGAGGCTCCGGCGCCCATCGATAAACTGGCCGACGAAGTAGCGGCGGCTGGCCAAGGCGGCCGCCTGATCCCGATCACCGGCGAGGAAGCAGTAGCGAAAAGCCAGGAAACGTTGATCGCTGCCACTCGGCGCGACCTTGGCGAGCGACGCGAGCTCGCGATAGATCGTCTCTTCCGCGAGGGCGGGATCAGGCTTGCCGTAGAGCTCGATCGCCTGTTGGCGCAGGAAGAGACGAAAGCTGTTGTGGAACACACGCCACGCATCACCCGCGTAATCGATCAGATGATGCGCCATCCTGAAGGCTTGGTCGACGGCCTGACTGGACAGCCACCGCGCGAGAAGTGTCGGTTCGATACGTCCCTCGACAAAGCCGAGGACGAACAGCATCTTGGCGACGTCCGCGCCAGCCGCGCGGGCCTCTCGCCAGGCCTTGCCGTAGATCTTCTCGAGATCGCCATCATATTCGAAGCCGCCGGCAAGCAAGGCGTCGCGTTGCGCCGGCGAGGCGAGCCGTAGCTTGTCCAGCAGATAATGGGTCACTAGGCTCAGGACTCATAAATCACAACCAAAAGATAACGGTTGCAGCGATGCATATGCTTGAGAAGAAGGTATGCGCGCA
>NZ_MKIO01000016.1 GCF_001938945.1 Xaviernesmea rhizosphaerae
AGGTCCGCGTTCTATGGCTTGCGCCAAGGCTGCCCGCTGATCGTCATTCAGCAGCGAGGGCTTGCCGGGAGCTTTGCCATTAATCAGACCGTCGGTACCTCGATCATTGAAGCGGACTACCCAGTCCCGCACGATCTGAACTGTAACGCTGCCGAGCCGCGCGGCGTCAGCCCGGGAACCACCATCATAGATTGATGCGAGGGCGAGAAGACGGCGAGCCTGGTCGGCATCCTTTGTCTGCCGAGCCAGACGTCGCAACCCATGCCCGTCATAGTCTGACCGCAACGAAATCGCCGAACCCATCGCAAACATCCTGTTTGCGCCATCGATTCAGATTCGTCGCCTTTTGGGAATCCCGAGAGTCGGCATCATTGAGGGTTGGTATCAGTCGGGTCCGCGCCGATTTGATCCTTGCCAGCTCTCCCGGAACCTGATCCTTTCGGGAGGACTGGCTGATCCGCAAGGCTGGCGCAAGCGGTCATTCGGATTGAAACGGGGGGAGGGCATTCATGGTCAGAGGAATGCTTGCGCTGACGGTGCTGCTTTTCGCGTGCCTGCAGGCGGAGGCAGGCCGGGGTGCCTGTGGCGGATCGGTTGCCTGTCCGGTCCCGGGCGGGGACTATCGCATCGTCGTGCCGGCGGGAGAGGCCAAAGGCGCCTATGTCTATTTTCACGGCTATATGGGGTCCGCCGAGGACCAGATGCGGCAGACCACGCTTGTCGACACCGTGCTTGCGCATCATCTCGCCTTCGTCGCGCTTGATGGCTATCAGGGGAGCTGGTCGGTGCGCGGCGGGCCTGAGAAGAGCCGGGACGATCTGGCCTATCTGCGCCATGTGCTTGCGGACCTCGGCCGCAGCCACAGTTTTCGGCCTGCCAATACGCTGATCGGCGGTTTTTCCCTGGGGGCCTCCATGGCCTGGTATGCGGCCTGCGACGAAGGGGGCCGCTTTGCCGGGATGCTCACCTTTTCCGGCGTGTTCTGGGATCCGCTGCCCCGGCCCACCGACTGCACCGCCGCCCTGCCGCCGATGATCCATGTGCATGGCCGGGCGGATGGAACCTTTCCGCTGGCGGGCCGGGCGATCGGCGCCTCTCACCACCAGGGCGATACGTTCAAGAGCATCGCGCTCTATCGCCAGAGGGCGGCTTGCGACGCGCCGGTACCGCGCAGGCCGCTGGTCGCCGATCTCGATTGCACCGTCGCCTCAGGCTGCAGGCGCGGCGACAGCATGCTCTGCCTGCATGCGGGCGGGCATGTCGTGCGGGTCAGCGATCTCGACGCGGCACTGACGGCGCTCGGCTATCCGGTGGCGCGCTAGGCGCCGCCCGACCAGACGAGGCCGGACCAGCAGAGACTGCGCCTGCGCATCGGAAAGCAATGCCGCGGTCGATTGCGATCTCTGCTGGCCAAGGCGGCGGAGGCCGGAGACCGGCTCCCTGGGGGCATAATCCGACCAGGGTGACAGGCTTCACGTAAAAAGGCTTGTGAGCCGCCGATCTCAGTCAATCCGACCGGATCGCGCCCCGGAGCATCGGACTGAAGATCACACGCACAGTACACGACACAAAGGTTCGCGCGCTGTGTCGGCCCCCTCATCTGCCTACCGGCATCTTCTCCCCGCGGGGGAGAAGAGACCCAGTCGGCAGCACGGAACACCAATCCAGCCCTTGGGAAAATCATGCACAAACTGAATTTTCTTATGGGTGGAGGCGCGGCGCCGCCGTACGTCTCTTCTCCACATCGGGGAGAAGGGGGCCCAAAGGGGCGAATAAAGGTGCCGGCTAGGGTCGCAAATCATGGTGTTGTGTCCTGTGGATCATGCGCCGTCCGATGCTCCAGGATTTTGTTTTTGCATCGGATTTATCCGAAAGCCGGTTCCCGCTTTTCGGTCCGATGTTCCAAGCGTAAGGGGTCAGGCGCTGGGCTGCATCTGCGCTGCGCGGCGGATGCTGCGCAGAAGCCGGTCTTCCCGCTTGAGGCTGCCGCGCACCATGCCGACATGGGACAGGCCGACATGGTCGCCGGTCTGCCCGAGAGCCTGGGCCAGCGCCAGAATGAAGAAATCGCGCTGGGCATTGCTGCCGCCGATCTTCGGCAGGTTCAGCATCATTCGGTCGAGCATCTGCCGGTCGGCCGGCGCGCCCATGCCGGCCAGCATGCGTGCCAGCGGAATGCCGATCTCGGAAGCGACACGGGCCTGGTCGTCGCTGCCCAGCGCCTTGGCCTCGATCTCGACGACAAGCGCTTGCGCGGCCTGCTGATCGCCGATGGCGACCAGGGCGGCGAGGGTGTGCAGGGCGGCGAAAATCAGGGTCGTGTCGGTCTGCCGGCCGCGCGCCACGGCGGAGAGCTCTTCCCAACGGCGGCCGACATGGACGCCCATCCGGTTCAGCCGCCAGAGCAGCGAGACGGCATTGGCCATGTCGCGGAAGTCGTCGGTCTGCTGCGGGCGAACCTCGTCGTCATAAAGCTCCAGCACGCGGGCATGGTCGCCGCGTTCGAGATGAAGCAGGGCCAGATGCCAGGCCATGTGGAAGGAGAAATTGTTGCAGCGGGACCAGGCGCCGCGGCTGTCTTCCAGCCAGTCTATGCCGCGCTGCGTGTCGGCGCGCATCTCATGGACATGGCTGACGGCATGCAGGCCCCAGGAATCATCCGGCTGGAGCGAAACGGCCCGCTCGCCTGCCTTCAGGGCATCGTCATAATGGCCGGCCTCTTCGAGCGCGAAGGCGAGGCAGCCCTGGATGAAGCCGGTTGCCGGCCCGTTCTGCGGCGCGGCCCCGGCGGCGCGCCTAGCCGAGGCGAGCATGCCGGCCCGGTCGCCTGTCATGAAGCGCAGGGCATGGGCGATCTTGAAGGGCAGGAAGGTCGCGGGCCGGTCGGCGAACCCCGTTTCCAGCACGCTGACAGCGGCGTGAAACGCGCCGGCGCAGGCCTCTTCCAGCGCCGCGACGAGAACCTGCTCGTCGCGCGTGCCGCCATCGCGCCGGGTGAGGGCGCGCGCCGCATCAGCCAGCGCGCCGGCGGCCACGGGCTTCAGTTCCGCGCGGGCGAGGATCAGATTGGCAAAGCCCTTCAGCGCATGCGCGGCGACATGATCCGGATCGGCCGCCAGCGCCGCCGAGAGCGCGATGCCCGTGCTCGGCCGGTGGGTGGCCAGACCGTAGACGGCATTCTCGAAAGCCCGGCAGGCTTCATGACTGCCGGTGCTCGTCATGAGGTCATAGGCATCCTGTCTCATCGCACGCTCCCGAAAACGGGCCGGCTCGCTTTGCCGGCGGTTACAAAAGGGGATACGGGCGCACGGGCCGCTTCGTTACAGGCGGCAGCCTTTGAGAGGGGAATTTGCGGGCTTTGGACCATCGGGCGAAAAGCGGCAGCCGGCTTGCGGAAAATCCGCTGCAGGAACGAGACGGCGGAGCATGGGACCGCGGATGGTCTTCAGGCCGGTTCTTCACAGGACACGACGCATTTGATTTGCGGTTTCGGTACGTCTCTTTCGCCTCTTGAAGCGAAGGTTGCGGAAGCGTTTGATCAAGGGCGAAAACCTCTCCGCCGTCATGCTCGGGCTTGTCCCGAGCATCTGCAACGCTTTGATTTTGTTGATGTCGGCAGATCCTCGGGACAAGCCCGAGGATGACGACGAGGAGAGGCTCAGCCTCAAAAAATGCGTTGTGCGGAAGTGCGCCGACCGACCTGATGCTACGGCGTATGCAGCCGCTAGAACACTCGCGTCGTGTACCGTGCCGATTCTCAAGGGAAATCGATCAACGGCCTGTAACGAAAGGCGATTTGCCGGCGTAGAAGCGCAGCGCATGCTGTTCGCGCCGACCAGCTTTTATCGTCCCCAGCTTCCTGGGGGCGCTTTCCCGAAACACGGAAATTTGAAATCATTGCCGACGGCCGTAACAAAAGCCCGCAGGGCAACGTAGAAGGATCGATATCATTGGTCAGCCGGGATCGGGAGGCGCAATGGGCGGAGTGGATGCGCGCCGGCATCCGTGGGGATAGCCAGGCCTATCACCGTTTTCTCGCGGATGTGACGCCCTATCTTCGCGCTGCGGCGCGGCGTGGCTGTGCCCGCGCCAGCGTGCCGGTGAGCGAGGCCGAGGATGTGGTGCAGGACGTGCTGATCGCGCTGCATCTCAAGCGCGGCAGCTGGGATCCCGCCCGTCCGCTCGGCCCTTGGCTGCAGGTGATCCTGCGCCACAAGCTGATCGACGCCTTCCGCCGGCGGGGGCGCACGGCCAGTGTCGCGATCGACGATTTTGCCGAGCTCATCGCCGCGCCGCAGGACGAGGCGATCGACGACCGCCGCGATGCCATGCGCCTGCTGCGGCAGTTGAAAGAGGGCCAGCAGGAGATCGTCCGGTCGATTTCGCTGGAAGGACAGGATGTGCGCGAGACGGCGCAGAGATTGAACATGACGGAAGGGGCGGTGCGGGTCGCGCTGCATCGTGCGTTGAAGACGCTGGCCCGTCTGTATCATGGAGGACAAAATGAAAACGGATGAACTCCTGACCCTGCTCAGCGCCGACACGGCGCCGGTGCGCCCCCTGCGGCGCATGCTGTCCGTCGCGCTCGCCATCGGCTTCCTCGTCTCGGCGCTGGTGATGATCGCGACGGTCGGGATGCGTCCGGATCTGGCCGTCGCCATGATCGAGCCGCGCGTTGTGGCCAAGCTTTCGGTGACCCTGCTGGCGGCGGCAAGCTCGGCCGTTCTCGTGTTTCGCATCGGGCGCCCTGGCGTGCCGCTTGGCAGGACGCTGCGCGCACTGCTGCTGCCGGCTGCCCTCCTGGCGGCTGCCGTCGCCATCGAACTTTCGGTGCTGCCCCCCGACCATTGGAAGGCGAGCCTGATCGGCCGCAACGCGCTGTTCTGCCTGTTCTTTATCCCGGTTCTCTCGGCCGTGCCGCTGATCGGCTTCCTCTGGGCGATGCGCGCCGGCGCGCCGGAGCGGCCGGGCTGGGCCGGTGCTGCCTGCGGGTTCAGCGCCGCGTCCATGGCCGCCTTCATCTATGCCTTCCACTGCCCCGACGACAGCCCGCTCTTCGTGATGACCTGGTATGTGATCGCAATCGGCCTGGTGACGCTCACAGGCGCGGCCGCCGGCCGCCGCCTGCTCAGGTGGTAGGCGACGCGGCGGTCTTCGGCGGGCGATCCGCTGCTTTATCGCTCGAAAGGTTCGCCGAGGGACGCGACGCCGTTCAGCTTCAACAGCCGCTTGTTGGCCGAGATGATGCCCAGCACGATGATGGTGACGAGATAGGGCAGGCTGGACAGGAATTGCGACGGCAGCTCGACCCCCGTCGCCTGGGCCGCGAGGCTCATCAGCGAGACGGCCCCGAACAGGCAGGCGCCGAGGAAGATGCGGCCCGTCAGCCAGGTGCCGAAGACGACGAGGGCAATCGCGATCCAGCCGCGGCCGGCAATCATGCCGTCGGCCCAGAGCGGAGTATAGACCACGGAGGCATAGGCGCCGGCAAAGCCGGCAAGCAGGCCGCCAAAGGCGATCGCCGCCACGCGCACGGCGATGACGGGATAGCCGATCGCATGCGCGGCCTTCGGGTTTTCGCCGACGGCGCGGAGGACAAGGCCGGTCTTGGAGAAGGCGAAACCTGCCCAGATCATGAGCGTCAGCAGCAGCGACAGCCAGACGACGACATCCTGCACGAACAGGCCGCCGATCACGGGCAGATCGGAAAGGCCGGGCAAAGCGAGCTTCGGCAGGCCCTTCACCGTCAGGCTCTCATAGGTCTTGCCGAAGAGGGCCGAGAGGCCCTGGCCGAGAATGCCGATGGCAAGGCCCGTTGCCACCTGGTTGGCGCGAAAGCCGAGCGCGACCAGGGCGAAGACCAGCGAGAGGAGGACGCTGGCGAGGCCGGCGGCGGCGAAGGCGAGCATGTGACCGCCGCCATGATAGACCACGATGAAGGCGATAACCGCGCCGAGCGCCATCAGGCCTTCGACGCCGAGGTTCAAAACGCCGGCGCGTTCGACGACGAGCTCGCCAAGCGCTGCCAGCAGGAAGGGGGTCGCCGCCGCCAGCATGCCTGAGAGAATGAAATCCACCGCGTTCATGCCGGCCTCCGGTCTGCGGCTTTCGGCCATTCCAAGCGATAGCGGATGAAGGCGACGGCGATCAGATAAGCGATCAACAGGCTGCCCTGGAAGACGCGCACCGCTGCGATCGGCAGTTCGGCCGAGACCATGGCATTGTCGCCGCCGATATAGATGGCGGCCATGACGAGCGCGGAGACGATGATGCCGAGCGGATGCAGGCCGCCGAGATAGGCGACGATGATCGCGGCATAGCCATAGCCAGTCGAAATCGAGCGCTGCAGCTGCCCGAGCGGGCCCGCGACCTCCGCCGCACCCGCAAGGCCTGCCGCGAAGCCACCGATCAAGAGCGACAGCCAGATCGCGCGGCCCTCGCTGAAGCCGGCATAGCCGGCCGCGCGCGGCGCGAGGCCGCCAACCTGCAGCTTGTAGCCCATGAAACTCTTCTGCATGAAGACATAGGCCGCAAGCGACAACAGGATCGTCAGCGGGAAGGACCAGTTGACGCGGGTGCCGTCGATCAGGATCGGCACCATGGCGTCATACTGGAACATCACCGATTGCGGGAAATTGAAACCGGCAGGGTCCTTCCACGGGCCGAGCAGCAGGTAGTTCAGCACCTGCGTGGCCACCAGGCTCAGCATCAGCGAGACCAGGATCTCGTTGGCATTGAGACGCACGCGCCAGAAGGCGGTAATCGCGGCCCAGAGCGCCCCGCCGATCGCGCCCGACAGCAGCATGGCCGGCCAGATCCAGCCGCCGGTCGCCTCCGGATACCAGACGGGCAGGGCGGAGGCGAAGATGGCGCCGAGGATGAACTGTCCCTCCGCGCCGATGTTGAAGACTTTGGCGCGGAAGCCGATGGCGAGCCCCTGCGCGATCAGCAGCAGCGGGCCCATCTTCAGCAGCACCTCTGAAAAGGAGGCCCAGGAGAGGAAAGGTTCCAGCAGCATGGCGTGGAAGACGGCGCCGGGGCTTTTGCCCATCACGGCATAGAGGGCGAGATTGAGCAGCGTGGCGATGGCGAGCGCGGCAAGCGGGGCGAGCACGGTGGCCGACAGCGAGGCCCTCTCGCGGCGCACCAGATGGGGGAAAGCGCTCATGCCGAAACCTCCGCGGGGGATGTGGCTGTGCCATGGCCTGCGGGTTGCGCGCCGATCATGTAGCGGCCGATCTCTTCCACCCGTGTCTCCCGGGTGACGAGCGAGGGGCTGAGTTCACCTGCATGCAGCACCTGGATGCGGTCGCAGATCTCGAACAGCTCCTCGATCTCCTCGGAAACGACCAGGATCGCCATGCCGGCATTGCGCAGCGCGATGAGGCGCTGGCGGATGGCGGTGGCCGCGCCGATATCCACGCCCCAGGTGGGCTGGGCGACGAAGAGCAGTTTCGGCGCCAGCATGATCTCGCGCCCGACGATGAATTTCTGCAGATTGCCACCCGAAAGCGCGCCGGCTTCCGCCTCCGGGCCCGGCGTGCGCACGTCGAAATCGCGGATGCAGGTCTCAGCGAAAGCCTTCGCTCCGGCGCGGTCGATGAGACCCTGTTTCAGCAGGCCGAGCGGGTGGGCGGTAAGCAGGCCGTTCAGCACGAGCGAGAGTTCCGGCACAGCGCCACGCCCCAGCCGATCTTCCGGCACGAAGGCGAAGCCGAGACGGCGGCGGGCGGCGGCATCGAGCCGGCCGACATCCTGCCCCATCATGAAGATTCTGTCCCGAGCCTCGCGCCCGAGGCGGGTCTCTCCCGAGATGATGGCGGAAAGCTCCGCCTGGCCATTGCCGGAAATGCCGGCGATGCCGAGGATCTCGCCGGCCTTCACCTCCAGCGTCACCCGCTTGAGCGCCACCGCGAAAGGATCGTCCGGCCGATGGTCTAGGCCGATCAGTTCCAGGCGCTTCTCTCCGGTCTCGACGGACGCGGCCGGGGTGATCTCCGGCATGTCGCGGCCGATCATCATGCGGGCGAGGTCGTGGGCGTCATGTTCGCGCGGGTCCACATGGCCGGTGACCCGGCCGGCACGCAGGATGGTGGCGCGGTCGCAGATCGCGCGGATTTCCTCCAGCTTGTGGGAAATAAACAGGATGGAAACGCCGCCTTCGCGCAGGCGCTTCAGCGTCTCGAACAGTTTCTCCACAGATTGCGGCGGCAGCACCGATGTCGGCTCGTCGAGGATGATCAGCTTCGGATCGGTCATCAGGCAGCGGATGATCTCCACCCGCTGCCGCTCGCCGACCGAGAGCGCATGCACATCAGCGAGCGGATCGACCTCCAGGCCGAAATCGCGCCCGAGCGTGCGCACGCGTTCGATCAGCTCGCGCTTCTTGCCCGGCACGACGAGCGCGATGTTTTCCACCACCGTCAAGGTTTCGAAGAGCGAGAAATGCTGGAAGACCATGCCGATGCCCTGGCGGCGGGCCTCGGCCGGCGAGGTGAGCCGGATGGGCGCGCCCTGCCATGTCACCGTGCCCTCGTCCGGTGTCTCCACACCATAGATCAGCTTCATCAGCGTGGATTTGCCCGCGCCGTTTTCGCCGAGGATGGCATGGATCGAACGCTCCGCCACGTCCAGATCAATGCCCTGATTGGCACGGATCTGGCCGTAGCTTTTCGACAGGCCGCGAAGCGAGAGCAGCGGTGGGGTCATCGGCGCAAGATCACTTCGGCAGCGGCGTGGTCACGCCCTTGACGTGCCAGTTCATGGCGACGATCTCGGGATCGGTCAGCGTCTTGCCGGCGGCTACGCCCTCGGAACCATCGGCCTTGGTGATCGGGCCGGTGAAGGGCGAGACGCTGCCGGCGGCGATCTTCGCCTCCGTGTCCTTGATCTTCGTCATGGTGTCGGCGGGGATGGCCGGGTTCCAGTCCACCACCTCGACCACCTTGTCGGACATGCCGAGGAAGGCATTGGCGCCCTTGAAGCTGCCGGCGACATGGGCGTCGACCGAGGCCTTGAAGAAGGGCGACCAGTCGGTGGCCACGCAGCCGAGATAGGTCTTGGGCGCGTAGCTCTTCATCGAGGAGTTCAGGTTGAAGGCATAGACGCCGGCTTCCTCGCAGGCCGCAATCACCGAGGGCGTATCCTGCGCGTTGGAGAAGATCACGTCGCAGCCCTGCGCCATCAGCGCCTTGGCGGCCTCCTGCTCCTTGGCCGGATCGAACCAGGAGTTCACCCAGACGACGGAGACCTCGATATCCGGCTTCACGGCCTGGGCGCCCAGCGCGAAGGCGTTGATGGAGGTGATGAGCTCGGGAATCGCGAAGGCCGAAACGGAGCCGAGCTTGCCGGATTTCGTCAGCGCGGCGGCGGCCATGCCCATCAGATAGGTGCCCTGGAAATACTTGGCGGCAAAGGGCGAGAAGTTCGGCGCGACCTGGAAGCCCGATGCGTGCAGCACGGTCACGTCTTTGTTGCGCCGGGCGATCTGCAGCGCGCCGTTCTGATAGCCGAAGGAGCCGGCGATCAGGAACTTGTTTCCGTCGGCCACCGCCTTGTTCATGATCCGGTCGGCGTCGGGGCCTTCCGGGATGTTTTCCAGAATGGTGATCTTCACCTTGTCGCCATAGGCCGCCTTGATCGGATCGAGGCCGGCGGCCAGCGCATGGCCCCAGCCGACATCGCCGATCGGCGAGGGTACGACGAGGGCGATGCCGAGCGGCTTGTCGGCGGCGAGCGTGATGCGCGTGCCGATGGCGCTGGCGAGGCCGGAAAGCGCGACGCCCTTGAGAAGCGTGCGGCGGTTGATGGCGGTGATCATGGTGGTTCCCTCTTTTGGTCTTGTTGGTTCAGAGATCGAGTGTGGCCAGCGTCGCTTCCGCCTCGGCGAAGAGCTTCGCCTCGTCCAGGCCGGTGAATTCGCCCTTGGCCCAGACGATGCGGCCGTTGATCATGGTCATATCGGTAGGCGCGCCGATGCCGACCTTGGCGATCAGGCTCAAGGGATCGTGGCGCGTGCCGACATAATCCATGCGGCGCGTGTCGATGGCGAAGAGATCGGCGGCCATGCCGGGCGCGAGCCGGCCGATATCGGTGCGGCCGAGCAGTTGCGCCCCGCCCGTCGTGGCATAGCCGAGGAAATCGGCGGGCGGCGGCACGGGATGCGAACGGGTCGAGGCGACCAGGCATTGCAGCATGTAGGCCGAGTGGATGCAGTGCATGAGATTGGAATTGTCGTTCGACGCCGCGCCATCGCAGCCGAGCCCGATGGGCACGCCGAAAGCGCTCATGGCGGGAATGTCGGTCACCTCGGCGCCGACCAGATAGACTGGCTCCGGGCAGTGGGCCACGCCGGTGCCGGAGGCGGCCAGGGTGCGAAGCTCGTCGTGGGTCAGCTCCCAGCAATGGGCGTAGAAGGTGTCCGGCCCGGCAAAGCCCATCTCGTGCAGGTAATCGACGGTGCGCAGGCCGTGGCGGGCGAGGATGACGGGGCTTTCGCCCTCGCCGACATGGGTGTGGAGGCGCACGCCCTTGTCTCGGGCAAGGCGCACCGATTCCACGAAGGTCTCGCGATAGGCGTTGACGGGCTGGCAGGGCGCCACCACCACCTGGCGCAGGCTGAAAGGCGCGGCGTCGTGATAGGCGTCGATGAGGCGCGCGCAATCGGCGATGAACTCGTCCGTCGTCTCGCGCATTTCGTCGGGAATGGTGGAGCCTTCCGACTTCGGCAGCGAATTGCCGCCGCGACCGGCGTGAAAGCGCATGCCAAAGAGGTCGGCCGCCTCGAACTGCCGGTCGATCAGCCGCTTTCCGGCATGGCGCGGGAAATTATACTGGTGGTCGAAGGCCGTGGTGCAGCCATGCTTGATCATTTCGGCCATGGCCGTGACCGAGGAATGGTAGAAGCAATCCTCCGTCAGCCGCGCGAAGATCGGGTAGATCCGGTCGAGCCACTCGATGACCGAGAGCTTCGTCCAGTCGAGATCGGCGCGGTTGCGCACGAAGCACTGGAAGAAGTGGTGGTGGGTGTTGACGAGGCCGGGATAGACGAACCAGCCGGTGGCGTCCGTCACCTGCGTGCCCTCTGGCAAAGGGCCTGCGGCGAGACCCTCGCCGATCGCCTTGATCGCCGGTCCTTCCGTCAGGAGATCGACATTGCGGCGGACCGTCATGCCGGTGCCGTCATCGACGATCACGGCGGCGCAGTTTTTCAGGAGGTGGCCGGCCATCGCGTCAAGCCTCCGCTGTCGCTGGTGCTTCATGCGGATCGGGCTTCAGCTCGTGCAGGCGGTGAATCCCCGGCATTTCGATGAAGCCCTCCAGCGCCCGCACCGCGCGCATCCACAGGCGGATCGACGGATAGGCATCGAGCGAGACGCCGCCATCCGGGGCGAGCGCGACATAGGGGAAGCAGGCGATATCGGCGACGGTCGGCCTGTTGCCGACCAGGAAAGCCTCGCCCTTCAGCCGCTGCTCGAACAGGGCGGCTTCCAGCTCGCGCAGCGCCGCGATGCCGGAGGCGCGTAAGCCTGCGAGATCGCCGGGCCTGTGCAGCATCTCATGCAGCCGCGCACCGCCAAGGCTGGCGGTCAGCCGGGCGGAGAAGGCGAGCCATTGCTGGATGCGCGCGCTTTCCGCCGGCTTGCCGGAGCCGAGGAAAGCCGGCGCCGCCTTGCTGGCGAGGTAGACGAGAATGGCGGCGGATTCGGTGAGGATCAGGTCGCCGTCGGCATCGGGCGCAACGAGGATCGGGATGGAGCCAGCCGGGTTCAGCGCCAGGAGCTCGGGGCCACGATGCTCGACGCCGGGGTGGAAATCGACAGGGCGCAGCGCCAGCCTGACCCCTGCCAGTGCCGCCATCAGGCGCGCCTTGTAGCAGCTCGGCGAGAGAATATAGTCGTACAGAACCGGGGATGGGGAGGTCATTGGGCCACCAGTTGCGCGCCATAGGTAAAGCCATGGCGTTTCAGCCAGCGGCGATAGGCGACGGAGGTGAGATCGGCGCGTGTCGGGATTTCCATGCCGGGATCGAGCGGCAGCCGGCGCGGGATCTGGTTTTCGAGAATCGAGCGGTCCTGCAGGAAGATCATCTGCTGGAAATGGATGAGATCGGTCATCGGCGTGTCGTCATCGTAAAGCGCCATCCACGGCCAGACATCGCAGAGCTCTTCCGTCAGCGGCTGGACGAACAGGGTGATTACATCCCATTCGCCCGGGCGCGGCGGGCAGGTCTTGTAGAGCACGGAGCAGGTCGGGGCCGGCACCCGGTACATATACTCCGTGGTGATGCCGCCGCTGGCGGATTTGGCGGCCTGCGGCTGGTAGAATTTCACCTGCGTCGCCCAGACCTCGTCGGCCTCCTCGCGGATCTCGACCTTGTAGCTCTCCACTTCCGTATGCGGCTCGGCGCCCAGAATGTCGGTATGGACGAAAGGGAAATGGGCGATATCAAGAAAATTCTCGACCGCGCGCAGCGGCGAGCAGCGCACGCGCACCACGCCGACATCCACCAGGCGCCGACCGGGATGCTCGGCTTCCGGAATGTCGAAGAGCGGCCTGGCAGGCTGTCCGAGAGAGGACCAGACATGGCCATAGCGTTCGGTGACGGGCAGGGGATGGCCCGCGGTAGTCGCGACCTTGGCCCGCCCGTCGGCACCCAGCGAGACGCGGATGGTCTCACCCATCAGCAGGGTCTCGCGGCCCTCGGGCAGAAGCTGGCTCAAAAGGCCGACGGGATACCACTCGTCGATCATGGCGTCGCGGCTCATGCGGCCTCTCCTGTGATGGTCGCTGTCTCGGCCTGGCGGCGCAGTCCTTCCAGCGCGCGCGACGCCGCGATCTTCCCGGCGTCCGCGGCGCCGGATGCAATCAGCAGATGGACGAGCAGAACGCCCTCTTCGCCCGAAGACGCCAGCAACAGGCGTGCCGTCACGCCGCCGATCGTCCCGTCGATCACACTGCCATCGAGCGTGCCGCCAAGGCTCGCCGCCAGCCGCGCGGGCGAAGCCGCGACCGTGACGCTGCGCAGGCCGAGAAAGCCGTCATGGGCCGGAACCGCACCCGCTTCCTGGCTCGCCGTGACCCAGACGATGCCGTCGCGCTCGGCGGCGCGATAGGTCGCCACGCGGATCGTCTCCGGCGGTGTGAGCGCGGGATGAGCGGGGATGGCGAGACAGCGCCCGCTCTTGCCGTAGCGCCAGCCATGATAGATGCAGGACAGCGCCTCGCCGCGCACGAACCCATGGGACAGGCGCATGCCGCGATGCGGACAGCGATCGGCCACGGCGGACACCGTGCCATCCTGCGCCCGCCAGACGGCCAGCGCCGCATCGGCAAGACGCGCGGGGATAACCGATGCCGCCGGCAGATCCGCCGAAAGGGCGACCGGTGTCCAGACGAGGGCTGACTCCAGAGGCATCATGAACTTTCAAACAATAACAGATGGTTACGCAGGCTCCTGCACCGCCGGCGGGCAGAGTCTGCCTGCGGTGCGACGCTAAATTTGCATAAATTTTCTGCAGGCGCAATGATGGCTAATAATTGCGCATAGACCTTTTCCAAGCCGACTTGTGGTAGTCCCCCAGCATCCTCGCGACCTGTTCTATGTGAAGCTGCTATATGAAAACGAAGGACTAACCGATACCCTATTCCAGACATTGCTGATCGACATCGCAAGCTCCGGGCGCCCGCCGCGCGTATTGGGCGGTATGAAGGGTTAAAACATGGAAGTTCGCCAACTTCGGTATTTCGTAGCGGTTGCAACCGAGCGTAATTTTTCGCGTGCTGCCAAGCTCCTGCACATTGCCCAGCCACCCCTCAGCCGGCAGATACAACAGCTCGAGGAGGAGCTGGCTGTCATCCTGATTGATCGCACGAAGCGGCCTCTGACCCTCACGCAGGCGGGAGGCTTTTTCCTGGAGCAGGCATCCCAGATCCTAAGGCGACTTGAGCATGTGCGCGATCAGACGCAGAGGATCGGAAAATCGCAGCGTGAGCGCTTCGTCATCGGATGCGTCGGCTCGACGCTCTACGGAGGCATTCCCGATCTCGTTCGGCGGATGCGCCAGCACTGGCCCGATCTCGACATCGAGATCCGCGAAATGATGTCCACCGAGCAGATCGTGGCGCTCAAGGAGCGCCATATCGATATCGGTTTCGGTCGGGTGCGCTTCAACGACAAGGAGGTGGAGCGCCTGACACTCCGGGACGAGCGGCTGGTCGTCGCTCTGCCGCTTGGCCATCCCAGGGCTGGCGAGACAGAGCCGATGGCGCTTCGCGATCTCGCCGGAGAGACGCTGATCGTCTACCCCTCCATGCCCCGACCGAGCTTCGCGGACGAGGTCCTCAACCTTTTCGAGGAGATCCGGGTGCGCCTTCAGGGCATCGAAGAAGTGCGCGAGATCCAGACGGCACTGGGCATGGTGGCGGCTGGCGCCGGCATATGCATCATCCCGGCAGCCTCCCAACGTCAGCGCCCGGATGATGTCGTCTACCGCATGGTCGCGGATGAAAACGCCACCTCGCCCATCATCATGAGCTACCGGCGAGACGATGTCCGCGGCCGGACAGAGGCGATCAAACAGCTCATTCGCGAGATGTATGCGGATAATCCCCCTTGGCTCCAGCTATCCAGTGTGCGCCTCGACAAGGACGATACCTGAGGCATTTCCGGATGTCGGCAGTCACGGGCTAAAGAGCGTCCGGTCGCACGCTATACCGGAAAGGTATGAATTGATACTTGAACGGTTCTGGCTGGAAGCACGCTCCGGCGCTAGCATGTCAGCCGGTGAGGAGACCGAACGGCCCCGGCGCAAACCCGGCGGAAGACGGTATAATTGTCCTCGCCCTGACGGCAAAAGGGAGGAAAAGCGTGCCGGAAACCCAACTCCTTCAACAGGAACACTTGGACGGTCACGTCTATGAAGGGGGCTGGAGACCCTCGACGTTCGTTCGTGATGTCTGTGAGCCCGCGACGGGCAGAAAACTTGCGAGCGTCGGCATGGCAACCCCGCAGGAGGTGAGCCGTGCGGCGGAGGCGGCCCGGCACGCGCAGCCGGCCTGGGCCGAAACCAGCTATGAGCGACGCGCCGAAGTTCTTCGCGCCGCCGCGCGCATTGCGGAAGTCCATTCCGATGAGATCGCCAACTGGCTGGTGCGCGAATCCGGTTCCGTTCATCCGAAGGCTCATTTCGAAGTGGCGCTGACGATCAAGGCGCTCTACGAGGCCGCGGCCATGCCCTCCCAGGCAACGGGCCAGGTTCTGCCCTCTGCACCGGGCCGCATCAGCATCGCCCGTCGTCGGCCGATCGGCGTTATCGGTGTCATCTCGCCCTTCAACTTTCCGCTCTATCTGGCCATGCGGGCGGTTGCGCCGGCCATCGCCGTCGGCAATGCCGTCGTGCTGAAACCGGATCCCCGCACGTCCATCAGCGGTGGTCAGGTCATCGCGCGCCTCTTCGAGATGGCCGGCCTGCCCACCGGCTGCCTGTCCGTTCTTCCGGGAGACGGCGCGGCAGGGGCGGCTTTGTGCGAAGATCGCAACATCGGCATGATCCAGTTCACCGGCTCGACGGCCGCCGGCCGCAAGGTGGGTGAAACCGCCAGCCGAAATCTCAAGAAGGTTTCGCTGGAACTCGGCGGCAAGAACTCCTTCGTCGTGCTGGACGATGCCGATCTTGACCTTGCGGTGAAGAATGCAGTCTGGAGCGTTTACCTGCACCAGGGCCAGATCTGCATGTCTGCAGGGCGCGTCCTCGTCCACTCTGCGGTTGCCGCAGAGTTTACCCGTCGCCTGACCGCGCATGCGCGCAGTCTGCCCGTCGGCGACCCCGCCTCCGGTCAGGTCGCGCTGGGCCCGCTCATCAATCAGGTGCAGGTCGATCACGCCCTGAAGGCCGTGTCCGCTGCCGTGGAGGCAGGGGCCATTTTGGAGACCGGCGGCAAGAGCAACGGTCTGTTCTTTGAGCCGACGGTGCTCACCGGCGTAAAGCCCGGCAATCCCGCCTTCGAGGAGGAGATCTTCGGTCCCGTCGCCGTCGTCACCACCTTCGATACGGATGACGAAGCGGCCGCACTCGTCAACGCAACGGATTACGGCCTGTCGGCCGCCATCGTCTCACGCTCGGTCGGCCGGGCGATGGCGCTTGGCGAGAAGCTTCGCGTCGGGCTGCTGCACATCAACGATTCCACAGTCAACGACGAGGTCGTCAATCCCTTCGGCGGCGTCGGCGCATCCGGGAACGGAACCAGCATCGGCGGCCCCGCCAATTGGGAAGAATTCACGCAATGGCAATGGGTCACGGTCAAGTCCGAAGCGCCCGCCTATCCCCTGTAAGGTCAAGAGAGATGAACCAGACTTTCCGCTGCACCGAAATCACCGCCGCCGTGACCCGGGCACAAGGCGCGCCTTTCACGCTGGAAAAAGGGCGCATCCGGGCGCCCGAGGGCACAGAAGTGCTCGTGCGCATCGTCGCCACCGGCCTTTGCCACACCGACCTGATCGTGCGCGACCAGTATTATCCGGTTCCGCTTCCTGCCGTGCTCGGCCATGAAGGGGCCGGCATCATCGAAGCGGTCGGCCCGAACGTCGCGACCTTGCAGACAGGAGATCACGTCGTTCTCACCTTCGGCTCCTGCGGCCATTGCGACCTCTGTGCGCAGGGTCATGTCTGCTACTGCCAGAACTTCTTCGGCCTCAACTTCGGCGGCGCCGACAAGGACGGCAAGACCGCCATCGAGGACATGGATGGCAAGCCGCTGCACGACCACTTCTTCGCCCAGTCCTCCTTTGCGACCTATGCCATTGCAACCGAAAGCAATACGGTGAAGGTGCCGAAGGATGCCCCTCTGGAGATGCTGGGCCCGCTCGGATGCGGCATCCAGACGGGCGCAGGGGCGGTGATGAACTCGCTGAAGGTTGGGCCGGGAACCGCTTTCGCAAGCTTTGGCGCCGGCGCCGTCGGCCTGAGCTCCGTGATGGCGGCAAAAGCGGTGGGCGCCACGACCATCATCGCTGTCGATGTCGTGGCATCGCGGCTTGAACTCGCACAGGAACTGGGCGCCACCCATGTGGTGAACAGCCGCGAGCAGGATATGGTCGAGGCCGTCCGGAACATCACCGGCGGCGGCGTGGATTTCGCTCTGGAAACCACCGGGCGTGCCGAGGTTCTGGCACAGGCGATCGAATGCCTCGGCTCGCTCGGCACGATTGGCGTCATCGGCGCACCGAAACTCGGCACCAAGGCCGAATTCGACATCAACAACCTGCTCCTGCTGGGGCGCAGCATTCGCGGCATCGTTGAAGGCGACAGCGTTCCGCAGATCTTCATACCGCAGCTCATCGAACTCAACCGCCAGGGACGTTTTCCCTTCGACAAGCTGATCAAGTTCTATCCGTTCGACAAGATCAACGAGGCGGTGAAGGACAGCGAAAGTGGCGTGACTCTCAAGGCTGTCCTGAAGATCGGGGACATCCCGGCATAATGACCTCCCCATCCTGTCGGCGGGATCCGACGATCTTCGCCGCAGGATGGGGCTGCGGTGCCAATAGGTCCATGCGTCGTTGAGAACGGTGCCATGCGGCCCGGACGGTGGCACCTCCAGCGAAAGAAGCATAGCGATTAATGACCCAATGTGATGACCTGACCATAGAAACCCGTTCCGGCCCGGTTAAGGGGCAAAGCCGTGACGGCGTGCGCACCTGGTTTGGCGTTCCTTACGCCGCAGCGCCCGTGGGGGCATTGCGTTTTCGAGCGCCGGAACCACCTTCTGCCTGGGAAGGCGTGCGGGACGCCGACAGCTTTGGCCCGCTGCCTCTTCAGAAAAGAGGCTTCGAGCCCATCGGGGGCGCGGGCGCAACCACGCCAATGTCCGAAGACTGCCTGACGCTCAACATATCGGCCCCGCTAAAGATTTCGGGCAAGTTGAAGCCCGTCGTCGTCTGGATCTATGGCGGTGGCTTCACGCTGGGCGGCTCCCGTTCACCGCTCTATCGCGGCAATCATCTTGTCGAGGACGGCGACGTCGTCTATGTCAGCTTCAACTATCGGCTCGGCCTCTTCGGCTTTGCCGACTTCAGCCGTTGGGGGATGCCCGGATCTCCCATCGACACCAACCTGGGTCTGCGCGACCAGATCGCTGCATTGACATGGGTTCAGCAAAATATCACGGCGTTTGGCGGCGATCCTGACCGTGTGACGATTTTCGGCCAGTCCGCCGGCGCGGCCTGTGTCACCTACCTGATGTGCGTTCCGGCCGCCCAAGGCCTGTTCCACCGCGCCTTCGCCATGAGCCCGTCGGCGCTGAGCGTCTATGGCAGCGACCGCCATGCCCTTTTCGCCCGCGATCTGGTCAGCCTTCTGGGTGTCGACCCCGACAACTGCGAGGCCACGAACCATGCGTTGAAGACTGAGGATGGCGCACGCCTGATCGAGGCGGCCAGCCAATACTATTACGGCATCGCGCCGGACAAATATCCGGGCATGCTGCCCTCTTCGCCGGTCATCGACGGCAATATCCTGCCCAAGCATCCGATCGAAGCCTTCCAGGAAGGCTCGGCCATGAAGATTCCTCTCGTCATCGGAACCATGTCTCGGGAAGGCGCCATGCTGGACAAGGCGCTGCCTGTTATTTCCACAAGGGTAAGCCGGCTGGAAGCCATGTTTGCCGAGACGGCCACCGGCAGTTTTCGAGATCGCATCGCAGATGTCTATCGAGGCTTTCCGTCGAAGAAACGCGCCATCGATATCGGCGGCGACTTCACCTTCTGGCTCCCTGCTCTGCAAATTGCAGAGGGCCATTCCAAGCATGCCGATTGCTGGTTCTACCGTTTCGACTATGCGACCCCGCTGACGCGCCTCGTCTTTAGCGAGGCAACCCACGGCCTTGATCTGCCGATGGTGTTTGGTACGACGGGAGAAGGCGAACTGGGCCGCCTCGATCTGTTTTCTCGCCGCAGATCGAAAGCTGTCGGCCACCGCTTTCGCACCCTTTTTACCGAATTTGCACATGGCAAGAGCCCGGACTGGGAGCGCTATGACACAGCCACCCGCATGACCAGGATCGTTGACCATCAGGATCGCACCGAGGGCGACCCGCGGCAGGAGCGGCGCCTTGCCTGGGGAACTTATCGCGGCCCCGCCTGAAGCGAGCTCACAGCTGCGGCCTGCCTGGAAGGCTCAAAGTCACTCCGTCTCCGTGCCCAAAAAACCAGAGAGCGCTTGATTGAACCGCTCTGCGGATTCGATGTTGACGATGTGGCGGCCCGGCAGGCTGAGGTGACATCCATTAGCAACGCCTCTTGCGATCCTTTCAAGATCCGACGGAGGGCATACCGGGTCGTCCGCGCCGGAAATAGCCAGCAGAGGGCAGGAGATCGAAGAAAGGCTTTCGTGGAAATCCGCGTCGGCAAGGGCAGCGCATCCTCCGACATAGCCGTCGATCGACGTCGCCTGGAAGGCTGCAACACACGCCTCGATCACGTCCGGCGCTTCGGCGACAAAAGCAGGCGTAAACCAGCGCTCCACCGTTCCCGCCAGCAAGGGGGTAAGGCCAAGGGCGGAAACGGCCTTCATGCGCTCGGTCCAGGATTGCGTCGTGCCGATCCGCGCTGCCGTGGCGCAGAGCACCATCTTGTCGAAGCGGTGTGCCGCATTGAGTGCCAGCCACTGTCCCACCAGCCCGCCGATGGAGAGGCCGCAGAAATGCGCCCGTTCTATCCCGAGATGGTCCATCAAATGCAGGACATCCGCACCGAGATCGGCCATGGAAAACGGCGGTGGCGGCGAAGACGAGAGGCCATGGCCGCGCCGGTCGTAGCGCAGGATGTGGAACTGCTCTTTCAGCGCCTCGGCCTGCCGGTCCCACATGGCAAGGTCGGTGCCGAGCGAGTTGCAGAAGACAAGCCACGCCTTGTCATGGCCGCTTGCATCGACGCGGTAGTGCAAACGATGATGCGGTCGTTCCAGATACGGCATTTGCGTGACTTTCGAAAAGAGACGGAAGAGAGGAGGCCCGGGCGCCGGGCCTCCCTGGTGGTCTTGTTACGCCGGCGCGAGTTCGCGAGCGGCCTTGCGCGTGCTGAGCACGGAATATGCGGTCATGGCGAAAGTGGAGACGACCGCTGGGATGGCAAACAGCATGAAGTTCTGCTGGAGCGGCAGTTCTTGCGCGAGCAGATAGCCGCCGAAGGTCGGACCGACGATCGCGCCGATCCGGCCGACCCCGGACGCCCATCCAAGGCCGGTCGAGCGTATGGAAAGGCCGTAGAGCTGCGCGACGCTGGCATAAAGAAGGATCTGCGTGCCGATCGTCGTGGCACCTGCCACGAAGACGCTGAGGAATAGCAGGCTGGCCGGCAGGCCTGTCCCGATGAGCGCAATCGAAACAGCGGCCGCGGCAAAAAAGCAAACCACGACCTTTGGCAGACCGAATCGGTCTCCCAGACGTCCGCCAGCAATGGCCCCGACCATGCCACCGAAGTTCAGCGAGAATAGGCTGAGCAGACTTGCTCTCTCGGCATATCCCGCTTCCTGGAGAACCTTCGGCAGCCAGGACGACAGGAGATAGACGAGCAGCAGGCAGCAGAAGAAGGAGACCCATACCATGGCCGTGCGGCTGCCGCGATCCTGCCGGAACAGTTCTGCCACCGAAGCCGACGTGACTTTCGTTTCGGTGAAGACGAGCCGGTCGCCGTCGCCGATTGGCTGAGCCGGATAGAGCTTGGCGTAAATCGCCCGCGCCTCCGTCTGTCGGTTCTGGCGGACCAGGAAACCGAGCGATTCCGGCAGTTGCCACAGGATGAAGGGCAGGATGGCGAGCGGGATTGCCGCAACAAAGAACATCCACTGCCAGCCGAAGGCGGGAATGATGGTGATCCCGAGGCTTGCCGCCACCATGCCGCCAATCGAATAGCCCGAGAACATCAGGGCGACCATCGTGCTGCGCAACCGCTTCGGCGCATATTCATTCATGAGCGCCACCGCGTTTGGCATCAGCCCGCCGCAGCCGAGCCCGGCCAGGAAGCGAAGGATTTCGAACTGTTGCGGCGACTGGGCAAAGCCGGTGGTGATCGTTGCCGTGGTGAACAGCAGGAAACTGATGGCAATGCCTTTCTTTCGGCCGAACTTGTCTGCAAGCGGGCCGAAGATCAGCGCGCCGAACATCATGCCGAACAGCGCCCAGGCTTGCAGTGCGCCGGCCTGAGGCTTGGTCAGTCCCCATTCGGCGATCAGCTTCGGCAGCACGGTGCCGGCCACGAAGACGTCGTAGCCGTCGACAATGAGCAGCAGCCCGCATAGGCCGACAATCTTCCACTGGAAACGCTCGAACGGCCCCACGTCTATGGCTTCATTGATATCGATCGTGCGCATGGTCACTCCTCCCAAGTGTCTGCGTAATGGATTCGTCTCAGCCGAGGTCGCCTCCTGCGACCGGAAGGACGGACCCGGTGATGTAGGATGCCTCGTCGGACGCCAGGAACAGGATCGGCGCGACCTGCTCGGACAAGGTGCCGTACCGCTTCATGAAGCTCGAATGCTTCACCTGCGTCACGACATCACGCATCCATCCCTGCTCCTGCGCCGTATCGCCTTCGGCATTGCGCGGCACGCGCCGTGGCGGCGCCTCCGTTCCGCCCGGCGCCGTCGCCACCACGCGGATGTTGTGTTCGGCCACCTCCATGGCAAGCGACTGGGTCAGCGCATTGATGCCGCCCTTGGCCGCCGAATAGGGCACGCGGTGAATGCCGCGCGTAGCATTGGACGAGACGTTGACGATGGTGCCGGCCCCACGCTTGAAGAGGTGCGGCAGAACGGCATGGCAGCAATAGAGCGTCGGCATCAGCGAACGGCGGATCTCCGCTTCGATCTGCCCCGGCTCGAAGGCCTCGTAGGGGCGCATCCGGATCGCGCCGCCGACATTGTTGATGAGGATATCGATGCGTCCGAATTCGTCCGCTGCATGCCGCATTGCCGTCTCGGCGCCCGCATGGGTTTCAAGATCGGCGATGCAGGCTGCCGCCCGCTCGGTGCGCAGGTCAGCGACAGTCTCACGAACGATCTCGGCGCGATCGACGAAGAGCACCTCTCCGCCTTCCGAGACCACGCGTGAGGCAACCGCAAGGCCGATACCCTGCGCGGCCCCGGTGACCACCACGACCTTGTCGCGAAACCGGCCTTCGAAGACGGGCGTGCTCATGCGCTTTCCTTCAGCGGCAGGTTCGGCGTGAATTTTTCGTAGTGAAAGCTGCCAGGGGTGATCCCCGTCTGTGACAGCCAGGCCCTGACCGCATCGACCATCGGCGGCGGACCGCAGAGATAGATATCGACCGTGCCGCCAGCGAGCAGATCCTGCGGCATATGTTGCGTCACCCATCCCTTGCGCGGGTGCGACGAGGCTGTGTCTGCGACAACCGTCGTGAAGCTGAAACCGGGTACGCGCTCGGCATAGGCTTCCAGGACATCGACCAGGACGAGATCCTCATCCCGCGTGACACCGTAGACGAGATGGACCGGCGGGCCCGGCTCTCCTTGCGCCAGAACCTCCAGCATGGAGAGGAAGGGGGCGAGCCCCGTGCCTCCCGCAAGAAACAGCAACGGACGTGCCCTCTCGCGCAGATAGAAGCTCCCCATGGGCCCCGTGAAGGTCAGCTGGTCCCCCGGCTTGGCATGAGCAAGCCAGCTGCTCATCAGCCCGCCGGGTTGACGCTTGATAAGGAAGCCGAGGCGGCTTTGTCCCGGTGCGGTGGTGAAGGAGTAGGACCGGGTCGCGCCGTTGCTGCCGGGCACGTCGATATTGACGTATTGGCCCGGCAAAAACTGCGGCGCGACGGCGACATCCACATCAAGTTCCAGCACGATGGCAGCATCACTGTGCGCAACGACCTTCGCCACGGTGGCTGAAAGCTTCTGCTGCCCCGTCTTGCAAGCCGAAGATCGGGTCGGGACCGAGACGATGCCATCGCTGGTCGGGCGCATCTGGCAGGTCAACACCAGTCTGTCGGACGCTTCGTCCTTGCTCAGCGCGTCCTCGATATAGTCATCACCAAGATCGTAGCTTCCAGCTTCCGAACGGCATTTGCAAGTGCCGCAAACACCGTCCGAACAGTCCATAGGAAGGTTGATCTGGCTGCGATAGGCTGCGTCCAGAAGCTTCTCTCCCGCTTGGCATTCGACGAAACGCGTTACGCCGTCTTCGAAATTCAGTGCGATCCGATAGCTGGCCATAGATCCTCCTCCTTTGGCAATGCGAGCCTTCCGCTCCTGTCAGATGTGGTAGATGTCGATCACCTGCCGGATGTAGTCGTTCTTCAGAACCACCTTCTTCGCCGCAATCAGGAACCCATCGCCGCTCCGACGCAGCGTCACGAAGGTGGCGCCGAAGAAATGGTCGGTGACCTTGTAGCGATGGTTGAGCGTGTGGAAGTTGTAGCGAAGCTCGATCTCCGTCTCGCCTTCCGCCAGAATCTCGATATTTGCGATCATGTGGCTGGTGCGCGGTTCCGGCGTCGAGGCGCCCGAACGCTCGGTCTTGATGCGGAAGACGCGGTCTTCCAGCCCGCTGCGGTCCGGATAGTAGATAAGCGAAATTTCGCTCTGCGGATCCTCCGTCAGCCGGTCGTCGTCATCCCAGGACGGCATCCAGAAGCTGGCATCCTGCGCATAGCAGTTCAGCCAGGCATCCCAGTCCCGGTCGTCGAGAAAACGTGCTTCCCGGTAGAGGAAGGCGCGGATGCTTTCCAAGGTCGCGCTCATGCCGCGGCTCCCTCCTGCTCAAGCGCAAGGGCCTGGCGCATGACCGAAGCCCAGTATTCGTGCTGGCGCACGAAGAGCCCCTCGTCCTCGCTGCGTTCCCCCGACAGAAGCGGCTTGAGGCCCATCCGGGATGCGTTCTCATCCGGCCCTTCTATCCAGAGCGGTGCGCCGCGCGACAGGTCGTTCCAGAGCGCGGCAGTGCCCGCATAACCCGACTGGCAGGCGCGGAACTCCTCAAGATCGTCGGCCGTGCCCATGCCCGATACGTTGAAGAAGTCCTCGTATTGACGGATGCGCAGCGTCCGGTCAGCCGCGCTTTCGGCCTTCGGCGCAAAGCAGAAGATGTTGATTTCCGTCTTGTCGACGCTGATGGGACGCGTCACGCGGATCTGCGTGCTGAACTGGTCCATCAGGAAGGCGTTCGGGTAGATGCACAGATTGCGCGTCTGGTTGACAATGAAGTCTGCCTTGTCGCTGCCCAGTCGCTCTCTGATCTCCTCGCGGCGATTGTAGACCGGACGAACCTCCGGGTTCATCGTGTTGGTCCACAGCAGGATATGGCCGTTATCGAAGCCGTAGACACCGGCGGTCGACCGGCTCCAGCTGTTGGCGTCGACCGCCTTCGTACCCTCTTCCTTGCGGCGGCCCATCGTGGCTGCATAATTCCAATGAACGGAACTGACGTGATAGCCGTCGCAGCCGTTCTCCATCTGGAGCTTCCAGTTGCCGTCGTATATGTAGGAGGAGTTGCCGCGCAGCACCTCCAGCCCCTCGGGCGCCTGATCGACGATCTGGTCGATAATCACCTTGGTCTCGCCGAGGAAATCCTCAAGCGGCGCGACATCCGGATTGAGACTGCCGAAGAGGAAGCCGCGATAGTTTTGGAAACAGGCGATCTTTGTCAGATCGTGCGAGCCGTCCTTGCCGAACTGTTCGGGATACTGCGTCGTCTTTTCGTCCTTGACCTTCAGAAGCTTGCCCGTGTTGGAGAAGGTCCAGCCATGGAAGGGGCAGGTGAAGGAGCCCTTGTTTCCGTGCTTGCGGCGGCACAGCATGGCCCCGCGATGCGCGCAGGCATTGATGACCGCATTCAGAGCTCCGGTCTTGTCACGCGTGATGACGACGGGCTGGCGGCCGATCGACGTGGTGTAGTAGTCGTTGATGTCAGGGATCTGGCTTTCATGCGCGAGATAGACCCAGTTGCTCTCGAAGATGTACTTCATCTCCAGTTCGAACAGGTCGGGATTGGTGAAGATGTCGCGGCGACAGCGGAAGACGCCTCGCTGCTTGTCATCCTCGACGGCATTGGCCAGCAGATCCTGCAGGGCCGCGTGTTTGTTGATTACTTTGGACATGGTTTCTCTCCCGCCCCGGAGGGCCCTCCGGCCGTTCTCCGGCCGATCCATTGCAACGATGTCGATGACGTTTGAGAGCAAAGACGGCGGTCCACCCGAAGCTGGACCGCCCAATGCTTACGCAGCGGCGCGCTTGCGCAGGGCGTTCACCTGATTGTCGACGCCATTCACCAGCGCGGTCAGCTTGATATCGAAAACAATCTCGGCGAACGGGCCATTCAGGCCATTGGCCTTGATGCTGGCATCGTCCGTGCGCTCGATCACATCCGGAACAAGACCGTCACGGGTGGCATAGGCGAAATCGTCGTTGATCAGCGGATCGCCGGCGATGTTGATCTGCGTCGTCAGCTTGCGGTGACCATCGGCGCTGATGAAGAAATGGACATGGGCCGGCCGCTGGCCGTGACGGCCAAGTGCGGAAAGCAGCTTTTCCGTCGGGCTGCCCGGAGGCACACCGTAGCCATGCGGAACGATGCTCTGGAACTTGTAGCGCCCCTGGTCGTCGGCAATGATCGTGCGACGCATGTTGAACGGCGCCTGCTGGCCTGTCGGGTCGAAATGCGAATAGAAGCCGCGCGTATCGCAGTGCCAGACTTCCACCTTGGCACCGGGCATCGGCTTGCCGTCCGAACCATAGACGGTGCCGTGCATGATCAGCGTGTGGCCATCCGTATCCCTGCCGTCGTCCAGACGGGCAAAGCCATGACATTCCGGCGCGCCAGCCACGTAGAGCGGCCCTTCGATGGTGCGCGGCGTCTCGTTCTTGATGCCCAGCGCCTCGTCGATGGCGTCGAGGCGCTCGTCAAGGAAGTGATCGAGCCCGAGGCCGGGCGAGATGAGACCGGCCTGGCCGGCTGCGCCGATCTCGTTCAGCCAGGCCACGGCAATCCAGTATTCATCCGGTGTGATGTCCAGATCGTCGATGGCCTTGAACAGGTCGGACACGATCCGGTGGACGATCTGCTTGACGCGCGGATTGCCGTTCGTCTGGTCGAGGCCGCTCAACACCTTCAGGAAATCCTGAATGTCGGGGCGATTGAAAATGGTGACAGTCATGTCATGTCCTCCTCACATGGGTCTGGTGCGCGCCCGGCGAAACCGGACGCAAGGGATCAACTATCGTCCGCACGAACAGCCGAGGGATGGCGAAGCAGCGGCGTCACCTGGATGTCCATGAACTTGAAAAGTGGAAGGCCGCAGAGCAGCTGATGCAGCTCGTCATTATCGGCCACATCGAAGATGCTGATATTTGCGTACTGGCCGGCGATCCGCCAGATATGCCGCCACTTGCCCGTCCGCTGCAGCTCCTGCGAATAGGCCTTCTCCCGCTGCAGGATATCTGCCACGTCTTTTTCCGGCAGATCGTGAGGCAATTCGACATTCATTCTGACGTGAAAGAGCATGGTGATCGCCTCCTCAATCGGCAGCCCGGGTGACGGTGAGCGACCCGTCGCGCGTGAAGTGTGCGAGCTTGTCCTCGTCCAGCGTGATGCCAAGACCCGGCCCGGAGGGAACGAGCAGCGAGAAATCGCTATAATCGAGAGGCGTCTCCAGGATCTCCTCGGTAAGGAGAAGCGGGCCGAACAGTTCGGTACCCCATTGCAGATTGGCAAATGTCGAAAACACCTGAGCGGAGATGATGGTGCCCACAGCCCCTTCGAGCATGGTGCCACCGTAGAGTTCGACACCGGCAGCATCGGCAATCGCGGCCACCCGTTGCGCGTTGAACGCGCCGCCGTTCTGCTCCACCTTGACGGCGAAGACATCGGCGCTGTTGTTGCGCGCCATCTCGAAGGCACTTTCCGGTCCCTGCAGGGATTCGTCCGCCATCAGGGCAATCGGAAAGCGCCGGACGAGACGGCCGAGCGCGGCTGCAGACTGCACCGGCTGCTCCACCAGTTCGCAGCCGGCGCCCGCAAGCGCTGCGATACCGAGACGCGCATCCGTCTCTGTCCAGGCCATGTTGACATCGACGCGCACCGTTCCATGATCGCCGATGGCACGTTTGATCGCGGCGACATGGGCCACATCTTCCCGCACCGATCTCAGCCCGATCTTCAGCTTGAAGATTGAGTGGCGGCGGCGAGACAGCATCTTTTCCGCCTCATCGATATCGCGGCCCGTGTCGCCGGAAGCCAGGGTCCACGCAACCGGCAGCCGGTCACGCCGACGTCCGCCCATCAGTTCGCTGACTGGTACCCCCAAGCGCTTGCCCTGCGCATCGAGAAGAGCCGTCTCGACAGCACTCTTGGCGAACCGATTGTCCTTGATCATCTTGCCGATCCGGGCCATCAGCGCTTGGACACGGCTCGCATCCTGGCCGATCATGACAGCCGAAAAATAGCGGTCGATTGCAAGCTTCATGCTCTCCGGGCTCTCGCCTCCATAGGCAAGCCCGCCAATCGTCGTGCCCTCACCAATGCCGACAATGCCGTCGCTGCAACAGATCCGAACGATCATCAGCGTCTGGCCGGTCATGGTCGCAACCGAAAGCTTGTGCGGCCGGATTGTCGGCAGGTCGACCAGCATTGTCTCAATGCTCTCGACCGTCGGGGCTGCGGCAATCGCCGCCAATGGGGGAGGAAAGGTCGCGTTCATGGCGAGGATAATGCACAGCGACGCCGCCGGCGTCCAAGACCGTGTTGGTTCCGCTCCATACCCAATAGGTATGATAGGGGGAATTACAGCAATGCGCAGAGCGAGGCAGCGAGCCTGTCCGCCGCCGCCCTCAAACGCAAATTGAACCGCGCCCGGCACACCGCCTACATCCTCGACAGTTGGTTTTATGGCGACATGAGCAGGCTCGAGGAGCTGAAGGTGAAGATGATGGCCGCGGCGATGGTTCTGCCCGGACTGGCTCTACAAGACCCAGAAACGGCTGATGGTCGATGCGGTGGAAGTGGCGATCGTCGATGGCGCCAGCCGTCCTTGCGATCATCATGCCAGCGGGGTCTGGGCCCTGTCGGAGATCGACGATCTCCTTGAAAGCGACGGTGTGGCGAGCTGTATAGCGGAACTGCGCCGACGGTTCGGTCAGCGTGTCCAGCAGCTTCTCGAAGCGGAGACACTGAAGGCGCTTTGCTTCGACAGGGTACCGCCGCCGGACACGGCGGTCATGACGCCTGAGGTGACGGCACCGACCCGGTCGCGCATCAATCTGAATGGACCTGCGCGTCCCTTCGAGGAAGACCGGGCTGCCCGCGCCGGGGACGGTGATGGCGATTACGACGAACCGGGATCTGACGCCGCGTCCGACGATGACGAGCCTGCGCCCGTCTTCATGCGGGTCAGGTGATCGAGATCGGCCGAGCATTCCGCGTTCCGCCCTCGATGCTCTAAGAGCTGGACCGCGCCACCTGGTCGAACGGCAAACAGATGGGCCGGGAGTTCCTGGTCCACAGCCTCGATCCCTAGCTCCTCCTGCTGGAAGCCGGCCGGCGCCGGGCGCTGTTCACGCCGGAGGAGCGTGCGTCCGACCGTGTCCTCTTTGACCGTGACGACCTCACGCGCGCCGATCGCACGGCCCGCGCAACGGCGATTTCCTCGCTCGTCAGTGCCCGCGTCCTCAACCCGAACGAGGCGCGCGGCTGGCTCGATCTCGACCCCTACACGGGCGGCGAGGCTTCCGCAAAGCTGGGCGATCCGGAGTTTATCGCCGCTCATAATAAAGCGGTTAACTCAACCGAAACGAAAGGCTCGGTGAAAACGCGATCAAGAAGCTCGAAGAGCGAACAAAACTTCCCAAATAAGCGTCCGAATGGCCGCGCATGTTCAAGTTTCACAAAGGGAAAAGACGAGAAAATTCAAGTGGCTGGGGAACCTGGATTCTCACATGATTTCAATGACTTATTTGAAAAGTCTTGAAATTCCCTCTGTTTTCCTGCCGCGAGCGACCGTGGATGCGACCTTTGTGCCCTGGCTTTGGGCCTCAGTCAACAGGAGGGGTATACCGGCAATAATTTCCGCTCCTGAGGCAAAGTTGTTGTGTGGCCGTCACCTTGTTAACGACCGCTCACTCCCTTCACAGCTTGCATTCCGGCCGCGTCCCAGAAGTGATCAGCGCGTCGGCAAGTTTGCGCCAAGTAATTTGAGTCGAACCCGCCCCAATTCTCTTCCTTTGGTTGAACGCGCTTCCACCTCACGGTTCCACATCGGATGGCGCCTGAGCCAGGTGCAAAAAAAACGCAGCGGGTCCTCAAAAATCATTGTGTGGAAAAGCATGAGCGATCCTGGGATGCTTCGGCGATGCGGCCCATAATTTGCCGATGATCCAATGCCCGTTCTGCACCGCCGAACTGAGCCGCATCGCCTTTATGGACGATCAAGTCGTCGCCCTGTGGGACGCCTTCCCGGTGTCGCCAGGACATTTACTCATCGTTCCACGACGGCATGCGGCGACATGGGACGATCTTTCAGCGGACGAGAAGCAGTCGATCTGGCAGAACATCGACAGGGCAAAAATTGAGATCGAACGAAAGCATAAGCCAGACGGGTACAACGTCGGGTTCAATCTAGCTGAAGCTGCAGGGCAGACGGTCTCCCATTTTCACCTGCACGTCATTCCGCGCTACACGGGTGACGTCGACGATCCGAGAGGCGGCGTCAGGCACGTTATCCCGCACAAGGCCAACTACCTTGCCCAGGAAGTGAGCAGCACCGGAGCGTTGAAGCGCTTGATCACTGGCGGAAGCGACCACCTTCTGCCCCATCTGATCATGCATATGGACGAGGCAAACGCCTGCGACATCGCAGTAGCATTTCTGCTTGACAGCGGGGCCAGACTGATCGTCGAGCATCTGAAAGATTTTTTAGCCCGTGGCGGAAGAGCCCGAATTCTCGTCGGCGACTACATGGACGTAACGGAGCCGATGGCGCTGCGGCGTTTAGCCGATCTCGACGGGGATCTGACTTTCCGAGTCTTCGAGGCTGCGGCACAAGGATTTCACCTCAAGACCTATATCTTTTTGTCGGGCAAGGAGGGCGTGGCATTCGTCGGCAGTTCGAACCTGTC
The DNA here is from genome assembly GCF_001938945.1 of Xaviernesmea rhizosphaerae. Taxonomy (GTDB): domain Bacteria; phylum Pseudomonadota; class Alphaproteobacteria; order Rhizobiales; family Rhizobiaceae; genus Xaviernesmea; species Xaviernesmea rhizosphaerae. Next base: position 30,117 of record NZ_MKIO01000016.1, read on the forward strand.
AGAGGCGGCGCTGACCACATCCATCGAGTGGAACTACAAGGTCATTTCCAGCCACGACCGATCGGCCTTCCCCCAGATCACCAATGGCTTCGAAGACCTGTTTGATTCCTATAGTGCCGTCTCCGTCACCTCGGAGTGGATCAACCGCTATGAAAGCCGGAGAAATCCGCTAGGCTTCAAAGATGCTGGCTTGGCATACGAGCTGCCGCTGCCCCCTCCCGAACCACACGCCATCCAACGGCAGGCCCTCGCAGCGCTCGAGCACACGCGGCAGGACGGTTTTACTGCGGGCCTCGTTGTGCTCGCTACCGGTCTTGGCAAGACTTGGCTGGCGGCCTTTGACAGCAATCGCCTCGAATATCGTCGCATCCTCTTCGTCGCCCATCGCGAGGAAATACTCAATCAGGCGATCGAGACATTCCGACGTGTGCGACCGACAGCTCGGATTGGAAGGTTGTCGGGCGATTACAAGGACACGGATGCCGATCTCCTTTTCGCCTCCGTTCAAACTCTCGGCAAGGTGAACCAGATCAAGCAATTTCGACCGGACACCTTTGACTATGTCGTCATCGATGAGTTCCATCATGCAGCAGCGACGACCTACCGCCGCATCATCGATTACTTCGAACCACAGTTTCTCCTCGGTCTAACCGCGACGCCCGAGCGGAGCGATGGAGCTGATCTCCTCGGTCTTTGCCAGGAGAACCTCGTCTTCCAGGCCGGTGTCCATCTAGGGATTGAAGCCGGGCATCTCTGCCCCTTTCATTACTTCGGTGTCCCGGACAATGTCGATTACCGGAATATCCCCTGGCGTAGTGCCCAGTTCGACCTAACCGAGCTTACCGCCGCCGTCGCTACAGAAGCGCGCGCGCAGAACGCGCTCGAACAGTATCGCTTGCGAGGTGGGACGAAGTGCATCGGTTTCTGCTGTTCCCAAACGCATGCCGATTTCATGGCCGACTTCTTCAACCAGCAGGGCGTCTCCGCTGTTGCCGTTCACGCCGGCGGAAATTCTGCACCGCGGGCTACTTCGCTGCAGAGACTGGAAGCGGGCGAACTGGACGTGGTGTTTGCCGTAGACATGTTTAACGAAGGCGTCGACGTCCCGAGCATCGACACCGTATTGATGCTACGCCCGACCGAATCGACCATCATCTGGCTGCAACAGCTCGGACGTGGGTTGCGAAAGTCTGCGAACAAAGACCGTCTCGTCGTCATCGACTATATCGGCAACCATCGCATCTTCCTCACGAAGCTCCGCGCGATCGCCTCGATTGCGAATGTTGATGCGTCGTCCAGCGGCCACATCCGAGAACTTCTGGAAAAGCTCCAAGGCGACCAGATTAGTCTGCCAACCGGTTGCGAAGTGACCTACGATCTCGCGACGATCGACATATTGCGCATGCTGGTAAAACCGGCCAGTACCGAGAATGCGCTGGAAGATTTCTACCGCGACTTCTTGGAGCGGCATGGCGTCCGGCCCACAGCGTCGGAGGTTTTTCATTCCGGCAGCAATCCGAGAAGCAGCAGCGAACGCTCCTGGCTCGGCTTCGTGGTACGAATGCGCGGGTTGGACGATCTGGAGCGAGCGACCTGGTTGGAGCACGAGGATTTCTTCCGGGAAATGGAGAAAACCGAACTGACCCGGAGCTACAAGCTCATGACGATGTTGGCACTGTTCGACGGGGAGACCGTGCAGGATCGCTGCACCGTTGATGAGATTGTCGGGCGCGTTGCGCGGCTGGCCTTCCGCATTCACAAGCTCCAGCAGGATTTCTCTGTCGATCTCGCGGATCGGAAAGCGCTTAGAGCGGTGCTACTCAAATTTCCGATAGATGTCCTGACGAAGCTGCGGGACAGCAACGGCACGCCCTATTTCGTTCTGGAAGGAGAGCTGTTCGGGTTCGCGAGAGCGCCGAGGAACAGGGAGACCTTTAGCCATCTGCTGCAGGAAATCCTCGATTGGCGTCTCGCGCAATATCTGAGCAGAAGTGGAGGTCACAATGAGCTGGCGGACGCCGTCTGCCGCGTCGCGCGAAACACGAGCGGACTGCCTATCCTGTTCCTCCCAACGACGTCCGGTGCGGCCCAGTTAGCAGAAGGTCCCTTGGATGTCGTCGTCGGTGGTCAGCCGATGGTGGCGACAGTTGGCAAGATTGCAATCAACGTCGTCCGAAGAGCCGGCGAGCCGTCCAACCAGTTGCCTACGATTTTGCGCGGATGGTTCGGCGACGATGCCGGACTGCCTGGCAAAGGCGATCGTGTCCGGCTCCGTTTCCAAAACAATACGTGGCGTATAGAGCCAATGGGTGCCCAAAGCCAGGCACAAGCCGGCCTTCAGCTTTGGGAGCGGTATTCACGCGAAGCCATCCCTCCAGCCTTCGGCTTGACCTTCGATCAGGCGACGTGGAACGCGGGCTTCGTGCCAAAACCGCCTCATATCTTCCTGCTGGTCACCTTAGAGAAGGAGGGGATGCTCGACGAGCACCGCTATGCCGATCACTTCATCTCTGCCACGGAATTTTCATGGCAAAGCCAAAACAGGACCAAGCAAGCGTCCAAGCATGGTGAGATGATCCGCGACCATCGCGCGCGGGGCCTTCACATCCATCTGCTGGTTCGCAAGACGAAGAAGATCGGACCCAAGCCGGCACCATTCATCTACTGTGGCGAGGTGGACTTCGTAACCTGGACAGGCGAGATGCCGGTTACGGTGACATGGCGACTACGTAAGGCGGTGCCATCGATGCTTCTGTCACAAGTGAAGGTCTGACCGATCGCGCCGTTCCAGTTCAGTCAGACAAAATGGGTGCGTCAGGGTAATAAGAGGGGCCTTTCTTGTCTCCATCACCGCTTCATTGGCGGAGGAGATATGGCGCGGCATCAGTTTCCTGTTTTCATTGGCCGGATCAACTCCGCGGTACTGCGTGTCAAATGGCCGGCTCTACCTTCGGACCACGGGGGCTCCGCGAGGTGAATGGTAATGCAAACGAGCAGATAAGTCTGGTAAACACGCCGCGTGCTTTTGGAGACCCATAGATGACCTTGCTCACCCCAGACAGACGGCTCGTTTTTTACGATCGCGAAGGGCTGCCGTATCGACCCGTACGGGATGGCGGAACAGGAAGATCGATCTTCAAAATAAAGCCGAAGGGCGCCAGCAACCGGGCCGACGAAGCCATTCACACAGAACATTGGCTGGAAGTAGCGCGCGCTATGTTGATCGATGGGCTTGCGGCTCGCTGCCAGGGGTTCTCGGGTGGCTCAGTCAACTACCTCACGTTTGGGGCTCAGAAACTCGTTCGGTACGAGCTCGATCCAGAGATCGCTCAGGAATTAGGAATTCCGCCGGAGGGCGGCACTAACGTGCAGCCAAGTAATTTCTCACGCGCTGCCATAGAAGCTGCTTGCGATGCATTCGAAGCATTTCGGAGCCGCGGTGCCCATGCGGAGATCTTCAGTGCTTTTGGTGAGCCGCGAGATTATTGGGTGCGTTCTACCCGCGGTCGCGAGAACCGCCTCTACCCCACAAAGCCCATTGTGGCGTTTCTCTTGGGCACGACCGATATTCACGGTGGCTGGAACCAGCCGAGCGGCCCGGTTTCACTACTGCATAACAGCGGTTTCATCATTGTCGACGGTGATGACACGCCCTCCGAAATACCAAAGGAAGAACATGTGCTGCGAGGCGCCGACCGTATTCGGCTTTGTGCGCTGAACTACTTCATCGAGCCGGCACGGGAACAGGGCGCGACTGAGGTTTCCGTTCGAGCTGGCGATCTCGCCGCGACCATGGGCCTGCAAGATGCGTTTCCTAATATCTGCCAAGCTCTCGGAGGCGAGAAGTTTCAGCAATTGGCTCAGGTGCCACCGCCAATACATACCGAGCCGAACCCCAGCAGCTCCACCATCTTCACCTACAAGCTCGCATCACAAGCGAAGGCGGCCACCGTGACAGAAGAAAGTACAGCCTCAACGCGTTCAGCAACCAACTTGATTCTCTATGGGCCACCTGGCACAGGCAAGACCTACCGCACCGCATGGGAGGCCGTCCGGCTTTGTCTTGGGGAACAGGTAGCAGCGGCGCTTCAGGGGGGCGAGAAGCGTAACGCGCTGATGGTCGAGTATCGACGCTTAGTCAGCGAGGGAAGGATCGAGTTCGTCACCTTCCACCAGTCTATGTCTTACGAGGAATTTGTCGAAGGCCTTCGGCCAAGCACCGGCGATGAAGCCGGCGAGGGGCCCGAGGATGTTGAAGTCAGCACCGGTTTTCGTTTGAAATCCCATGACGGCGTTTTCAAGCGAATCAGCGAGCGCGCGCGGCTCGATCAGGTTGCTGAAGGATCCCCGCACAGGCTTGAGCGCTCTGCACGCGTGTTCAAGGTCGCACTCGGGAATCGGCAAATTGAGCAGGACCGTTACCGGATTCGATTTGGCCTAGACAACAACCTCATCCATGTGGGCTGGGGCGGTGACATTGACTGGTCGGATGAACGTTTCGACGATTTTGATGAAATACAATCTGAATGGAGAGCAAAGAAGGATCCCAACGCGACCGGCCACGATGGAAACATCGTAATCACCTTCTCTTTCAGGGCGGACATGCAGGTTGGTGATTATGTCGTGGTCTCTGATGGACGTGATCGAATGCAGGCGTTTGGCAGGGTCACTGGTGAATATTTCTACGACCCCGAGGCAGCATTCCATCCGCATCGGCGGCATGTAGAGTGGCTTTGGCGAGAAGACGCCGGAGCAGAACGAAGCCGCTTTTACGCCAGAGGTTTCAGACGTCATTCAGTTTACAAGCTCAATCAGTCACTGGTGGATTGGGACGCCCTGGAAGCAATTGTTTTCGGTGATGAGACACCTCGTGCAAATCAGTCGGCACGGGATCATGTTTTGATCATCGATGAGATCAACCGAGCGAACATCTCGAAGGTTTTCGGCGAGTTGATCACGCTTTTGGAGCCCGACAAGCGGCTGGGTATGCCGAACGAAATCCGCCTCGTGTTGCCATATTCGAAGAAACCCTTCGCGGTTCCAGCGAACCTCCACATCATCGGCACCATGAACACGGCCGACCGGTCCATTGCGCTTCTCGATACCGCATTGCGCCGCCGGTTCACGTTCTGTGAGCTGATGCCTAACCCGTTGGTCCTTCCCACAAATACGGGAGGGATTGATCTGCGGAAGCTCCTGACCACGATCAACGACCGGGTCGAGTTTCTCTTCGATCGGGAGCATCAGATTGGCCACGCCTATTTTACCGGCTGCGCAACACGTGGCGATGTCGAGGAGGTGATGCGCCACAAAGTGATCCCATTGTTGGCGGAGTATTTCTACGAGGACTGGTCCAAGGTTGCCGCCGTTCTGGGCGACACCGGGCAAGGCCGGCCGCGGTTTCTGGAAGCACGGCGACTTGCCGCTCCTGCGAGCATTGCCGAAGACGACCTCTCCGACGAAAAGCTACGTTGGCGCGTTAAAGACTCGTTCGATTTCTCGGAGTTTGAAGTCTGATGCCGTCCTACACTGTGCGGGAGTGGGATACGCTGCCCCATGGCGACGGGGAGGGCTCCATTCCAGCACATCTTGCTAGTCGGCTGGTTGCTCTGACGAAGACCTCGCCTTTTGCCGGCCGGGGCGGCGGCGGTGTGCTGGAGGATCGGCGGCACGAGCTACGGGCCCGTGGTGTCGTGGGTGTGATTGCTGCGCAGGGTTGCAGTCTCGAAATCCTCCCAAAGATCGACGTTATGCAAGCAGAAGGGGCGGAGCGGCAGAACGCTGCGATCCGCAAGCGTCTCGTCCATATGCTCGCGGTCGCATTGGATCTGAAGATCGAAATAGGGCGGATCACAGACCTCGACTGGCAGCGCGAGACCCTTCTTGAGATCCTGATCCGGCTATTCTGTGACAAGCTGACCGAAGCGATCCGCCGCGGCATGCCTCGTCGCTATCTCGGTCATGAGGAAGATCTTTCAGCGCTGCGCGGCACGCTCGATGTGCCGCGTCAATTTACTCGTCATGCCTTGAACCCCGGACGCCTCGCTTGTCGCTTCGATGACTTATCACAAGACATCGCGCTCAACCAAATCATGAAGGCAGCCGTGGCGCATGTGTCAAGGACGTCGCGGAGTCCGGCTAATCAGCAGCGCCTTCGCGAATTGGCCTTCGTCTATGCCGATATCTCAGATGTCCCGGTGCCAGCCCTGAGATGGCGAGAGGTCATCATCGACCGGACAAATCGCGCCTGGCAGGATCTGTTCGGCATGGCACAACTGTTCTTGCGTAGTCGATACCAGACAACTAGCAGTGGCTCGGGACAAGGGAGTGCCCTCCTATTCGAAATGAACGCCCTTTTTGAGGAGTATGTCGGACGACTGGTCACGCGCGCTCTCGCCGGAACCGAGTTCCGCGTTACGCTGCAGGGTGGGCGGCTCTTCTGTCTCACCTCTGTTGAGAACGACCGCGCCTTGTTTCAAACCAAGCCCGACATCCTGATCTGGCGGGGTGGACAGGTAGCCCATGTGATCGACACGAAATGGAAACGGATATCCGCGCGGATTGATGATCCGAAGCTGGGTGTTTCTCAGGGTGATGTTTACCAGATGATGGCGTACGCTCATCTCTACAAGTCACCTAAGCTGACTCTGCTCTATCCCCATCACAATGGGCTGGGCGCGAATGAGGGTGTCCAGGCGCAGTTCCGGATCACGGGTCAGGAGACGGTAATCGAGACCGGCAGCGTCGACGTGGCCAACGGGAAGGATCTTGCGGCGCGCCTGAGAGACAAGTTCCTTTTAAACGTTTTCGGAGGCAGTTGAACAGGGGTCCCCAGCCAACATCATCAGCCATCCTCGAACGCGACGGATAGCCGAAGAAACTGCGACCGAGATCGCCCAACTTATTGACAAGACGCCACTTTTCGATGCGGGAGATGGTCGCCAATTTGGATCGAAAAATCGGTCGAAAAAGACTTCCCTGGGAGACCTGGATTCTCACATGATTTCAATGACTTAGTGTAAAAGTCTCGAAATTCCCTCTGTTTTCCCATCGTGAGCGACCGTGGATGCCATCCTTGTGCCCTGACTTTGGGTATCAGTCAACAGGGCGGGCCAGCGGCAATAATTTCCGCTTGCGGACCTCAATTTTGCGGTGAGACGGCCATAAAGTGCCCGGCACTTTATGGCTTCATTTCAGCCGTTCGAGGCGGCGACTTACATCCCGAAACCTTTCCTTGCCAGGATTCGCCGTCATTGTCTCGACTTCGCGTCGCCGCCCCTTGATGTGCTGCCTAGGTTCGGGTCAGGGCAGAAGGCGCTCTTGGGCGAAAGGTCCAGGCTCGCGGATCCACCGACATTGATTGGTTCACGACCCCTCTTCGGACTTGATGCAGTTGCCATGCGGCAGTGCTGTCAGGCGGCTTCCGGCCCTTCGTGTCCGGGCCATGCGCGCCGCTGAGCTAAGCACGTTCGTCAACTCAGAGCCGCCTCCGGATTTTCGCCGCGCTGGTGTTCGAGCTCCAAAAGGGTTCGGCCTATCATCGGCGCTGTGCCGTACCCTCACTCAGAGCGCGGAAGCGACGCGCCCTCAAGTCTGTGGTTCGCACCGTTCACTGGAGCTTCTGAAAGCGCCGTAGCTTCATAAATATTGCCACGTCCGTAGCGCGGACAAAATAGGCCCTGACTAAGCCGAGGGATTGACAGTCCAAGCAACGAAAGAGTTTGCCCGATCATCCGACTCCCCCGCCAGTTCGAGTTGTATCCCCGTTCAATTGCATGCCACTGCTTTAGGTGGTTGTATGGAATCGCTGACGTCAACTGAGTTCGCTGAGGGTCTTATGCATATTGAGAGTTTGAGGCTTCGGAATTTCCGTTGCTTTGGAGATGAAGCGCAGACCATTTCATTCGATCCTGCACTCACCGCGGTAGTCGGCGCAAACGGGGCCGGAAAGACGGCGATAATTGCCGCCCTACAGAAGCTGTTTGCAACCCGTGCGGAAGACCGTCGTTTGACGCGTGAGGACGTCCATTTCGGCCCAGATGAAACACCTGGTACGGTCGAGGATGCTAATGCAAGCTCGGAATACGAGCTTGACGATCGGTCGGGCGAGCTTGGCCTGCCGGATGATCAGATTCGATCCGTCGACAGGAGAGAGATTGAGATCGAAGTCATACTGGCATTTCCCGAACTGAGCGATGGAATTGATGAGGACAAGGCGGATTCAGTGCCCGAAATCTTTCGGGCGATGTCATCATCCGGCCCCGGCCAACCTCTCAAAGCAAGGATTCGATTGGAGGCGCGTTGGATCTACGGCATGGACGAGGACGATATTAGCTCGCAAATGTTCTGGATCACCAGCCTGGATGACGTGCCGTTCGGAGAACGTGACATTGCCAAGCTTCCCTTCTCTGCTAACGATCGCCGGCGCTTCCAGATCCGATACCTTCCCGCGACACGAGACAGTAATGCGATACTGAAGCTCGCTCTTCGAGAAATGCTCAACTGGCTTGAACGTCATGGGGACTGGGAAGGCGGTCGAGCGTCGATGGCCAAGCAGTGGGAAACCCTGCAGAACATGTTTGACGCCATGCCCGCCATCAAAAAGATCAGCGAAGAACTTTCAATAAACTGGGGCCGGCTTTTTGAAGGTCGTCACCTTCGATCTCCTCGCTTAACTGTCCTCGCTCGGGAGCTTCAGCGGGCGCTTCGCGAGCTTTCATTAACGCTCGGACCGGGACCTGGTGGGCGACACAGGTCTGTGCAAGAACTTAGCGAGGGGCAAGCATCACTGTTCTACATCGCGATCGTTGTGACGCTTTTCAAGCTTGATGACGAACTTACCCGCACGAAGCCAGAGGGATTCCTCGCCGTTGAAGTCGCGCGGCCCTGGCTCACGGTTATTGCGCTTGAGGAACCTGAAAACCACTTGGCACCTTTCTACCTCTCGCGAATGGTCAACCTGATGCGGGAGCAGGCACAGAGCGAATCCGTCATGGCGATTCTTACGACGCATTCAGCCAGCGCTTTGCGTAGGGTGGATCCCAACCAGGTGCGCTATGTACGTCAGGATCCACTCACGCTTACGTCTCGCGTGAAGGAGATTCCATTGCCTGGAGCCGACTCTGACGCCAGAAAATTTATCCAGGAAGCGGTCGCGAGCCATCCCGAACTCTATTTTGCCCGCTTGGTGATACTGGGCGAGGGGCGCTCTGAAGAAATTGTGCTACCACGACTCGCGCGATCACTCGATCCCGAGATGGATCTGGATCCAGCTTTTGTTGCCTTCGTTCCACTGGGAGGCAGACATGTCAATCATTTCTGGCGTTTGCTGGACGGTCTAAAGATCCCTTATGTAACCCTTCTTGACTACGATCTCGGACGTTCAGGAGCTGGGCCGAGGCGATTGAAATACGCGGCAGACCAGCTCGAGAAGATCGGTGTGAATGCACCGCCACTTCCTCGCCCCCGAAAAGCTGGGGAATGGGACTCTCTTACAGGGATCGAAGTTGGTTTCTGGATGTCATGGCTTCGCTTCAACAATGTCTTCTACTCCAGCCAACTCGACCTAGGCTCAGGACTCATAAATCACAACCAAAAGATAACGGTTGCAGCGATGCATATGCTTGAGAAGAAGGTATGCGCGCA
>NZ_MKIO01000017.1 GCF_001938945.1 Xaviernesmea rhizosphaerae
TTTTGCGTTTGGGATGCCGGAAAAAAGCCGATGCGTTTCGGTGTTCTCCGCATTGAACTGCGCCCCCAGTTCGGCGATCTTTGACGTGCTCCCAATAAATTCGGCCATTTGGAACTGGAATTTTCGATTTATCATCCCTGCGGGGAGAGAGGAGAATTCCGATGAAGGCATCAAAGTTTAGCGAGGCGCAGATGGCGTTCGTTCTGAAGCAGGCGCAGGACGGCACACCGATCGGCGAGGTCTGCCGAAAGGCGGGCATTTCCGATGCGACGTTCTACAATTGGCGCAAGAAGTATGCAGGTCTGATGCCCTCCGAGATGAAGCGGTTGCGCCAGCTCGAGGAGGAGAATGCCAAGCTGAAGCGGATCGTCGCCGACCTGTCGCTGGACAAGGCAATGCTTCAGGATGTGCTGTCAAAAAAGCTCTGAAGCCTGCCCGCAAGCGTTCACTTGTCGACAAGGTCCGGTCCGACTGGAAGATATCCATCCGCCGGGCCTGCGCGGTCCTGAAGATCGACCGGTCGCTCTATGTCTACAAGTCGAAACGCGGCGAGCAGGCTGAACTGAAGCTGAGGATCAGGGATATTTGCCAGACACGCGTCCGGTATGGATATCGGCGCGTCCATGTTCTGCTGAAGCGGGATGGATGGCCGGTCAATCCGAAGCGAATCTATCGCCTTTATAAGGAGATGAGCCCGCAGCTGCGCAACAAGGTGCCGAAACGGCGCGTGAAGGCAAAGCTACGGTCAGACCGGACCGCTGCGACCCATTTCAACCATGTCTGGGCCATGGATTTCGTGCATGACCAGTTGGCGACCGGCCGCAAGATCAGGGTCCTGACGGTCGTTGATACCTTCTCCCGCTTCTCGCCGGTGGTTGATGCACGGTTCAGCGACAAGGGGGAAGACGTCGTCCAGACCTTGGAACGCACATGTCGCCAGATTGGCTACCCGGCCGTCATTCGTGTCGATAACGGCAGCGAGTTCATCTCTCGCGATCTCGATCTGTGGGCCTATCACAAGGGCGTTGTGCTCGACTTTTCCCGGCCTGGCAAGCCGACGGACAACAGCTTCATCGAAAGCTTCAACGGCAAGTTTAGGGCGGAGTGCCTGAATGCCCACTGGTTCATGAATCTTGACGACGCGCGGGTAAAAATGGAGGATTGGCGCAGAGACTATAACGAATTCCGGCCACACAGCGCCATCGGCAACAAGGCGCCGATTTCGCTCATGAACGGCTCATCGGCACCACCGCCGACCTGAGCCATAACCCCGGAAGATTCCAGCTCCCGCTGGCCCAAAATCGGGGAGCACGTCATGCGTCCTGACAGCCAACAGCATGGGGGATCGTGATGCCGACACCGTTCCGACTGTTCTATAGCAATGGCGCCGGCATCGCGATCACGAGAGCCGACTGCTCGCCATTGCTCAAGGGCTGATAGCAGCCGCCGAGATCGACCTGAAGGCGCATGACCGGCTGGCGGTCGCGAAAACGATGATGGAGCGCAAGCTGGTCGGACGACGGGCGTCGTCGAAACTGCCAGAATTGATCGAGCTGGTGATGGCGCGGCCGCTGGTTCATACCGGCACCATCGCCAAGGCGCTCGAGGTCACGCCGGAGGCGGCGCTCAGAATTTTTGAAGAGCTCGGGCTGCGTGAGATGACGCGCAGGGGGAGGTTTCGGGCGTGGGGGGCTTTAAACCCGAATGGCCTGCACGGTCCAGCGCGGCTGTCCGTTGGTCTATCTTTCGAATGAACTGCAATTTATGGTGGCATTGCGACCTTGAAGATGTATGATGCCCGGCACGCGTTTGGGATGTGGGGGCGCGCATGCAGTTCTACGGGCATAGCGACAAGGAGACGCCGCGGGACGGATGGCAGACGCTTGTCGATCATCTGGCTTCGGTAGCCGAAATGGCAGGCGGTTTCGCGCGCGCAAGCGGGCTGGAGCAGGCCGCTTTCATTGCCGGGCTGTTCCATGATCTTGGCAAATATGACCCGGCCTTCCAGGCCTACATTGCCGGCATCGGAGAGTCTGTCGATCATTCGACGGCCGGTGCGCGGGTTCTGTGTGACCTTGCACAAGGCAGGGACAAGGCCATGGCCGAGATCATCGCCTATGCGATTTTGGGCCACCATGCCGGGCTGCCCGATCGCCTGAATGAGACGGGTGCGTGTTTCGACATGCGGATGAAAAAGCCGCTCTTTCTCGATCCCGCCTGGCAGGCCGAACTGGGCCCGGATGTCGCCAGGCAGATCGACGGGCTTGCGCGCGCTCTGCCGCAGCCTGTGGACAAGGATTTGCAGCGCTATGCATTTACCCTGTCGTTCCTGGGTCGGATGATCTTCTCCTGCCTCGTCGATGCGGATTTCAAGGATACCGAAAGCTTCTACGTCTCTCTTGGCCAGAGGGCGGTGGATCGCGACTGGCCTCGGTTGCAGGGTCTGTTGCCCGGCTTTCAGGCCAGATTTGATGCGCATATGGGCCGCTTCGCGTCGAGGGCGGTGGCTTCGGAAACGTCGCAGACGCTGAATGCCCTGCGTGCCGACATCCTTTCCCATGTGCGGGCCGGCGCTGCGAAGGGGCCGGGCTTCTTCACACTGACCGTCCCGACCGGCGGCGGAAAGACGCTGGCGTCGCTGGGCTTTGCGCTGGACCATGCCGGCATCCACGGCCACGACCGGATCATCTACGCCATCCCGTTTACGTCGATCATCGACCAGACCTCGGCGATTTTCCGCAGCGTGCTCGGCGAAGAGCATGTGCTGGAGCACCACGCCAACATCGATGAAGAAAGATTCGATGCGCGCGAACGTCGCGACAAGCTGAAACTCGCCATGGAGGATTGGGCGGCGCCGGTTGTGATCACCACGAATGTCCAACTGTTCGAAAGCCTGTTTTCCGCGCGTCCGTCGCGCTCGCGCAAGCTGCACAACATCGCCAATTCCATCATTATTCTGGATGAGGCGCAGACCCTGCCGCGCAGCCTGCTTCTGCCGGTGATGCAATCGCTGGAGGAACTGGTCCTGCGATACGGCTGCACCGTCGTTCTGTGTACCGCCACCCAGCCGGCCCTTGCGCGGCGCGAGGGGTTCGAGTTGGGTTTGCCGCTCGATGCCGATCGCGAGCTGGCGCCGGATCCGGAGGGGCTGGCCCGGCAACTGGCCCGCACGCGCATTCGCCATCAGGGTGTGCTGGACGATGCCGCGCTGGTGGAGACGCTCGGCGTGCGCGAGCAGATGCTGGTGATCGTCAACAGCCGCCGCCACGCGCTCGACCTTTACCGCCAGGCGAAGGCGGCTAATCTCGACGGGCTGGTGCACCTGACGACACGGCAATATGCAAGCGACCGGCGACGCATTCTCGCCGAGGTTCGCAGGCGGCTACATGACGGCTTGCCCTGCCGGCTGATCGCCACGAGCCTCATCGAGGCCGGCGTGGACGTGGATTTCCCGGCCGCCCTCAGGGCAGAAGCCGGCCTCGACCAGATCATCCAGGCGGCCGGCCGCGTGAACCGCGAGGGAAAACGCCCGCGCGACGACAGCGTGGTGACGGTCTTCACGCCAGCGGACCACAAGCCGCCGCGGGAGATCGCCGGCCTGATCGGCGACATGAAACGGATCATCGACAAGCACCCGGACCTGACGGCGCCGGCCGCCATCGCCGACTATTTCGGCGAGGTCTACTGGCGCGTCGGCAGGGTGGGGCTCGATGCGAAAGATATTCTCGGTCGCTTCAATCTGGCGTCGGGCGGCACTGATTTCGCCTATCGCAAGGTGGGCGAGGACTTCCGCATGATCGAAAGCGGGCTCGCACCGGTCATCATCGCGATCGAGGACGAGGCAAAGCTCTGGGTCGATAAGCTTGGGCTGGCGGATGTACCGAGCGGCCTGCTGGCCCGAAAGCTCCAGGCCTTTACCGTGCAGGTGCCCCCGAAGGCGCGTGAACGACTGCGTGTCTGCGGCCATGTGGCGTTCGTTGCGCCGCATCTGCGCGGCGATCAGTTCGCGGTGCTGCAGAAGGCCAGCCTCTACGATCCGCAGCTGGGGCTGATCTGGGAGGATGCGGATTATCTGGCTGCGGAGGATCTGTTGTGGTGACCATATCGTGCGCGGGAGGTCCGAAGTGCGCGATGGGTCTGTGTTTCGAATGTTTGGCGCAAGAGCCGCGGTGAGGGCTGACGACGGTCGTTCGGCGATCCGTGAAAGAGATTGAACATAAGAAAAGACAGGGGGAGATGTGACCTACGGAATTCGTCTCAAGGTTTCGGGCGATTATGCCTGTTTCACGCGGCCTGAAATGAAGGTCGAGCGCGTCTCCTACGACGTCATGACACCATCGGCGGCACGCGGCATTCTGGAAGCGATCCACTGGAAGCCGGCGATCCGCTGGGTGGTGGATGCCATCCATGTGCTGGAGCCCATCCGCTTCCAGTCGATCCGCCGCAACGAGGTGGGCCACAAGGCGCCGGCCGGCAAGATCAAGTCCGCCATGAAGCGCGGCGATCTGGAAGGGCTGAACCTGCTGGTGGACGAGGACCGCCAGCAGCGCGCCTCCCTCGTTCTGGTCAGGCCCGCCTATGTCATCGCCGCGCATTTCGAGATGACGGACAGGGCCGGCGCGGAAGATAATGAGGGCAAGCATCTCGACACGTTCAACCGCCGCGCCGCCCGCGGCCAGTGCTTTCACCAGCCCTGTCTCGGCACCCGCGAGTTTGCCGCCCATTTCGAGCTGTTGGACCCGAGCGCCGATCTGCCGCCCGCCATCGACGAGACGCGCGACCTTGCCTTCATGCTGTTCGATATCGATCATCAGGCGAAGGGCAGGCCCTCGCTGTTCTTCCGGGCGCAGATGGAAAAGGGCGTGGTGCGCGTGCCGCATCCCGCATCGGCGGAGGTGCGTCGATGAGCATTCTTGCCTCGCTGGCCAAGGCTTACGAACGGCTGCCGAATGCGCCGGCCTTCGGCTACTCGTCTGAAAAGATCGGCTTCGTCATTTCGCTCAACGAGGATGGAACGGTGGCGCAGGTCATCGACTGGCGTGAGGGGGAGGGGAAGAAGGCCAGGCCACGATTGGTCGAGGTGCCGGCGTCTTACAAACGCCCGGGAATAACGCCGCGTGCCTTTTTCCTATGGGACAATTCCGCTTATGTCTTGGGAGTAAGCGCTGATGATTCAAAAGATTGCTCAGCTCGGCATGCTGCCTTCAAAGACTTTCACGTCCTTGCCTTGGCGGATTCGGTTGATCCTGGACTGGTGGCGGTTCGGTCCTTTTTAGAAAAATGGACACCAGATCAATTTCAGCTACCTCAGTGGTCTGAGGAGCTGAAAGATCAAAACATCATTTTTGCGCTCGAAAGTGAGCGGCAAACTCGGTTCATCCATCAAAGTGCAGAGGCACGCTCTTTATGGGCTCGCATTTCCGCTAGTGAAACAAGCGATCTGCAGATTTGCTTGGTTACGGGCGAAAAGGCTCCGGTCGCTCGGTTGCACCAAGCTATCAAAGGTGTTTGGGGAGGGCAGGTCGCCGGGGGATCTATAGTTTCTTTCAACCTCGACGCTTTCACCTCCTATGGTCATGAAAAGGGAGACAACGCTCCCGTCTCGGAAGCGGCCGCCTTTGCCTACATCACGGCGCTGAACCGCTTTCTGGAGCGCGACAGCGGCCACCGCATCCAGATTGCCGACGCCTCCACCGTCTTCTGGGCCGACGCGCAGGACATGGAAACGGCCAATCTGGCGGAGGCGGTCTTCGGCTTCCTGTTCGAGGCGGATGCGGCTGCCTGCGAGGAGATGAAAGCGGAGGAAAAGGCCTCGACGCGCAGGATCGGCGTGACGCTGGAGAAGATCCGCCAGGGTCTTCCGCTTGGCGATGTCGAGCCGGAACTGAGAAAGGGCGTCCGTTTCTATGTGCTCGGTCTGGCGCCCAATGCGGCACGCCTGTCGGTCCGCTTCTATTTCGAGGACGATTTCGGCCAGCTCACCGAAAACTACCAGCGTTTCATCGCGGATATGCACATCGAGCCGCCCCCGCGCGGCGGCACGCCGCCGCTTTGGCGCTACCTCCAGGAAACTGCTGTCCTCGGCAAGCGGGAGAACATCACGCCCAATCTGGCGGGGGAGTGGATGCGTGCCATCCTTGCCGGCAGCCGCTTTCCGTTGACGCTGATGTCCTCCGTCCTGACGCGCATCCGCGCGGATGGGGAGGTGAATGCGCTGCGGGCCGGCATTCTCAAGGCTTTGCTGATCCGAAATTTCAAGATGGAGGCACCCGTGGCACTCGACGCGGACAATACCAACAGGGGCTATGTGCTCGGGCGGCTCTTCGCCCTTTACGAGGAAATCCAGCGCGCCGCGCTGGGCGGCAAGGTCAATGCCACGATCAAGGACAAGTTCTACGGCTCGGCGTCGGCCACCCCGCGCAAGGTCTTCGCCGTGCTGGAAAGCGGATCGGCCAATCACCTTGCCAAAGTGCGCAAGACCAACCCGGGCCGGGAGGTGAACCTTCAACGGGCATTGCGCGGCGTCATGGATCTGATGAGGCCCAACGACGATCCGGCGAGGGACCCCTTTCCCGTCTCGCTGACCGCGCAGGAGCAAGCCTGGTTCGGCCTCGGCTACCATCACCAGCGCAGCGACTTCTTCAAGAAAATCACCGAAACCGCATCCGAAGGGTAAGAGGCATGAACACGATCACCAACCGCTACGATTTCGCCCTGGTTTTCGAGGTCATCAACGGCAATCCGAACGGGGATCCCGATGCGGGCAACCTGCCGCGTCTGGATCCGGAAACCAACCGGGGCCTGGTGACGGATGTGAGCCTCAAACGCAAGATCCGCAACTATGTGGATCTTGCCCGCCATGGTGAGGAGGGTTTCCATATCTACGTCGAAGAAGGCGCCATTCTCAACGACAAGCATCGTCAGGCCTACAGGGCACTGCGCCCTGATGACGTCAAGGTCGGCAAGGATGCCAAGCTGAACCCGAAGGACGATGCCGAAGCCCGGCAGCTGACGGCCTTCATGTGCAGGAACTTCTTCGATGTGCGCACCTTCGGCGCGGTCATGTCCACCGGCGTCAATTGCGGGCAGGTCAAGGGGCCCGTGCAGATGAGCTTTGCCCGCTCCGTGGAGCCGATCCTGCCGCTCGAAATCTCCATCACCCGCATGGCCGCGACCAATGAGGCGGAAAAGAAGCAGAAGGCCGAAGGCGACGATTCCAGCGATCGGACCGACAACCGCACCATGGGCCGCAAGCACATCGTGCCCTACGGGCTCTACGTCGCCCATGGTTTCATCTCCGCCAAATTCGCCGAACGGACCGGTTTCTCCGAGGCGGATCTCGACCTTCTGTTCGAGGCGCTCGGCACCATGTTCGAGCATGACAGATCAGCGGCGCGCGGCGAGATGGCAACCCGCAAGCTGATCGTTTTCAAGCACGACAGCGCGCTTGGGAATGCACCGGCCCATGCGCTTTTCGACCGCATTCACATCGGCCGAAGCGTGGACGGGGCGTTCCGCACCATCGACAGCCGCCTCGACAATCTGCCGCCGGCACGCGCCTTCTCCGACTACATCGTCACCATCGACCGGGACAACCTTCCCACCGGTGTCGAGATCATCGAAAGGCTCTGACGCGGTGACCGGCGGGGCGCGCATCATGGCAGTGGAGGAGCAGGAGCCGATTCCGCTTTCTGCCCTCCAGCATGCGGTCTACTGCCTGCGGCAGGCGGCCCTGATCCATATCGAGCGCGCCTGGGCCGAGAACCGTTTTACCGCGGAGGGAAACGTGCTGCACGCGGTGGCCGACAAGGGCGGCAAGCGCAAGGTCCGCGGCGTGCGCCGGGTGATGGCCCTGCCGGTTGCCAGCGCCCGGCTGAACCTGTCGGGCATTGCCGACGTGGTGGAATTTCTGGCCGACGGCGAGGCCGAGACGGCCTATCCGCTGGAATACAAGCGGGGCAAGCCAAAGCTCCACCGGGCCGACGAGGTGCAGCTCTGCGCGCAGGCGCTTTGCCTGGAGGAGATGACCGGCAGGCTCGTGCCGGAGGGGGCGCTGTATTATGCGGAAACCAGACGGCGGGTCGTGGTGCCCATCGACGATGACCTGCGTCGCCTGACGGAGGATACGGTTGGCGCGCTTGCGGAGGTGTTTCGGTCCGGCAGCACCCCGCCGCCGACCACGCGGCGCGAACGGTGTCGCGCCTGCTCGCTGATCGAGATTTGCCGGCCTGACGCCGTTCAACGTCCCGTGCGGGCCTGGCGGACGCGCATGGTCGAACGCAGCCTTGCTGGCGAAGGCGACGGATGAAAAAGCTCCTCAACACCATCTACGTGACCACCGAGGGTGCCGCACTTCGCAAGGACGGTGAAAATCTCGTTGCGGAGATCGAGGGCGTCGAGCGCAGCCGCGTGCCGTTCCATATGCTTTCCGCCGTCGTCGTCTTCGGTGCCATCCACGTCTCGCCGCCGCTGATGGGCGCCCTGGCTGCGGCCGGCATCACACTCACCTTTCTGGACCGCAACGGACGGTTTCAGGCGCGGCTGGAAGGTCCGGTCAGCGGCAATATTCTGCTGCGGCGGGCGCAATACCGCGCGTGTGACCAGCCGGAAGAGGTCGTCCGTTCCCTCCTCATCGGCAAGATCGCCAATCAGCGCGCCGTCCTGATGCGGTCGCTGCGCGACTACGGGGACGATCATGCCCCGCAGGACCGCGCCAAAGTTGTCGATGTCACCGACAGGCTGGCGCGCATTCTGCGCCGTGTCGAACTGTCCGACGACACGCTGGATCGGCTGCGCGGCTCGGAAGGCGAGGCGGCCAATCTCTATTTCTCCGTCTTCGACACGCTGATCCGGTCGCCAGATCACGAGATGCGCTTTGCGGCGCGCTCCCGGCGCCCGCCGCTCGATCCGGTCAATGCGCTTCTTTCGTTTCTCTACACGCTGTTGACGCATGACTGCCGTTCGGCGCTGGAAAGCGTCGGGCTCGACCCTTCCGCCGGATTTCTCCACCGCGATCGGCCCGGCCGCCCGAGCCTGGCGCTCGACCTGATGGAGGAGCTTCGCCCCGTCCTTGCGGACCGGCTGGCGCTCTCGCTGATCAACCGCCGCCAGTTGCGGGCCGGCGATTTCGAGCGGCAGGAGGGCGGCGCCGTGCTGATGCGCGATGAGGCGCGCAAAACCGTGCTGACCGCCTGGCAGGAACGAAAGCGCGAAGAGCGCCTTCATCCGTTCCTTGAGGAAAAGGCCCCCCTTGGTCTCGTGCCCTACCTGCAAGCCCAGATGCTGGCGCGCCACCTGCGCGGTGACCTCGACGCCTATCCACCCTGGTTCTGGAAGTGAGGCACGACCATGCTGGTTCTCGTCACCTATGATGTGCATACGCTGGAGGGAAACGGCCCCGCACGCCTGCGCGCCGTGGCGAAAGCCTGCCGCGACTACGGCCAGCGCGTGCAGTTTTCGGTCTTCGAGATTGAGGTGGACCCGGCCCAATGGGTGACGCTGAAGGCGCGTCTGGAGAGCATCATCAATCCGGATGTGGACAGCTTGCGCTATTATTATCTTGGCGCAAACTGGCAGCGGCGCGTGGAACATGTGGGCGCCAAGCCCGCCACCGATCTCAATGGCGCCCTCATCATATGACCGCCCGCCGCCGCCTCGCAGATCGCGACCGAAATCCTGGCGCGAACCCCAAGCGTGTCGCAAAAGCCCGCCATGTTCGCACCGCGAACCGCTCCTTGAAATCGTGAAGTTTTTTGCGGTGCGGCGCATTCACCGCTCCGGCATGACCCCTTCGCCACCCCCGTTCGCGACGGCGACCTTTACGACCCAGCAAAATCCGTGCTTTAGAGCAAGCCAGTCGCCTCCCTCGCGGAGGCGTGGATCGAAACGCTTCGACGGTGCGCCCCGATGCGCTCGGGTGGGTCGCCTCCCTCGCGGAGGCGTGGATCGAAACTTCGCCCACCACATCGAGGCCATCGGCGCCGTGCGTCGCCTCCCTCGCGGAGGCGTGGATCGAAACTTCATCAGGTCATCGGCGGTGACTGGCGACGGAGGTCGCCTCCCTCGCGGAGGCGTGGATCGAAACGCCGCTGACCGTTTTGACTGACACGACATAATCGGTCGCCTCCCTCGCGGAGGCGTGGATCGAAACTTTCCTGACGAAATCGGGAAGGCAAGGCCGTAAGGTCGCCTCCCTCGCGGAGGCGTGGATCGAAACCCATTACCACATATACGGGAATAATCGACATAAGGTCGCCTCCCTCGCGGAGGCGTGGATCGAAACCTTCGATCCGCCTCCTGGAGCAGGGACGCTAATGTCGCCTCCCTCGCGGAGGCGTGGATCGAAACATGACGCAACCCTGATCTCTTTAATGCGGTCGATGGTCGCCTCCCTCGCGGAGGCGTGGATCGAAACCCTGGTGGTAGAGGCACGGCAGATATGGTTCGCCGGTCGCCTCCCTCGCGGAGGCGTGGATCGAAACTCGTGTTGGAGAGCACGTCATAGGTTGTCGGGTGGTCGCCTCCCTCGCGGAGGCGTGGATCGAAACACGACGCAGGTGTTGACGTTCGTCCCGCTGGCCTGTCGCCTCCCTCGCGGAGGCGTGGATCGAAACTGTTGTCCGCGATCAGCCTGCCGCCGCTCTCGCAGTCGCCTCCCTCGCGGAGGCGTGGATCGAAACGCGCATGCGCGAAGGCGGCGGAAACTGCTCAAAAGTCGCCTCCCTCGCGGAGGCGTGGATCGAACTTTGGTGCCGTCCGACGCATGGTGGATAGAGCTGGCTCGGGAAATCTGCACAGCGGGGATAAGGGGGATTTCTGCCTGACTTCGGCTTAGATGCCGGGAACAGGAGAGACCATGACGGGGCGACCGCGCCGGAACCACAGCCCGGCTTCCAAGGCGAAGGTGGCACTTGCCGCCATCCGAGCTGAGCAGACCCTGGCGGAATGTCCCCGCAGTTCGACGTGCACGCCAACCAGATCAAGCAGTGGAAGACCAACTTCTTGAGGGGGCGACGAGCGTTTTCGGCGATGAGGCCAAGTCGGAACCAGCGGGTCCACTTGTCGATGTCAGAACGCTTCACGCCAAGATCGGAGAACTGACGCTGGAGAACAATTTTTATCCAATGCGCTCGGCAAGGCAGGATTGTCGGGCGGAAAGAAATGATTGACCGCTCGCAAAAGCTATCCGTGGTTCGCCAGGCGAAGCTTCTCGGCTTCAGTCGTGGAAGCGTCTATTATCTGCCGCGTTCGGTATCAGACAGAGATCTGGCCCTGATGCCGTGGATTAACGAATTGCAGCTCGAATATCCATCCGCGGGCAGTCGGATGTTGCAATGGCTTTTGAGAGGAGAAGGGCAGAGTGTAGGGCGGCTTTGACCTTGCCAAGAAAGCGTATCTGGTCCGCGACGACACAGCGGCAGTCTGTGTTGGAAGGACGGTTTATGTCTATGTTCATCGCCCGTCTCCTTTGGCTGCGATAGTTGCGTCCGCCGCAGTTTCGCCTGAGCTGATCGCGGACAGGATCAGTTCGAGCGCCCAGGAGGCAGCCTCGCCGGCCTGGGTGCCGTCGAGGCCGCCGTAATCTTTCACGACCTCCCATGCGCAGGCGGAATAGAGCAGATGTGCCAGTGCTTCGATCTTCTTGCGTTGAGCATTCGGTAGTGCTTCGAGTTTCGGAGCGAGAGCCGCCGAGAAGTCCTGGCGCCGCTCGATGATCGTCCCTGTGCGCATTTCCCGCCTAGTCCGGGAGTGGATCGCTCCCCGAATGGCTGCCTCATGGGCATCGAAGAGCGGGAATGCTCTTCATGGCCCGTCCGATACATCCTCGACCGTCGTCGGCTTGACGGAGGATCCAACGCGCGCGTTGAGCCAAGGCCAGAACGCCCGCAGTAACTCTTCCTTGCTCTCAAAATGCCGGAAAATCGTCCGGTGTTGCACACCCGCCTGGGCGGCGATCGCATCCATTCCCATGTCGTCCGGGCTGCCAGCACAACCTCGGGGGTGCTCCAACAAATGTCGGGGCTATTCAGGTGGTGTCGATCGATCTGTCCGAGATCTGGCTCACGTGATGCCGACAATCGTTCGCCGGGACGGCACTATGACGCCCGTGCCAGCCGTCGCAGAGCCTGGGGCGGTTGGCCGTATTGGCGCATGAACGCCTCGCGCATCCGCCGCAGATCGATGAAACCCGCCTGTTGCGCGATCTGATCGAAGGAGTGACGTGTTTCTTCGATCATCAGCCGCGCCGCATCGAGCCTGATCTGCTCCACAGCCTTGGCAGGCGTCTGCCCCGTTTCGGCGCGGAAGGCGCGGCTGAACTGCCGAGGCGAAAGGGCGGCCACGTCTGCCAGTTCATCTACGGTCAAAGGATTGGAGAGATGCGCTTTCGCATGAATCAGGGCCTTCTGGATACGGTCGCTGCTTGGCGCGAGTTCGAGCAGTTCCGAATGCTGGGACTGCCCGCCCGCGCGGCGATGGTGCATCACCAGTCGCCGGGCAATGGCACTGGCCATGTCTCGCCCCAGATCCTTCTCGATCAGGGCGACGGCGAGATCGAGACCTGCCGTCAGACCTGCAGAGGTCCACACAGCACCCTCGTTGATAAAAATGCGATCCTCCTCGACCTGCACATTGGGAAACGTCTCGCGCATCTGCCGGGCATAGGACCAGTGGGTGGTGGCCCGTCGCCCGTCGAGAAGCCCCATTTGCCCGAGCAGGAACGAGCCCGTGCAAAGACCGGCAACGCGCCGCGCCTGCCGTGCCGTCGCGCGGAGAGTATCAAGCGTAGCCTCATCCTGCTGCGGGGGCGGAACCAGTCCTGCCAGAAGTAGCAGCGTATCGACAGTGTCCAGATCGGAAAGCTTCGTGGTCGGCACGGCAAAGCCGCTGGAGGAGACAACGGGGCCACCGCCGACCGAGGCAATGGACATAGCGTAATAGCTGTCCCCTCTCAGGGTATTGGCCAGTTCGAAGGCCGCCTGCACGCCAAGCGCCAGAAACTGAAAACCAGGTGTGAGCACCATGGAAACATGCGGCATGCCGTCTCTGCCTTCGCGTCCTGAAAACGTAGTTTATACGTCATATCGGACGTCGCGCTCTTCGTCCATAACAATCGCGTCGGGAGCGATTGACGCTCTCCTTCCTCAAAAGGATTAGACGCATGGCCACCTTGGGAACTGCCCTTATCACCGGCGCTTCGACCGGCATCGGCGCAATCTACGCTGATCGCCTTGCCGCCCGCGGCTACGATCTCACGCTCGTTGCCCGCAACGCGGACAAGCTTCAGGCGCTTGCATCGGCGATTTCGGACAAGACGGGGCGCGCCGTGGACGTGCTTGCCGCCGATCTCGGCAGGCCTGTTGATCTGGCCCGCGTGGAGAAGACACTGCGCGAGGATGCGAGCATCACCATGCTCGTCAACAATGCCGGGATCGGCACCCATGCGACGCTGCTGGACAGCGATGTCGAGCGGATGGACGCGATGGTGCGCCTCAACGTCACCGCCCTGATGCGGCTGACCTATGCGGCGGTTCCGGGCTTTGTCGCGCGCGGCGGCGGCACCGTCATCAATATCTCATCGATCGTGGCGGTCGCACCGGAATTGCTGAACGGCGTCTATGGCGGCACGAAAGCCTTCGTCCAGGCCTTCACGACGTCATTGAACCACGAACTTGCCGACAAGGGCATTCGTGCACAGGCGGTCTTGCCCGGCGCCACTCGCACCGACTTCTGGGCGCTTGGCGGCCTGCCCGTCGAGCACTTGCCGTCGGAGATCGTCATGCAGGCGGACGATATGGTCGATGCCGCTCTTGCAGGACTGGATCACGGCGAAACCACCACGATCCCCGCGCTGAGGGATGTGGACCTGTGGCGGGCCTTTGAAGCCGCGCGGCGGGCGCTGGGCCCGCAACTGTCTGCAACGCAGGCAGCGCCCCGCTTCAGATCCACGCTCTGAACGTTTTCCCTTCCCCCTCTTGCAAAGGAAAATTGCGATGAAACTCACGGGCAATACCATCTTCATTACCGGTGGCACCAGCGGCATAGGTCGCGGCATGGCGGAAGCGTTTCACAAGCTCGGAAACCAGGTCATCATTTCAGGGCGGCGGACTGCCCTGCTGAAGGAGGTTACGGAAGCCAATCCCGGCATGGCATCGATAGAGCTCGACGTGACGGATCCGGACAGCATCAAGACGGCCGCACGCCACCTGATCGACACCTATCCAGCTCTCAACGTGGTGTTCAACAATGCCGGCTTCATGCCCTTCGACGATGTCTCCGGCCCGATCGACGACGCCGTGGCACAAGACCTGATCACGACAAACCTGCTTGGTCCCATTCGTGTCACGTCCGCCTTCATCGAACACCTTAAGTCGCAGCCGGAAGCAACCGTTCTCTACACGAGCAGTGTTCTGGCTTTTGTGCCGATTGCCAGCAATGCGATCTATTCTGCCACCAAGGCGGCCCTTCACTCCTACGCGCTGTCGCAGCGCTTTCAACTGCGCGATACCAGCGTCAGGGTGCAGGAAATCGCACCGCCGTGGGTGGATACGGACCTCATTTACAAGAGCGGCGATCCGCGGGCGATGCCCCTGCCGCAGTTCATTGAACAGACGCTCGCAGCACTTGCGACCGATGATCCGGAGGTGATCGTCGATGCCATCCGGCCGCTCCGGGATAATCCCGGCTCCAATGAACACACCTTGTTCCACGCGTTCAACCAGAGCATCGTCGACAACCCCATTCCCGTCGGCGCCTGACGCAAAGGATGCCGCTGCAAGCGGCGGCATCCTGCCTGTCGGCATTTTCATCCCTGAGCTTGGCCGGCTTCAGAGGCACGTCAGCCGACATTCAACATGATCATTGGAAAGCTCGGCCGCGCCCCGAACTTTCTCCGCGTGCTGTCCAGCAGCCAAGCCGTCATCGGTGCGCATGTCGGTCTGAACCGGGGCTAAGCAAGGCGTTTGACGTCAAGATCCGAGAGTGGAGGCTCGCGCTGGCGGTTGCCTTGGTCAACGGCTGCTGCAATGCTGCTACCACCTTCACAGGTTACACGTTTTCCAACCTCACCCGCGAGAAGATCGAACGGGCAAGGCAGGGTACTCCGAAGGGCCGCCGAATTTGCAAGCCCCCGTTTGATCAGGCCCCCGCAACCAAAACATGCCTGAAACGCACATTAAGCCTCCCTCGGGAGGCTTTCGGCGTTTAAGATCGCGGCAAGACCGAGCAGAACCATCCAACGCATATCGCTATAACCGCAGAAAAAGCCGACCGAAGCAGTGTTCTCAGGCCACTGCTTGCAGTTCGCACTTATCGGCGCAGGGTGACGGCACCAGGCCATCTGTCGGGGAACCCGAATGCCCTTTAACGATCCTGGTGAGGACGTTGGAGAGACAAGGCGAACGGCGCGACGGTATGTTGTTTGACGGGACGGTAAAAGGCCCCAAGGCACCCAAGGTTTTTTGCTGGCTTGCCTGCTGCTGTTAGCCCATGGAGACAGACCGATGAGGATAAAATTGACGGTGCCGTTGTGCCACGCCTGTGGCTGACGCTGCATGATGAGCGTCGCGCATAGAAGGCTTTCGACTGGGAGACAACGGACCGGCTTCACAGGAAGGGCCTGATCGGCAACCCTGCCAACAGGTCCAAGTCGTTGATGCTGACCGATGAAGGCCTGATGAGCTCGGAGGCTTTGTTCGGCAAGCTGTTTATGCGCCCGTCGCCATAGGCGTGCCTTGTCGGGTCATCACGGCGCCAACTCTTCATTTGCTGGGCCGGCTTTTCTCCCGCTTTCCATCCAGCCCACAATCTCCTCGCGCGGCCGCGGCCGTGAAAGGGCGTAGCCCTGCATCAGCGGGCAGCCGAGTTCTTCCAGAGTGGCCTGATCCTCCGGCGTCTCCACGCCTTCGCCCACCACTTCGAAACCAAACGACTTCGAGACATGGAGAACGGCATCGACCAGCGCCTGGCGCTCCGGCGACGCGGCAATGCTGTGGATTAGGCCGCGGTCAATCTTCACCCTGTGGATCGGGAGCGATTGCAGCGCGCTGAGCGATGAATAGCCTGTGCCGAAATCGTCGATCGCAAGGCGCACGCCGGCCTGCGTCAGGCGGTCGAGCTTGCCCTTGACCGCCGCCGGATCGATGGCGACCTCCTCGGTGATTTCGATTTCCAGCATGCTCAAGGGCAGGCCGAGAGCCTTAAACTCGCTGATGACGAGTTCGTCGACGGACATCTGCGTCATTTCGCGCGGCGAGACATTCATGGCGACACGGACGTCGTCGAAGCCGTTTTGTCTGAGCAGCGCCACCATTTCGGTGATCTCGCGCAGGATATAGCGCAGGAGATCGCCCGACAGACCGGACAGGGCGGAAACGGCGACCAGTTCCATCGGCGGTATGAAACCGTGTGCGGGATGTTGCCAGCGCACCAGAGCTTCGAGCGTGTCCACGCGCGTCCCGTTCTCGGCCATGATCGGCTGATACCACATGGTCAGCGCCTGCTGCGCCATGGCTGCCGCAAGGTCGCGCTCGATGTCGCGCGTCATCTGTGCCCGGCGGCGAAGCGCCTCGTCGAAGATCCGGAAGCGGTTGCGCCCTGTGTTCTTGGCGGCGTAAAGCGCGACATCCGCGGCCACGAGCAGCGTGTCGAGATTGTCGTCATCGCATTCGCAAATGCCGATGCTGACGCCAATGCGTCCGGCGGGAAGTCGGGCGAAGGGGGCGGCGATGGCGGCGATGAGATCCTTGGCGATCGCCTCGGGGCCGGCATCTCCCGCAGGCAGATCGACCAGCGCGGCGAATTCGTCGCCACCCAGCCGGGCCAGCGGCGTATCGGCGGGCAGATAGGCCCGCAGGCGGCCCGCGACCTCGACCAGAATCATATCCCCTGTCTTGTGGCCGAAAGCATCATTGATCGTCTTGAAGCCGTCGAGATCGAAAAGCAGCAGGAAGTGCCGCCCTGCGACGTGCTCGTCTCGCCTGGCTGCGCCTTCGGACAGTGTCTCCTGTCCTGTCTGGCCCCGCGAGACCAGAACCTCGGCAAAACCCCGCCGGTTGAGCAGGCCGGTGAGATCATCATGGGTGGCCCGCTCGCGCATGTCCCGGGCAAACAGCGTGATGCGATGGTTCGCCGTCTCCAGCGATCGGGACAGGAATGTCGCTTCGTTCTTGAGCCGGCTCTGGTTGTCGACGAGCTCCTCTCCTACACGCGATCCGCGGATCAGCGCCAGGAGGTAAAGAAGGACCGTCGCGGCGAGCCAATTGCGATCATAGCCGCCGCTATAGAGCAGGCAGCCGATGAGGGAGACGAGCGGCGGCGTGATGAAGACGATCGGAATGACGGCATAGGCAAAGCCATGGGTGACGGCGCCGGCGGTGATGCCGCAGACGACAGCGAGGTAGAACACGGTTTCTGGCGTGGTGTAGCCGTCGCAAAGAAAGGGAATGAGCGCCCAGGCAAAGCCGGAGAGAAAGGCGAAGACGCAGTGCAGAGTCAAATGCCTGCCGACGGACAGGGCCCTGCGGGATGCGCGCGCGCCTGTGGCTTCGCCCGGCTCGCGCCGGTCATTTCCGATCGGATAACGGCAGAAGAGAAGCCGGGTAATATTGATGGCGAGCGAGAAGGAAAACCACAAGGCGCCCGCCGCGCCCTTGCCGGCATGGATCGCCACCGCCAGGGCGGCCACCCCTAAGAGCATGTTCACCGGGATGGAAATCGCAACCGTTTTTCGGACGGCCCGCAACTTGTCCAGAACGATCGCGTCGTTCAGAGCTGAAGCCGTCATGGCAACTCTCTCATTCTCGATGTCGGCGGCTCTCGAGGCAAAGCACCGCTGACCGATGGATCGCCAAACAGCGGCGATGACGTGGCTATGAAACACTGCCGGGGGCAGTCGCTCAAAAGAATGACAGGACCGAGCCAGGGCCCGATCCGGCAATCGTCTTTTACGGCACGGTGTCCGCCGCGAAAGCGCGGGCTTGCAGATTGCGCCTATCCGGGAAAGCGGGAGCCGAAAGGCCCTGTCCTCCTTCTGACGCTTTGTCCTGCACCAAAAGCCTCATGCTTCGGCCGGACATCCGCAAGATGGTCAATTCGTCCAATAAAAAGGTTGCAAAACACTGAAACTCGGCAGGCGAATCGGGCTTCATTTAACCTTAGACGCGCGTGTTTCCTGGCGGTTGCCGGCGAAGGACGGATATCGGCCCTTTTCTCAGGGGATGGGCGCTCACCGCCGTCGCGGCGATGTCAAGACGCAGCGGGGTGCGATTGCCCGGGGCATGCGGGGTCTCTTGTCACGCTGAAGCTCGTTGCTATGCCGCCTGTCCCGCAAAACCCGTTCCCCTCTCTGCGCGATATGCGGTAGCCGGCTTGCCGCGCAGACGCGCTGGCTGCCGTGCGAGTGACAGGGTCGGCATGGCCGGCATGGCAAAGGCCCCGCCGGGACGGCAGGGCCTTTGTTTGTTTAGCGGGGCATCGTCGTGAGCCAGGGGATGGCGATCAGAGGGCTCGCCCTGCATCCCCGGGTGCGGGAGGTTAGTTCTTCACCGTGTCCTCGAGGAAGAAGCGGCCGAGCGGGTTCTGGTAGAAGTTGGTGACGTTCTTGCGCATCACGTTGATGTAGGGGCTGTAGTAGAGATCGATCCAGTTGACGTCGTCCTTGGCGATCTTCTGCAGCTCGACATACATGGCCTCGCGCTTGGCCGGATCGGTTTCGAGACGGGCGGCGGCGACGAGATCCTTCACATGATCGTTCTTGTAGCGAGTCATGTAATTCATGTTGGTGTCGTGGCCGAGCGTGAAGGTGGTCTTCTGGTCGGGGTCGAGAATGTCGTTGGTCCAGTACATGACCGAGATGTCGTAATCGCCGTCGATCAGCATGTTCCAGCTCTGGCTGGGATCGACCTTCTGCAGATTGGCGGTCACGCCGGCCTTGGCCAGCTGCTGCTGGACCAGCACGGCGATCTGCTCGTCGGTCTCCTTGCCGGCATTGACGAGATAGTTCAGCGTCAGCCCTTCCGCGCCGGCGGCCTTCAGCATCTCCTTGGCCTTTTCCGGGTCATAGGGCCGCTGCAGATTGTCGGCATAGTGATAGAGCGCGCCCTTCGGAATGTAGGAATTGGCGATTTCGCCGATGCCGAAAGTGGCGGCGTCGACGATCGCCTTCTTGTCGATCGCCATGTCGAGTGCCTGGCGCACTTCCTTCTTGGCCAGAGCGCCGTGCTCGTGGTTGATCAGCATGTGATCCTCGCGGGTCGAGGGATCCATGCGCACGGTGAGGTCGGCATTCTTCTGCAGTTCGGAAACGCGGGAGAAGGGCACGTTGATCGCCGCATCCAGCTGGCCGGCCTGGACATTGAGAATGCGGGTGTTGTCGTCGGGAACGACGATCCATTCCACGCCGTCGAGGCTGACATGGGAGGCGTCCCAGTAGCCGGGGTTCTTCTTCAGGATCACGCGGTCGCCGCGGCGCCATTCCTCGACAGTGAAGGCGCCCGAGCCGATCGGCTTTTCGGCAAAGCCGTCCGGATCGGCCTCCACCACGCCCTTCGGCAGCACGGAAGCATTCGGCAGCGCCATCATCGAAATGAAGGGAACCGACTTGCCCTTGAGCTTGACCACCAGCGTCTTGTCGTCTGCGGCCGTTGCCGTGTCGATGATCTTGAAGCTGTCGGACCAGAGCGAGCCCTTGTCGTCGCGGATGCGCGTCAGCGAGAAGGCGGCGTCGGATGCCGTTACCGGGCTCCCGTCGGAGAACTTGGCGTCGCGCAGCTTGAACGTATAGGTCAGGCCGTCATCGGAGATCGTCCAGCTTTCGGCAAGCCCCGGCTCCAGCTTGGTGCCGGTGCGGTCGACCCGCACCAGCACGTCGAACACGTTGGAGAACACCCAGTTGTCGACGTTCTGCGCCGATTTGATCGGATCGAAGGTGGTGGAATCCTCGTTGCGGCCAATGGTCAGCACGCCGGCGGCCTCGGCATAAGAGGCCGAGAGCGACAGGAGGGTGGCGAAGGCGGCAAGCTTGGCTTTCGTCATCTGCGATTTCATGCGGGCTGTCCTTTGGTGAGCGGGGAGGAGAGGGGGGCGCCCGACAGCGGCCGGTCCGGGTCGATGTCGGGAATGGCGGCGATCAGATTGGCGGTATAGGCTTGGGAAGGTGCGGAGAAGACGCGATCGGAGGGGCCCTCCTCGACGATCCTGCCGTGATGCATGACGACCACGCGCTGGCAGAGCGAGCGGACCACGGCGAGATCATGGGCGATGAAGACCAGCGTCAGCTCCATGGTCGCGACCAGCTTGCGGAACAGCGCGACGATCTGGGCCTGGATGGTCACGTCGAGCGCAGCGATGCACTCATCCGCGACGATCAGGCGCGGCTCCACCGCCAGCGCCCGGGCGATGCCGGCGCGCTGGCACTGGCCGCCGCTTAAGGAGCGGGGCTTTCGTGCGGCGAAGGAGCGATCGAGTTCCACCAGATCGAGCAGTTCGCCGACGCGGGCGTTAATGGCGGCGTCCGGCACCTTCCTGTGCACCCGCAGCACCTCCGCCAGCGTCTCGCCGATGGTGAGCCGGGGATTGAGCGAGTTGTAGGGATCCTGAAACACCATGGCGGCCTGGCTGTGCAGGGCCTTCAGCGTTTCCGCGCGTTTCAGGGACAGGCTGTGACCATCGAAGGTGACGTGACCCTCGGACAGAGGCGTCAGCCCGAGCATGGCACGCGCGAGCGTCGACTTGCCCGAACCGCTTTCCCCGACGATGCCGACCGTCTCGCCCGGCAGGATCTGCAGCGAGACGCCGCCGACTGCGCTGAAGGTCTTGCGGCGGGAGAGAAGGCCGCCGCCGACGGGAAAGCGCACATGCAGGTCATCGATCTCGACCAAAGCGCGCGGCCGGGGCGATACGATCTCTGACTGCGGGCTGCGGCCGGGCGCGACCTCGGCCGGCATGGAAGGGTGGCTGGCAATCAGCGCCTGCGTATAGGCCTCTGCCGGCGCGGAGAGGATCCGGCGCTTCTCGCCCACCTCGATCAGCCGGCCATGGCGCATCACGGCGATGCGGTCGCAGGTCTGGGCAACGACGCCGAGATCATGGGTGATCAGGATGATGGAGAGGCCGCGCGCCTTGCGGATCTCAAGCAGCAGCGTGAGGATCTGCGCCTGGATGGTGACGTCGAGCGCGGTGGTCGGCTCGTCGGCGATCAGGATTTCCGGATTGCAGGCCAGCGCGATGGCGATCATCGCCCGCTGGCGCATGCCGCCGGAAAACTCATGGGCGTAATTGCTGAACTGGCGCGGCGGATCGGTGAAGCCGACCTGAGCCATGATCTCGAGCGCTGCCGTTCTGGCCTCGACCCCTCCAAGTCCCTGGTGAAAGCGGATGCCCTCGGTGATCTGGTCGCCGATGCGCATCACGGGGTCGAGATGGCTGGTCGGGTTCTGGAAGATCATGCCGATGCGCGCGCCGCGGATCGCCTGAAGTTCGACGGCGGACGCGCCTGCAATGTCCTGCCCGTCGAGCAGCACCGCGCCGCCCGTGCGCTTCAGGCTGCGCGAGGGCAGAAGGCCGACCAGGCTGCGGCAGAACAGGCTCTTGCCCGAGCCGCTTTCACCGACGAGGCCGAGGATTTCGCCCCTGTTCAGATCGAGCGACACCGTGTCGAGCAGGGTGCGCGGCGTGTCGCCGTCCTCGACGGTAACAGTCAGATCGCGCACGCTGAGAAGCGGATGGGCGGCGGTCATTCATTCACTCCCATCAATTCGCCCAGCGCATCGCCGATCATGGAAAAGCCGAAGGCGAGCACGACGATCGACAGGCCGGGAAACAGGGTGATCCACCAGGCCTGGGTGACGAAGCTCTGGCCTTCCGCCACCATCACGCCCCATTCGGCCATGGGCGGCTGGACGCCGAGGCCGAGATAGCTGATGGCCGCGCCCGAGAGCAGCACCAGCACCGCATCCGACATGGAGAAGACCAGCGAGCCGGCCACCGCATTGGGCAGGAGATGGCGGAACAGGATGCGCAGGCGCGAGAAGCCGAGGCTGACGGCGGCCATGGCGTAATCGCTGTTCTTCAGCACGAGAATCTGCGCGCGGATCAGCCGGGCATAGGAGACCCAGCCGACCAGCGCCATGGCGATATAGAAGCTCGTCAGGCCCGGGCCGAGAATGGCGATGATCGACAGCATCAGCACCAGGAAGGGGAAGGCGAGGATGATGTCGATCAGCCGCATCAACGCCGTGTCGATCAGCCCGCCGAAGAAGCCGGCAAAGGCGCCGATGACCGTGCCGATCACAAGCGGGAAGGCGACGCCGATCAGGGCGATCTGCAGATCGATGCGTGCGCCATAGAGCACGCGCGAGAGGATGTCGCGGCCGAAATTGTCGGTGCCGAAGGGATGGGCAAAGCTCGGCGGCTGCAGCCGGGCGGCGGCATCCTGATAGATCGGATCATAGGGCGCGATGAGGGGCGCCAGCAGTGCCACCAGCACGAAGGCGCCGAGAATGGCGAGGCCCGTGACCAGCGTGGCCGGGCGGGATTTCAGGGCCGCGGCGCTCACAGCTTCACCCGGGGATCGGCGGCGACGGTGGCGATGTCGGCCAGGAAATTGACGAGCACGGTCGCGCAGGCAAAGACCATGGCCACGCCCTGCACCACCATGTAATCGCGCGAGAAGATCGCCCGCACCAGGAGCTGGCCCATGCCCGGCAGGGCGAAGACGCTTTCCACCACCACCGTGCCGCCGATCAGCCAGCCGATGTTGACGGCGAGCAGATTGATGGTCGGCGCCACGGCATTGGGCAGGACATGACGCCAGAAGACGATGCTTTCCGGCATGCCGCGCGCGCGGGCGGCGGTGGCGACATCCGATTTCAGCCATTCCACAATGGCCGCGCGTAAAGAACGCATCAGCACCGTCGACAGCGACAAGGCGATGGTGAGCGAGGGCAGGATCAGGTGCACGAGCTTGTCGCCGAGCGTGCTGCCATAGCCTGAGACGGGCAGCACCGGAAAGGCGACCGCGAGCAGCAGGATCAGCATCAGCGCCACCCAGAAGGGCGGAAAACCGATGCCGAAGGTGGAGACGACCCGCACGAGATGATCGACCGGCCGCCCATGGTTGCGCGCGGCAAGGGCTGCCAGCGGCACGGCGATCAGCACCGAGAGCAGGACGGCGGAGAATACCAGCGCCAAAGTCGGCTCGATGCGCGTGGCGATCAGCGGCAGAACGTCGATCTTGTAGGTGATCGACTTGCCCATCTCGCCCTTCAGGAGATTTTGCAGGAAGTAGAAATATTGCATCCAGATCGGCTCATCCAGCCCGAACTGCGCGCGGACATTGGCGATCGCCGTGGGCGTGGCGCGGGCGCCGAGCAGCACGCGGGCCGGATCCCCGGGGATCAGCCGCACCAGCACGAAGGTGATGATGCTGACGCCGAAGATCACTGGCAGGAACTGCAAGGGGCGCGTGAGGATGAAGCGGTAGCGATGCATCGTCAGCCCGAGACCTGCGAGAGGAAGGCGAGGAGCGGCGGATAATAGCCCTCGGGATTTTCATAGAAGGGCATGTGGCTGGCATTGCGCACGACATTGACGGTGGCGCCCGGCGGCAGCGCATTCTTCATTCTGAGCGCGCAGGCCGGCGTCAGCTCGTCATGCTCGCCGACGACGATCAGCACCGGCGCGGTGATCCTGGGCAGGTCGGGAATGCGGTTCCAGTCCTTGAGATTGCCGATATAGAGGAATTCGTTCGGGCCCTGCATGGTCTCGTAGGGCCCCATGTTCCAGTCCGAGAGGGAACGGTTGACCGGCGCGGGCCATTCCGGCAGGCGGCAGACATGGCGGTAGTTCAACAGCGTGATCGCCGCCTGATATTCGGGATGGCTGAAGGTGCCGGCCGCCTCATGCGCCTGCATCATCGCCACGGTCTCGGCGCCGAGCGCGCCGCGCAGCCGCTCCAGCTCGCTGACCAGATGCGGCATGTCGGCCACGGTGTCGGCAAGGATCAGGCTCTTGACCGCGTCGGGATGCGTCAGAGCATAGTCGATCGCCAGCCAGCCGCCCCAGGAATGTCCGAGCAGATGCACCGGCCCGAGGCCGAGGGCCTGGCGCACCGTTTCCGTTTCCGCCACATAGCGGTCGATCGTCCAGAGTGCACGGTCGGTCGGCCGGTCGGAGGCGCCGGTGCCGAGCTGGTCGAAGGCCACCACCTTGAAGCCGTGATCCTTCAGGCAGGAATGCGCCTCGCGCAGATAGTCGCAGGGCAGGCCGGGGCCGCCATTGAGGCAGAGCAGCGTCTGCGGCCCTTCGCCGAAGACATAGGTGACGACCCTGTGCCCATCGACCAATATCTCATGCCGTTCGTCCGGCGCGATCTCGTGCCACATGGTCCTGCCTTCCGCGATGCACAACATTTATGCAAGCCTATTTTTTAGAGGAATTTCCCCTCAAAACCAGCTATCACAAGTGATAGGGTGCTGAAGCCGTCGCAAGCAGATCAGGCGGCACCGGTGAAGGTGACGGGGCGCGTGATGGACATCATCGAGATCGAGGAGCGTTTCGCGGCCGGCGACAGCCTGTCCGGCCAGATCGACACGCTGTTTTCCGCCATGCAGGCCTTCGGTTTCGACACGCTGATCTACGACTACACGCCCGTGCGCTACGATCTCGACGGCAGGCTGATGATGCCGACCGTGCTGGAGCTGCGCAATATCGACGAGACCATGCGCGACTACTGGTTCGGCCGCGGTTATTTCCGCCACGATCCGGTGCAGCACGTGGCGCTCGGCACCACCGCCCCCTTCTTCTGGAACTACGATCCCAAGGCCGAGACCCGCATCCGCGCCTTCATGAACGAGGACACCGCCTGCGTCGCCGATTTCCTGGCCGAGCGCGGGCTGACCGCCGGTGTCACCGTGCCGGTCCATCTGCCCGGCGGCGACTATGCCACGGTGACCGGCATCCGCGCCGGCGACCCCGCGCGGCTTGAGCGCGAGGCGCGGCTGTGTCTCGGCGAGTTCAGCCTGATGGCGCATCTGTTCCAGCGCGCCGTCGGTGCGCAGGTCGCCCGCCAGGCCACCGGCCTTGCACGGCTGACGGCGCGCGAACGCGAATGCCTGCGCCATTCCGCCGACGGCCTGTCTGCCAAGGAAATTTCCCGCCTGATCGATCGCTCGGTGCCGACGGTGGTGATGCATCTCAACGCCGCCACCCGCAAGCTCGGCGCCAAGAACCGCACCCAGGCCGTGGCCAGGGCCGCGCATTTCCGGCTTCTCGATCCGCCGCACGCTTCGTAAGGCCGCGCCGCCGCTCCGGCCGCGGCGCGATGCCGGGACGACCCGCTGACAGGGTGCCACCCTATCAGTTGTGATAGCTGCCGCCGCCCCGCCGCCCCGCCTATGCTCCCCCGCATCGAACCATCGCGAGCATAAGGGAGATCGGCGTTGAGCGCTGTCGAAACCAGGGAAGGCTTCCTGCCCTTCCGCGACTACAAGACCTGGTACCGTGTGACCGGCAATCTGCAGAGCGGTCCGCTGCCCCTGGTGGTAGCCCATGGCGGCCCGGGCTGCACCCATGATTATGTCGACAGCTTCAAGGGCATCAGCGCGCTCGATGGCCGCGCCGTGATCCATTACGACCAGCTCGGCAATGGCAAATCGACCCATCTGCCGGACAAGGGCGCGGATTTCTGGACGCCGGCCCTCTTTCTGGAAGAGCTGGACGCGCTGCTTTCCCATCTCGGCATTCGCGACCGCTATGCCTTTCTCGGCCAGTCCTGGGGCGGCATGCTGGGGGCCGAACATGCGGTGCTGAAGCCCGAGGGGCTGAAGGCGCTCGTCATCGCCAATTCGCCTGCCAACATGCACACTTGGGTGGCCGAGGCGAACCGCCTGCGGCGCGACCTGCCGGCCGAGGTTCAGGCCACGCTTCTGGCGCATGAAGAGGCCGGCACACTGACCCATCCCGATTATATCGCCGCCTCGCGCGTGTTCTATGATCGTCATGTCTGCCGCGTCACGCCCTGGCCGGAGGATGTGGCGCGCACCTTCGCCGCCATGGACGAGGACAACACGGTCTATCGCCACATGAATGGCCCGACCGAATTCCACGTCATCGGCACGATGAAGGACTGGACGATCGAGGAGCGGCTGCCGCAGATCGCGGCGCCGACGCTTCTGATCTCCGGCGCTTATGACGAGGCGACGCCGGAGGTGGTCCGCCCCTATCGCGAGCGCGTGCCCAATATTCGCTGGGTGCTGTTCGAGGAATCCAGCCACATGCCGCATGTCGAGGAAAAGGCGGCCTGCCTCAAGGCCGTTTCCGACTTCCTGAAGGAGCATGACTGAGGTGCGGCGGGGCCGGCGAAAGCATTGAGATCGCCCGCCCTCTGTGCTGAATCCGGCTTTCGAGCCCTTTGAAGGCGCCGCTCGGTTCGCACGACCGGCGGCGTCTTTTTCGTCTCAGCGTGCCTTATGCCGATTTTCGGTCCGCTACTCCGGGATCGCGGATGAAGGCGAGCAGGCGCGCCGCCGTTTCCGCCACCGGGCCTTCATTGACGATGACGAGATCATAATCCTCCGGTCGATCCTCGACCCGGCGGGCAAGCCGCGCATGGATCTCCGCAACCGTCTCGCGCCCGCGTGCGGCCAGGCGTTCGGCCAGCACGGCCGGGCTGGCCGTGATCAGCACGGTTTCCATGCGGGGAAAGACGGCGCGGAAATGTGGGAGCGCATGGCGCGAGCCGTTGACGAGGCGGATGCCGCCCTCGGCCACTGCCCGGCAGGTCTCGCGAGGAATGCCATAGGCCAGCCCGTGCGCCTCCCAGGCGACACAGAAGCGGCCCTCGTCGCGCATGCGCGCAAATTCCGTTTTGTCAGTGGCGTGATGCGCCTCGCCGCCGGCCTCGACCGGTCGGGTGATGACCCGGCGAACGACATCGAAATCGACCGCCGGGGCCGCTTCCTCGGCAAGGCGTGCACGCGCGTGATCGATCAGCGTGTCCTTGCCGGCCCCGGAGGGGCCGACGACCACGATCAGACGGCCAGTTGCGCAGATCGTCGCGGACGCGGCCGCCGACGGCACGGTGTCGGGCTGCCCTGCCTCGGTCTGCCCGCTCATGCCACGCGCGCACCCTGGCGCCAGACGGAGCGCACGACCGGCATGCCACCGGCGTGGCGCACCCGCACGAGGTCGGCGCGCAGGCCCGGGGCGATGCGGCCGCGATCGTCGAGCCCCACGGTCCTGGCCGGGGTGGCGGTGACCAGACGGATGGCGGTGGGCAGGTCCATGCCGCTGTCCGCCAGGATGAAGGGCGCGTGGATCAGGCTCAGCGGCACATAATCCGATGAGAGCACGTCGAGAACGCCGCGCTCGGCCAGATCGCGCGCGGCGATATTGCCGGAATGCGACTTGCCGCGCACGATGTTCGGCGCGCCCATCAGCACGCTCATGCCCTCGGCATGGGAGGCGCTGGCGGCTTCGAGGCTGGTTGGAAATTCGGCGAGACGCACCCCATAGCGCTTGGCCTCCTCGACATGATCGAGCGTGGCGTCGTCATGCGAGGCGATAGTGATGCCGCGGCGGTGGCATTCGCTGGCGATCGCCTCGCGATGATGGGCGGCATAGAGCGCGGAGGCTGCCTGCCGGCGCGCGACGAACTGGGCGAAGGCCTCGTCGGAGAGGCCGCGCTTGGTCTTATAATAGAGCGTATACTGATCCATGGTCTGGAACTGGCGCTGGCCGGGCGCATGGTCCATCAGCGAGGCGAGGCGGACGGTCTCCACATCGTGAAAGGCCTCGAAATGCTCGAGCACGTCGGCAGACGAGACCTCGCAGCGCAGGTGGATCAGATGGTCGGCGCGCAGCCGGTCCTCGCGCGCGGCGAGCGCCAGCGCATCGGCCATTTCGCGCATCTCGCCGGGCACAAAGCCCCCATCCTCGTCCGAGCCCATGCGCAGGCAGTCGAACACCGTGGTGATGCCTGAGGTGACCACCTGGGCATCATGCGCCTGGATGGCCGAGATCATCGACCAGCGCACGCCCGGGCGCGGGGAATAATGGCTTTCCAGATGGTCGGTATGCAGCTCCACCAGACCCGGCAGCAGATAGTCGCCGCCCAGATCCTCGCCGGCGGCCACCCTGCCTTCGTTCACTTCGGCGATCTTGCCATCGCGCAGCACGAGCGTGCCACCCTCGATCAGCCGGTCTTCCAGAACCAGCGTGGCGTTGGTGAAGATGGTTTCCTGGGTCATTGCGCAGTCTTTCCATTTCGGCAGGGATGATGTGGGTCAGCCACAAGATAATGTTCAAAAATAGGTCACGGTTCGGGCGAAGCCGGTTCGCCCGGACAAGGTCTTCCGGTCTCGGCGGCTCTTTACCTCAGCGACGGGGATCGGTGCCCATCAGCTTCTGCCGCAGGCGGCTGGAGGCGACGTCGAACAGGAAGGTGACGAGCAGCGTCAGTAGCACCATATAGGCGACATTGGCCCAGTTCGAATTGGTGCGCATGGCTTCCCAGAGCTTCAGGCCGATGCCGCCAGCGCCAACCGCGCCGATGGTGGCCGCATCGCGAATGTTTGATTCCCATTGATAGAGTGTCTGGCCGGCCATGACGGGCGCCACCTGGGGCATAGTGGCATAGCGGTGGGTCAGGATCGTCGATGCCCCCGTCGACTGAATGCCCTCGCCGGGCTTCTTGTCGATATTTTCGAGCCCCTCGGCATAGACCTTGCCAAGCGTGCCGGTCTCGGTGAGGAAGATCGCGCCGGCGCCGGCCAGCGGGCCGGGGCCGAAGGCGCGGGTGAGAAACAGCGACCAGATCAGAAGGTCCATCGAGCGCAGGAAGTCGAAGAAGCGCTTGATGCAGCTGCCGAGGAAATGGTTCGGCGTGATGTTGCGCGCGGCCATGAAGGCCAACGGAAAGGCCAGAACCGCCCCGAGCAAGGTGCCGAGAAAGGCCATGACCACGGTCTGTGCGAGCTTCACCCAGACATCGCCATGCTGCCAGGCGGAGTTGTTCCAGATATTGTCCAGAGCCAGAGACAGGTTAGACTGACTGGGATCGAGCCGCGCGTCGGAAAATATCAGGCCAAGTGTTTCGGAGGCGGATTTTCCAAAGAAGGGCGAGCTGGTGTCGAAGACGAAATTCGCCCATCCGAAGAAGCGCTTGCGAACCTTGACGCGATCTGCGGAGAGGCTGACATCGCCGGAAAAGCCGAGATCGGCCAGCACGTCCTCGTCATAGACCGTCACCCAGGCTGGCGGCTTCCCCTCGATGACCGGCTTGCCGCTGGTCACATCGATGTGGACGGTGGCGCCGCGCGCCACGATCGTTGTGCCCGTGGTGGCGATCGTCACGCCGCCGCTGCCGAAAGGAATGAATTTCGAGCCGTCGGGCTTCGTCACGACCCAATCCGGATGCGGGTCGTCGCCAAGCGGCGAGAAGCGCGGGTAGCGGATGGTGATGCCATCTTTCCCCAAACGAAACTCCGGCTGAACGTCATAGCTGACCCACTGGCGCAGATAGAGGCCCATGCGGAACCATTGCGCTTCCGAAACGATGCGCGGAATGTCGAAGAACCAGAGCGCATAGACGCCGTAAAGCAGCGTGGCCATGACGACGATCAGCGGCATCAGACGCTGAAGCGGCTTGCTTTTGAGAAGATGCGCGTGGCGCGCTTCGATCTCCTGGCGGTGGGCGGCGGTGATCTGGCTCATGACGGTCACACGTGCTGGAGGATGAGGTCGTCGCCGACAAGACGGCGGCGCAGCCAGGCGGAGAATTGATCGACGGCGACGACGGTCAGGAACAGAAGCAGCATCATCGCCAGCGTCTTGGCACCGAAGCCGCGTGAAATCGCCAGCTTCAGCTCCTCACCGATGCCGCCCGCGCCGACCGCACCCAGGATGGTGGAGGAGCGGACATTGATCTCGAACCGCAGCAGACCGTATGAGAGATAGTTGGGCAGCACCTGGGGCAGCACGGCAAAGCGCATGCGCTCGAACCAGTTGGCGCCCACGGCGCCGACCCCTTCATGCGCCTTCATGTCGATGTTTTCCGCCACCTCGTAGAACTGCTTTCCGAGCGCGCCGATGGCATGCAAGGACACGGCGATGATCGCGGAAACCGGGCCAATGGAAAGAACGGCGGCGAAAAGACCGGCGATGACGATTGTCGGAAAAGCGCGCAGGAATTCCAGGGTTCGCCGGGCAAGAAAGCAGGCCGGGCGCGAAGGCGAAAGGTTCTGCGCTGCGAGTAGGCTCAGCGGCACCGCCACGAAAAACGAGATCAGCGTCGCGACCATCGCCACGTTGAGCGTGACGAACATCAGCTGGAAATATTCCGGAATGTAGAACGAGCCGAAAACATAGACCCGCCCGACATCGAAATTATACTCCTCGCTGCCCGTATCGTGCACGCTCGGCAGATCGAACAGAGCACGCCAGACATCCGACCATTCGCGCGGCATCAGCCAGCTCGTAAAGTCGAACAGATGCGGCAACCGGTCAAAGAAGTGGCCGGCATTGCTCTCGTCGGCGAACTGGACCGAGGCGACGAAGGCATAGGCCAGGATCAGCAGACCGATGATCGTGTAAAGCCGCCGCGTGAAGATCATGCGGCTCCATTCCGTGTGGACGGAATGGACGGCGGGCGAGATGTGATGAGCGCGAGAAGACGTCATGGCGGGAACTTTCCGGAAACGGACGGCCGCGTGACCTGCGGCCGTCCAGAATGCAAGACCGCGCCGGATCAGCCGCCGATCGACTGCTTGCGGACGTCGATGATGGCGTCGTAGAAGCCCGGTTCGACCTTGACGTAGCCGACATAGTCGCCGCCTTCGACGGCGTTGAAGCACTTGGCGTCCTTCTTCGGCAGGGCCATGAAGAAGTCGGTCAGCTTGGTCTTCCACTGGTCGTCGAGCT
This sequence comes from Xaviernesmea rhizosphaerae, assembly GCF_001938945.1. Taxonomy (GTDB): domain Bacteria; phylum Pseudomonadota; class Alphaproteobacteria; order Rhizobiales; family Rhizobiaceae; genus Xaviernesmea; species Xaviernesmea rhizosphaerae. The sequence continues at coordinate 30,916 of NZ_MKIO01000017.1, forward strand.
TGTTCTGAACGACGAGCGGGCCGTTCGGGATCAGCGGCGAGCGCCAGACTTCGACCAGCTTGTTCGGATCGACCGTGCCCTTGGCGACGACCTTGTGGAAGGTGCCGGAGGTGAAGCCATCCTTGAAGTCGCCGATACCCGAGGAATCGTCGACGGCAATATCGACCTTGCCGTCATAGGCGGCGAGAAGGTTGTTCTCGTGGCCGCCATTGAACTGGGTCTTGGCGAAATACTTGTCGTTCGGCATGCCGGTGGTCTTCGGGATCTGCGTCAGGGGAACGAGGTAGCCCGAGGTGGAGTCCGGATCGGCATAGCCGAGCGTCTTGCCCTTGGCGTCGGCGATCGACTTGATGCCGGAATCCTTGCGGGCGAGACCGATCGAGTAGTAGCCGGTCGAGCCGTCGGCCTGCTTGGTCGTCAGGATCGGGGTGACGGCCTTGGCATCCTTCAGATAGATCTTGGCATAGCCGGAGGCGCCGAGTTCGGCGAAATCGAGCGTGCCGCCGAGCAGGCCCTGGATCACGCCGTCATAATCGGCGGCCGGGAAGAGCGAGACCTTCTCGAAGCCGAATTCCTTCTTCAGGTGGTCGGCCAGGCAAGCATAGTTGCGCAGACGGTCGGTTTCGTTTTCGCCACCGAGAATGCCGATACGGAATTCCTTGAGGTCCTGTGCGACAGCGGAGCCGGCGAGCGCGGCGAGCGCGACGGCGGCGAGCAGGGTCTTCTTCAGCATGGTTGCTCTCCTGTTTGTCCGGCATCATGCCGGAAGCGGATCATGAGATATCGTCCCGCCGGAGGCGGCGGGTGGCAGTCGCCGCGTCGTGCCGGATCTCAGGCGTTCGCCATCGATCCTTCGCGCGCGGATGGGGTCGCCCCGACCTGGGCGGCGATGGCCGAGGCGGGAAGGGCAGTGGAGGTCATGCTCTCATCGATGCCGACGCCGTCGCGGCCCGTGCCGTAGATCGCCGAGACCGCCTGCGCGGTCAGCGCGTCGGGCGGTCCGTCGAACACGACGCGGCCCTGGGCCATGCCGATGATGCGCTCGCAATAGCTGCGGGCGGTGTCGAGCGTGTGCAGGTTGGTGATGACGGTGATGCCCTCGCGCTCGTTGATGTCGCGCAGCGAGTCCATCACGATCTTGGCGTTGAGCGGATCGAGCGAGGCGATCGGCTCGTCGGCCAGAAGCATCTTCGGCTCCTGCATCAGCGCGCGGGCAATCGCCACGCGCTGCTGCTGGCCGCCCGAAAGCGTGCCGGCCGCCTGCAGCGCCGTCTGCTCGATGCCGAGCCGTTCCAGCGCGGCAATCGCCAGGATGCGCTCCTCGCGGGTAAAGAGGCCGAGCACGCTGGACAGCGTCGAGCGGCGGTTCAGCCGGCCGAGCAGAACATTGGTCAGCACGTCGAGGCGCGGCACCAGGTTGAACTGCTGGAAGATCATCGCGCAGTCGCTCTGCCAGCGCCGAAGCGCGGCACCCTTGAGCTTGGACACGTCGAGATCGCCAAAGCGGATAACGCCCTCGCTCGGATCGACCAGGCGGTTGATCATGCGCAGGAGCGTCGATTTGCCGGCGCCGGAGCGGCCGATGATGCCGACCATCTGGCCATGCGGGATGGTCAGGGTCACCTGATCGACGGCAGTCTTGCCATGGAAGCGGCGGGTGACCTGTTGAAGCTCGAAATTCATGAGCCGGCTCTTTAATTGGATCGGGATGGGCTGCCTATGCCTTTGACCCGATCCGTGAACTGGTCGTGTCAGTTTGATGTCAGTTTTGTAAAACTGGCGAAAAGCCCGACCTCAGCCATCATATTTGATCAGGAAATCCTCGGCCGACAGGCTGCGGAAGTCTTCGAGTGCTGCGCGCAGCCGGTCGTGCTCCCAGTCCCACCAGGTCAGCCGGTCGAGCCGCGCGCCGATTTCGGGGGCAAAGCGCGGGCGGATCGGCCGGGCCGGCACGCCGCCGACGACCGTATAGGGCGCGACATCGCGGGTGACGACGGCGCCCGCGCCGATGACCGCGCCATTGCCGACGGTGACGCCGGCCACCAGCGTGGCGCCATGGCCGATCCAGACGTCATGGCCGATAACCACGCGTTTTGCCCGGCGGGCGGCGAAGAAGTCCGCTTCGTTTTCCGCATCGGGCCAGTAGTCGCCGGCGCGATAGGTGAAATGATGCATCGTCGCCCGGTCCATCGGATGATTGGTGGCGTTGATGCGCACGTCCGCAGCAATATTGACGAACTTTCCGATTGTGGTGCACCAGACCCGGCCGCCCTCCATGATGTAGGAATAATCGCCAAGTTCGGTCTCGGAGATGCGGCAGAACTCGGCCACTTCGGTATAGCGGCCGAGCGTGCAGGCGCTGACGCGCGCGGTCGGGTCGATCAGGGGTTCGATGGAGAGCTTGGTCATGCGGCAGCGTCCTTGCGGGCGGAAAAGGCGGAGACGTCGATGATGCGGTCGGCTACGCGGGCGCGCACGTCGTCATCGTGGAAAATGCCGAGGAGCGCGGTGCCGGCCTGCTTGCGGGCTTCGATCATCTCGACCACCACGGCGCGGTTAACCGCGTCCAGCGAGGCGGTGGGTTCGTCGAGCAGCAGGATCCTGTGATCGGTGATGAAGCCGCGGGCGATGTTGACGCGCTGCTGCTCGCCGCCTGAGAAAGTGGCCGGCGGCAGGCGCCAGAGCGCTTCCGGAAGATTGAGCCGGCTTAGGAGTTCGGCGGCCTTGTCGCGTGCGGTTTCGGCCGCTTCGCCGCGGGCGATCAGCGGCTCGGCCACCACGTCGATCGCCGCCACGCGCGGCAGGGTGCGCAGGAACTGGCTGACATAGCCGAGCGTCGCGCGGCGGATGTCGATCACCGCGCGCGGGCTGGCCGTGGCGAGATCGACGAAGCCGCCCGCATGCTCGATCAGGATCTGCCCGGCATCGATGGCGTAATTGCCGTAGAGCATCTTCAGGATCGAGGATTTGCCTACGCCCGAGGGGCCGCCGAGCACGGCGCATTCGCCGGCTTTCAGCGAGAAGCTGACATTGTCGACCACGGGCAGCACCAGGCCGCCGCGCAGATGCATGGTGAAGCTCTTGCGAACCTCGCTGACGACGAGAGGCGTCGACATGGCATGTCCTTTCGAAAACAGGCCTCAGACCTGCAGGATGGAGGAGACGAGCAGCTGGGTGTAAGGCTCGCGCGGGTCGTCGAGCACGCGGTCGGTCAGCCCCGCCTCGATCACCCGCCCGTCCTTCATCACCATCATCCGGTGCGAAAGCAGCCGGGCCACGGCGAGGTCATGGGTGACGAGGATCACGGCCAGGCCGAGATCGCTGACGAGGCCGCGCAGGAGATCGAGCAGGCGCGCCTGCACCGAGACGTCCAGGCCGCCGGTCGGCTCGTCCATGAACACCAGGCGCGGGGCGGTGACGAGGTTGCGGGCGATCTGCAGCCGCTGGCGCATGCCGCCGGAAAAGGCGCGCGGCGGATCATCGACGCGGTCGGTGTTGATCTCCACGCGCTGCAGCCAGTCCACCGCCGTCTCGCGGATATGGCCGTAATGGCGCGCGCCCACCGCCATCAGCCGCTCGCCGACATTGGCGCCGGCCGAAACCGTCATGCGCAGCCCGTCGGCCGGGTTTTGGTGGACGAAGCCCCAGTCGGTGCGCATCAGGAAGCGCCGCTCGGCCTCGCCCATGTCGGACAGCGCGCGCAGGCGGCCGTCGCGCATGCGGTATTCCACGCGGCCGGCCTGGGCCTGCAGCCGGCTGGAGACGCAATTGAGCAGCGTCGTCTTGCCGGAGCCGGACTCGCCCACGATCGCCAGCACCTCGCCGGGCCACAGGTCGAAGGACACGTCGAGGCAGCCGATCCGCCCGCCATAGAAGCGCGACAGGTTGCTGACTTTGAGAAGCGGTTGTTCTGCTGTCATCATCTCCTCCTGGGGAGCTGCAGAAAGGAAACAGGGATCAGGCGGGCACGCCGAGCGGGCCCACATGGCCGGCCTCGCGCCGCTCCTCGCAGAAATCGGTGTCGGAGCAGACGAACATCCGCCCGCCGCGATCGTCGAGCACCACTTCGTCGAGATAGGAGTGGGTCGATCCGCAGAGCGCGCAGGGCTTGTCGAAGCGCTGGATGGTGAAGGGGTGATCCTCGAAATCCAGGCTCTTCACCTCGGTGAAGGGCGGCACGGCATAGATGCGCTTCTCGCGGCCCGCGCCGAACAGCTGGAGCGCCGGGGAGCGGTCCATCTTCGGATTGTCGAATTTCGGGATCGGCGAGGGGTCCATCACATAGCGGCCGGCCACCTGCACGGGATAGGCATAGGTGGTGGCGATATGGCCGTTGCGGGCGATGTCCTCATAGAGCTTCACATGCATCAGGCCGTATTCTTCCAGCGCGTGCATCATCCGCGTCTCGGTCTCGCGCGGCTCGAGGAAGCGCAAGGGTTCGGGGATCGGCACCTGATAGACCAGCACCTGGCCTTCGCTAAGCGGCGCCTCGGGAATGCGGTGGCGGGTCTGGATGATGGTGGCGTCGCGCGTATGGGTCGTCACCGCGACATTGGCGACCTTCTCGAAGAAGGCGCGGATGGAGACGGCATTGGTGGTGTCGTCGGCGCCCTGGTCGATCACCTTCAGCCGGTCTTCCGGCCCGATGATGGCGGCGGTCACCTGCACGCCGCCCGTGCCCCAACCGTATGGCATCGGCATTTCGCGCGAGGCGAAGGGCACCTGATAGCCGGGAATGGCGATGGCCTTCAGGATGGCTCGGCGGATCATCCGCTTGGTCTGTTCGTCGAGATAGGCGAAATTGGTGCGGGCGATGCCCTCGATCGCGCTCATTGTGCGGCCTCGCTGGTGATGGCGTCCTCGTCGCCCGCCTGGCCGGCACGCTTGGCCTCGTATTCCGCGCGCATGCGGCGCACGAGGTCCAGCTCGGCCTGGAAGTCGACATAATGCGGCAGTTTCAGGTGCTCGACGAAGCCGGTCGCCTGGACGTTGTCGGCATGCGACAGAACGAATTCCTGGTCCTGCGCCGGGGCGACGATGTCCTCGCCGAATTCGTCGGCGCGCAGCGCCCGGTCGACCAGCGACATGGCCATGGCCTTGCGTTCCGACTGGCCGAAGACCAGGCCGTAGCCGCGGGTGAACTGCGGCGGCTCCTTGGCCGAGCCCTTGAACTGGTTGACCATCTGGCACTCGGTGATGCGGATGCGGCCGAGCGGGACGGAAAAGCCGAGCTCCGGCAGCTCGATCTCGACATCGGCAAGGCCGATGCGGATTTCGCCGACGAAGGGATGGGTGCGGCCATAGCCGCGCTGGGTGGAATAGGCGAGCGCGAGCAGGAAGCCCTCGTCGCCGCGCGCCAGAACCTGCAGCCGCGTGTCGCGCGGCATGGGGAAGTCCAAGGGCTCGCGGGTGATGTCGCCGGCTACATGATCCGGGCCGAAGCTGCCATCGCCTTCCACCAGGCCTTCGCCGTCGAGAATGTCGGAGACGCGCATGACCTTTTCGCCCGAGACGGCGCGGCGGGCAGGGGTCTCAGGCTCGGCCTCTTCGCCCGCGAGATCGGGGTCGAGCAGGCGGTGGGTATAGTCGAAGGTGGGGCCGAGCAACTGGCCGCCCGGCAGATCCTTGTAGGTGGCCGAGACGCGCCGCTCGATCTGCATGGCCGCCGTTTCGAGCGGCTGCGAGATCGCCAGGCGCGGCAGGGTGGTGCGGTAGGCGCGCAGGAGGAAGATCGCCTCGATCATGTCGCCGCGCGCCTGCTTGACGGCAAGGGCTGCAAGGATCGGATCGTAGAGCGAGGCCTCGGCCATGACGCGGTCGACCGCGAGCGAGAGCTGGCCGGCGATCTGCGCCAGCGAGAGGGCGGGCAGATCGCGCGGGCCGCGACGCCGGTCGGCAAGCAGGCGGTGGGCCTCGGCGATGGCGGTTTCCCCGCCCTTGACGGCGACATACATGGAACGCCTCCATTCTGGCGGACACGGCCGGATCGGCGCGTCGGTCCGCGAAGCGATTGGATCGGTGCGCCGCCGCCCTGAAAGGCGGCCGGCGCGAGATGCTGTCAGCGCATCGGATTTTTCCGAAAACCGGTTCCCACTTTTCGGTCCGATGCGTTTAGCGCAGGATGCGCAGCGTGCGCGGCAGGCAGAGGCAGGCATCGCCCGCCGTGAGGATGAGATCGACCCCGCGCGGAAACTGGGCGCCGTTCTCGGCCCAAAGCGCATCGAAGGCATCGGGCAGGCCGAGCGGCGCGATCGTCGTCTCCCCGTCGATGCCGGGGCCGGCGACCCGGCGTGCGGTGCCGCCGGACAGGGCCTCGAGCTCGATGATGACCGTGGTCGAGCGATCGGGATAATCCTGCGTGCCCTGGGCGAAGCCCGAGAGCGGCGGCAGGGCCGCGGCCTTCTCCACCAGCGCGAAACGGGCCTGCAGCCGGTCGGCGGCAATCGGTGCGCCTGTCTGGAACGAGAGCCAGGAGGCGACCGCAGTGGCGGCAAGGCCCTGCGTCAGATGCACCGGCGTATCCTGATCGAACAGTGTCAGCGCGATCGTGCCCTGAGCCGGCGAAAGCGGCGCCGGCGGGCGGGCGGGATCGGCAAAGACATGGATGCGGCCCGGCCGGGCCATGGCGTCCATGATCCCGCGAAAGGCGGCCTGCGCGTTCGTCACCGGATCCTGGAAGGCGCCGTAATAGGCGGCGTTGGCGGCTTTCTGCGGCATCAGTCCTCTCCCCGCACCATGGTAAAGAAGTCGACCCGGGTCGCGGCCGTTTCCTCGGCGCGGCCTTCGTCATCCGCCGTCAGGCGCGCCTCGATCTCTTGCGTGAGCGCGGCGACCCTGGCGGTGAAGGCCGCGGTCTGGCCGAGCGCGTCGAGAATGGCCGCCAGCCGGGCATGGGCCCGGTCGCTGCCGAGCAGCTGGCCATGGCCGATCGTGCCGTCCTCGAGGCGGATGCTGGCGCGGCTCATCGTGGCCTCGCCGAGGTTGAAGGGCGCGCCGCCGCCACCGATGCGCCCGCGCACCATGACCAGGCCGGTTTCCGGGCCGCGCACGGGATGTACCGCGACGTCGCTCGCCTCGCGTTTCAGAAAGGCTTCCAGCTGGCCGCGCTCGGCCCGGGCAAAGAGGCCCATCCAGGCCCGGCGCCGCAGGTCCGGCCTGCCCTGTTCGCCGGGGGCGATGCCGGGTCCCGGCACGGGGCCGGCATGAGGCTGAGGCTTGTTCACGATCACTCTCCATTTGTCTATTTATCTAGACAACTCGACAGAGCCGTCGTTTAATCCTAGATCATGACGAAGGCATGACAGCTGCGCAGGAAAGGGAGGTCATCGATGGACATGCTGCCGCAGGGCGGGATTGACCGGGGAAGCGGCGTGGCGCTGTGGCGCCAGATTGCCGATCGTCTGCGACAGGCGATTGTCGACGGGGAATTTGGCGAGGAGGGGGCGATGCCGGGCGAAATGGCGCTGTCGGCGCGCTTCGCCGTCAACCGTCACACGGTGCGCGCCGCATTGGCGGGGCTGGTCGAAGAAGGGCTGATCGAGACGGTGCAGGGACGGGGCACGCGGGTGCGCTCGATCAAGCGCTATACCTTCCCGATTTCCCGGCGCACGCGCTTTTCCGAAGGGCTGGCCGGCCAGTTCCGCGACCGGCAGGTCACCGTTATCGAGGAGACGACGGTTCCGGCGAGCGAGCGGATCGCCGCTGAGCTGCGGCTGGCGCCCGGCCATCCCCTGCTGCGGCTCGTGCTGGTCTCAAGGGTCGACGGACTGCCGCTGTCGAACTCGACCAACTACTTCGATGCCAAGCGTTTGGGGCAGATGGGCGCGCAGGTGCGCGAGACCGGCTCGATCACCCGCGCCTATGCCGCGCTGGGGATCGCGGACTATGTCCGCCGCTCCACCGAGATTACTGCGCGTCTCGCCGACGAGCGCGAGCGCGCGCTTCTGGAGCTGAAGCCCGGGGCGGTGGTGATGGAGGCACGCGCCGTCAACGACACGCCGGATGGCGTGCCGCTGCAATTCGCCATCACCGCCTTTGCCGCCGATCGCGTCACCTTGAGCCTGGGCGCGCCGCTGGAGGAGCCAGCTTAGAGCAACGGACCGAAACGTGGTGTCAGGTTTTCGGAAAAATCCGACGCTCTGGGCTTCTGCTTTTCACCTGCTCAGGCGAAGGGCTCGATGGGGCTCTCCTGCGGCGGGGTGAACCAGGCGGGGCCGGCCTCGGTCATGTAGATATGGTCTTCCAGACGAATGCCGTAGCGGCCGGGGAAGACGATCATCGGCTCGTTGGAGAAGCACATGCCCGGCTCCAGCAGGGTCTCGTTGCCACGCACGACATAGGGCTCCTCGTGGATCTCCAGGCCGATGCCATGGCCGGCGCGGTGGGGCAGTCCCGGCAGGCGGTAATCCGGGCCGAGGCCCTTTTCCGCCAGCACCGCGCGCGCGGCGGCGTCCAGCGCCTGCATCGGCGCGCCCAGGCGGGCGGCGTCGAACACGGCCTGCTGTGCTGCCCGCTCGATGGCGAAATGGGCGGCGAAATCCGTATCCGGGCCATCGAGCACATAGGTGCGGGTGAGGTCTGAATGATAGCCGTCGATGCGCGTGCCCGTGTCCACCAGGATGACATCGCCCTTTTCCAGAACCTGCTCGCCCTCGGCCCCGTGTGGCAGCGCGGTCGCCTGGCCGAAGGAGACGATGCAGAAGGTGGAGGCATGGCCGGCCAGCGCCCGGTGCTGCTCATCGATGAAGCGCACGACGTCGGACGCGCGGATGCCCGGCGTCAGGATCGCATGGGCGCGCTTGTGCACTTCCAGCGTCAGCCCCATGGCATAGTGCAGAATATCGATCTCGGCCTGAGACTTGATCCGCCGCAGGGGGCGCATCAGCGGCCCGGCATTGACGAGGCGTTCGGGCGAAAGCACGGATGCCAGCGCATGATAGAAGAACAGCGGCATCGCATCGTCGATGGCCAGCAGGCCTTGGCCGCCGAGCAGCCGGGCGACAAGGGCGGCCGGGCTTTCCTCCTCCTGCCAGAGCGCGGTCCGGCCGGGCAGGTGCTGAAGCGTCTCGACCTTGCTCTCTTCGAAGCCGGGCACGATGTAGACGAGGTCCTGCGCCGTCACCAGCGCGCCGAGCAGCCGTTCGCTGCCATGCCAGACCAGCCCGGTGAAATAGCGCAGATTGTCCGTCGAGCCGAGCAGCAGGCCGGTCACGCCCGCCGTTTCCATGGCGGCGCGCAGGCGGGTCAGCCGTTCCAGGCGTTCCGCGTCAGTGATGAAGGCGGGGGGAGGGGCGAGCGTCATGGTCCTGTCCTGCACGTTGGTGGCCTCGGCACCTCGAAGGCCGAAGCAATGGTGCGCACCTTGTCACGGTAGACAGTTTGTGGACAAGCACTGCTGCCAAAAAATTCCGGACAGCGCCCTGCCGAAAGTGCCACAGCCCTGCGCCGGTCGATCCCAGGGATTCGGAGGCTCAGCCTTCTTCCCGCGTCAGCGCTTCCAGCGGGGCTTCGAGCAGGAAGAACAGCCCTTCCGGGCGATAGTCGATCCGCGCGGTGCCGAGAAAATAGCCGGCGAGCGCCCGCTCGATCAGCCGCGAACCGAAGCCCGTGGATTTGGGCGGGCAGACGGATGGGCCGCCCTGCTCCTGCCAGATGAACTGAAACGTCTCGACGGCATCGTCCTTCCGGGCCACAGTCCAGGCGATTTCGACATGGCCGGTATCGTTGGAGAGCGCGCCATATTTCATCGCATTGGTGGCCAGTTCATGCAGCGCCATGGCCATGGCCAGGGTACAGCGCGAGTTCAGCTGCAGCTTCGGACCGGAAAAATGCAGCCGGTCACCGCCATGGGTGGCGGCAATGCCCTCCAGAAGCGCATGCAGCTCCGCCCGGGCGCCATTGGCCGAATTGAGCTGGTCCTGCGATTCGGCAAGGGCGGTCAGGCGGGCGGAAAGCTTCTCGCGCGCCTCGTCGGCCGGCGTGTCCTCGCGGATCGTCTGGTTGGCGATCACCCGCACCAGCATCAGGATGTTCTTCACGCGGTGGCGCAGCTCCTGCGCCAGAAGCCGCTGCTCGTCCTCGCTCGTCTTCAGCTCGGTGATGTCGCGCGAGACCGACAGGATGCTTTCGGGCTGGCCATCCGGTCCGCGGATCGGCGAGACCTTCACGTCCCAGAATTTCGGCGTGCCCTTTGCGGTGTTGGCCGCGCCCAGAAAGCGCGAGCTGCGCCCCTCCTGCGCGGCCGCAATGGCATTGCGCGCCTCGACATTGCCGTCGCCCGCCCAGAAATCGGGCCAGGGGCAGCCGCGCAGCTTGTCGAAGTCGGTGACTTCCATCACGCGCTGCCCGCCCTCGCTCATGAACATCAGCTTCCCATCGAGCGACAGGATCTTGATGCAGTCGTCGGATGCTGACATGACAGCCTGCATGAAGCGGGCATTGCCGGCAGGATGATCGTCGTCGAATTGCGTTGGCAAGGGCCGATCCATATCGCTTGCAAGGCTCTGCCACGGGGATGTCACGTCCGCGATGCAGATTTCATATCACACAGAACAGCTCATATAGAAGCTTCTTTCATGAAAGCGAGTCGCCAGACACCTATTCTCTTCGCTTTCCTTTCCCTCTCTCATTTTTATCTCGCGGCGCTGGGGCCGGTGGCAGACAGGATTCCGTCCGAAGCCTCCTGTGCTTTCGCGCCGACGGCGGTATATGATAGGGGCAAGACATATCTGATGGGGCATGTCGGCGGCGCCGGCGATCCCTTTCGAGGCGCTGCCTCAACACTCGGGATCTCGCGCTGACGCTGCGGTTTCCCTTCGAGGTAGGATGCCGAAATGGATAAACCGCAAAAAGATCTGACGGACTGTGAGCGGGAGCCGATTCACATTCCAGGCGCGATCCAGCCGCATGGCGCGCTGGCGGTGCTCGATCCCGCAGATCTGACGCTGCTGGCCGCAAGCGCCAATCTTTCCGACATCCTGGGCTGCGAGGCGGTGATCGGCTCCAGGCTTGGCGGCGCAATCGGCGAGAAACTGGACGAGATCGCGCTCTGGCATGAGAGCGACCAGCCTTTCCTGCGCGTCATCGCCCGCGACGAACGGACGGTGATCACGGCGCATCGCTCCGAAGGGCTGATCGTGGTCGAGCTGGAACTCGCAAATGATTCCTCGGCCTTTTCCATCTTTTCGCAGCTGAACAATTTCGTCCAGGAGATTGCCGGCCAGCAGACCGTCACCGGCGCGCTCGATGCCTGCGCCCGGGTGGTGCAGATGCTCTCCGGCTTCGACCGGGTGCTGATCTATCGCTTCGACGAGGACTGGAACGGCCGGGTGATGGCCGAATCGGTCAACGACCGTCTGCCGTCCTATCTCGACCTGCGCTTTCCCGCCGGCGATATTCCCGCCCAGGCGCGGCGTCTCTACGCCCAGAACCGGCTTCGCTCCATTCCCGATGCCGATTACCGCGCCGTGCCGATCGAGCCCTCCGTCGATCCGCGCAGCGGCCAGCCGCTGGATCTGAGCTTCGCGCAATTGCGTAGCGTGTCTCCCGTGCATCTCGAATATATGCGCAGCATGGGAACGCGCGCCTCCATGTCGGTGTCGATCATGGTGGATGGCGCGCTCTGGGGCCTGGTCGCCTGCCATTCGGCCGCGCCACGCAATCTCTCGCCGATGCTGCACGATGCCTGCGATTTCGTGGTGCAGTCGCTTGCCATGCGCATCGGCGCACAGGAGCGGGCCGAGGATGCGGCCGCGCGCGAGCGGCTGAGTGCCATCGAGACGCAGCTGCTGACCGCCATGACCGGCGCGCCGGACTGGGTGGCGGGGCTGATGTCGGATCCCGACCGGCTGCTGGCCCAGGTCGGCGCGACCGGCGTCGCCATGCTGACCGAGGGACGGCTGGAAGTGGCCGGCGAGGTGCCGGACGACGACGCGATCGGCGCCATCGTCCACTGGCTGGATGCCCGCGGCGTCAGCGAGATCTACACCACCGACCGGCTGATGCTCGACATGCCGCAGGCAGAGGCTTTCAGCCGGATCGCCAGCGGTCTGCTTGCCCTGCGCATTTCGGACCTGACCTCCAACTGGCTGCTCTGGTTCCGCCCTGAAGTGATCGAAACCGTGACCTGGGCCGGCAATCCGCACAAGATCGTGCGGGAGGAGGGCCGTATCCACCCGCGCAATTCCTTCGAGGCCTGGCGCGAGCAGGTGCGCGGGCGTGCACTCGCCTGGAGCGAGGCGGAGCGGTCGGCCGCGCGCAATCTGCGCACCGCCATCGTCGGCGTCGTCCTGCGGCGCGCGGAAGAGATGGCGCAGCTGACGCGGGAGCTGCAGCGTTCAAACCGGGAGCTGGAAGCCTTTTCCTACTCGGTCTCCCACGATTTGCGCGCGCCCTTCCGCCATATCGTCGGCTTCGCCCAGCTCCTGCGCGAGCGCGAGGCGGATATGGATGCGAAGTCCCGGCATTATTTGCAGACCATTTCCGATTCGGCCCTTGCCGCAGGCCGCCTCGTGGACGATCTCCTGAATTTCTCGCAGCTCGGTCGTGCTTCTTTGTCCAAGAGCGCGATTGACATGGACAAGGTCGTCAACGAAGTCATGCGCAGCATCAATCTTTCGACCGAGGGAAGGAATATCGAGTGGCGCGTCTCGTCCCTGCCGCACACCTTCGGCGATCAGACACTGCTCCGGCAGGTCTGGTACAATCTGATCGACAATGCGGTAAAATATACCCGCCCGCGCGACCCCGCCATTATCACGATCCACGGACAGGAACACGACGGCAAGACCTGTTATACGGTCGAGGATAATGGCGTGGGTTTCGACATGGCCTATGCCGCCAAGCTGTTCGGCGTGTTCCAGCGTCTGCAGCGTGCCGAGGATTTCGAGGGGACAGGCATCGGCCTGGCCCTTGTCCGGCGCATTCTCGATCGCCACAACGGATCCATCACCGCAACGGGCGAAGTCGGCAAAGGCGCCCGCTTCACCTTCGCGCTTCCCCTTCCGCAAAAGAAAGGCCGTGCCCTTGTCTGAACTGCGCCCCATCCTTTTGGTCGAAGACAGTCCAAGAGACCTGGAGCTGACATTGACGGCGCTGGAAAAGTGCCAGCTCGCCAACGAGATCGTCGTGGCGCGCGACGGTGCCGAGGCGATCGACTATCTCTTTTGCGAGGGTGTCCATCGCGGCCGCCCGGCCGGCGATCCGGCCGTGGTGCTGCTCGACCTCAAGCTTCCCAAGATCGACGGGCTCGAGGTTCTCGAGCGCGTGAAGAAGGACCAGGACCGCAAGCATATCCCGATCGTCATGCTCACCTCCTCGCGCGAGGAGCAGGATCTGGTCCGCAGCTATGAGCTGGGCGTCAACGCCTTTGTGGTAAAGCCGGTCGAATTCTCCGAATTCTTCAAGGCCATCAAGGATCTCGGCGTGTTCTGGGGCATCCTGAACGAACCGCCACCAGGACAGCGCCGCAATGGCCGCCCATGAAAATTCCACGGCTGCGCGTCTTCTGCTGCTCGAAGACAGCGCGCTCGATGCCGAGCTGATCTGCGAATTCCTGCGCGATATCGTCCCGCCGCCGGTGATCGTCCGGGTCTCGCTGCGCGATGATTTCGCGGCGGCGCTGGCCGAAGGCGGCATCGATCTCATTCTGGCCGATTTCTCGCTGCCGGATTTCGACGGCATGTCCGCCTTGGACATGGCGCGCGAGCTGGCGCCGCATCTGCCCTTCATCTTCGTCTCGGGCGTGCTGGGCGAGGAGGTGGCGATCGAATCCTTCCGCCGCGGCGCCACCGACTACATTCTCAAGCAGCGGCTGATCCGCCTGCCGGCGGCCGTGGAGCGCGCGCTGGCCGAGGCGCGCGAAAAGGCCGAGCGCCTGCGGGCGGAGCGGCAGAAGGAAGTGCTGGTCCGCGAACTCAGCCACCGGGTTAAGAACACCATGGCCATGGTCATGTCGCTGGTGCGGCGCACGCTGGTGCGCGGACAGCCGGCTGAGGATTACGTTGCCAACCTGCTGCAGCGGCTCGGCGCCATGGCGGATGCCCATGCCCTGCTGTTCGAGACCAACTGGAGCGAGACCGACCTTCTCGAGGTCGTACGCCGCACCATGGAGCCCTATCTGCGCAGCGGCATCGGCCGCATTCCAACGCGCACCGGACCTGCGCGACTGGGCAATGGCGAGGCCGAGGAGCGCCGCATCGAAATTCACGCGGATGCATTCGTCCCGCTCTCGCCCAAGCCGGCGCTGGCGCTCAGCATGGTCTTCAACGAGCTGGCGACGAATGCCGTCAAGCATGGCGCGCTCGCCCATGAAGGCGGCCGCGTGGTGATCAGCTGGAACGAGGATGCCGGCGAGCCGGATCACGTCCGCATCATCTGGCGCGAGATCGACGGTCCCTCGGTCGAGCGGCCGGAGCGCGAGGGGTTCGGCACGACGCTGATCAAACGCAGCGTCGAATATGAACTGCAGGGCAGCGTCACGCTGAACTATCGCGCGACGGGATTCCTCTGCGAAATCCTGATTCCGAAGGTGATCGAACTCTGACGCGTTGCGCCCGAAAGGATCGAGCGTCGGTGCCGAGGCGCGTCAGCTGGCCTGCGTGCCGTTGATGAACACGGTCTCGATCAGGCTGGACAGCCGCGCGGCATTCCAGGGCTTGGGCAGAAGCGGCAGGCCGGACAGCCGGGCCTTGATCTCCGGCAGTTCGGCATAGCCGCTGCATACGATCAGCGGAATGCCGCGCTCCTGAAGCGCATCGATGACGGGGAAGGAAAACAGGCCGTTGAGATTGAGATCGACGATGGCGAAGTCAACGGCGGCCTTGCCCAAGGCCTCGAGCGCCCGGGTGATGGTGGAGAAGGGCCCGAGAACCGCATAACCCTCGTCCAGGAGAAAATCCTCCATGTCCATCGCCAGAAGACCATCGTCTTCCAGGACGAGAATTGTTTTCGTCTCCGGCATTCTTGCTCCTCTTTCGCACGCCGGGATCGACGGTGCTTTTCTTGCAGGCGCCGCAGGACGGTCTGTCGTCGTTCCCGTGATGCCGGCGCTCCCGGTTTTGCCCGGCGCGCGGATCCTCACATCAGCGCTCTCACCTAAGGCAAATGGGGGAAATATCCACCCCTGATCCGCCGCCGCGACGGGGTCAAGGCCATTGATTCTGTTCGATTCGCGTCTTGATCCCAGGACATCGGCGGCAATGCTTCTCAGGATTGCGGATTTTGCGCATCGTCCCTGTCGATCCGGGAAGCGCCCGTCCGCGCCGAGGGCTCGATGCTGGCATACATGCCCGTGGTGCGAAACTCCGTCGGGTTGGCGCCGAAATGCCGGCGGAAGACCTTGGCGAAATAGTTCGGATCGTCGAAGCCGCACAGGGCGGAAATGTCCTTGATCGACAGATCCGCCCGGGCCAGCAGTTTGGTGGCGCGCTGCAGGCGCCTGGACAGAACGAATTCCGCTGGCGGCATGCCCTCGCTGGCGGCGAAGACGCGGGAGAAATGCGCCCGGCTGAGGCCGGAGACCGCCGCCAGCTCGTCCACCGGCAGGGCGCGGTCGAGATTGTCCATGATGTGGGTGATGACATGCTGCATCGCCCGGTATTCCTGGCCGATGACGGGATGGGCGCCGAACACGTCGTCATAGAGCGCCATGGCCGCTTCATAGGCGATGGCCGAGGCCGAGCCGGGCCGGTCGGCGCCGCCCTGATGGATCAGCCGATGCGCGCAGCTGGCCAGATGATCGACGGTCCCGGGCTGCAGCGTCAGGATCGGGCCTGTCACGTCGAGGATGGCCTTGTGGATGCGCAGCGCCTCCTCGCCATTCATCGAGATCCAGAAGAATTCCCAGTGCCCGCCCTCTTCCAGCCAATAGCGATGGTTGTGCGGCACCAGCACCAAAAGCGTCTTTCCGGCCTCCACACGATAGGTCCGGTTCTCGTAGCGCAGATTGCCGGCGCCGGAAATCGTGTGCTGCAGAACGGTGAACGGCGTCTGGCCGCGCTTGCGCCCATCCCAGTCATAAAGGCCGCGATTGCGGATCTCATAGCCCGTGCTGGTGGGCATGGTGTGCAGGCTCTGGCGGCCGCGCGGCAGGGAAACCGTGCGCATCACAGGCCCTTCAGCCATCAAGGATTTGAGCATAGAATTACCCATGAAAGCACAAATGCCTCCTGTTCAAGCGCGGCAATCTTCGCATAATGCCGCCTCAGGGAGCAAGAGCCGCAGGAAATAGCCAAGTGCACGAGGAGGCCTGCCAAGGCCATTCACTAAGCGGCTCACAGAGGTTTGACGCAATTTTACCCTGAATCCGGCTGCAATGTTTGCGGGCGGAGCAGGACAGCGCGTGTCCGCAAGAGGAAGCCATGACTTCATTCAAGATTGCCATCATCGGCGCCGGCAGCGTCGGTTTCACCAAGAAGCTGTTTACCGACATTCTGTGCGTGCCGGAATTTGCAGAGATCGAGGTGGCGCTCACCGATATCAGCGAGCAGAATCTCGCCATGATCAAGACGATCCTCGACCGGATCGTCGAGGCCAACGGCCTGCCGACCAAGGTGACGGCCACCACCGACAGGCGAAAGGCGATCGAGGGCGCGCGCTACATCATCAGCTGCGTGCGCGTCGGCGGGCTGGAGGCCTATGCCGAGGATATCCGCATTCCGCTGAAATACGGGGTGGACCAGTGCGTGGGCGACACGATCTGCGCCGGCGGCATTCTCTATGGCCAGCGCAACATCCCCGTCATCCTCGACTTCTGCAAGGACATCCGCGAGGTGGCCGAGCCGGGCGCGAAGTTCCTCAACTATGCCAACCCCATGGCCATGAACACCTGGGCGGCGATCGAATATGGCAAGGTCGATACCGTCGGCCTGTGCCACGGCGTGCAGCATGGGGCCGAGCAGATCGCCGAGGTGCTCGGCGTCAAGGACGGCGAACTCGACTATATCTGCTCGGGCATCAACCATCAGACCTGGTTCGTCGATCTGCGCGTCAACGGCCGCAGGATCGGCAAGGACGAGCTGATTGCCGGCTTCGAGGCCCATCCGGTGTTCTCCCAGCAGGAAAAGCTGCGCATCGACGTGCTCAAGCGCTTCGGCGTCTATTCCACCGAGAGCAACGGCCACCTGTCAGAATATCTGCCCTGGTATCGCAAGCGGCCGGAAGAGACGGCGCGCTGGATCGACATGTCCGACTGGATCCATGGCGAGACCGGCGGCTATCTGCGCCACTCCACCGAAACGCGCAACTGGTTCGAAACCGAGTTTCCCCGCTTCCTCGACAGCGCCGGCAAGCCGATCGATCCGGCCAGGCGCTCCAACGAACATGCCAGCCACATTCTCGAGGCGCTGGAAACGGGGCGCGTCTATCGCGGCCATTTCAACGTCAAGAACACCGGCGTCATCACCAACCTGCCGGCCGACGCCATTATCGAATCGCCCGGCTTCGTCGATCGGTTCGGCATCAACATGGTCTCCGGCATCACGCTGCCGGAAGCCTGCGCGGCGACCTGCCTGTCCTCGATCAATGTCCAGCGCATGTCGGTCCATGCGGCGATTTCAGGCGATATCGATCTGCTGAAGCTGGCCGTGCTGCATGATCCGCTTGTCGGCGCCATCTGCACGCCGGAAGAGGTCTGGCAGATGGTGGACGAGATGGTGGTGGCTGAGGCCCGCTGGCTTCCGCAATATGCCCATGCCGTGGACGACGCCAAGGCGCGGCTGGCCAAGGGCACGGTCAAGACCCGCGACTGGGCGGGTGCGGCCCGCCGGGCCGTGCGCTCGATCGACGAGCTGCGTGCGGAAAAGCTCGCCGGCTAAATTTATAAATGCCCGTCCGTCCGGTGCTTGGAGGAGCGAGCCGGGCGGGCGGACCCTCACAGAGATCATCAGGAGGAGGCCGGGCGTCCCGACAGCGACGTCAGGCCGATGAACCACGGGAGAGAGTTGAACCATGACATTTCGCGGCCTGACCTTCGCGGCCTCGCTCGCGCTCGGCGTTTCGACGCTGGCGCTTGCAGCCTCCGCTTCCGAACCCACCACCGTGCCCGAGCCGCCGCCATTCCCGGCCCAGGGCAAGATCACCTTCGTGCCGCGTGATTCGATCCTCGAATTCAAGAAGCTCCCCGCCTATCAGGAGCCGGGCTGGGTCACGGAGAAATATGTCAAGACCGGCAAGCTGCCGCCCGTGGCCGAGCGCCTGCCCGAAGAACCCATGGTCTTCAAGACCGGCAACATGCCCGACGGCATCGGCGTCTATGGCGACACCATGCGCCATGTGATCGGCGGCCGTCCGGAAGGCTGGAACTATTCCGCCGGCCAGACCCAGGGCTGGGGCGGCATCGACATCGCCATGTCGGAATGCCTGACGCGCACCGCGCCGCTCTACCAGGTGGAGGCCAAGGACATGGAGCCGCTGCCGAACCTGGCCAAGAGCTGGACCTGGTCGCAGGACGGCCACAAACTGACCATGAACCTGGTCAAGGGCGCCAAATGGTCCGACGGCGTGCCCTTCACCGCCGATGACCTGATGTTCTACTGGGACGACAATGTCGTTGATCCCAATGTAAGCCCGCTCAACGGCGCCACCCGCGAGACCTTTGGCGAGGGCACCGAGCTGAAGAAGATCGACGACTACACCGTCGAATGGACCTTCAAGGACGCCTTCCCCAAGCAATATCTCTACGCCATGGCCTATGGCACCTTCTGCCCCGGCCCGGCGCATATTCTGAAGCCCCAGCATCCGAAATATTCCAAGAACACCTATAACCAGTACCGCAACGCCTTCCCGCCGGAATATATGAACATGCCGGTCATGGGCGCCTGGGTGCCGGTGGAATATCGCCCTGACGACATCATCGTCCTGCGCCGCAACCCCTATTACTGGAAGGTGGACGAGCAGGGCCATCAGCTGCCCTATATCGACGAGCTGCATTACAAGCTCTCGACCTGGGCCGACCGTGACGTGCAGGCGATTGCAGGGTCCGGCGACTTCTCCAACCTCGAACAGCCGGAAAACTTCGTCGAAAGCCTGAAGCGCGCGGCCTCCGAGAGCGCCCCCGCCCGTCTCGCCTTCGGCCCGCGCATCATCGGCTACAATCTGCGCATGAACTTCTCGGCCAATGGCTGGGGCGATCCGGATGCGCGCATGCAGGCCGTGCGCGAGCTGAACCGCAACGAGGATTTCCGCAAGGCGGTGACCATGGCGCTGGACCGCAAGAAGCTGGGCGAAAGCCTGGTCAAGGGCCCCTTCACTGCGATCTATCCGGGCGGCCTCTCCTCCGGCTCCAGCTATTACGACCGCCAGTCCACCGTCTACTATCCCTTCGACCTCGAAGGCGCCAAGGCGCTGCTCGCCAAGGCCGGGCTGAAGGACACGGATGGCGACGGCATCGTCAACTATCCCAAGAACATCATGAACGGCGCCGATGTCGAAATCGTCCTGCTCGCCACCTCGGATTACACCACCGACAAGAGCCTTGCCGAAGGCGTGATCGGCCAGATGGAGAAGCTGGGCCTGCGCGTCGTGCTCAATGCGCTCGATGGCACCAAGCGCGACGCCACCCAGGCCGGCGGCCGCTTCGACTGGATGATCCGCCGCAACGACCAGGAACTGACGGCCGTCGTGCAGAACACCTTCCAGCTTGCCCCGACGGGCCCGCAGACCAGCCCGCATCACCGCGCCGGCAAGGACGGCAAGGTCGATCTCATGCCGCATGAGAAGGAGATGGTCGAGACCGTCAACGCCTTCATCCGCTCCAGCGACAATGATGAGCGGGCCAAGCTGATGAAGCAATATCAGAAGCTGGTGACCACCCATGTCGATACGGTCGGCCTGACCGAATATCCGGGCGCGCTGATCATCAACAAGCGCTTCTCCAACGTTCCCCCGGGTGCGCCGATCTTCATGTTCAACTGGGCGGAAGACACGGTTCTGCGCGAGCGCCTGTTCGTGGCCGCCGACAAGCAGGGCGACTACCAGCTGTTCAAGGACCAGCTGCCCGGCAAGCCGGGGACCAAGGGGCTCTTGAACTAAGCCCTGACGCGGCCGGCGCCGTCGCGAAAGACAGCGCCGGCCTCGTCCCCGTCTCGTGTCCAAGTCCGCGGGCTGCCCTGGCGCCTGGCCCGCGGACCCTCGAAGCCAAGGAAAACAGGAGGCAGGACAGCTCATGTTCGCCTATCTCTTGATGCGCATCGCCTCGGCCGTTCCCGTGCTCTTCGTCCTGAGCGTGGTGACCTTCGCGATCATCCAGGCCCCGCCGGGCGACTATAGCGACTATATCCGCTCGCAGCTGATCAACCAGGGCGGCGCCTCCTTCGAGGCGGCGGATGCTCAGGCCCAGGCCTATCGCGTGGAGCATGGCCTCGATAAGCCGCTGCCGCTGCAATATGTGAACTGGATCACGGGCATCGTCACCCGCGGCGATTTCGGCCAGAGCCTCTATTACAACAAGCCCGTCGCCGATGTCGTGGCCGAGCGGCTGCCGCGCACGCTGGCGCTCGCGCTCGTCTGCCACATCCTGGCCTCCGTCATCGGCATCTCCTTCGGCATTCTGGCGGCGACGCGGCAATATTCCTGGGTGGATAGCCTGCTATCCGGTATCTCCTTCCTCGGCATGACGGTGCCGCGCTTCCTGATGGCGCTGATCATCGTCTATGTCCTGGTGTTCCATTTCAATGTCAGCGAGATCGGCGCCTTCAACTCCGCCCGCTATGGTGGCGCGCCCTGGAGCTGGGGCAAGTTCGTCGACCTCCTCCAGCATGTCTGGCCCGTGATCGCCATCGCCACCTTCGGCGGGCTCGCTTACAATATGCGGGTGATGCGCGGAAACCTGCTCGATACGCTGAACGCGCAATATATCGAGACCGCGCGGGCCAAGGGCCTGTCGGAAGGCAAGGTCATCCTGCGCCATGCCGTTCCCAATGCGCTGCATCCCCTGATCATGTATCAGGGCGTGGTTCTTCCCTACATGCTGACCGGCGAGATCGAGACCGCGATCATCTTCGCGCTGCCCACCGTCGGCCCGGCGATCGTCGGCTCCATGTGGGTGGGCGATGTCTATGTCACAGCCACCTTCATGCTGGTGCTCTCGGCCACCCTCATCGTCGGCAACATCATCGCCGACATGCTGCTCGCCGCTCTTGATCCGCGCGTGCGGCTGGGAGGAGCGCCGGCATGAGCATCGAGGTTCACAACACCGTGGTTGTCCAGCCCGCAAAAACCCCGACCAAAGCCGATGCCCGCCAGCACGAAAGCTATGGCGCGCTCGTCTGGCGCCGCCTGAAGCGCTCTTGGACCGGCATGATCGGGCTGGTGCTCGTCTGCCTGCTCTTGTTCATGGCGGTCTTCGCCGATTTCCTCGCGCCTGTTGATCCCAAGGCGACCGGCGTCGGCTTCGCCCCGCCGCAGGCCATCCACATCACCGACCGCGACGGGAACTTCGTCTCGCCGCGCTCCTATCCGCTGGCCGATGGCCAGGATCTGGATCCCATCACCTTCCAGCCGGTGATCGGCCCCGACTATGACAATCCGCAGGTGCTGGGCCTGTTCGTCAAGGGCGCGCCCTATCACCTCTTCGGCCTCATCCCGGCCGAGCGCCATCTGATCGGCGCGGTGGACGGCACGCCGGTGCACTTCCTCGGCACCGACAAGTTCGGCCGCGACGTGCTCTCGCGCATTTTCTACGGCTCGCGCATCTCGCTGATGATCGCGCTGACGGTCGTCACCATCGTCACCGTCATCGGCACGACGGTCGGCATGGTCTCGGGCTATTTCGGCGGCCGCTTCGATGCCTGGACCCAGCGCCTGGTCGAGCTGATCCTCGCCTTCCCGCAATTGCCCTTCTATCTGGCGCTGACCTCGCTGATCCCGGTGACCGCGCCGACACATGTCTTCATCGCCTTCGTCATTCTGGTCATGTCCGGTCTCGGCTGGGCGCAGATGTCGCGCGAGGTGCGCGGCAAGACGCTGGCGCTCGCCCGCATCGACTATGTCCGCGCGGCGATCGCGGTCGGCGCGACCGACCGGCGCATCATCTTCCAGCACATCCTGCCGAATGTGCTGAGCCATGTGATCGTCGCCGTCACGCTCGCCATCCCCTCTGTCGTGCTGCTCGAAAGCTTCCTCGGCTTTCTCGGCTTCGCGGTGAAGCCGCCGCTGATCTCCTGGGGGCTGATGCTGCAGGATACCGCGACCTATTCCGTTATCGGCTCCTATCCCTGGATCCTCTCGCCCGTGGCCTTCGTGCTCGTCACCGTCTTCGCGTTCAATGCGCTGGGCGACGGTCTGCGCGATGCGGTCGATCCCTATTGAGGAGGCTTGAACCCATGATTCTCTCCACCGACAAGAGCCGCATGGCAGAGGCCAATCCCCACGCTCCGCTGGAGCGCCACGACCTTGGAACCCGCACGGACGCGCCGATCCTCGATGCCCGCCATGTGGCCGTGCGCTTCAAGGTGGAGGGCGGGGAGGTGGCGGCGGTCAAGAACGTCTCCTTCCAGCTCTATCGCGGCGAAACCATCGCCATCGTCGGCGAGAGCGGCTCGGGCAAGTCCGTCACGGCCCGCACCATCATGGGCCTGCTCGGCAAGCGGGCGCGGGTGGAGGGCGACGCCACCATCGCCTTCAACGGAGAGAACGTGCTGGCCTTCAGCGAGCGCCGGCGCCGGTCGCTACGCGGCAACCGCATCTCGATGATCTTCCAGGAGCCGATGAGCTCGCTCAACCCGGTCTATACGATCGGCAGCCAGATCGTGGAGGCGATCCGGGTGCATCAGCGCTTGAGCGGGGCGCAGGCAAGAGCGCGCGCACTCGACCTTTTGAAAAAGGTGCAGATCCCCGACCCCGAGGCGCGGCTGGACCAGTATCCGCACCAGCTTTCCGGCGGTCAGCGCCAGCGCATCATGATCGCCATGGCGCTCGCCAACGATCCCGACATCCTGATCGCCGACGAGCCGACCACCGCGCTCGACGTCACCGTGCAGGCGCAGATCCTCAACCTCATCCGCGACCTGCAGAAGAGCTTGGGCATGGCGGTGATCCTGATCACCCATGATCTGACCGTGGTCAGGCAGTTCTCCGACTATGTCTACGTCATGTCGCAGGGCGAGGTGCGTGAGCACAATACGACGGAAGCGCTCTTTGCAGCCCCCCAGCATCCCTATACCCGCCATCTGCTGGGCTCCGAGCCGCGCGGCCGTGCCAATCCGCTGCCGGAGGGTGCAGCCCCCGTGCTCGAAGGGCGCGATGTCCGCGTCGCCTTCATGCTCAAGCATGGCGGCTTCTTCCGTCCTCGGTTCAAGCCGCTGGTCGCGGTCGACAACCTCTCGCTGATGCTCCGGCGGGGCGAGACGCTTGGCCTCGTCGGCGAGAGCGGATCGGGCAAGACCACCTTCGGCCAGGCGCTGGTCAAGCTGATGCGCGCCGATGGCGGCGAGATCCTGTTCGACGGCGTGCCGATCCAGGACCGCACGCGCGAGGAGATGCGCCCCTTGCGATCGCGCATGCAGATCGTGTTCCAGGACCCGTTCTCCTCGCTCAATCCGCGCATGTCGATCGGCCAGATCATCGAGGAGGGGCTGATCGTCAACGGGCTCGGCGCGACCAAGGAGGAGCGCCATGCCCGCGTGCGCAAGGCGCTGGAGGATGCCGGCCTGCCGGGCAATATCCTGCAGCGTTTCCCGCACGAGTTTTCCGGCGGCCAGCGCCAGCGCATCGCCATTGCCCGCGCCGTGGCGCTGGAGCCCGAATTCATCCTGCTGGACGAGCCGACCTCGGCGCTTGATCTTTCGGTTCAGGCGCAGATCATCGAGCTCCTGCGCAAGCTGCAGGCCGAGCGCGGCCTCTCCTACCTGTTCATTTCCCATGACCTGAAGGTCGTGCGCGCGCTCTGCCACCGCGTGGTGGTGATGCAGCACGGCAAGATCGTCGAGGAGGGGCCGGTGGAGGAGATCCTGAGCCGGCCCAAGACCGCCTATACCGAGCGCCTCGTGCGCGCCGCCTTCGAGGTGGCCGCCTGACCATGTGCCCTGACCCCGCTCCCAAGACTGACAAGACAGACAGAAAGGCATCTTCCATGACCCGACAGCCCAAGATCACCTTCATCGGCGCCGGCTCCACCGTCTTCATGAAGAACATCATCGGCGACGTGCTGCAGCGCCAAGCGCTGGCCGACGCCACCATCGCGCTGATGGACATCAATCCGCAGCGTCTCGCCGAAAGCGAGATCGTCGCCGGCAAGCTCGTGCGCACGCTCGGCACCAAGGCGAAGATCGAGACCCATTCCAACCAGAAGAAGGCGCTGGAGGGGGCGGATTTCGTCGTCGTCGCCTTCCAGATCGGCGGTTATGAGCCGGCGACCGTCACCGATTTCGAAGTGCCGAAGAAATACGGCCTGCGCCAGACCATCGCCGATACGCTCGGCGTCGGCGGCATCATGCGCGGCCTGCGCACCGTGCCGCATCTCTGGTCGATCTGCGAGGACATGCTGGCCGTCTGCCCCAATGCCATCCTCCTGCAATATGTGAACCCGATGGCGATCAACACCTGGGCGATCGCCGAGAAATATCCAACCATCCGGCAGGTCGGTCTCTGCCACTCGGTGCAGGGCACCGCCGCCGAGCTTGCCCGCGACCTCGACATTCCGGTGAACGAGATCCGCTACCGCGCCGCCGGCATCAACCACATGGCCTTCTACCTCTCCTTCGAGCATCGCCAGGCCGATGGCAGCTTCCGCAACCTCTATCCGGATCTGCTGCGCGGCTATCGCGAGGGGCGCTTCCCCAAGGAAAGCCACTGGAACCCGCGCTGCCCGAACAAGGTGCGCTACGAGATGCTGACCCGGCTCGGCTATTTCGTCACCGAAAGCTCGGAGCATTTCGCCGAATACACGCCCTATTTCATCAAGGAAGGCCGCGAGGACCTGATCGAGAAATTCGGCATTCCGCTGGACGAATATCCCAAGCGCTGCGTCGAGCAGATCGAGCGCTGGAAGGGCCAGGCGGCCGCCTATCAGGAGGCCGAGACCATCGAGGTCAAGGAGAGCCATGAATACGCCTCCTCGATCATGAACTCGGTCTGGACCGGCGAGCCCTCGGTGATCTACGGCAATGTCCGCAACAATGGCTGCATCACCTCTCTGCCGGAAAACTGCGCGGCGGAAGTGCCCTGCCTCGTCGATGCCTCGGGCATCCAGCCGACCTATATCGGCGCGCTGCCGCCGCAGCTCACCGCGCTGATCCGCACCAACATCAATGTGCAGGAACTCACCGTCGCCGCGCTGATGACCGAGAACCGCGAGCACATCTATCACGCGGCGATGATGGACCCGCACACGGCGGCCGAGCTCGATCTCGACCAGATCTGGTCGCTGACCGACGATCTGATCGCCGCCCATGGCGCCTTCCTGCCGGAATGGGCCCGCGGCCGCCGCAAGATCCAGGCTGCCTGAGATCCTCCCGCTCAGACAGCCGCCTATGCCGGGGTTTCCCGGCATGGCAAAAGCCCCGGGGCAGGCGAAGCGCGTTTTCAACTCCCTGCGCGCTCGCGAAATTCCTTCTGTCCCCAAGGGCTTCGATCAGGGGCGGGGCGGCTGCGGCCGCCCCGCTGCTTGACCGATTCCCGCATCGGACCGCAGACCCGTCCCGCCGATTGCGAGGGCCGGACAGCGGCCCTTTGCGCCGCTTCTCTCGACCGGTTCTTGGAAGTCGCTCGCCGCGCTTTAAGCCCCTGTTTCGTCGCGTATCGTTATCGCGAAACCGATGCCCGCTTTCGCGCGCCCTGCTTCCGGCCGTTGCTCATCCCCAGCCTTGAGGGCTGGATCGTGCAGCCCTGATATCTTCTCGCTTGCCATCCTTCGCATCTGCGCCAATTTTTGCCTCTGGTTGCCGGGTGTCACCGGCGATGCAGCACAGGGAGACGCATGGTGGTGGCGACGAGCGAAGCGACCCGAGGCGGGTGGCAGGTCTGGGCGGTGCGGGCGCTGGGCGCGCTCTTCGTTGCCCTTGGCGTGATGCTGGCGATCGGCGGAACCACGCTCGCCTTCCTGGGCGGCTCTCCCTATTACGTGCTGGCCGGTCTCGGCCTGATCGCGTCAGGCGTCCAGCTTCTGCGGCTGAAGCGCGAGGGCGCGCTGATCTACGCTGTCGTCTTCGCGCTCACCCTGTTCTGGGCGTTCTGGGAGGTGGGCCTGCGCGGCTGGGCGCTGGTGCCCCGCATCATCCCGCCCGCGCTGATGATGATGCTGGTGATCCTCGCCCTGCCCACGCTCATGCCGGGCCGCGTGACCGCGCGCAGAAGCATCGGTGGAGCCTTGGCGCTGGCCGCCGTGCTCGTGGTCGGCGGCGTGGGCATCTCGCTGCGCAATGCGCCCGTCGCGCCGCCGCTTCTCACCTTTCCCATGGCCGGCATCTTCCGGATGGACGATCCCTCCCTGCGTATGACCGGGCGTGACTGGCCCGCCTATGGCGGCACGGAAGCCGCGCGCCGCTTCTCGCCGCTCGACCAGATCACGCGGGAAAATGTCGGCAGCCTCAAGCGGGTCTGGACGGCCCATACCGGCGACATGCCGGCCAATCCCGCAAACAGCAAATATGGCGCCGAGACAACGCCGCTAAAAATCGGCGACACGCTCTATCTCTGCTCGGCGAAGAACATCCTGATCGCGCTCGATGCCGCCAATGGCAAGGAGCGCTGGCGCCATGATCCCGGCGTTTCGGATGCCTGGATTCCCTACACCGCCGCCTGCCGCGGCGTGGCCTTCTACGAGAAGCCCGGCACGACCTATGGCGAGGTCTGCGGCCGGCGCATCATCGAGGGCACGCTCGACGGCCGCCTGATCGCGGTGGATGCCAATAACGGCAAGCCCTGCGCCGATTTCGGCGAGGGCGGCGAAGTCGATATCAAGAAGGGCATGGGCGCGGTCTTCCCCGGCATGGTGTCGATCACCTCTGCGCCCACCATCGTGCGCGGCGTGGTGGTCACGGGCCATCAGGTGCTCGACGGGCAGGAGCGCTCCGCGCCTGCGGGCGTGATCCAGGGCTTCGACGCCGTGACCGGCGCGCTGCGCTGGGCCTGGGACATGAAGCAGCCCGAGAAGACCGGCCTGCCGCCGGAAGGACAGACCTATGCGCGCGGTACGCCGAACATGTGGACCACGGCCAGCGGCGACGAGGCCCTCGGCCTGGTCTACCTGCCCATGGGCAATTCCGCCGTCGATTACTGGAGCGGCGACCGCTCGCCGGAGGAGGACCGCTATGCTACCTCGCTGGTGGCCATCGATGTGACGACCGGCAAGCCGGTCTGGAATTTCCAGACCGTCCATATCGATGTCTGGGATTACGATCTCGGCTCGCAGGCGACGCTGATCGACTTCCCCGGCCCCGGCGGCAGCTCGGTTCCGGCTCTGCTCCTGCCGTCGAAACAGGGGGATCTCTATGTGCTCGACCGGCGCACCGGAAAGCCGATCACTTCGGTGCAGGAGCGTCTAGCGCCGCAGGGCGGGGTGGAGCCGGACCGGCGCGCCCGCACACAGCCCCATTCCATCTATCACACGCTGCGCAAGCCGTCGCTTAGCGAGGACAGGATGTGGGGTATCTCGCCGGTTGACCAGATGCTGTGCCGCATCCAGTTCCGCATGGCCAATTACCACGGCTTCTACACGCCGCCTTCGGCCGACAAGCCCTGGATCGAATATCCCGGCTATAATGGCGGCTCGGACTGGGGCGGCATTGCCGTTGATCCCTCGCGCGGCGTCATCATCGCCAATTACAACGACATTCCCAACCTCAACCGCTTGGTGCCGCGCGCCGAGGCCGACGCCAAGGGCTGGACGCCGCGGTCGCAGGCACGCGGCGGCCGTTCAGGTTCGAAGGCGGAAGGCGCGGGCGATCCGCAGGCCGGCGCTCCCTATGCCATCGACATCAATGCCGGCTGGCGCCTGTCCGGCACCGGGCTTTCCTGCAAGGAGCCACCCTATGGCGGCATCCGCGCCATCGACGTGGCCAGCGGCCGCACGCTGTGGGACCGGCCTTTCGGCACGGCCCGCAGGAACGGCCCCTTCGGCATTCCCTCGATGCTGCCGGTGACGATCGGCACGCCGAACAATGGCGGCGCCATCATCACCGCAGGCGGCATCCTGTTCATCGCCGCTGCCACGGATGACCTGATCCGCGCCATCGATCTGCGTACTGGGGAAACGCTGTGGCAGGACACCTTGCCGGCCGGAGGGCAGGCGACGCCGATCACCTATGAGATGGGCGGGCGGCAATATCTCGTCATCATGGCCGGCGGCCATCACTTCATGGAAACGCCGATCGGCGATGCCGTCATCGCCTATGCCCTGCCGGAGAGATAAAAAAGGCCGTCAGACCTGTTGTGTGCGGGCCGGCTCCGCCGGCTCGCCGGGGGAGAACAGGCGCACGTCGACGCCATTCTCGCTGACGATCACCGCCGTGCCGTCGGGAATTTCCACCCAGGCATTGTGATCGTCGTCGAGCGGTTCGGAAACGAGGCAATAGCCGCCGCTCGGGCCCATGGGCGCAGCATAAAGCGTCGGCGCGCGCCAGTCGCTGGCATAGCGGATGGCATAGAGCGTCTCGCCATCGGAAAAGGCGGCGGTGAAGCGCACCAGAACTTCCTGGCCGAGATGACCCGCCAGCCGCTCGACAAAGGCGATGGTCTCGCCCACCGCACCGATTGGATCGCGGTCCAGGCCGAATTGCAGGGCCATCAGGAACAGAAGCTCGCTGTCGGTCGTGCCCTGGCGCTGGCTGTAGAGCTCATCGTCGAGCATGGCCTCCATCGGCCGGCGCAGCGTGTCGAAATGGCCGACCTGGCCATTGTGCATGAAGGACCAGCGGCCATGGGTGAAGGGATGGCAATTGTCCCGGCGGGTGCCGCCGCCGGTGGCGGCGCGCACATGGGCGAGAAACAAAGGCGAGCGGATCTGCCGGGCAATGCTTTTCAGATTGCAGTCCGACCAGGCGGGCAGGATGTCGCGATAGCGGCCGGGCTCGGGATGATCGCCATACCACGCAATGCCGAAACCATCGCCATTGGTGGCCGTGGTGGCACGCGTGGCGCAATGCGACTGGGCGATGAGCGAATGGGCCGGAGACGACACCAGTTCCTCCAGATAGAGAGGCTCTCCGCGATAGGCAGCCCAGCGGCACATCGTGTCATGCTCCTTGTTTGATCGGGGTCGGTTCGGGCGATCGGTCTGTCTGTGGTCTGGCAGTGGTGTGAAAGGGGAGGGCCGAATCAGCGGCCGGCAGCATTTCATTAACCCTGTTTTGACCGATGATCCGCCCGAAGAGGTAAAAATTCGTTAAGAAGTCGTCACGCGTGCAGCACCCGCCTGTCCTCCTGGGTGAGGCCCGAATTCATAAGCCGGCTTCTGAATCTTCGACCGGAAAGGCCGGAAGGCTCAGGTGCCGGATCGCCGGCGGCCTGTCCCAGGTCCGGGGACCGCATGCCGTGAACGCTGAAGACCCCAGGCAAATAATCGAACAAACATTCCATATTGACTTTACCTGCACAAAGAATTTCATCTTCTGCCTGAGACAGGACAGCCCTTGAGCAAGAGGGCAGAAGAAGGACCGTAGCGCCCATGTCTGACGCTGAAGTGGCCGAGGACGTGCCGCAGGATTTCGACGCCTTGAAGGCGGCCATTCTCGAGCGCAAGGCGAGCCTGCCCAAGCGGCTGAAGCAGGTGGCGGCCTATGCGCTCGATCATCCCGACGAGATCGCCTTCGGCACGGCCGCCAGCATCGCCGCCAGCGCTGAGGTTCAGCCCTCCACCCTTGTCCGCTTCGCCCAGCATTTCGGCTTCGAGGGCTTTTCCAGCCTGCAGCAGATCTTCCGCGCGCGGCTGCGCGAGCGAGCGCCGGCCTATGAGGACCGGCTGAAATCCCTGGGCGATAACGATCACAGCCGCCTGGAAAGCGGCGCGATCCTCAACGGCTTCGTGGCCGCTGCCCATCGCTCGCTCGACAATGTCGCGACCTCGGTGGATCCAGAAAAATTCGAGGCGGCGGCCGATCTGCTGGCGCGGGCGGAAACGATCTACCTGATCGCCCGCCGCCGCTCCTATCCGCTGTCGAGCTACATGGCTTATGCCTTCGGCAAGCTGAAGATCCGCTGCCAGACCGTTGGCACCGCCGCCGGGATCGACGAGGATCTCCTCTCCATGGCCAGCCCACGCGATGCCGCTTTTGCGGTGAGCTTTTCGCCCTATGCCACCGAGACCGTGCATCAGGCGCGGCTCCTGGCCACGCGCGGCGTGCCGGTGGTGTCGCTCACCGACTCCGCCTTTTCCCCTTTGAGCGAAAGCGCACGGTTCTGGTTCGAGATCGTCGAGGCCGACCATGCCGGCTTTCGCTCGCTCTCGGCCAGCATGGCCTTCGCCATGGCGCTGACGGTTGCCGTTGCGGAGCGCCGGCGTCGGCTGGCTTCGCAGCATATGGAATGAAAATTCCATATTGACGAGATAGCGGAATTTATGTTTCATAAGGTCATCGGGATGGAATGCGGGCGTCCCGTCGTCTGCCGCTTCAAAAGCAGCCGGCGCGGCGCCTCGGGAGGAACGGGACCATGAGCCAGACGACCCACGATGCCGCCACCAGGCCGCTTGACCTGATCACCATCGGCCGCGCCTCGGTCGATCTCTACGGCCAGCAGATCGGCACGCGGCTGGAGGATGTGGCGAGCTTCGCCAAGTCCGTCGGCGGCTGCCCGACCAACATTGCCGTCGGCACGGCCCGACTCGGGCTCAAATCCGCGCTCATCACCCGCGTCGGCGCCGAGCAGATGGGCCGCTTCATCGTCGAGCAGCTGACGCGCGAGGGCGTGGAGACGGGCGGCATCGTCACCGACCCCGAAAGGCTGACGGCGCTGGCGATCCTCGCTGTCGAGAATTCCCACTCCTTCCCCCTGCTGTTCTACCGCGACCATTGCGCCGACAATGCGCTGTGCGAGGACGATATCGATCCCGCCTTCATCGCCTCGGCCCGCGCGGTTCTGGTCAGCGGCACGCACTTCTCCCGGCCGAACACCGATGCCGCCCAGCGCAAGGCGATCCGCATCGCCAGGGAGGCTGGCGCCAAGATCGTGTTCGATATCGATTACCGCCCCAATCTCTGGGGCCTGGCCGGGCATGATGCGGGTGACAACCGCTACATCGCCTCCGAGCGCGTCTCGGCGCATCTGAAGACGGTGCTGGCCGATTGTGACCTGATCGTCGGCACGGAGGAAGAGGTGCTGATCGCTTCGGGCGAGAGCGACCTTCTGGCGGCGCTCAAGACCATTCGCGCGCTGTCGGCCGCCACCATCGTCCTGAAGCGCGGGCCGATGGGCTGCATCGTCTATGACGGGCCGATCTCCGACAATCTGGAGGACGGCATCGTCGGCAAGGGTTTTCCGATCGAGGTCTATAACGTACTCGGCGCCGGCGATGCCTTCCTCTCCGGCTTCCTGCGCGGCTGGCTGAAGGGCGAGCCGCATGCGACGTCGGCCACCTGGGCCAATGCCTGCGGGGCCTTTGCCGTCTCGCGCCTGCTCTGCGCGCCGGAGATCCCGACCTGGGTCGAGCTTAGCTATTTCCTGGAGCATGGCAGCAAGGAGCGGGCGCTGCGCCAGGACGAGGCGATCAACCATGTGCACTGGGCCACGACCCGGCGGCGCGACATCCCCGCGCTGATGGCATTTGCCATCGACCACCGCAGCCAGCTGGAAGACATGGCCGGCGGCGATGCCAAGAAGCTCGCCCGCGTCCCCGCCTTCAAGGTGCTGGCCGTCAAGGCCGCGCGCCAGGTCGCCGCCGGCCGGCCTGGCTTCGGCATGCTGATCGACGACAAATATGGCCGCGAGGCGCTGTTTGCCGCAGGGAGCGAGAAGGATTTCTGGATCGGCAAGCCGATCGAGCTGCCGGGCTCGCGCCCGCTTCAATTCGAGTTCAGCCAGGATCTCGGCAGCCGGCTCATCGACTGGCCGGTCGATCACTGCATCAAGGTTCTAAGCTTCTTCCATCCCGACGACCCGGCGGAGCTGAAGGCGACGCAGATCGCCAAGCTGCGTTCGGCCTATGAGGCGGCGCGCAAGGTCGGCCGCGAGATCCTGATCGAGATCATCGCCGGCAAGCACGGAGCCCTTGACGACAGCACCATCGCCCGCGCGCTGGAGGAGCTTTACGATGCCGGGCTCAAGCCCGACTGGTGGAAGCTGGAGCCGCAGGCGAGCCGCGCTGCCTGGGCCGCCATCGACGCCGTGATCGAGGCGCGCGATCCGCTCTGCCGCGGCGTGGTGCTGCTCGGCCTGGAGGCGCCTTACGAGGTGCTGAAGGACGGCTTTGCCGCCGCCCGCTCGGCCCGCTCGGTCAAGGGCTTTGCCGTGGGACGCACCATCTTCGCCGAGGCCGGCCGTGCCTGGCTCGACGGCACGATGGGCGACGAGGAGGCCGTGGCCGATATGGCGGGGCGCTTCCGTGCGCTGGTCGATCTCTGGCTGGGGCTGGATGCGTCCAAGGCCGCCTGAGCGGGCCTGTCTGCGACAACGAAGGCAACAGGCGCTGCGCTGATGGCGCCTGCTGGTGCATCGGACCGAAAAGTGGGAACCGGTTTTCGGAACATCCGATGCAAAAACAAAATGAGAGTGCCGAGCCGGATCTTGTGCGGCACTCTATGCTAAGACCCCTGCAAAGGAGCGGGCGCCGGGGAGCGCGCGCCGGAGGAGACACCGATGAGCCAGACGATTGACCGGGGCACCGTGCGCCTGACGATGGCGCAGGCCGTGGCGCGCTTCCTGACCCGGCAGAAGACCGTGATCGATGGCGAGATCGTGCCGATCTTTGGCGGCGTCTTCGCCATTTTCGGCCATGGCAATGTCGCCGGCATCGGCGAGGCGCTGCATGGCATCAGAGACGAACTCCCCACCTTCCGCGCCCAGAACGAGCAGGGCATGGCCAATGCCGCCATCGCCTTCGCCAAGGCGAGCTTCCGCCGCCGCTTCATGGCCTGCACCACCTCGATCGGCCCCGGCGCCTTGAACATGGTGACCTCGGCGGCGCTGGCCCATGTCAACCGCCTGCCGGTGCTCTTCCTGCCCGGTGACGTCTTCGCCAACCGCCGTCCGGACCCGGTGCTGCAGCAGATCGAGGATTTCAGCGATGGCGCGGCCACGGCGAATGACTGCTTCCGCCCGGTCTCGCGCTATTTCGACCGCATCACCCGGCCGGAGCAGATCATTCCCGCGCTGCGCCGGGCCATGCAGGTGCTGACCGATCCCGCCGATTGCGGGCCGGTGACGCTGGCGCTCTGCCAGGATGTGCAGGCCGAGGCCTATGACTATCCCGAGAGCTTCTTTGCGGAGAAGATCTGGCTGCCGCGCCGGCTGCATCCTGACGCGGACGAACTGGCCGGCGCGATTGCCGCGCTCGCGGCGGCGCAAAAGCCGGTGATTATTGCCGGCGGCGGTGTGCTTTATTCTGAGGCCAGCGCCGCGCTTTCCGCCTTTGCCGAGCGCCATGGCATTCCCGTGGTCGAGACCCAGGCCGGCAAGTCCAGCCTGCCGCATGATCACGACCTCAACATGGGCTCGGTCGGCGTCACCGGCACCTCCGCCGCCAATGCGCTCTCGGAAGAGGCCGATCTCGTGCTGGCCGTCGGCACCCGGCTGCAGGATTTCACCACCGGCTCCTGGGCGCTGTTCAAAAATTCGGACCTCAAGATCCTCGGCCTCAATATCCAGCCTTTCGACGCTGCCAAGCACGAGGCCCTGCCGCTGGTGGCCGATGCCCGTGTCGGGCTGGAGGCCCTGAGCGCCGGCCTCGGCGTCCATCGCGCCCCTGTGACCTGGACCGACAAGGCGCGGCACGAAAAGGCCGGCTGGATCGAGGCCGCCGATCGGGCGATCGCCCCGACCAATGCGGCGCTGCCCTCCGATGCCCAGGTGATCGGCGCGGTGCTGCGCGCACGCGGCGCCAGCCGGACCACGCTCGTTTGCGCCGCCGGCGGCCTGCCGGGCGAGCTGCACAAGCTCTGGCGGGCGGAAAAGCCCGGCAGCTATCATATGGAATATGGCTTCTCCACTATGGGCTACGAGGTGGCCGGGGGCCTTGGCGTCAAGCTGGCCAAGCCCGAAGACGACGTCATCGTCATGGTCGGGGACGGCAGCTACATGATGCTGAACTCCGAGATCGCCTCCTCGATCATGCTTGGCGCCAAGCTGACCGTGGTGCTGCTCGACAATGCCGGCTATGGCTGCATCAACCGGCTGCAGATGGCCACCGGCGGCGCGAACTTCAACAATCTCCTGAAGGACACGCATCACGTCGAACTGCCGACGATCGACTTTGCCGCCCACGCCGCCGCCATGGGCGCTGTTGCCCGCAAGGTCGCCTCGATCGCCGAGCTCGAAGCCGCGCTCGCAGAGACTCGCGCCGAAACGCGCACCACCGTGATCGTCATCGACACCGATCCGCTGATCACCACGCGCGAAGGCGGCCACTGGTGGGATGTCGCCGTGCCCGAGGTGTCCACGCGCGAGCCGGTCAACACGGCGCGCGGGGCTTACGAAAAGGCCCTATCGGCCCAGCGCTTCGGCTGAAAGTCCTTCCGTCTTTCCATCCTTTTTGAACCACACATCCTCCTGAACGAGAAGACCCCATGATCCGTTACGGAACCAACCCGATCGCCTGGAGCAATGACGACGACCAGACGATCGGCGCCCATCTGACCCTTGAGGATTGCCTCACCGATTGCCAGAAGATCGGCTTCGACGGCATCGAGAAGGGCCACAAGATGCCGACCGACCCTGAAGCCCTGAAGGCCAAGCTCGCCGAATATGGCCTGGTCTTCGTCTCGGGCTGGCACTCGACCAACCTGCTGACCCATGATGTCGAGGCCGAGAAGCGGGCGATCCAGCCGCATCTCGACCTGCTCAAGGCCAATGGCTGCAAGGTCTGCATCGTCTGCGAAACCTCCAATGCCATCCATGGCGATGACGCCAAGGGACTGGTGGCAGACAAGCCGGTTCTGCCCGAGGACCAGTGGGAAAAATTCGGCGCCGACCTCGAAGCCATCGCCGCCTATTGCGCCGAACAGGGGATCGACCTCGTCTATCACCACCACATGGGCACGATCGTCCAGACAGGCGAAGAGATCGACCGGCTGATGGCGGTCACGGGTCCGGCCACCAAGCTCCTGCTCGACACCGGCCATGCCTGGTTTGGCGGCTCCGATCCGGCCGAACTCGCGCGTAAATATATGGACCGCGTCCGCCACATCCATGCCAAGAACGTGCGCACCGCCGTGCGCAAGCAAGTGGAAGCCGATGGCTTGTCCTTCCTCGAAGGCGTGCGCCGTGGCGTCTTCACCGTACCGGGCGATGCCGAGGGCGGGGTGGACTTCCTGCCCGTCCTCAAGATCGCCGCGGAACACGGCTATCAGGGCTGGCTGGTGATCGAGGCCGAGCAGGACTCGGCCGTGCGCAACCCTTTCGAATACCAGTCGCTGGGCCTGAAGTCGCTCAAGGCCTTCGCGCGGGAAGCTGGGCTCGACCGGGGCTGATCCGGGTCGGGCGAACGGCGCTTTGGGCTTGAAGGCCCCGCATCTGCCTGCCGGGCCCGTCTTCCCGACAAGAAGAAGAGACCAGGATCACGCTACCCGCAATCGACGGCGGCTGCTTGTGGCACCAGCCTCCTCTCCCCAGCGGGGAGAGGGCAGGGTGAGGGGGCTGGCGGACCACTGCACCAGCAGATGAAGACGGAAAACCAAGGAGCTTGTTATGCCCACCCTTCTCGTCAAGCCGAAGGCCGAAAGCGGCCTCGTTCAGGAGATCACGCCCGAAAGCGCCGGCTGGACCTATGTCGGCTTCGCGCTTCACAAGCTGGCGACAGGCGCGGCCGTTTCGGCCGAGACCGGGGAGCGCGAGGTCTGCCTCGTGTTGGTCTCGGGCAAGGCGAAAGTGACGGTTGAGCATCAGGGCCGGACGGAGGATTTTGGCGAGATCGGCGAGCGGATGACGCCCTTCGAGGGCGCACCCTTCGCCGTCTATGCGCCGAAGGGCAGCCGCTTTACGGTGACCGCCACCACGGCCCTGGAGCTCGCCATCTGCTCCGCACCAGGCGGCGAGGGCTTCCCTCCGCGCCTGATCGCGCCCGGTCGCCATCCGCAGATGACGCGCGGCAAGGCGACCAACACCCGCTATGTCACCAACATCATGCCGGAGGATGATGGCGCCGCCCAGTCTCTGCTGGTGGTGGAGGTGATCACGCCGGGCGGGCATACCTCCTCCTACCCGCCGCACAAGCACGATGCCGACAATTTGCCGGCGGAAAGCTTCCTGGAGGAGACCTATTATCATCGCCTGAATCCGGCTCAGGGCTTTGCCATGCAGCGCGTCTATACCGACGACCGGTCGCTGGATGAAACCATGGCGGTGGAGGATGGCGACGTGACGCTGGTGCCGCGCGGCTATCACCCCGTCGCCGCCATCCACGGCTATGATCTTTACTACCTCAACGTCATGGCCGGCCCATCGCGCGTCTGGAAGTTCCACAATGCG
The DNA here is from genome assembly GCF_001938945.1 of Xaviernesmea rhizosphaerae. Taxonomy (GTDB): domain Bacteria; phylum Pseudomonadota; class Alphaproteobacteria; order Rhizobiales; family Rhizobiaceae; genus Xaviernesmea; species Xaviernesmea rhizosphaerae. The sequence goes on from NZ_MKIO01000017.1 coordinate 67,465, forward strand.
CCGGAGCACGCCTGGCTGTTCACCGGCGTCTGAGGGACAGGCAAGGGGCAGGCCTGTTGACGGCGGGGCCCGGCGCGTTTTTTTGAGGACCACACCCGGCTCAGGACGCTCCAAAAACTTGTCCCTCTCATGTCACATGGGCTTTGCAGAGCATTGCTAGGCGCAGGGCAAATCGAAACAGGAATGCCCCGATGTCGCTCACCCGCCGCTCCCTTCTCGGCCTGATGTCCTCCACGCTGCTGCTGCCGCTTCTCCCGCAGGCGGCGCGTGCGGCCGGGCCGGGCGTCGATCTGATCATCCTGTCGGATCTGCATTCGGCCTATGAGCGGATGGCCGAGCTTCTCCTGGCGGTGCAGGCGCGGGTGGCGGCGGCAAGCCGTCCGCAGGTCATCCTGTTCAATGGCGATCTGTTCGAGGCAGGCAATGTTGCCGCCGTTCGCTCGGGCGGCGAGGCGGACTGGGCCTTCCTGTCGGCTTTGGCAAAACTCGCGCCTGTGGTCTTCAACCTCGGCAATCACGAAGCCGATCTCGACAATGATCTCGCCCATTTCGTCGAGCGCGCCCGCGCCGCCGGCGTGACGGTGCTGAGCAACATCAAGGACAAGCGGACCGGCAAACCCTATGCCGAGTCCGGCGCCACGCTTGCCGCCGGCGACATGACGCTGCGCATCGCAGCCCTTGCCACCAATGCGCTCGGCACCTATCCCAAGGCCACGCGTGAGATGCTCGACATTCCCCAGCCGGTGGACTGGGCGCGCGAAAACCTGCCGGTCCTGCTCAAGGCCGGCGATGTCAACATCGTGCTGAGCCATGCCGGCGTCGTGCCCGACCGCGATATCCTGCCGATGCTCCCCGATGGGACGCTTGTTGTCGGCGGGCATGACCATCTCGTCTTCACCCACGAGGCCGGCAATACGCGCTATGTCCATAGCGGCTCCTGGGGCGCGCTGCTCACCGTGGCGACGATCGCCGCGCCGGGAGAGGCGGCACGGATCGAACAGATCGCCATTGATCGCGGCGGTCCTTCCGCTCCCGAGCTGAAGGCGGTGATCGACGCCGTGCTGGCCAAGCACCTGACCGCCGAGGACAGGGCCGTGGTCGCCCGGACGAAGCGACCCTTCACGCTCCTTGAAACCGCGCGCTTCACCGCGGCCGCCATCGCGGAGAAAGCCGGGGCCGATGTCGGCTTCATCGGCCACACCTCCTTCGGGACGGGGCTGCCGGAGGGCGATGTCAGCCGCTTCGATTACAATGCCGCCGTGCGCTTCGAGGGCAAGATCATGAAGGCGCAGGTGGATGCCGCCACGCTCGCCGTCCTCCTCGCCCGCTGCAACCAGGAGGGCGACATTCCGCTCGCCGCCCGCACTGGTGACTATCTCCATGCCGCACCGGCGCCGGCCGCAGGCAAAGAGCTTTATGTCATCGCTTGCAACGACTGGTCTGCGATCAACCGCAAGAGCTATTTCGGCCGCGAGGATCTCGCCTTCACGGAGGTTCCCGATCTCAAGCTTAAGCCGCTGGTGATCGAGGCGTTGAACAAGGCATAAGCGGCGAGGATCGTGTGAGGCGACCGGCAGCGGGGCGGCAGCTGGCGGTGAAAAGACCCTACTCGCCATGATCGTCAATCCGGTCTAGCCTTGTCCTCTCACAGCGGGAGGCTTTCATGCGGATCGACGGCGGATGCCATTGCGGCGCGATTGCCTATGAGGCGGAGGTGGATCCTGAAGCCGTCGGCCTGTGCCATTGCACCGATTGCCAGGCGCTGACCGGCTCGGCCTTCCGGGTCACGGTTACGGCGCGAGCGCAGGATTTTCGCATCACCAGGGGCGAGCCGACGATCTACCGCAAGCAGGGCGACAATGGCCGCCCGCGCCTCCAGGCCTTTTGCCGCCAGTGCGGATCGCCGCTCTATACCACAGGGGTGGATGAGGATGCCGAAGCCGTCGGCATTCGCTGGGGCGGCATCGCCCAGCGCCGGAGCCTCGCCCCGAACCATCAGATCTGGTGCAACTCCGCCGCGGACTGGCTCGACAGCATTGTCAGGCTGCCGGCCCGTCCACGCGATTGAAAGCGGTCATGAGCGGGCAAATGGAAACGCTCGGGCGGCAGCCGATGAAGCATCAGGAATTTCGCCGGCACAGCCTTTGCCTTGGCGGAATGGAGGCGGTGGAGGCGCGCAGCCCGCATGTCTTCGGCCGGCATATGCATGATCAGTATGGCATCGGTCTGATCCTGTCGGGTGCCCAGCGCTCGGCCAGCGGACGCGGCCCCGTGGAAGCCGGCGCGGGCGATCTCATCACCGTCAATCCCGGGGAGGTGCATGACGGCGCGCCGATCGGTGGTGGCCGTCACTGGTGCATGCTCTATTTCGATCCGGCCATGCTGATCGAGGCGACACGCGACCTGCCCGGCACTTCACGCGGCGACTATCGCTTTGAAGCGCCCGTCATGGCGCGGGCCGATCTTGCCTGCAGCTTTTCCATGCTCTATCGCCGCCTCCTGTCGCGCGATGCCGCAGCGCTTGCCGCCGAGGAGGCGCTGCTCCTCCTCTTCGGCGGGCTCGGCAGCCGGACGGACGGCCCTTCCGAGCGAAATGGCAGCCTGTTGGCGCAAGCTCGTGCCGCGATCGACGACGCACCGGAAGAGGACCACCGTCTGGCGCGGCTCTCCGCGATGAGTGGGCTCAGCCGCTTCCAGTTCCTGCGCGCCTTTGCCGCCGCCACCGGCCTGACACCGCATGCCTATCTGGTCCAGCGCCGGCTGATGAAGGCCCGCCGGCTGCTGGCCCGAGGCGAGCCGCCGGCGACGACCGCAATCGCCTGCGGCTTTGCCGACCAGAGCCATATGACGCGCCTCTTCCGCCGCGCCTATGGCTTCACTCCGGCGCGCTTTGCTGCAGCATCGGACAGACAAGTGACTTGATGTTTTCGGACAGATCCGGTGCCAGAACAAAATTCCAGAGCATCGGGCTGCATATGATGTCCGGCCCCGTGCCCTCAAGTGCAGCACGGCTGACCGCCTGCAATTTCCTTCAAGACCCCGAGATCCGAAAGCGCTTGTCTGCCTGGCATCCTCTCGCTTCGGAGTGTCTCATGTCGCTTGAATTTCTGCTGACCGCCCTGGTCATCGTCCTGCTGCCCGGCCCGGGCGTCGTCTACACCCTGTCGCTCGGCCTCAAGGCGGGCCTGCGCGCCGGGTTGATCGCTGCCTTCGGCTGCACGCTCGGCATCCTGCCGCATCTGGTCGCCGGCGTGCTTGGCCTCTCCGCCGTTCTGGCCGCGAGCGCGACCCTGTTTCGCGCGATCCAGATTGCCGGCGTGCTCTATCTCCTGCTGATGGCCTGGCGTACCTGGCGAGACCGGGAGGCCTTCTCGGTGGAGGCCGCCGAGGACCGGCCGGCGGCGTTCGGGATCGTGCTTGCCGCCATCGGGCTGAACCTCTTCAATCCCAAGCTTCCCTTGTTCTTCCTCGCCTTTCTGCCGCAGTTCATCGATCCGCTCGATCCCCGGCCGATCCTGCGCATGGTGGAACTCGGCGCCGGCTTCATGGGGCTGACCTTCGCCGTCTTCGCGGTCTATGGCGCCTTTGCCGCTTCGGCGCGCAATCTCCTCATCCGCCGCCCGGCCATTCTCGTCTGGCTGCGCCGCAGCTTCGCCTGCGCCTTCGCGCTGATGGGGCTGCGGCTTGCGCTTGCCGGCCGTTGAACAGGCTGTCATTTCCCGCTTCCTGTCATCAAAACGATTTCGGTTTTGCGCCAATCTGCGCTAGAGCAGGGCAGCGCAAGCCGGTCTCTCCTTGGCCGGCCTGCCGGCGGTGGGCGGTCGCTGAGGAAGAGCGGCCGCAGGCCATCCTGTCCACTCCCTTTCGTCCCCTTCCAGGAGTTCCTTCCCCGTGTCAGAGGTTTCGCCCCGCCCGCTCGGCGCACGCAGCTATCGCGCCTTCCTGTTCGATATGGATGGCACGCTGATCAATTCGATCGCCGCCGCCGAACGGGTCTGGAGCCGCTTTGCCGAGCGCCATGGCCTGGATGTGCAGGCCTTCCTGCCGACCATGCATGGCAAGCGCGGTGTCGATACCATCTCGCAGCTGAACCTGCCTGGCGTCGATCCCGTGGCCGAGGCCGCCCGGATCACGCAGGAGGAGATCGACGATACCGAGGGCGTGGTGCCGATCGCCGGCGCCATCGAGTTTCTCAAGGGCCTGCCGGCCGACCGTTGGGCGATCGTCACCTCCTCGCCACGCGCGCTGGCCTTTGCCCGGCTCAAGGCCGCCGGCGTCACCCCGCCCACCCTGCTGGTGACGGCCGAGGATGTGACGAAGGGCAAGCCCGCGCCGGACTGTTACCGGCTGGGGGCCGAGCGGCTCGGCGTCGATCCCGCCGATTGCCTGGTTTTCGAGGATGTGCCGGCCGGCGTGCTGGCAGGGGAAAGCGCCGGCTGCGACGTCGTCGTCATCACCGCCACGCATGACCATCCCTTTGAGACCAGCCATCCCGCCATCCCAGGCTATGTCGGCCTGTCGGTCGAGGCCGATCCCGAGGGGCTACGCATTCTCGGCGAGGCCAGGGGCTGAGAGCCGGCTGGGAGCAGCCTTCAGAGGCTGTTCCGGACCCCTGATCACAACCCCGCTGCGGCATAATGCGGCATCGGGGGCTTTTCCTGGCGCGGGCGTGGCCTATCTAGAGCCGCATGCAAGCCGAAGACGACCTCACCTTCCGCGATACGACCGGATCCGACCGCGCCAAGGACCCGCCGCTTTTTGCCGCCTTGATCGATCAGCCGCAGGACTGGGCGCTGTTTCTCGACATTGACGGCACGCTGCTTGAACTGGCGGAAACGCCCGAGGCCATCGTGGTGCCGCCGGATCTGCCCGATCTTCTTGCCCGCATCTCGCTCAGGCTTGGCGGCGCCCTGGCGCTGGTCACCGGCCGCTCGCTCGATTTCGCCTCTCAGCTTTTCCCCGGCCTGTCCCTGCCGATCGCCGGGCTGCATGGTGCCGAGTTGCGGCTGGCCGATGGCAGCCTGCAGCGCGCTGAAGCGACGCCGGCCCTCGACGCGCTGAAGGCCGATCTGCGGGCGCGCAGTGCCGGCTGGGAAGGCGTCCTGATCGAGGACAAGGGCGCAGCCGTGGCCGCGCATTACCGCCAGGCGCCGCAACACCAGCAGGATGTCGAGGCGATGATGGAGGCCGCTGCCACGCAGATCGGCGCCAAATGGACGCTGCAGCGTGGCAAGATGGTGGTGGAGCTGCGCCCCGCCAGCGCCAGCAAGGGCCATGCCGTCTCGACCTTCCTCAAACATCCTCCTTTTGCCGGGCGCAAGCCGCTGGCCATCGGCGACGACATCACCGACGAGGCGATGTTCCGCGTGTCCCGCTCGCTCGGTGGCCGGGCGATCCGCGTGGGCCAGCCGGTGACGGAAACAACCGCCGAAGGCACCATCGCCTCGGTTCCCCTGTTGCGCGATGCCTTGCGTACGCTGGCCGAAGCCTGAGCCGCGATCGGCCGGGCTGTTCGCTTTTTTCGGGAAACTCCGGTCGCATGAAACCCGGGGAAACCTTTAAACCGGGCTGAAACCTGGCGCGCTTGCGCCGGTTCGGCCCTTGATCCCTCCCGAGCCCGGCCCCGTCGGGCCTCGGGATCTTGACGAAAGACTGGAGTGCCTTCGCCCGGGTCTTGAGCATCGATCCGAAAGCTGGTTCCCGCTTTTCGGTTCGATGCTGCGGCTTGCCGAGGTGCTCCCGAAAGAAAGGACCGTCCCGCGTGAGCCGTCTTGTCATCGTCTCCAACCGTGTTTCCGTTCCCGAGCGCTCCGGCGCCGCTCCTGCCGGCGGCCTTGCCGTGGCGCTGCAGGCTGCGCTGGAAGAGCGCGGCGGCATCTGGATGGGCTGGTCCGGCAATTCCAGCGGCGAGGAGGAGCCCGGCCCGCTCGACCTGAAAGAGCGTGGCAAGATCACCTACGCGCTCACCGACCTGACCAAGACCGATGTCGAGGAATACTACCACGGCTTCGCCAACCGCGTGCTCTGGCCGATCTGCCATTACAGGCTCGATCTCGCCGAATATGGACGCAAGGAAATGGCCGGCTATTTCCGCGTCAACCGCTTCTTCGCCCATCGGCTCGCGCCGATGCTCAAGGAAGACGACGTGATCTGGGTGCATGACTATCATCTGATCCCGCTGGCCGCCGAGTTGCGGCAAATGGGCTTCAGGAACCGCATCGGCTTCTTCCTGCACATTCCCTGGCCGCCGGCCGATGTGCTCTTCGCCATGCCGGTTCATGAGGAGATCATGCGCGGGCTTTCCCATTATGATGTGATCGGCTTCCAGACCGATCACGATCTCGAAAATTTCGCCGGCGGGCTGAAGCGGGAAGGGATCGGCGAGGCGCTGGGCGATGGCCTCTTTTCCTCCCATGGCCGCCGCTTCAAGGGCGCGGCCTATGGCATCGGCATCGAAACGGCGGCCTTCGCCAAATTCGCACAGAAATCCGCCAGCCATTCCATGGTGCGCAAGGCGCGCGACAGCATCGAGGGGCGCGACCTGATCATCGGCGTCGACCGGCTGGATTATTCCAAGGGCATCACCCAGCGCATCGATGCCTTCGAGCGCTTCGTCAAGGACAATCCCGCCCAGCAGGGCAAGGTGACCTATCTGCAGATAACGCCGAAATCGCGCTCCGAAGTGCCGGAATATGAGGCGATGCAGCGCACCGTGGCCGAGCAGGCCGGCCGGGTGAACGGCGCGCTCGGCCAGGTGGACTGGGTGCCGATCCGCTACATCAACCGCTCGATCTCCCGCCCGATCCTTGCCGGCCTCTATCGCATGGCGAAGGTGGGGCTGGTGACGCCGCTGCGCGACGGCATGAATCTGGTGGCCAAAGAATATGTCGCCGCGCAGGACCCTGAAGATCCCGGCGTGCTCGTGCTCTCCCGCTTCGCCGGGGCGGCGCGCGAGCTGTCCGGCGCGCTCCTGGTCAATCCCTACGACATAGAGGGCACCGCCAATGCGATCGCCCGCGGTCTCGCCATGCCGCCGGAAGAACGCCGCGCCCGCTGGCGCGGCATGATGGACTTTCTGCTGGAGCACGACGTGACGCGCTGGTGCGACGATTTCCTGAAGGATCTGGTGCCGCCAGGCGAAAGCTGAGAAGAGCTAATATCACGCCGCCTTGGCGACGTGATATTCCTTGATCGCGACCATCTTGATCGCCGGATAGCGCTCGGCCTCGTAGCGCAGCGAGAAACTGTCCTGCGCCAGGAAGACCGGGTCGCCGTCGAGATCGCGGGCGATGTCGCCACGCCGGGCGGTGATGAATTTCTCCAGATCCTCCGGCTTGTCGGCCGAAATCCAGCGGCAGACGGAAAAGCGGGCGATGTCGAAGGAGACCGGCAGGCCGTATTCGGCCGACAGACGTTCCTTCAGAACGTCGAGCTGCAGCGCGCCGACCACGCCGACGATGGCAGGCGAGCCGTCCTCCGGCGAGAAGAGCTGAACCACGCCTTCCTCGGCCATCTGCTGCAGGGCTTCCTTCAGCTTCTTCGCCTTCATCGCATCTTCGAGCCGCACGCGGCGCAGGATTTCAGGCGAGAAGTTCGGCACGCCCTGGAACACCAGCGCCTCGCCCTCGGTCAGCGTATCGCCGATTCTCAGCGTCCCATGGTTGGGAATGCCGACGACATCGCCGGCATAGGCGGTGTCGGCGAGCTGGCGCTGCGAGGCGAAGAAGAATTGCGGCGCAGTCAGGCCCAGCTGCTTGCCGGTGCGGGCAAGGCGCGCCTTCATGCCGCGTTCCAGCTTGCCGGAGCAGATGCGGGCAAAGGCGATGCGGTCGCGGTGGTTGGGGTCCATATTGGCCTGGATCTTGAAGACGAAGGCCGTCATCTTCTCCTCGGCCGCATGCACGGTGCGCACATCCGCCACCTGATCGCGCGGGGGCGGGGCGAAATCGCCGAGCGCGTTGATCAGGTCGCGCACGCCGAAGTTTCTCAGCGCCGAGCCGAAGAACACCGGCGTCATATGTCCCTCGAGGAAGCTCTGGCGGTTAAAGGGCCGGCAGGCCTCGCGCGCCAGCTCCACCTCGTTGACGAAGTCGTCGCGCTCGTTTTCCGGCAGCCGGCCGGCCACGGCCTGCGGACCGTTGACCGGCGTGCCCGCCACCTCCGTATCCGAGCCGCGCACGGTGTTTTCAGCGAGATTGTAGGAGCCGCAAAAGGTCTTGGAGCGGCCGATCGGCCAGGTGACCGGGGCGGTGTCCAGCGCCAGCTTCTCCTCCACCTCGTCCAGGATCTCGAAGGGATCGCGGCTTTCGCGGTCCATCTTGTTGATGAAGGTGATGATCGGAATGTCGCGCATGCGGCAGACCTCGAACAGCTTCAGCGTTCTGGGTTCGATGCCCTTGGCGGCGTCGATCACCATCACGGCCGCATCCACCGCCGTCAGCGTGCGATAGGTGTCGTCGGCGAAGTCCTCGTGGCCGGGCGTGTCGAGAATGTTGAAGACATTGCCGTCATATTCGAAGGTCATCACCGAGGTGACGACCGAGATGCCGCGCTCGCGCTCGATCTTCATCCAGTCCGAACGGGTCTGGATCCGGTCCTTCTTCGCCTTCACCTCGCCGGCGAGCTGGATGGCGCCGCCGAACAGCAAGAGCTTTTCGGTGAGCGTGGTCTTCCCGGCGTCCGGGTGCGCGATGATCGCGAAGGTGCGGCGGCGGGAGACCGCCTCGGCAAGCGTTTCGGCCATGATGTGCAATCCTTTGAGTTGCCGCGTATCTAGCGATTTGGCGGCCGATATGCAATTGACGAGGCGGATTGCGCCCTGACTTGGGGCGATGAAGACGGGGTGAGAACGATGGGCGAGGCACAGAGCGTCGGGCTGGTCCGGCTGCCGCATGCGGCGGGGCTGGCCCTTCCGACCTATGAGACGACGGGGGCTGCCGGCTTCGACCTGCGCGCCGCCGTGGCAGACGCGGCGCCGCTGGTGCTCGCGCCCATGGCGCGCGCCCTCGTGCCCACCGGCTTCATCTTCGAGATTCCGGATGGTTTCGAGGGCCAGGTGCGCCCGCGCTCAGGCCTTGCCGCGCGCCACGGCATCACCTGTCTCAACACGCCCGGCACCATCGACAGCGACTATCGCGGCGAGGTGCAGGTGATCCTGATCAATCTCGGCGCCGAGCCCTTCACCATCGAGCGCGGCATGCGCATCGCCCAGATGGTGATCGCGCCCGCGCCACAGGCACGGCTGGAGGAGCGGGCAGAGCCGAGCGAGACGGCGCGCGGAAAGGGCGGCTTCGGCTCGACCGGGGTGTGACCGATCCCGATCGCCGGCAGGCGGTCTTCGCTACCCTCCACGGTCGGTGCCGTCGCTTGAAGCCTTCTCCGACACGGCATAAGACTCTCTCGAAGGGGACGATCCAATGAGCCTGACCAGTCTCTTTGCCTATGCGGCCGCGCTGTTTATCGCCGCCGCCATTCCCGGCCCCGGCATCACCGCCATCGTGGCGCGCGCGCTCGGCTCCGGTTTCCGCCCGACCTTCTTCATGGGGCTCGGCCTGATCCTCGGCGATCTCACCTATCTGACCGCCGTGGTGCTCGGCCTCGCCTTCGTCGCGCAGAACTTCACCACGCCTTTCCTGATCATCAAATTCCTCGGCGTGCTCTATCTCCTTTACATCGCCTGGAAGCTCTGGACGGTCGGGCTCCTCGGCCAGACGATCGAGGCCGAGCGCATGCCGCATATCGGCCTGTCCTTCCTCTCCGGCCTGCTGGTCACGCTCGGCAATCCGAAGACCATGCTGTTCTATGTCGCCTTGGCCCCGACGCTGATCCCGTTGCGTGACATCACGCTCACCGATTATCTGACGCTGGTCGCCATCACCGCCGTGGTTCTGCTGGCGGTGCTCCTGCCCTATATCCTGCTCGCTTCGCGCGCCCGGCTGCTCTTGAAGAGGCCGCGCGCCTTGCAGGCGCTGAACCGCTCCGCTGCGGGAATCCTCGCGGGTACTGCCGCCTATATCGCGGCACGGTAGCCATTCGTTTTTCAAAGGGCGGCGTGGGCACCCGTCTCTGCTGAACGCTTAAGGCAGGGAAATCCGTTTCGAGACCATGCCGCTCGAAGGTTGATTTTTTTCCCGGAAGGCTTGCCGCGCGCCTGTCCCGTCTCGCTTCGAGGGTTTGGAAGGCTTACCTTGTTAGCCAAAGACAAAGGCTGTTTCAGGGAGACCACCATGTCCGACATCACGCGCCAGCCGGCCCAGGATCAGGGGCGCAAGCCCGGTCGCGGGCGTATCTATAATTCGATCACCGAGACGATCGGCGATACGCCGCTGGTTCGGCTCGACAAGCTGGCGAAGGAGCATGGCGTTCAGGCCACGCTGCTGGCCAAGCTGGAATTCTTCAATCCCATCGCTTCGGTCAAGGACCGAATCGGCGTCGCCATGATTGAGGCGCTGGAGGCGGAAGGGCGGATCGTGCCCGGCCGCACGACGCTGGTGGAGCCGACCTCGGGCAATACCGGCATCGCGCTCGCTTTCGTCGCGGCCGCCAAGGGCTACCGGCTGATCCTCACCATGCCCGAGAGCATGTCGATCGAGCGGCGCAAAATGCTGGCGCTGCTTGGCGCCGAGCTGGTTCTGACGGAAGCGTCGAAGGGCATGAAGGGCGCGATCGCCAAGGCCGAGGAACTGGTGGCGAGCCTGCCGGACGCGATCATTCCCCAGCAATTCGAAAACCCGGCCAATCCCGAGATCCATCGCCGTACCACGGCGGAAGAAATCTGGAACGACACCGAGGGCGCGGTCGACATTCTGGTTGCCGGCATCGGCACGGGCGGCACCATCACCGGCAGCGGCCAGGTGCTGAAGGCGCGCAAACGGTCCCTTCAGGTCGTGGCGGTCGAGCCGGCCGAATCGCCTGTGCTCTCCGGCGGCGCGCCGGGGCCGCACAAGATCCAGGGCATCGGCGCCGGCTTTGCGCCCGCCATTCTCGACACCGGCATCTATGACGAGATCGTCGCCGTGGCGAGCCAGGAAGCGATCGAGACCGCGCGCCACGTGGCACGGCTGGAAGGCGTGCCCGTCGGCATTTCCTCCGGGGCGGCACTGACCGCCGCCATCCGGGTCGGCCAGCGTCCGGAGAATGCCGGCAAGACCATCGTCGTCATCATTCCCTCCTTCGCCGAACGCTATCTGTCGACGGCGCTGTTCGAGGGACTTGGGGGTTGAACCTGCCTCAGGTCTCGGACCGGAAAGCGCGCCCGCTTTTCGGTCCGATGCTCCAGCGAAGTACGCCTTCAGGCTTGCCAGCTGAAACCGGGAGTTCGCCATTGCTTCATCATGCCTCGCTTGGAGTCCGCGACATCGTTCGCGCAAGTGCCTTCTACGACGCCGTCCTGCTGCCCCTTGGCTATGTCAGGGTCTGGTCGGATCTGCGTCCGGGTGAGGCGGGGCAGGCGGTTGGTTATGGCCTGCCGGGCGGAGGTGACCGGCTCGCGCTCAAGCAAGCGGATGAGGCCCATCCGCCAGGCCCAGGCTTCCATCTTGCTTTCGCTGCGCCGGATCGCAAGGCCGTGAAAGCGTTTCATGCGGCGGCTCTGGCAACGGGCGGAACGGACAATGGTGCGCCGGGCCTGCGGCCGGATTACGGCCCGCGTTACTATGCGGCCTTCGTCATCGATCCAGACGGCCATCGGATCGAGGCGGTCTTTAAGTCGTCATAGACCTCGGGGCCTCTCAAACTCCTCCGTGCTTGCGGCCATCACGCCGCCGCCGTCAGCCGCTCGCCCGGCAGGCGGTAGGAGATGGCTTCGGCCAGATGCAGGCGGCCGACCATGGCGCTGCCGTCGAGATCGGCTAGCGTGCGGGCGAGCTTGAGGATACGGTGATAGCCGCGGGCGGAGAACTTCATCCGTTCGGCGGCTTCGCGCAGCAGCGTCAGGCCGGCCGCATCGGGCTCGGCCACCCTTTCCACCATGGCCGTGCTGAGGCGGGCATTGCACAGGCCTGGGGCGAAGCCGAAATGGGCGGCGCGCTCGCTCTGCCGGGCGCGGGCGGTCGCCACGCGGGCGGCGACGGTGGCGCTGCTTTCGGCCGCCGCCGGGCGGATCAGGTCGGCGGCGGAAACGGCCGGCACGTCGATGCGCATGTCGATGCGGTCGAGGAAGGGGCCAGAGAGCCGCGCCTGATAATCGGCGGCGCAGCGTGGGCCGCGGGCGCATTGATGGCCCGGCTCGCCGGCCATGCCGCAGCGGCAGGGGTTCATCGCGGCGATCAGTTGGATGGCGGCCGGATAGGTGACGCGGTGGTTCGCCCGCGCGATCACGCATTCGGCCGTTTCGAGCGGCTGGCGCAGCGCATCGAGCACGGTGGGCGAGAATTCCGGCAGTTCGTCGAGAAAGAGAATGCCATGATGGGCGAGTGAGGCCTCGCCCGGCCGCGCCCTCAAGCCGCCGCCGACCATCGCCGCCATGGTGGCCGAATGATGCGGCGCGCGAAACGGCCGCCGGTCGGTCAGCCGCCCTTCGGCAATCTGGCCGGCGACCGAATGGATCATCGACACGTCGAGCAGTTCCGCCGGGCTCAGCGGCGGCAGGATGGCCGGCAGGCGCGCGGCGAGCATGGATTTGCCCGAGCCGGGCGGCCCGACCATCAGGAGATTGTGCCCGCCTGCGGCCGCCACCTCCAGCGCCCGCTTGGCGCTTTCCTGTCCCTTGATCTCGGCCAGATCCGGCAGGGCGCCGGCGGATTTGCGGATCGCAGGCGCCGGGCGCGCAAGCTTCTGCGTGCCGCGAAAATGGTTGGCGAGCGCGATCAGGCTGCGGGGTGCGAGAATGTCGATGCCATCGCCGGCCCAGGCCGCTTCCGGCCCCGAGCCCGCCGGGCATATTAGCCCCTTGCCGAGGCCATGCGCGCCGATCGCTGCCGGCAGGGCGCCGGCCACGTCGGCGATCGTGCCATCGAGATTGAGTTCGCCGATCACCACATAGGGCTCCAGCGCATCGCCCGGCAGCGCGCCCAGCGCCGCCATCAGCCCGAGCGCGATGGCGAGATCGAAATGGCTGCCTTCTTTCGGCAGGTCTGCCGGCGCGAGATTGACCGTTACCTTCTTGGCCGGCAGCGCCAGGCCCGAAGCATGCAGCGCGGCCTGGACCCGCTCGCGGCTTTCGGCCACCGCCTTGTCCGGCAGGCCGACGATCTGCATGCCCACGCGCCCCGGCGCGATCATCACCTGAACATCGACGGGAAGACCTTCCACGCCATGAAAGGCCAATGTCCTTACCCGTGCCACCATGACTTGCTCCGTCCGGCCTGCCGGAAGCATGGGGCAGCCCGCCCGAGGGGGAGCCCACGCTTCGTTTCCGGTTGAAGTCTTTCATAAAGAAAGACCTGAAACAAGAACGGAGATCGAACGTCTGCAGCCTGAAATCGGTTGTCGGGTTGTGGCCGGTTGCGATTGCGGAACAAGAGCAGCCCGCCAGCACGAAACGCCTGGAGGGGCCTCGTTAGGGGCAGGGAAGGGCTGCGGCGCGTCGCGCAATTTCCGCGCGATAACGCCGCAAGGCAAAGGTCGCAGAGCTCAGCCGCGGCGGCGTTCGATCGCGTCCCAGAGCAGGGCGGCGATATCGGCGCCGCCGAACTTCTTGACCTCGCGGATGCCTGTCGGCGACGTCACGTTGATCTCGGTCATATAGTCGCCGATCACGTCGATGCCGACCAGCAGGAAGCCGCGCTCGCGCAAAGCCGGGCCAATGCGGTCGCAGATCTCGCGCTCGCGGGCTGTCAGCTCGGTCGCCTCCGCCCGTCCGCCGACATGCATGTTGGAGCGGCTGTCATGCTCGGCCGGCACGCGGTTGATGGCGCCCACCGGCTCGCCATCGACCAGCAGGATGCGCTTGTCGCCCTTGCGCACGGCTGGCAGATATTGCTGGGCGATGAAGGGCTCGCGATACATCTGCGAGAACATTTCCAAGAGCGAGGTCATGTTGCGGTCGTCGCGGGTGGAATGGAACACGCCGGCGCCGCCATTTCCGTAAAGCGGCTTCAGGATGATGTCGCCCATCTCCTGGCGGAAGCGGGCGATTTCGGCCGGATCGCGGGTGATCAGCGTGGCTGGCATCAGATCGGCGAATTCGGTGACGAAGATCTTCTCCGGCGAATTGCGCACCCAGGCCGGATCGTTGACGACCAGCGTCTTCGGATGGATCCGCTCGAGCAAATGGGTGGAGGTGATATAGGCCATGTCGAAGGGCGGGTCCTGGCGCAGCAGCACCACATCCATGGAGGAGAGATCGACGCGCTCCGGTTCCCCCAGCGTGAAATGGTCGCCCTTGACGTCGCGCAGCGTCATCGCCTGGCCGGTGGCATAGAGCTTGCCATCGCGAAGGGAGAGCTTGTCCGGCGTATAATGAAACAGCTGATAGCCGCGCGACTGGGCTTCCAGGCTCATGGCGAAGGTCGAGTCGCCTGAGATGTTGATCGTGGAGACGTGATCCATCTGCACTGCGACACGGGTGATTTTCGCCATGGGTTCGGCCTTTGCGCATATCCGGAAAGCGGGCCCGCGAGATGTAGAAGCGGCGGGGGCGGAAGGCAAGGGCGCAATTTTCGCGGCGCCGGCACCATCGGGAACAGGATTGCGCGCATGAAAAAGGCGCATCCGGTGCCAGCGACGGACCGGATGCGCCTCTGCTCCGCCCCGAAACTTTCCCTGGCGGCCTCAAACCGTCCGGGAAGGTTCTGGGGTGGGTTTGACCCACCTATCAGTGGGAATTCTTGTGGCTCTGCTTGCCGGCATTCACATGCTGCTCATGCGAGCCGCCCTGCTTGCCGGAGGAGGACTTGGACGACATCTGCTTGTCGTCCATGCCGGATGCCTGCTTGCCGCCCTGGTTCTTGTGGCTCTGCTGGCCGGCCTTGACGTGCTGCTCGTGGCTTCCACCCTGATTTGCCATTGTCATTCTCCTTTGTGACGGACCGTTGATCGGCCCTGGCAGGAGAAAGAATGACCGACGATCTTCTTCGTTCCACCTCCCGGCTAAGAAATCCGGGCGTGGTCGAGCCTGCATGTCACAAGCCCTGGCGGCGGCGCAGGATGAACTGCTGGCGCTCGAAGATAATGACGACGACGAGCGCCGCCAGGAAGGGAATGATCAGATAGAACAGGCGGAAGATGGCCAGCGCCGCCAGAACGTCCGCCGGGTTCAACTCCGGCAGGGCGCTGATGAACAGGAGTTCGAGCACGCCGATGCCCCCTGGCGCATGGCTCAGCAGCGCGGCGGAGAAGGAAGCGAGGAAGACGCCGAGCACGACCAGATAGCCGGGATTGTTTTCCACCGGCAGCGCGAAATAGATGATCGCCGCCGCGCCGATCAGCTCCACCGGCGCGATGACCAGCTGGCGCAGCGCCAGCGACGGTTTGGGATATTCCAGCTTCAGCCAGCGCGTCTGCAGCGGCCGGAAGCCGATGAAACTGCCGGCGAGATAGAGGCCGATGCCCGCCAGGATCACGAGTGCGGTGGTGATCGACAGGCCTTCCGGCAGGAAGCTGGCGAAGCGGGTGGTGATCTCCGGCTCGATCAGGAGCACGATCGCCGAGAGCATCAGCGTGCCGAGGGCGAAAGTCATGGAGCAGAAGGCGACGAGGATGCCCGTCTCGCCCGCCGTCAGCCCTTTGGAGCCATAGGCGCGGTAGCGCACGACCGCGCCGGAAAAGACCGAAGCGCCGATCGTGTGCGACAGCGCATAGGCAGTGAAGGAGCAGACGGTGATGAAGGGGATGGAGATGCGGCGTCCCAGATGTTCCAGCGCCAGATGGTCATAGGCCGCCAGCGCGGCATAGGCGAGCAGCGTGGAAAGCGCCGCCATGATCCAGCCATGCAGCGAGACCGCCTTGATGCTGGCCATGAACTCGGCGGCCGAGAGATCCCGCAGCTCATGAAACAGGCCATAGAGCGAGAAGCCGATCGCCAGGAGGCCGATCAGCGGCCAGAAAAGAGATTTCAGGGTCTTCATGCCGCGCAGCACCCATGCGCCGGATGCCCGTTCCGGATGAACGGACGCGTGAAGGATGCCTGTCCTGCCTCAGGCGGCAAAGGGCGGCGATTCGGGGGGATTTTGCGCAGGATCATGCTCATGCGGCGATGATGACCCCGCCGCTTGCATGGGGTCAAGGCCATGCGGATCAAAACCCGCGTGAATATCAGAAATTGTGAAAGTAAGTCTTATCCGTACCGCAGGCGCAGACGCAGACCTTGCCAGGCGCCTGCGTCTGCGAGCCGGACGTTGTGATCAGCCTCAGGCGCCGATGGCGTCGAGGATGCGGATCCAGGAGCGGATGCCCTTGTGGAACGAGGTCAACGCATATTTCTCATTTGGCGAATGGATGCGGTCATCAGACAGGCCGAAGCCGACCAGGAGCGAGTCCATGCCGAGCATGCGCTGGAAATCGCCGACGATCGGGATGGAACCGCCCATGCCGATGATCACCGCCGGCTTCGGCCATTCGTCCGAAAGCGCCGTCCTGGCAGACTGCAAGAGCGGCGAATCATAGGGCAGCTGGATGGCGGGCGATGCGCCATGTTCGTGGAAATGCGCCTTGCAATCGGCCGGAAGCCGCGCCTCGACATAGGCGCGGAAGGCTGCACGGATCGCCTGCGGGTCCTGCGCGCCGACCAGGCGGAAGGAGACCTTGGCGCTCGCCCTGGCGGCGATCACCGTCTTGAAACCGTCGCCGGTATAGCCGCCGGTGATGCCGTTGACTTCCGCCGTGGGCCGCGCCCAGACCAGCTCCAGGATCGAACGGCCCTGTTCGCCCGCCGGCACCGAGAGGCCAACCTCGCCCAGGAACTTCTCCGAGGTCTCGCCCAGCGTCTCCCAGGAGGCCTTGATCTGGCTCGGGGTCTCCTCGACGCCGTCATAAAAGCCCGGAAGGGTCACGCGGCCGGTCTCGTCATGCAGGCCGGCGAGGATGGTGGCGAGCACATGGATCGGATTGGCCGCCGCGCCGCCGAACATGCCGGAATGCAGATCCCGGTCCGCCGCCTCGATGGTCACTTCCTCGCCTACGAGGCCGCGCAGAGCGGCGGCGATCGCCGGGGTCTCGGCATTCCACATGCTGGTGTCGCAGACCAGCGCATAGTCTGCTTTCAATTCTTGGGCATGGGCTTCGAGATAGGGCTTGAGCGAGGGCGAGCCGGACTCTTCCTCGCCTTCGAACAGGATGGTGACGCGGCAGGGCAGGCGGCCATGCACGGCCTTCAGCGCCCGGCAGGCTTCGATGAAGGTCATCAGCTGGCCTTTGTCATCGGAGGTGCCGCGGCCGGTGATGACGGTTTTGCCCGGCGCGAGCTCCTTCAGCGCCGGCTCGAAGGGCGGCGCCTCCCACAGCGCCAGCGGATCCACCGGCTGCACGTCGTAATGGCCGTAGAACAGCACATGCGGCGTGGCTTCGCCGGCGCTCAGATCCTTGGCCAGCACCATGGGATGGCCGGGCGTGTCGTCGAGGCGGGCGTCGAAGCCCAGCTCGCTCAGCGCCGCGACGAGCCACTCCCCGGCCTTGCGGCAATCGGCCTTGTAGGCCGGATCGGTGGAAATCGAGGGGATGCGCACAAGCTCGAACAGCCGCTCGAGGCTGGCGGAAAGGCCGTCATCGGCCTGTTTCAGAACGGGAGTGAGGTCTGTCATGGCGGGTCTCCTTCAACGTCAGCCGCGCGGGCCTTCGGAAGGGAGGGAAGGAGCTGCGGCAAGGGTCGCTCGCAAAGCCGCCAAGTGGCAAGGCGCTGCGGACTTTGCATTGGAGTACACAGACCCGCTGGTCGAGGAAACCGGTTTTGTGCCCTTGGCGCTATTTCTGCTGGCCGCGCTCGATGGCCACGCGCATATATTCAATCATCAGCTCGCGCTCGAACTGGCGCAGTCCGGCAAGCTCCGCGGCATCGGCATCCTCGGCGGCCTTCTTGGCCTGTTCTTCCATGCCGCGCGCACGCTCTGTCAGAAAGATCAGTTGGGCGCGGCGGTCATTGGGATGCGGCCGGCGCTCCACCAGGCCGTCTCGCTCCATGCGCGACAGGGTGTTGGCGAGTGTCGCCTGCTCCACGTCCAGCCGGTCGACGAGCTGCTTCTGCGTCAGCCCCTCCTCGCTCCACAATTCCAGGAGGACGGGAAACTGCCCCGGCGCGAAACCAAGCGCGCGGGCGCGCTCCTGAAGGGCCCGCGCGAGGTTGCGGGCCAGGAGTCCTGCGAGATAGGTGGCGGAATGGTCGCGTCTGAATGTCATATGATCGAATGGCCTGACGGGTCTGCCTCCTGCGAGACTGACGAGGATCGGCACGCAACACGGCAAACGGAGCCGTGTCACGGCTGCACTGCAACCGACTTTAACGGCAATTCCTTAAGCGCCCGTAGAACAGACGCTTGGAATTTTCGGAAAGGATGACGGAAAGCCTCCTTGCAATCCTCAAGCCCGGCCGATCCATAAAACCGGAAACCGCCATGGCAGAGGCGGCGCCATGGCGGTTTGGTTGGAGATGGCCGGCCCGGAGAGGGGGTAGGCACATAAGGCCATCTCGGATCCGGATCGCGGCGGGGGACGGGGCCGCGGATCGGATCGGGACGGCCTTTTCGGCTGCCGTCCACGAGTGAGATTTGCGGCTTGAATTGTGGCAATTCAAGGATTTGCGGCGGCCGGAACGATTACAAATTCGTAAGCTTTTTGTGAGCGATCGGTGATGGACGGTCCGAATGCAGCAGCCTGCGACCGGGGCGGCCGGGTGGCGTGCCCTGTCCAGGGAAACCGGTGCGAAAGGGCTCGCGACGATCAGGGCCCGCGGCAGTGTCGGCCCAGGCCGGGCGACAGCTGCGGCGGGTCAATCAGGGGCGCCACACCATCAGTCAAGGTGGCGTGGTCGTCAAGGTCTCGTTACTTGCTCTTCTTGCCTTGGTCGTAGTGCCATTTGATGGCGAAGAACATGCCCGTGCCCAAGACCACGACCTTGAACGTAATGAAGACGACAAGAAACCAGTCCATGGTGTTTTGGTCATTCCGCTTGTTGATTCAGTCTTTCGATCCTGCGGAGCCCTACCGAAAAACCGGGTCCTCGGCAAATTCCGCTATGCTGTTGCAAGCAGCGTCGCCAGAAGGATTAGGGGAAGGACGAAAACAGGTCGACCCGCCAAGTCTGATGCGAAAACAGGAGCTTGCCGATCGCGCGGATGGCGATTTCAGCGGGCCGCTCCGCGCCAGGCTTGCCTGCGCGGCATTAGGACGCGGCATCCTTCTGCTGCGGGTCGCAATCACATTCTGGCACCGGCTGGCCGGCGCGCGCATCGGGCTGACAATCCTGCACAGGCCGATGCCCTATGAGAAAATGCGTTCAGCGCTTGTCGCGCGGGCCGAGATGGCCGAGCACGAGATTGATGCTGGCCATGACCAGCGTCATCAGGGTGAACAGCTCGACCAGCCGCGTGCCGTCCGTGCGCTCGAAGGGCCCGACGAACAGCACGAAGGCGGCGATCAGCCCGGCGGTGAGAAGCTGCAGCTCGATCGTGGCGACGACGCCGCGCTTGCCGTCATTGGCTTCGGGAAACAGGTGCCGCAGGCCCCGGCTCGCCAGCAGGAAGACCGGGGCGAACAGCATCTTGTGAAAGACGGTGCTGGACGGATCGCCCATCCAGACCGACAGGAGCCCGACGAGGCAGGCAAGGCCCGCGGCGATCAGATAGTTTTCGAGAGTGTCGAACGTCTTCATGCAAACCGTCAGCTGCGGGCTTCAAGGGGAGGGCGCGCCCACCTGCCCGCCGGCGCCGCCCCTCCCGGACAGGACCGCTGCGCGAGGCGCACCATGGCGCAATTATAAGGGGCCGCGCACGGCCCTGCAATGGACCTTTGCCCGCCGCCGCGCTATCCCTTGCCCCATGAAAAAAGGCGATCATCTCTTCCTCGTCGATGGCTCGGGCTTCATCTTCCGCGCCTTCCACGCCATTCCGCCCCTGACCCGCAAGTCCGACGGACTGCCGGTCAATGCGGTCTCGGGCTTCTGCAACATGCTGTGGAAGCTTCTGACCGATGCCCGGGACACCTCCGTGGGGGTCACGCCCACGCATTTCGCCGTGATCTTCGACTATTCCTCGAAGACTTTCCGCAATGCGCTCTATGACCAGTACAAGGCCAACCGCACCGCGCCGCCGGAGGATCTGGTGCCGCAGTTCGGCCTGATCCGCCATGCCACGCGCGCCTTCAACCTGCCCTGTATCGAGATGGAGGGCTTCGAGGCGGACGACCTGATCGCCACCTATGCCAGGCTTGCCGAAGAGGCGGGCGGCGATGTCACCATCGTGTCGTCCGACAAGGACCTGATGCAGCTCGTGACATCTTGCGTGTCGATGTATGACAGCATGAAGGACAAGCAGATCGGCATTGCCGAGGTCGTCGAGAAATGGGGCGTGCCACCGGAAAAGATGGTCGACCTGCAGGCGCTGACGGGCGATTCCACCGACAACGTGCCCGGCATTCCCGGCATCGGGCCGAAGACGGCCGCGCAGCTTCTGGCCGATTACGGCGATCTCGACACGCTCTTGGCCCGCGCCGGCGAGATCAAGCAGGCCAAGCGCCGGGAAAACATCGTCGCCAATGCCGATCTGGCGCGTCTCTCCCGTGAACTGGTACGGCTGAAGACCGATGTGCCGGTGCCGATGGCGCTGGAGGAGCTGCATCTGGAGCCGCAGGACGGGCCGAAGCTGATCGCCTTCCTCAAGGCGATGGAATTCACCACGCTGACGCGCCGCGTCGCCGCCGCCACCGAAAGCGATGCCGAAGCCGTCGAAGCCGCAAGCGTGCCGGTGGAATGGGGTGCCGCCGCCCATGGCCCCGATTTAGACAAGGGCACTGTTACAGCGAGTGGCGATCTGGCCGCAGGCGAGCTTGCCGAAGGCGCGTCTGGCGACAGCGCCGCGGATGCCGCCGCCGTCTTTGCCGGCAAGCCGCCTGCGCCTGCCGAGACCGCCCTCACGCCGGAGAGCCTGGCCGATGAGCGCGCCAATGCCTTCGGTGCGGCGAAGATCGACCGCGCGGCCTATCGGACGCTGACCGACATCGGCGCGCTCGAAGCCTTCGTCGCCGCCGCTCGCGAGAGCGGCGTGGTCGCCTTCGACACCGAGACCAATTCGCTCGATGCCATGCGCGCCGATCTGGTGGGCTTCTCGCTTGCCTACGCCGATCTCGCCGCCGATCCCTCGGGTCTTGCGATCCGCGCGGCTTACGTGCCGCTCAGCCACAAACAGGGCCATGGCGATCTTCTGGGCGGCGGTCTCGTCGAAGGGCAGATCCCGGCGGCGCAGGCGATCGCGGCACTGAAGGGGCTGCTTGAGGACCGCACGGTTCTGAAAGTCGCCCAGAATCTCAAATACGACTATCTCGTCATGAAGCGCGAAGGGGTGACGATCCACCCCTTCGACGACACCATGCTGATGTCCTATGTCGCCGATGCCGGCACCGGCACGCATGGCATGGACGTTTTGTCGGAACGCTGGCTGAACCATCAGCCGATCGCCTACAAGGACGTTGCCGGCAGCGGCAAGTCCATGGTCACCTTCGATCATGTGCCGATCGACCGCGCCACCGCCTATGCGGCGGAAGATGCGGATGTGACGCTCAGGCTCTGGTTCGTCCTGAAGGCGCGGCTCGCCGCCAAGCGGCTCAACACCGTCTATGAGCGGCTGGAGCGGCCGCTGGTGCCGGTTCTGGCCAACATGGAGGCGCGCGGCATCTCGATCGACCGGCAGATCCTGTCGCGCCTGTCGGGCGAGCTGGCGCAGAAGGCGGCCGCCATCGAGCATGAGATCTATGCGCTGGCCGGCGAGAGCTTCAACATCGGCTCGCCCAAGCAGCTCGGCGACATTCTCTTCGGCCGCATGGGCTTGCCCGGCGCCTCCAAGACCCGCACGGGGCAATGGTCCACCTCGGCCCAGGTGCTGGAGGATCTGGCGGCGGCCGGCCACGAGCTGCCGCGCAAGATCGTCGACTGGCGCCAGCTGACCAAGCTGAAATCCACCTATACCGATGCGCTGCCGGGCTTCGTCCATCCGCAGACGCACCGGGTGCACACCTCCTTCGCGCTCGCCGCCACCACCACGGGCCGGCTCTCCTCCTCCGAGCCGAACCTGCAGAACATTCCGATCCGCACCGCCGAAGGCCGCAAGATCCGCACCGCCTTCGTCGCGACACAGGGCCACAAGCTGATCTCGGCCGACTACAGCCAGATCGAGCTGCGCGTGCTCGCCCATGTCGCCGAGATCCCGCAGCTGCGCCAGGCCTTTGCCGACGGCATCGACATTCATGCCATGACCGCGTCGGAAATGTTCGGCGTGCCGGTTGAGGGTATGCCGGGCGAAATCCGCCGCCGGGCCAAGGCCATCAATTTCGGTATCATCTACGGCATCTCCGCCTTCGGCCTTGCCAACCAGCTGTCGATCGAGCGGAGCGAGGCGGGCGATTACATCAAGCGCTATTTCGAGCGCTTCCCCGGCATTCGCGACTATATGGAGGCGACCAAGGCCTTTGCCCGCGAGCACGGCTATGTCGAAACTATCTTCGGCCGGCGGGCGCATTATCCCGAGATCCGCTCCTCCAACCCTTCCATGCGCGCCTTCAACGAGCGCGCGGCGATCAACGCGCCGATCCAGGGCTCGGCCGCCGACATCATCCGCCGGGCCATGGTGCGCATGGAACCGGCGCTGGCCGAGGCCGGCTTCGACCAGCGGGTGCGCATGCTCCTTCAGGTGCATGACGAACTGATCTTCGAGGTCGAGGACGAGGATGTCGCTCGCGCCATTCCGCTGATCACGGGAATCATGGAGGAGGCCGCCCTGCCGGCGCTTGAATTGCGCGTGCCGCTGAAGGTGGACGCGCGCGCCGCCCAGAACTGGGACGAGGCGCATTAGAGCATCATCCGACCGCAGGGAAACGAGGACCGATCGGATCGTGCCTCGATTAAAAGGGCTGGGGGCGCTGGTCTGAGTCAATCAGATCGGCGCTCTAAGATCCAGGTCCGGGCGAAGCGGCGCCGAGGGCGCGCTGCCGCGTCCGTCGACAGGAAAGCCTTTCGCAGAACACGCACCAGAAGAGCCGCCGGAAAGGCGGCCGCAGAGGGTGTGGGGAACCAATGGGGCAAGGCAAAGCGCCGCCGTCAGGCGGTGCGCAGCCTTTCATCCCCGCCATAAAGGAGAAAGACCGTGACATCCTTCAGCTTTCCGGTGTTCGATCTCGGGGCCTTCGAGGCCTCCGAGGGGCCGGCGCGTGCGGCGCTCGGGGCCGAGGTCGATCGCATCTGCCGCGAGACCGGCTTCCTGGCGATCCGCAATCACGGCGTGCCGCAGGCGGTCATCGACGGCGTCTGGCAGGCGGCCAGGGCCTTCTTCGACCTGCCGCCGGAAGAGAAGCAGGCGGCACGCGCGCCTTACAAGGGCTATCCCTATGGCTATCTCGGCCCTGAACTCGAAGCGCTCGCCCGCTCGCGCGATGTCGACAGCCCGCCGGACCTGAAGGAGAGCTTCAATGGCGGCCCGCTGTCCGTACCGGAGGGCATGCGCGACGAGAAGGCCCTGTCCTTCTGCTATGCGCCGACGATCTGGCCGCAGGCGCCGGACGGCTTCGTCGCCGCCTGGACCGCCTACTACCAGGCGATGGAGGATCTGGCGGCCCGGATCATGCGGCTCTTCGCCGTCGCGCTCAACCTGCCGGAAGACTATTTCGCGCCCTTCATCGATGCGCCGATCTCGGCCCTGCGCGCGCTCAACTATCCCGAACAGCACGTGCCGCCCCGGGAAGGACAATTGCGGGCCGGCGCCCATACCGACTATGGCAGCCTGACGATTCTGCTGCCGCAGGAAGGCTCGCGCGGGCTGGAGATCATCACGCCCGACGGGCAATGGATCGCCGTGCCGCCGGTGCGGGGCGCCTTCGTCATCAATATCGGCGATCTCATGGCCCGCTGGACCAATGACCGCTGGGTCTCCACCCTGCACCGGGTCGTCAACCCGCCGTCGCAGGAGGGCGGCATGGACCGGCGCCAGTCGCTCGCCTTCTTCCACCAGCCAAACTGGCCGGCGGAAATCCGGGTGCTGGATGCCTGCACGAATGGTGAGCCGGCGAAATATCCCCCGGTGCTCTCGGGCCCCTATCTGATGAGCAAGTTCACCGCGACGGCGGCTTGAGCCATCAGGCGGCTTGCATGGCCCTGAAGCTCTGAAACAGCCGCCGGAGCGCGGCACGTCCCTCTGCCTCCAGATCGAAGTGGCGGCCGAACAGCAGCCAGTCGGTCACCAGCCCCTGCGCCATCCAGTGCAGGGTGCGGGTGGCGCAGGCGGGCGTCCACACGGGGGAAAGGAGCCCGCGCGTGTCGGCCTCGCGGAAGGCGGCTTCGAACAGGGCGTCATGCTCCTTGGCCATTTCCTGCTGCCGGGCCAGCACCGGCGCCAGTTCGCCGGAATAGTCGCAGCGCAGAAGGATGGTCAGCACCCGCTGGCGCTGGGCGTTGCCCGCCATCAGCGCGATCCAGCCGCCGACGGTCTGCTCGATCCAGGCCAGCACGTCGCAATTTTCACCGCAGCAGTCGCCATGCACCATGTCCTGCTGCGGCAGGGGCACCGTATCCGCAAGCGCCAGGAACAGGTCGCTCTTGTTGGCGAAATGCCAGTATATCGCTCCGCGGGTGACGCCGGCGGCGCGCGCCACCTCCTCCAGCGTGGAGGTGGACACGCCCTTCTCGTAAAAGACCTGTTCGGCCGCGGCGATGATCCGCGACCGGGTCTCCTCGGCTTCGGCCTTGGTGCGCCGCATGGCTCTACTCTGCCGGCTGGCCGTGAGAGGCCGGCGGCGTGGACGCCGCAGGCTCGGTCTTGCGCCGGCCGAAGACCTTCATGATGAACACGAAGAACACCGGCACGAAGAAGATCGCCAGAATGGTGGCCGAGATCATCCCGCCCATCACGCCCGTGCCGATCGCCCGCTGGCTGCCGGAGCTCGCCCCCGTCGCGATCACCAGCGGCAGCACGCCGAGGGTGAAGGCGAGCGAGGTCATCAGGATCGGCCGGAAGCGCAGATGCGCGGCCTCGATGGTGGCGTCTGCAAGCGACTTGCCGGCCTCCATCTGCTCCTTGGCGAATTCGATGATCAGGATCGCGTTCTTGGCCGAGAGGCCGATGATCGTGATCAGGCCCACCTTGAAGTAGACGTCGTTCGACATGTCGCGCAGCGTGACCGCCAGAACGGCGCCGATGACGCCGAGCGGCACCACCAGCATGACCGAAACCGGGATCGACCAGCTTTCATAAAGCGCCGCCAGGCAGAGGAAGACCAGGAGGCAGGAGAGCGCGATCAGGAGCGGCGCCTGGCTGCCGGACTGGATTTCCTGCAGCGACTGGCCGGTCCATTCATAGCCGAAGCCGCGCGGCAATTGCCCCATCAGCCGCTGCATTTCCGCGATCGCATCGCCCGAGGAATAGCCGGGCTTGGTGTCGCCGCTGATGCGCATGGAGGGGTAGCCATTATAGCCGACGATCTGCGTCGTAGACTTGATCCAGTCCACTGTGGCGAAGGAGGAGATCGGCACCATGCCGCCATTGGCATTGCGGACATTGAGGTTGAGCAGGTCCGCCGTCTGCATGCGCTGGTTCTGGTCCGCCTGAACGGTCACGCGCTGCATCCGCCCCGCATTGGGGAAGTCGTTGACATAGGTGGAGCCGAGATTGGTCGAGATCGTCGCATTGATATCGGCGAAGGTCACCCCGAAGGTGTTGGCCTTTTCGCGGTCGATGGTGATCACGGCCTGCGCGGCGTCGGGCATGCCCTCCACGCGCACACCGGCCAGGATCGGGCTCTTGGCCGCCAGGCCGAGCAGCTGGTCGCGCGCCTGGGCAAGCGCGGCCGTGCCCAGCCCCGCGCGGTCCTGCAGGCGGAAGGAGAAGCCGCCGGTCGTGCCCAGGCCCTGGATCGGCGGCGGCGACAGCGCGAAGCTGATCGCATCCTTGATCTGCGACATGGCCATGGTGGCGCGCCCGGCGATCGCCTGCGCCGCATCCTGCGGCCCGCGCTCGCCCCAGTCCTTGAGCGTGACGAAGGCGAGGCCGGCATTCTGGCCCGCGCCGAAGAAGGAGAAGCCGTTGATTGCGACGATGCGGCTGACACCCTGCTCCTTGCCGAAAATGCCTTCGGCCTGCTCGATCACCTCGTCGGTGCGGTGCCCGGTGGCTTCGGAGGGCAGCTGCATCAGCACGATGACGAAGCCCTGGTCCTCATCCGGAAGGAAGGAGGAGGGCAGGCGCACGAAAAGATAGCCGAGCGCGATCAGCACCACGAGATAGATCGCCATGAAGCGGCCGGTGCGCCGGATCAGCCAGGAGACCCAGCCGGAATAGCGATGCGAGGCGCGGTCGAAGCCGCGGTTGAACCAGCCGAAGAAGCCGCGCTTCTCATGGTGATGGCCCTTCTGCACCTGCTTGAGGAAGCTGGCGCAGAGCGCCGGCGTCAGCGACAGGGCGAGCAGCGCCGAGAACAGGATGGAGACCACCATGGTCAGCGAGAACTGCCGGTAGATCACGCCCACGGCGCCGGGGAAGAAGGCCATGGGAATGAAGACGGCGCACAGCACCAGCGTGATGCCGATGACGGCGCCGGTGATCTGGTGCATCGCCTTGCGCGTCGCCTCCTTCGGCGTCAGCCCTTCCTCCGACATGATGCGCTCGACATTTTCCACGACGATGATCGCATCGTCGACGAGAATGCCGATCGCCAGCACCATGCCGAACATGGTCAGCACGTTGATGGAGAAGCCCATGGCCAGCATGATGGCGCAGGTGCCGAGCAGCGCCACCGGCACGACGATGGTCGGGATCAGCGTGTAGCGGATGTTCTGCAGGAACAGGAACATCACGAGGAAGACGAGGCCCACGGCTTCGAGCAGCGTGTGCAGCACTTTCTCGATCGAGACCTGCACGAAGGGCGAGGTGTCGTAGGGGATCGAATATTCGACGCCTGCCGGGAAGAAGGCGGCGAGCTCGTCCATGCGCGCCTTGATCGCCTCGGAGGTCGCCAGCGCATTGCCTGTTGGCGAGAGCTGCACGCCGATGGCCGCGGAGGGCTGGCCGTTCAGGCGGGTGGAGAAGCCGTAGCTTTCCGCCCCCACCTCGACGCGGGCGACATCGCGCAGGCGCACGAGCGAGCCGTCGGAATTGGCGCGCAGAACGATGGCGCCGAACTCTTCCGGGGAGGAGAGCTGGCCCTTGACCAGCACGGGCGCGGCGATCTGCTGGGTGATGGGATTGGGCTGGGCGCCGATCGAGCCGGCGGCGACCTGGGCGTTCTGCGCCTGGATGGCGGCGGTCACGTCGCTGGAGGTCAGCTTCAGGCCGACCATCTTGTCGGGATCGAGCCAGACGCGCATGGCGCGCTGGCTGGCGAAGAGCTGGGCGCGGCCCACGCCGGGCACGCGCTGGATTTCACTCAGCACGTTTCGATTGAGATAATCGCCGAGGCCGATCGCGTCGAGCGACCCGTCGGTGGAGGTGAGCGAGATGATCAGCAGGAAGCCGGAGCCGGCTTCTTCTACCTGGACACCCTGCTGGTTGACGGCAGCCGGAAGGCGCGCCTCCACCCGGCGCACGCGGTTCTGCACGTCCACGGCCGCCTGGCCGGACTCCGTACCAGGCGCGAAGGTGACGGTGATTTCCGACGCGCCCGAGGCATTGGAGGTCGACTCGAAATAGAGCATGCCTTCGATGCCGTTCAGCTCGTCCTCGATCAGCCGGGTGACGCTCTGATAGGTGTCGGAGGAGGAGGCGCCGGGATAGGTGGCGCTGACGGTGATTTGCGGCGGTGCGACCTGCGGATATTGCGAGATCGGCAGCTGCGGGATCGAAAGCGCGCCGGCGACCATGATGAAGATGGCGACAACCCAGGCGAAGATCGGCCTGTCGATGAAGAAACTGGGCATCGGACGGATCCCTTAGTTCTGGCCGGCGGCCGGCGCGGCGCCACCGGACGGAGCCGCCGCATCGGCCTTGCCATCGGCGGGCGCACTGGACGGGGCCTGACCTGAAGAAGATTGGCCTGAAGAAGACGGCTCGGACGGGGATTGGCCCGATGACGCTTGGCCCGTTGAAGCCGGATTGCCGGCGGGTGCCTGGCCGGCCTGCGGCTGGCCGCCGTTCTCCTGCCCGCCGTTCTCCTGCCTGCCTTGCGGCTTCGCGTCGTCGCCCTTCTGCGGAGCGGCTGAGCCGCCCTGGCCGCCGGCGTTCGGATTCCATTCGCTGGGTTCGACCGGGGCGCCGGGGCCGATCTTCTGCACGCCTTCGACGATCACCTTGTCGCCGGGCTTCAGCCCGTCGGTAACGACCCAGCGGGTTCCCACCGTCCGGCCGAGGCCGAGCGAGCGCATCTCCACCTTGTTGTCGCCATTGACGACATAGGCGAGTGCGCGGCCGCCGGCATCGCGCTGGATGGCCTGCTGCGGAATGGCGATGGCATTGCGGTCGACGCCCTGCTGTACCTGCACGCGCACATACATGCCCGGCAGGAGGTCGCCATCGGGATTGGGAAATTCGCCGCGCAGGGTCACCTGACCGGTGGTCTCGTCCACGGCCGCCTCGCTGAACAGGAGCTTGCCCTTCTGCGGATAGAGCGTGCCGTCATCGAGCACCAGCTGCACCTCGGCCTCGTCCTTCGCCGTCATCAGCTGGCCGTCCTGCAGGGCCCGGCGCAGGCGCATCAGGTCGGTGGCGGACTGGGTGAAGTCGGCATAGACCGGGTCGAGCTGCTGGATCGTGGCGAGGTTTTCCGAACCGGAGGCACTGACCAGCGCGCCTTCGGTGATCAGCGCCCGGCCGATGCGCCCGCTGATCGGGGCGGTGACGCTGGCATATTGCAGATTGAGCCTGGCGGTGGCGAGCCCTGCCTCGGCGCCGCGCACATCCGCATCCGCCTGGGCAAGCTGGGCGAGCGCATCGTCATAATTCTGCTGGGTGGCGACATTGGAGCGGCGCAGCTGCTCCTGCCGCTCGGAGGTCTGACGCGCCTGCAGCTGCACGGCCTTGGCGCGCTCGAGCGTCGCCTGGGCGCTCTCCACCTGCACCTCGAACGGCGCGGGATCGATGCGGTAGAGCACGTCGCCCTGCTTGACCGTGGAGCCCTGCTCGAACACGCGCTCGACGATGATGCCGGAGACGCGCGGGCGCACCTCGGCCACGCGCGTGGCGGCGATGCGGCCCGGCAGCTCATTGATGACAGGCAGGCTTTCCGTCCTGGCGGTGACGACCGCCACCTGGGCGGGCGGCATGGCGGGCGCACCCTGCTGCTTGGCCTCCTCCTTTTGGCAGGCGGCCAGAAGGAGCGCGGTCAGCGCGAGGGCAGGGGTGAGACGGACGATGCGCATCGTCTGCATGAAAGGCTCCTTGGCGTCACGTCAAAGCGGCGCCGCAGCTGTCCGAAGCCGCGTCGCATGTCTAATATACAAGCAAGTTTGTATGTTACCGGTAGCGGTTACGGCCTCTATGCGCACTGCACAATTTCGTGAGCTGCGTCATGGTGGGCAGCCGGCGAAGAATAACAGACCAAATAAATACCAATATATGCGAGAAATTGCTTGCATTGGCAGGGAAATCGGAGTGAAACCAAACCGAAGCCGCACGTCTCTGCAGATGCTGGCAGCGCTTTGGTTTAAATTGGTATTGTCTGGAGGCCCTATGTCCGAATGGTGCATTGGCATCGACGGCGGCGGAACCAGCTGCCGCGCGGCGGTGGCGACATTACAGGGGCAGATCGTCGGGCGCGGCTTGAGCGGTGCCGCCAATATTCTCAGCGATTCGCCGACCGCGCGCCGCCACATCCTCGCCGCGGCCGAGGCGGCCTGCCGTGAGGCCGGTCTCGACCCGGCGGTGCTCTCTTCAATGCCCGCTCTTCTCGGCCTGGCCGGCGCCAATGTCGGCACCGTCGCCCGTGACATGGCGGCCGCGCTGCCGTTCCGCGAAAGCGAGATCGTCTCCGACGGCCTGATCGCGCTGGAAGGCGCGCTGGGTCCTGAGGACGGCACCATGGCGATCCTGGGAACCGGCACGGTCTATCTCACCCGCCGCGCCGGCGCCGTGCGCACGCTCGGCGGGTGGGGCTTTCAGCTGGGGGACCAGGGCAGCGGCGCGCGGCTCGGCCATGCCCTCCTGCAGGAAAGCCTGCTCGCCTTCGACGGCATGCGGCCGGGCTCGCCGCTGACCGCCGCCGTACTCTCCGACTTCGGCGATGACCCCGGCGCCATCGTCACCTTCGCCCGCGCCGCCCAGCCGGCCGATTACGGCCGCTTTGCCCCGCGCATCTTCGCCGCACTGGAGGAGGGGGACGCCGTGGCCGCCGATCTTGTGGCCGCGGGCGCGCGGCAGATCGATCAGGCGCTCGATGCCGCAGCCGGCGAGGGCGCAGCGCCCATCTGCCTGCTTGGCGGCTTGTCGCAGGCCTATCAGCCCCATCTGGCCGAGCGTCACCGCTTTCGCCTTGCGCCCGCCCGCGCCGATGCGCTGAGCGGAGCGGTATCGCTCTGCGTGGCCTGGCAGCGCGGCCTGTCGGATCCGGCGGGGATTTAACCAGGATGCGCGCGGGCCTGACGACGATCCTCTCGCCGCAAGCGCTGGACGCGGCCGGTCCGGGCCCGCTCTATCGCCGCCTGCGCCATGTGCTGGAGCAGGCCGTCGCCACCGGCGCGCTTGCCCCCGGCGATGCGCTGCCGCCGGAGCGCGATCTGGCGGAGGCTGTCGGCCTCAGCCGCGTCACCCTGCGCAAGGCGGTGGACGAACTGGTTCGCCAGGGCCTTTTCGAGCGGCGCCAGGGCTCCGGCACCTTCGTCGCCCGCCGCGCCACGCCGGTGGGCAAACCCGTCTCGCGGCTCACCTCCTTTACCGAGGACATGGCCCGGCGCGGGCTGATCAGCCGGCAGGAATGGCTGGAGCGCGGCCTTTTTCCGCCCTCGCCCGACGAGATGATGGTGCTGGGGCTGGCGGCGGATGCTCAGGTCGCGCGCCTGTCGCGTCTGCGCATCGCCGATGACGTGCCGCTGGCCCTGGAATGGGCGAGCATCGCCGCCGAATTCCTTCCCGATCCGATGCAGGTGACCGGCTCGCTCTATGCGGAGCTGACCCGTATCGGCGCGCGGCCGGTTCGAGCCGTACAGCGCATGTTCGCGCAGGGGATGAAAGAGGCGGATGCCGCCCTTCTGCAGGTCGCGCCCGGCTCCGCCAGCCTGGTGATCGAGCGGGTGGCCTATCTCGCCTCCGGCCGGGTGGTGGAGTTCACCCGGTCGATCTATCGCGGCGATGCCTATGATTTCGTGGCGGAACTGACGCTGCCGGAGACGGCGTGATGACGGCGTCCGCACACATTGCGAGGGGAAGCGCGCGGCTGAGATCCGCCGCCAGCCTTCGCGCACACTGAACCGCAATTTTGCCAAACCGCGGCCATGCAAGGCCCGACCCGAAGGACAGCATCATGACCCAGACCCATATGCGCCGAGAGATCAACGAGATCCCTGAGGCCGTGCAGCGCTTTCTCGATCAGTCCGGCCCGGCCGTCGCGGCTGCCGGCGCGGCCCTGCGCGAGAAGGATCCGGCCTTTCTCGTCACCATTGCCCGCGGCTCCTCCGACCATGCATCCCTGTTCCTGAAATATGCCATCGAGCTGACGGCCGGACGGCCGGTCGCCTCAATCGGCCCGTCGCTCGCCTCGATCTATGGCGCCCGGCTCAATCTGGCCGGCGGCGCGGCAATCGCCATCTCCCAGTCCGGCAAGAGCCCCGACATCGTCGCGCTGGCGCAGGCCGCCACCGACAGCGGCGCGCTGGGCATCGCGCTGACCAACACGCTGCCCTCGCCGATCGCCACGGCCATGGGCCATGCGATCGATATTGCCGCCGGCCCGGAACTGGCGGTGGCGGCCACCAAGTCCTATGTCAGTTCCATCGTCGCCGGTCTCGCCATCCTGGCGGCGTGGACGCAGGATCAGGCGCTGGAGCGTGCGTTGGCCGCGCTGCCGCAGCATCTGGACGAGGCGGTCTCGCTCGACTGGAGCCGGCTGGCCGCGCCGCTGAAGGATGCCGGCTCGCTCTATATGCTGGGACGCGGACCGGCACTCGCGATCGCCAACGAGGCGGCGCTGAAGTTCAAGGAGACCTCCGGCCTGCATGCCGAGGCCTATTCTTCGGCCGAGGTGCTGCATGGACCGGTGGCGCTGGTGGAAGGCGCCTTCCCCGTCATCGGCCTGGTGGCGCGCGATGCGGCGGAGGGGTCGGTGGTGGAGATTCTCGACGGCCTGCAGGCCAAAGGCGCACGCGCCTTTGCCACGTCGGGCCGGGCTGCCGGGGCGGTCAAGCTGCCCTATGTCGAAACGGGGCATCCGCTCACCGATGCGCTGGCGCTGGTCGTGCCCTTCTATGGCTTCGTGGAGTCCTGGTCCCGGGCCTGCGGTTTCAACCCCGATCAGCCGGTCGCGCTGAAGAAAGTGACGGAGACACGATGAGCGACATCAAGGCAATCGCCGGCGCCCGCATTTTCGACGGGCAGTCCTGGCATGAGGAGGCCGTGCTGGTCGTCAAGGACGGCCAGGTCTCCGGCATCGTTCTGCCGGAGGAGGTGCCGCCCGCCGCGCGGCGGGTGGATGCGGCAGGCGCGCTCCTGGTGCCGGGCTTCATCGATCTGCAGGTCAATGGCGGCGGCGGCGTGCTCTTCAACGACCTGCCGGAGATCGACGCGATCGAGCGGATCTGCGCCGCCCATGCCCGTTTCGGCACCACGGCGCTGCTGGCCACGCTGATCACCGACGGGTTGGAGGTGCGCGCCCGCGCGATCGAGGCCGGCCATCAGGCTCGCCTCGCCCATGTGCCGGGCTTTCTCGGCCTGCATCTGGAAGGGCCGCATCTGTCCATCGCCCGCAAGGGGGTGCATGATGCCAGCCTGATCCGGCCCATGAGCGAGGCGGATCTCGACGCCATGCTCGGTTGCGCCCATCTGGTCGAGCATCTGATGGTGACCGTTGCGGCGGAGAACGTCACCACCGACCAGGTCCGCCGCATGCGCGAGGCCGGCATCATAGTCAGCCTCGGCCATACGGATGCCGATTATGCGACGGTGCTGCGCTATGCCGAGGCCGGCGCCACGACAGTGACCCATCTCTACAATGCCATGAGCCCGCTCGGCCATCGACAGCCGGGCATGGTCGGCGCTGCCCTTGCCGATGGCCGCCTCTCCGCCGGCCTGATCGCCGATGGCTTCCATGTCGATCCCGTCGCGATCGGCATCGCGCTGCGCGCCAAGGTCGGACCTGGCCGGGTCTTCCTGGTGACCGACGCCATGTCGACCATCGGCTCCGACATGTCCGGCTTCCTGCTCAACGGCCGCGAGATCTTCCGCAAGGATGGCCGGCTGACGCTGGAGAACGGCACTCTGGCGGGCGCCGATATCGACATGCTCTCCTCCATCCAGTTCCTGCATGACGAGGTCGGCGTGGCGCTGGACGAGGTGCTGCGCATGGCTGCGAGCTATCCGGCCGATGTCATGGGGATCTCGGCGCGCAAGGGCCGGCTGCTGCCCGGTCTCGATGCGGACTTCGTCCTTTTGACGCCGGAGCTGGAGATGGTCGCCACCGTGATCGGCGGCCGCGAGGTCTACCGCGCCTGAGAAAAGAGCCGGCACGCGCGCCCGTCGGGTGCCGGCATTCAGAAGAAGGCAGCTCCCGGCCGTTTGTCAAACGCTTCCTCTGCCAAGCGCGGGGAGATCCGACGGGGCTCTCATCCGGCCGCACGAATCAGCTGCTCCAGTTCCATCGCGACCCTCAGCAGCCGGTCGTCCTCGTTGCGCGGCGCGGCCAGCTGGAAGCCGATCGGCAGGCTGCCTTCCGGGCCGCAGGGAATTGAGATCGCGCACATATCAAGGAAATTGCCGATCAGCGTGTTGCGCAGCATCAGCGCATTGGTGTGGTTGAACAGATCGTCGTCAAGCAGAAGCGGAACGAGCGGCGGCGCCAGCTGCGGCACCGTTGGATGGGCCAGGAGTTCGCCCGGGGCGAGAAGGCTGTTGAACTCGGTGATCAGCCTTTCCCGCTCGGCCTGCAGCGTCATGTAGTCGCTGAGCGCCATCCGCTCGCCCTGGCGCGCCCGCGCCACCATGCGCCGGTCCATTTCCACCACATTCGGGCTCGACAGGCGCTCGCGATGCAGAACAAAGGCCTGGGCGGAGGCGAGCGCGCCATGGCGACCCATCAGCTCGAAGATGGTCGAGAAACAGGACATGGGACGGCGCTCGACCGGGATGCCGCTGTCCGCGATCCGCCCGATGGCCGCATCGAAGGCATGGACCACAGCCGGCTCGCAATTGTCGAAGACGATGTTGGTCGGCACGACCAGGCGCGTGGGGCAGGCACGGCGCACCGGCAGGGCCAGGAGACAGCCGCGCAGACCGGCATCGATCATCACGGTGTCGCGCACGCTGCGCGTCAGCGGCCCGAGCGAATCCAGGCTGATGGCCAGCGGAAACACGCCGCGCATCGAATAGCGTCCGCGGGTTGCCTTGTAGCCGACAATGCCGGTCAGGGCGGCGGGGATGCGCACCGAGCCGCCGGTATCGCTGCCCATGGCCACCGCAAGCAGGCCCGTGGCCACGGCGACGCCGGAGCCGGAAGAGGAGCCGCCGGGGATCAGCGGCTCGTCGATCGAATGGGGATTAATCGGCGTGCCGTAATGCGGATTGATGCCCAGGCCCGAAAAGGCGAATTCGCTCATATTGGTCCGGCCGATGCTGACCATGCCGGCGTCGGCCAGCGTGGCCACCACATCGGCATCGATCCGCGCCTTCGGCTGGTCGGCAAGCACCGTCGAGCCCGCCGTCGTTACCGAGGCGTGCATGTCGAACAGGTCTTTCCAGCCGATCGGAACGCCGTCGAGCAATCCATGCGAGCGTCCCTCGCGCAGGCGCAGCCGGGCCGCATGCGCCTCCGCCAGCGCGCGCTCTCGTGTCAGGGTCACGAAAACCCCGTCCATGTCTTCGCGGTCGATCCGATCATAGATCGACTCGACAAGGTCCACCGGGCATAATGCGCCCATCTGCAGCAGAAAGGCGAGACTGCACAGCGAGGAGCCCGCCATCATCTCATGCTCGGTCCTCTCCGATCGGGACTTGTGCGTCGCAGCAGAACCGAATTTTTCAAACGGGCCAGACGTGCGCGGGAGAAGAGCGCTGACGTCCGAGGGCTTGATCACGATGGCATCTCCTGGATCACCAATGGAAAACACAATTTCGAATTATATTTTTCTAATAAAAAATTCTTATGCGATGCCGCACACTTGTATCTGCCACATTATTACATAACTTCAAAGTCCTCAGCGTCCGGATAGTTGCTATACCATCAATGGAAACAAAAAATGATTCTCCAATCGGCACGGCTTTCTTTTACAAATCTGCTTGCGCCGGAAACGCGCGCGGTGTTTTGGAAAGTTATTGGTCTGACAATTCTAATTCTCGTCGCCTTATGGTTCCTCCTGCGCGAGTTATTCGTGGCTTACGCAACGCCGCTCTTGGAGCAGTGGCTGCCTGGCATGGCCGGCTGGGAAGGATGGCTGATCTTCGTCGTCGCCATCCTGGCCAGTCTTGGTCTCGCGCTGGCGCTTGCCGTGATGATTGCACCTGCCACCGCGCTCGTCGCCGGCTTCTTTCTCGATGACATCGCCGAACAGATCGAGCGGCGGGATTATCCGGGCGAACCCGTGGGCCAAGCCCTTCCGCTCGGAACGGCCATCCGTGGCACGATCGCTTTTTTCGGCGTGGTCATCCTGGGCAACATCGTCGCGCTCCTGCTTCTGCTTCTGCCGGGCATCAACCTTGTCGCGTTTTTTTTGGTGAATGGCTATCTTCTCGGCCGGGAATTTTTCGAATTCGCGGCCATGCGCTATCGCAGCCCGCAAGAGGCGCGGCTTTTCCGCGCTCGCCACGGCACCACGGTCTTCCTGGCCGGCCTGGTGCTGGCCGCCTTCCTGGCCGTCCCCCTGCTCAATCTGCTGACGCCGCTCTTTGCCGCTGGCATGATGGTGCATCTGCACAAGGCGCTGACGGCGCGCGATGGTGCAAGGCTGGCTCAGGCCACCGCGGCGGGCAGCCTCAACCCGCCGGCCTGAGGCGGGCCTGGCCGGTGAGTTCGGATCGCGCGAAGCCGGCGTGTCAGGCGTCTTGTGCCGCAGAGGCCTCTTGCCCCGGAGCAGGCGAAAGCCGCTGCGCGATCAGCAGGGCAAGGCGGTCGGCCACGGCGGATTTGTCCAGCTCGGGCCAGTGCTCCACGCCGGCTGCGGAGAGGATCGCCACCTGATTGCGCGGGCCGCCCATGATCCCGGTCCCGGGCGAGACATCATTGGCGACGATGAGATCCGCGCCCTTGCTGGCGAGTTTGGCCCGGCCATTGTCGAGCACAGACTGGGTTTCGGCGGCAAAGCCGACGACCATGGCGGGGCGCTGGGCATGATGGCCGATGGTCTTCAGGATATCGGGATTTTCGGTGAGGCTGAGCAGGGGTGCGCCTTCGCCTGCCTTCTTCTTGATCTTCTCGCCGGCAGCCGTATCGACCCGCCAGTCGGCCACCGCCGCCACCATCACGGCGATATCGGCCGGCAGGGCGGCGAGCACGGCATCCAGCATCTCGCGCGCCGTTTCCACATGATGCACGGTCACGCCTGCGGGATCGGCCAGCGTTACCGGACCGGAGACGAGGGTGACATCCGCCCCGAGTTCTGCCAGGGCCGCCGCGATCGCATGCCCCTGCCGGCCTGAGGAGCGGTTGGCGATATAGCGCACGGGGTCGATCGGCTCATGCGTCGGGCCTGAGGTAACGATGGCCCGCCGGCCCGCCAGCGGCCGGTCGCGCCGCGCGTCACCCGCTCCCGCAGGACGAAGCAGTGCTGCTGCCGCGGCGGCGATCTCCGCCGGCTCGCTCATGCGGCCTTCGCCGCGCTCGCCGGCTTCCGCCATTTCGCCGATGCCGGGACCGACGACATGGATGCCGTCAGCCTTCAGCTGCATCAGATTGCGCCGGGTCGGCGCCTTGGCCCACATCACCGGGTTCATCGCCGGGGCGATCAGCACCGGCCGGTTGGTGGCCAGAAGCACGGTGGAGGCGAGGTCGTCGGCCAGGCCATGGGCCATCTTGGCCATGAGATCGGCGGTAACGGGCGCAACCAGCACCAGATCGCAGTCCCGCGCCAGGCGAATATGGCCCACATCCTGCTCGTCCTCGCGGGAGAAGAGATCGGTAAAGACCTTGTCTGCGGCGAGAGCGCCGACGGCGAGCGGCGTGACGAAGGCCTGCGCGCCCGCCGTCATGATCGGCCGCACCTCAGCGCCAGCGGCGCGCAGGCGGCGGATGAGGTCGAGGCTCTTATAGGCGGCGATGCCGCCGGCGATGATCAAGAGAATCCTTCGGCCGGAAAGGCTGCCCAGATCCTGTTCCGCGAAGCCGTCCATGCCTTCTCCTCTGCCCCACGCCCGATGCCGGCGCCTGACCCTGATCCGTCTCAGCTCTCCGGCTTGCCCGCCGCGACGGCCGCCGCGATGGCGCCCGTCAGCGATAGGCTGTCATAGGGCTTGCGCACCACCGGCACCCTTGCGAAGGCGCTCGGGATCATCGTGCTATTGCCGTATCCGGTGGCGAAAAGGAAGGGGGTGCCGTTGCGGATCAGGATCTCCGCCAGCTCGATCGAGGTTCCCGCGCCGAGATTGACATCGAGAATCGCCACATCAGGCCGGAAATCCGCCAGCTTGGCGATGGCATCCACCACCGAGGCGGCCGTGACCACCTGATCGACCCCCTGATCGGCCAGCATCCCCTCGACATCCATGGCGATCAGCATCTGGTCTTCGACCAGCAGCACGCGAATGCCGGGATCGAGCCGGGTCGCGGCGTCCATCGCGTTGCCGAGGCTCTGCTCGCCCGCAACAACTGGCGCGGTGATCGTCACATGGCGGGCCGGAATGCTGAACTGCGCTTCCACACCGCTGCGGGCATAGAGCACGCGGCTCTTGCCGCCGAGGTCATAGGGCAGGCTGCGGTCGATCAGCGCGGTGCCGAAGCCCGTGCGCGTCGGCGGCAGAACGGGCGGGCCGCCGCTTTCGCGCCAGTCGATCACGCAATCGCCCTGCTCGTCTTCATGCCAGGTGACCGAGAGATGGCCGCCCTGTTTCGAGAGCGCGCCATATTTCGCGGCATTGGTCGACAGCTCGTGCAGCACCAGCGCCATGACCGAAAAGGCGCGGGAATCGAGCAGCACCTTGGGCCCGCCCAGCAGAATAGAATCGGCATTCTGGCGGTAAGGCGTCAGTTCCGCGTCGAGAAGGTCCAGCAGGATGCCGCCGCCATCGCCGCGCACGACCTGATCATGGGCGAAGGACAGAGCCTGGATTCGGCCCTTGAGCGAGCGCACATAATCCTCCAAGCCACGATCCTGGCCAACGGGCTGGCTGACCAGCGACTTGATCAGCGCGAGGATATTCTTGACCCGGTGGTTCAGTTCCTCGTTGAGCATGCGCTGGCGCACATCGGCGCGGCTGCGTTCTTCGGCCATGAGTTCGCTATGGCGAAGGCCGATCTCGACCAGCGCCGAACGCGTGACCTCTGCGATTTCGCGCTCGGCCTCGGTCCAGGGTTGCGCCTGGAGATGCACCGTCTCCTTCCAGATGGCAAAGCTCTTGCGCGGCGTCAGCCGGTCGCCGAGCGGGCCGCTCTGATAGGTCTTGGTAGGATCGCCGGCCCAGTCGAGCGTCTGGATGAACTCCCGCCGGAAGAAGAACAGATAGTCGCGGTGGATCTGCGTCAGCGGCACGGCGAGAACGCCCGCCGCCTGCGCGCTATAGGTTTCCGCCTCGGAGAGGCGCTGCGCCAGGCTGTGGGTGGCCCAGACCCGGCCTTCCGCCACCGTTCCCATCATCCGGAGCAGGCCGGGCACAGCGGAGGCGGGCGGCACTGTGCCGAAGACGGTCCAGCTCCCGTTCAACCAAAGGCCCACGCCGTCGCAGGGCATGAGGGTGGCGAAATCGGCCAGGCTCTCCTTCAGAAGCGCGCCGATATCGCTGTGGTGCGACGCGATGCGCAGGAAGCGGTCGAGCGAGGCGCGGGCGTGGCTGGCGGTCTTCAGCTTTTCCTTCTGCTTCAGCGACTGAAGATGCAGGGAGAAGAATTCGCCGAACATCTCCGCCGCCACACGGTGCGCCATGCCGAGCACCAGAGGACGATAATGATGGCAGGCGATCAATCCCCATAGCTTGCCATCTATGATGATGGAGATCGACATGGAGGCGGAGACGCCCATATTGCGCAGATATTCGCAATGCACCGGCGACACGCTGCGCAGATGCGCATAGGACAGATCCAGCGGCTCGCCCGAAATGTCGATGACGGGCTCGATCGGCACGCGCGCCGCATCGACATCGCCGATGATGCGGATGGTGTTGCGGACATAGAGCTCGCGCGCCTGGCGTGGAATGTCGCCGGCGGGGAAATATTGTCCGAGGAAGCTTTCGAGATCGCCGCGCCGGGCTTCGGCCACCACGCGGCCGGCGCCGTCCTCCTCGAATCGATAGACCATCACCCGGTCATAGCCGAGCATGCCGCGCACGAGGCGCGACGCCTGGCGCACCAGGAGATCGGTGTCGGTAATCTCGCCGATCCGGCCGATCAGCATGCGTGCCATCTGCAGCGGCTGGCCGACCGTTTCCGGCTCGAGCTCGATGGTCACCACCGATTTGTAGAGATGGACGGCGATGTCGAACGGGCCGCAGCGCGTCTGAAGTCCCTGCAGCAGGGCTGGCCGCGCGCCCTCCCGGAGTGCGGCCACGACATTGCGCAATGTGTGTGCGGCGTCGTCGCCGAGAACGTCTTCGAGCATCCGGCCATTGACCGAACCTTCGATGCCCGTGAGCGCGGAAAGATTGGCCGAATGGCGCAGGATCTGCCCGGCGCGCGCATCGAGCGCCATCAGGCAGCCATGTGGCTGGATGTTGCCGGGAATATGGATGGGTTCCCGGTCGCAATTGGTCAGATCGACGGTGTCATGCGCCATGAAGGGCCTGCCTGAAGGCTTCTCGCGCTTCGGCGAAGGCGGCGCGGGACGCCAGCGCGACCTCGTCGATTTCGATCGCGTCGGCGGCTTCGAGTGTGTGGAGAAAACGCGACCAGCGATCGCTGCGCATGGCCTGCACGGCCAGATGGCGTGCGCCATAGACCTCGCTGAGCCCCAACGCCTGGGCGCGCTGATAGAGCAGGCGGGCGCCAAGCGCGGAGCCTTCCAGAACGTACAGCGTGCCCAGAAGCGTGGCGGCAGAGTGCTCTTGGCCGTCTGAGGCCGTATCTGCGACGGCCGGGGAGACGGGCAGCACGATGCCGAGATCTTCCTGGTCGCGCTGGATCAGCAGGCTGAATTCCTGCAGCGGAAAGGTTTCGAGTGCCGCAGGCCACAAGGCCTGGCGCAATCGTGCTTCGATTGGCGCGCGAAAGGCGCCGATACCGACCAGATACCGCTTATAGGCATCGAGACTGTCGAATGGACCGATCATCCGGTCGAGAGCCTCATGGGCCTCGGCCGTGCGTTCGCGCAGGAGGAAACGCCGGCTCGAGCCGGCTTGAGAAGAAGATCGGGACACAGGTCAGCAATTATCCACAGCACTGCCAAATGTTTAAAAATGCGATGCCGCGACTTTTGTTCCGTCCTCCTGCGTTCTTGTGCGTGCTTCCGGCATGACGGCACATCCGTGAAAACACAAAAGAGATGCCGTGGACCCTCACGGTTTCCGGCAGTTCTCCCCCCTTTTTTATCAAAGGGACTTCAGAAGGAAGAAATTTAGCGTTCCATCGCAGGCGCGATGGGGACACAAAGCATCGGCATGTCATGATATCCGTGCGGCAACGTTGCCGACGTCTGTCGCGCTGCCTTTAAAGGATAATCTTCACGGCGGAAATCGGGCGGCGACGAATTTTTGTCTGTCCCGAGGCGATGGTCTTGATCGGACTTGCTGCGGACTTTCGCAGCGCATCGTCCGGACGATGGCCCGCACCCGTCTTCCGCTGCTTCAAAAGGCCGGCGGCTTCGTCAGGTCGAGGACAAGGCGACGGCCGGCTGCAGCCGCGAGGCGTTGCGGGCGGGAAGGTAGCCGAAGACGAGACCGGTCAGGAAGGCGCTGCCGAAGGCGAGCACCACCGGGCCGGGCGCGAAGCTGACCGGCACGCCCAAGGCCTGGGCCACGCCGCCGATCGACAGGCCGAGCGCGATGCCGATCACGCCGCCAAGCGCCGAGACCACCAGCGCCTCGACGATGAACTGGGTGAGGATGTCGCGCGCACGCGCCCCGGTTGCCATGCGGATGCCGATTTCGCGGGTGCGTTCGGTCACGCTCACCAGCATGATGTTCATCACCCCGATGCCGCCGACGATGAGCGAGATGGCGGCGATCGAGCCCAGGAAGATCTTCAGGACGTTGGAGGTCTCGGTGAAGGTCTCGCGGATCGCCGCCATATTGGTGATCTGCGTGTCCTGGCGTTTGTGGCGCGCGTCGAGCAGCGCCTGGATCTGGTCCTGGGTGACGTTGATGGCGCTGTCATCCTGCACCTGAACGGTGATGGAGCGGACATTGCGCGCGCCGAACAGGCGCAGATTTCCCGTCGACAGCGGCACCAGAACCGCGTCGTCCTGGTCCTGCCCGCCGGCAGTCGCGCCCTTGCGGGCCATGATGCCGATCACCTGGAAGGGAATGTTCTTGATCAGGATATATTGGCCGAGCGCCTGTTCACCCTCTGGAAACAGCGTGTCGGCCACTGTCTGTCCGATCACGGCCACGGGGGCATAGCTGGTCATGTCGGCGGCGCTCAGGAAGGTGCCGGTGCCGACCTCCCAGGATTTGGCGGCGGGAAATTGCGGCACCGTGCCATTGACCGTCGTCTGCGTGTCGCGGTTGCCGGCGCGCACCGTCATGGTGCTCGACATTTCCGGCACGGCGAAGGCGACATTCGGCAGCTCCAGGATCGCATCCGCATCCGAAGGGATCAGCGAGAC
This sequence comes from Xaviernesmea rhizosphaerae, assembly GCF_001938945.1. Classification (GTDB taxonomy): domain Bacteria; phylum Pseudomonadota; class Alphaproteobacteria; order Rhizobiales; family Rhizobiaceae; genus Xaviernesmea; species Xaviernesmea rhizosphaerae. Next base: position 109,562 of record NZ_MKIO01000017.1, read on the forward strand.
GATGCTGCCGCCTTCGCCGCCGCGAAAATTGGCCATGTTCGGCCGGACGATCAGAAGATCCGACCCCATGGCGGCGATGCGGCTCAAGACCGATTGCTGCGCGCCATTGCCGATCGCCAGCATCGCCACGACGGAGGCGACGCCGATGACGATGCCGAGCAGCGTCAGCACGGTACGGAAGAGATTGGCCCTGAGCGCCCGCATCGACATGCGCATGGCCTCGAGGACATCGGCCGCGACGGCGGCCGAGGCTTGCGCCGGTGCCAGAGCCTGCGGCGTGGTCTGACGGGCCTTCGGCAGGGGCCGCAGGCGCCGGTCGGCGACGATCTGCCCGTCGCGGATCTCGATCACCCGGTCGGCGGATTCGGCCAGCTCCGGCGCATGGGTGATGATGATGATGGTGTGGCCCTCGGCATGCATCTGCCGCAGCGTGGCCAGAACGTCGCGGCCGCTCTTGCTGTCGAGCGCACCCGTCGGTTCGTCGGCCAGGATGATCTGGCCGCCATTCATCAGCGCGCGGGCGATCGACACACGCTGCTGCTGCCCGCCGGAGAGCTGATTCGGCAGATGGTCGAGCCGGTCGCCAAGGCCGAGCCGCTCCAGCAGGGCCTCCGCCCGGTCGCGCCGCTCCTCGGCCGGCATGCCGGCATAGATCGCGGGGATCTCGACATTCTCCTCGGCGCTCGCCGTCGGCACGAGATTGTAGGACTGGAACACGAAGCCGAACATGCGCCGGCGCCGCTCGGCCAGCTCGTCCGGCGAGAAATCGGAGACATCCTCGCCATCCAGCAGATATTGCCCTGAGGTCGGCCGGTCGAGACAGCCGAGAATGGTCATCAGCGTCGATTTGCCCGAGCCCGACTGGCCGATGATGGCGACGAAATCGCCTTCCTCGATATCGAGCGAGACATCCTTCAGCGCATGGACAGGGACTTCGCCTGACGTGAAGGTCTTGCGGATGGATTTCAGCGAGATCAGCAGAGCCATGACGCGTCTCCCGCAATCAGAAGGGCGGCGGCGGCATGCCGCGCCGGCCGCCATTGCCGCGCGCCGAGGCGGGGGAGGCCCCGCCCGTGCCGGTGCCCACCACCACGGTTTCGCCTTCCGCAAGCCCGCTCTTGATCTCCGCAACCACGCGGTTGCGCACGCCGACCGTGACCTCGCGCATCTCGCGGCTGCCATCGGGCTTGACGACTGTCACCCTAGCCTCGCCGCCATCGGGCTTTCCTTTCAGCGCGGCGACCGGCACGGTCAGCACGTTCTCGACATGATCGCGCACGAAGAAGACCTGCGCCGTCATGTTCATCATCAGCCTTCCTTCCGGATTGGGCACGTCGAACAGGGCGTAATAGAGAATGACGTTGTTTTCGGTCTGCGGCGTCGGCTTGATCTGCCGCAGCCTGCCTTCATAGCGCTTGCCCGGCTGGCCGAGCAGGGTGAAATAGGCCTCCATCCCCGGGGTCAGCTTGCCGATATCGGCCTCGGACACCTCCGCCTCCACCGTCATGGTCGAGAGGTCGGCGACCGTGGCGATCGTCGGGGTCGACTGGTTGGCGTTCAGCGTCTGGCCTTCCTTGGCGGCGATGTCCACGACCGTGCCGGAGAGCGGCGAAAAGATCTTGGTGTGGCCCAGGCTGATGCGGGCATCCTTCAGCGAGGCCTGCTGCTTGCGCGTCTGCGCCTCCAGCGCCGCCACATTCGCTTCTGCCGTGGCCAGCGCCGCCACCGCCTCGTCCAGTGCCGAGCGGGCGGCGGTGTTGCCGGCCACCAGCGTCTGCTGCCGGGCGAGATTGGCCTTGGCCAGAACCACCTGCGCGCGCTTGTCCAGCATCTGCGCCGCCAGATTGGCGATCTCGGCCTCGGCGATCTCGATCTGGGTCTCGATCGAGGCCGAATCGATCTCGGCCACGAGGTCGCCCTCCTTCACCTGATCGCCGATCTCGACCCGCACGCTCTTCAGCTGGCCGGAAACCTGCGCGCCGACATCGACATCGCGGATCGGGGTCAGAAGCCCCGTCGCCGTAACGCTGTTTTCGATATCGCCGCGCGCGACCGCCTGGGTGACCACGGCCTCCGTTTTTTCCAGGGAACGGTAGCGCTGCAGACCATACGCCCCGCCCACCCCGATCAGGGCCAGGATCACCAGTCCCGCGATCAGTCGCCCCGGCCGCCGCCGCTGCCGGGCAGGGCGCCTGCCGGTGCTTGGGCGCGCCGCTTCCTGTGCCGGCGGCTCCGGCTGGTTCTCGACGATCTTGGGGTAGGCCTCTGCCATGTACTCACGCATCCTCCGGGGATGGACCGGCGCGCGACATGCACGATATCCCCGGACGCATATGGGGAGTCCTTCACGGCGAAGGCAGGGCGCCAGCATGAATTCTTCGTAAGCTTTCGAGAAACGCGGCCGTCAGCCGCGCCCGATCCGTAAAAACTGCCCGTATAAAAACTGCCCGTATCAGTAAAGATGCAGGGGCGCGTGAGGCCTGCACCGGGAGGGCTTACAACAGCTCCCAGGCGATCACGATCAAGGTGATCGCGATGACCCAGAGCGCCACGCGGCCGGAGCGGGCGTGACGGGCTTCGGCCCGGCCGATGGCCTCGGCGGTTTCGGGGTCGAAGCGCAGGCCCTTTTCCGCCATGGCGGTGATGTCGCGCGAGAGGCGCTCGGTCTTCAGCGCGATCTCGGGCGCGGCTTCGGCCACGCGGATGGCCGCATGCAGCCCGTCGCGCAGATCCGCCATGACGCGCTTCGGGCCGAGATTGGTGCGGATCCAGTCGCCCACCACCGGTTCGGCCGCCTTCCACATGTTGAAGCGCGGATCGAGCGTGCGGGCCACGCCCTCGACCACGACCATGGTCTTCTGCAGCATCACCAGCTCCGGCCGGGTCTCCATGTCGAAGAGCTCGGTGACCTCGAAGAGCAGCGTCAAGAGCTTGGCCATGGAGATAGTTTCGGCCGGCTGTCCGTGGATCGGCTCGCCGATGGCACGGATCGCCTGGGCGAAGCTCGCCATATCGTGATGGGCCGGAACATAGCCTGCTTCGAAATGCACATCGGCCACGCGCAGATAGTCGCGGGTGATGAAGCCGAAGAGGATCTCGGCCAGGAAGCGGCGCTCCTTCTTGCCCAGCCGGCCGACAATGCCGAAATCGACGGCGACGATGGTGCCGTCGGCCTCCACCAAGAGATTGCCCTGGTGCATGTCGGCATGGAAGAAGCCGTCGCGCAGCGTATGGCGCAGGAAGGACTGGATCAGCGTGGTGGCCAGCCGTTCGAGATCGTGACCGGCGGCTTTCAGCGCCGCCACATCGGCCATGCGCGTGCCCTCGATCCATTCCATGGTGACGACATCGCGCCCTGTGCGCTCCCAATCGACCGCCGGCACGCGAAAGCCCGGATCGTCCTTCGTGTTCTCGGCGATTTCGGAGAGCGCGGCGGCTTCCAGGCGCAGGTCCATCTCCACCTTGGTGGTCTGTTCCAGCGTCTTCGTCACCTCGACGGGGCGCAGGCGGCGCATATGCGGCAGGAAGCGCTCCTGCATCCGCGCCACCAGATACATGGCCTCGAGATCCCGGGTGAAGCGCTGGCGGATGCCGGGGCGGATCACCTTGATCGCCACCTTGGCCAGCGCATCGCCCTTGCGCACCAGGCCGGGATGGACCTGGGCCATGGAGGCGGCGGCGATCGGTTCGCCGAAATTCTCGAACAGCTCCGTGACGCTGCGCCCGAGCGAGGCCTCTACCGCCTGATGGGCCTCGGCCGGGGAGAAGGTGCTCATCCGGTCCTGAAGGAAGGCGAGATCGGCGGCAAGCTCGGCGCCGACGACATCCGGCCTTGTGGCCAGGAACTGGCCGATCTTGACATAGGACGGCCCCAGCCGCGCCACCGCGCGCGACAGGCGCTGGCTGCGCTCCTCGTTCTGCGCATGGCGGCGCTCAAACAGCTTGGCCGCGGATTGGGCAAGCCGCGCGGCCGGCGGCAGGTTCTCGCTGGGAATGGCGCTGATCACGCCCTCGCGCAGGAGAACCCAGCCGATGCGGATCAGGCGGGCATAGGTCGCGGGCGTGCTCATGCCAAGCCCTTCTGGGTCAAGAGGCCCTTCTGCGTCAAGAGGGCCTTCCGGGCAAAGCGGGACAGCATCCGGCGGGCCGGGCGGACAGCATCAGGCAGGCGCGCGCCGCAGGCGCTGGAAATCCGCATCAGATCTTCCAGGCCGAATGCAGGGCCGCGATGCCGCCGGTATAATTGGTGAAGCTCACCCGCGAGAAGCCGGCCTTCTCGATCATGGTGGCGAAGTCGCGCTGGTTGGGGAACTTGCGGATCGATTCCACCAGATACTGATAGGGCTCGCCATCGCCCGTGACCATCTTGCCGAAGCGCGGAATGGCGTTGAACGACCATGCGTCATAGATCTTTTCGAGGAAGGGCTGGTCGACGGCGGAAAATTCCAGCACCAGCAGCCGCCCGCCGCGCTTGAGCACGCGATAGGCCTCCTTCAGCGCCACATCGATATGCGGCACGTTGCGGATGCCGAAGGCGATCGTATAGGCATCGAAGGAATTCGGCTCGAAAGGCAGCTCCTCGGCATTGGCCTCGACGAAATCGAGATGATCGGCAAGCCCCGCCTTCTTCGCCCGCTCGGTGCCGACGGCCAGCATGGAGCCGTTGATGTCGAGCACGGTGGCGTGCGCCTGTCGGCCGGAGGCTTCCACGATGCGCATGGCGATATCGCCGGTGCCGCCGGCAACGTCGAGCGTGCGGTAATCCGTCCGCTTGGCCGGGTTCAGGGCGGCGATCATCGCATCCTTCCAGGCGCGGTGCAGGCCGAGCGACATCACGTCGTTCATGATGTCGTAGCGCTTGGCGACGCGGTGGAACACGTCGTTGACGAGCACCTGCTTTTCGCTCTCGCCGACCTGGCGGAAGCCATAGGAGGTTTCCATGCCGCCTTCGGCCGAAACGCGCTCACGTGTCATGCGTCACCTCGCTCTTCATTCTTCCTGTGCCTTCGGGCGGCCGTTCGGCCGATCCTATAGCGAAAGCCCTCCGGGCACGCTATCTCAGGCGCATGGCCGCACTTAGGTCTTTTCCCCTCGGTTCTTCAAGCCCGGTTTTGCGCGCGGTGCTGACGACACCGCGGCAAAGCGCCGCTGCGACGGCTTTTGCGGCGCGCCGGCATGGGGAGAAATCCAGCGGATGGACAAAGTGCCGACCCGTCGCGCCTTCTGCGGTCGCGGGCGTTGGAAAGGAAAGAACTATGCCGGAATTGCCTGAGGTCGAGACGGTCAGGCGCGGGCTGGCGCCGGCCATGGAAGGGGCTGTCATCGCGCGCGCCGAGCTGCGCCGGCCGGATCTGCGCTTTCCCTTGCCCGAAGGCTTTGCCGCGCGGGTGGAGGGCCGGCGCATTCTCGGCCTCAAGCGCCGGGCGAAATATCTGGTGATCGACCTCTCGGACGGCGCGGCGATCCTCGCCCATCTGGGCATGTCCGGCTCCTTCCGGGTGGAGGAGCCGGCGGCGCTCGCCGATGCGCTGCCGGGCGAGACGGGCGATACTCCCGGTCTCTTCTATCTCCCGCGCGGCAAGGATGCCCGCCACGACCATGTCGTCTTCCACCTGGAGCGCGAGGGCCGCATCCTGCAGGTGGTCTATAATGACCCCCGGCGATTCGGTTTCATGGATCTGGCCGAGGGCACGGCGCTGGATGCGCATCCCTTTTTCCGCGGCCTCGGCGAGGAGCCGACCGGCAACGGCCTGAGCCCCGACTATCTCGCGGCCCGTTTCAAAGGCAAGGGCCAGCCGGTCAAGGCGACGCTGCTCGACCAGCGCGTCATTGCCGGCCTCGGCAATATCTATGTCTGCGAGGCGCTCTGGCGCGCAGGCATTGCTCCGACCACGGCGGCCGGTGCGCTCGTGCGCGGCGATGGCGCACCGGGCGCGCGGCTCGTGGCGCTCAACACGGCCATCCACCAGGTGATCGCCGAGGCGATCGAGGCCGGCGGCTCGTCCCTGCGCGACCATATCCGCACGGACGGAACGCTCGGCTATTTCCAGCATCGCTTCTCCGTCTATGATCGCGAAGGCGAGGCCTGCCCGCGTCCGGCCTGCACGGGAACCGTGGCCCGCATCGCCCAGGGCGGGCGCTCTACCTTCTTCTGCCCGGTTTGCCAGACCTAAGCATCGGCCCGAAAAGTGGGCACCGGTTTTCGGGTCAGCCGATGTGGATGTGTCAAGCATCGGCCCGAAAAGTGGGCACCGGTTTTCGGGTCAGCCGATGCGGATGTGTCAAGCATCGGCCCGAAAAGTGGTATCAGGTTTTCGGGTCAGCCGATGCGGGTGGGTCAAGCATCGGCCCGAAAACCGGCGTCGCGTTTCCAGGTGTTGCAGGGCCTGCAAACCGGCCTTCTCAGGGCTTTGCGTGACGATTTCTGTGCAGAATCGGCGTTGACTGGCTCGCGCTTTCCCGTTATATGCCCGCCCACGGTTGGGAAAGTCGCTTCAAGGCTTTCCGTTGCTGTCTCCTTCCTGCACCGACGACACCGGAAGTCGGCCTTGTTGGGCCAGGGGGAGGCTTTCGCGAGAATTCTTGAAAGAGAGACACCATATGGCCAATACAACTTCGGCGAAGAAGGCGACCCGCAAGATCGCTCGCCGCACCGAGATCAACAAGTCCCGTCGTTCGCGCGTTCGTTCCTTCGTCCGCAAGGTCGAGGAAGCAATCGCTTCCGGCGATCAGACGGCTGCCGCCGAAGCCCTGCGCGCCGCTCAGCCCGAGCTGATGCGCGCCGCCACCAAGGGCGTTCTGCATGCCAACACCGCCTCGCGCAAGATTTCGCGCCTGGCCCATCGCGTCAAGACCCTGTCGGCCTGATAGCAGGTTTCGCGATTGACCTTTTGAAAGCCCGGCCTCGTGCCGGGCTTTTTGTTTTTGGCCTTTCCGCAGGCCGCAAACAGCTATGGCGTCCAGCGATTACGTCAATGGCATGACGGAAATTTCCGAGAAAAAACAGCTTGTTAAGCTTCGGTTGACAGGTGTGGCAAGAGAGTCTCGGGCGCTTTCCGCATAAGCTGTGAGTCAAGCGATTTTTTTATTTTTTCGTTTTTCGCCAGCTAACAGATGCGCTACAAAACAAAGCCCTTGATTCGTTTGCGATTCTTTTTCGCCCGGGTCCCGGCATGCAAAAGGCCGTTGAAGAGTCAACGTCCGTCCTTTCTCTCGGCCAAAAAATGCCGATTGATCTCCCGTCACGATCCTGCCTAAATGGGTCCGTCGGCAGCGCTCCAGAGCGTGGCCGGGCGGCGGCTGATAAAGGGCATGCTTCATCATGAGTGCGTCCGTCACCCGCATCGTGAGCGGCGCTGTACTGCGCTGTTTCAGCAAAAATCGGCATGGAAAGGGCAGCGTGCCCAGCGCGGCGCGCGGCTTTTCTGTGCCTTCAGGTTGTATCCTTGTGTCAGGCCGGTCCGGAAGGAGTGGTGGGGCACAAGACCGGAACCTGGTTCATCGGGCCGATCCAAAATCGGCGCGGCGCTCCAGGTGCGATGATCCGGATGACGGTGATGATGCGTCGGGGTCTGCGGCATGTCGGCAAGGCGGCGAGGGCCTTTGTCGACGGGATGTGCTTCAGATCCAGGCGCGCGCCATCCTCTGGAATTGGCTGCAGGATTTTCCAAATGCCGGCTTCGGTCTTAAGGGAAAATTATGCAGGATGATTAAGAAGTCGCGCCCTGCCGCAACGGCATGGGGGCAGGACGAAGAGGGCAGGTTTCGCGCGGCGCAAGTGCCGCAAGAGCAGACCCCAGGGGCAAGTGAAGGGCAGGGGAAGTAAGGGGGCTGGCGCGGGATGTATGAGGGATCCGCAGCCAGCATCCTGGGTGCCCGGTATCAGGCCGTTTCGGCCGACCGGATCGGGACCCGACAGGGGGCGTTTGCAGATCCGGCCTGTCCGGATGGCAGGCGGCCTTTGGAGAACGATAACAAAAGGAGCTTGCGCGGCGCTGTCCTTGAAAAAGGGCTTTGGCCGCAAGGGCGGGACTCATCGATGCCGCATGTCACGCGGCATCCGGAAATGATCATGGAAGGCGGCAGCATGCTGGGTAATTCGCGGACTTCGCAGAAGGCATTCAACGACAAGGAGAGTGCATTTCCTCTCGGAGCCAATAAGAACGACAAGGCGGGGAACGAAGCGGCCATGACCATCAACAGCGCGCTGTTCGACCGTGTCAGCGCGCTTCTGAAGACCCAGGTCGGCCCTGAGGTCTATGCGAGCTGGTTCGGCCGCCTGAAGCTGCATTCGATGTCGAAGAGCGTCGTGCGGCTGTCCGTGCCCACCACCTTCCTCAAGTCCTGGATCAACAATCGCTATCTCGATCTGATCACCAGCCTGTTTCAGCAGGAAGATCCCGATATCCTGAAGGTCGAGATCCTGGTGCGCAGCGCCACCCGGGGCGCGCGTCCCGGCATCGAGACCGACGCCGCAGCACCGGGCCTGCCGCTCCAGGGCGAAGCCCAGCCGGCGCCGGCCCAGCCGCGCCGCGCCACCTCCCAGCCCGCCAGCCTCGGCCAGCATGCCAGCGCCATCCTTCCCGGCTCCGCCGCTCAAATCCCCCCGCGCCCCGCGCCGGCCGGCAGCCCGTCTGGCCCGCTCTTCGGCTCGCCGCTCGACACGCGCTACACCTTTGACAGCTTCGTCGAGGGCTCGTCCAACCGCGTGGCGCTGGCGGCTGCCCGCACCATTGCCGATGCCGGCGCCAGCGCCGTGCGGTTCAATCCGCTCTTCGTGCATTCGACGGTCGGTCTGGGAAAGACCCATCTTCTCCAGGCCATCGCCAATGCGGCGATCAGCGGGCCGCGCCATTCCCGCGTGGTCTATCTCACGGCCGAATATTTCATGTGGCGCTTCGCCACCGCGATCCGCGACAATGACGCGCTGTCGCTGAAGGAGACGCTGCGCAACATCGATCTGCTGATCATCGACGACATGCAGTTCCTGCAGGGCAAGTCGATCCAGCACGAATTCTGCCATCTGCTCAACATGCTGCTCGACAGCGCCAAGCAGGTGGTGGTCGCTGCCGACCGCGCGCCCTGGGAGCTGGAATCGCTCGATCCGCGGGTGCGCTCGCGCCTGCAGGGCGGCGTGGCGATCGAGATGGAAGGCCCTGACTTCGACATGCGCATGGAGATCCTCACGCGCCGTCTCGAGGTCGCCCGCCAGGAAGATCCCTCGCTCGACATCGCGCCGGAGATCCTCACCCATGTCGCCCGCAGCATCACCGCCAGCGGCCGCGAGCTGGAAGGCGCCTTCAACCAGCTCCTGTTCCGCCGCTCCTTTGAGCCGAACCTGTCGATCGAGCGGGTGGACGAGCTGCTCGGCCATCTCGTCAATGCCGGCGAGCCCAGGCGCGTGCGCATCGAGGACATCCAGCGCGTGGTGGCCAAGCATTATAACGTCTCGCGCCAGGAGCTGGTGTCGAACCGGCGCACCCGCGTCATCGTCAAGCCGCGCCAGATCGCCATGTATCTGGCCAAGGCGCTGACGCCGCGCTCCTTCCCTGAGATCGGCCGCCGCTTCGGCGGGCGCGATCACACCACGGTGCTGCATGCCGTGCGCAAGATCGAGGAACTGATCGCCGGCGATTCCAAGCTGAGCCACGAGATCGAGCTCTTGAAGCGGCTGATCAACGAATAGGCACGAACGCGCGAAGCGAAACGGGCGGGCTGTCCGCAAGGATGAACCCGCCCGCATCATCTCAAGACTTGCCCTTGGCGATCAGGTGATAGAGCGCCCGGATCGCCTGGGCCTCGCCGCCCTGCGGCCCATGCGGGCGATTGGTGGCGGACCAGCCGTAAATGTCGAAATGGGCCCATTCATTTGCCTGTTCGACGAAGCGCTTGAGGAAGAGGGCGGCGGTGATCGATCCGGCCATGCCGCCGGAGGGCGCATTGGTCAGGTCGGCGATGCGGGCGGTCACGTCTTTCTCGTAGCCCTTGAACAGCGGCATGCGCCAGAGCGGATCGGCAGTGGCGAGCGACGCCGCCGTCAGCGCCTCGGCCAGCGGATTGCTGTCCGTATAGAAGGGGGCGATGTCAGGCCCCAGCGCCACGCGCGCCGCCCCGGTCAGCGTCGCCATGTCGATGAGGAGATCGGCCTTTTCCTCATCGGCATAGGCGAGCGCATCGGCGAGGATGAGCCGGCCCTCGGCATCGGTATTGTCGATCTGGACCGTCAGCCCCTTGCGGCTCCTGTAAATGTCGCCCGGGCGGAAAGCGGCGGCCGAGATCGCATTTTCCACCACCGGCACCAGCACGCGCAGCTCCACCTTGAGCTTGGCGTTCATGATCATCGCCGCCAGCGCCATCACATGGGCCGCCCCGCCCATATCCTTCTTCATCAGCGCCATGGATGCGGCCGGCTTGATGTCCAGCCCGCCGGTGTCGAAGGTCACGCCCTTGCCGACAAGCGTAATTTTGCGCTTGCCTTTGCCCCAGCGCATTTCCAGAAGCCGCGGTGCCTCGGCCGCCGCGCGGCCCACCGCATGGATCAGCGGGAAATTGCGCTCCAGCAGCGCATCGCCGGCGATCACCTGCACCTCGGCGCCCTCATGCGCGGCCAGCGCGCGGAAGGCGGCCTCGAGTGCTGCCGGGCCCATGTCGTTGGCGGGCGTATTGATCAGGTCGCGCGCCAGATAGGTGCCGGCCACCAGCCGGCGGATCTCGGCGGCATCGATGTCGCGCGGCAGGGTCAGCGTCGGTTCCGGCGCCTGGGCCGTCTTGTAGCGCTCGAAGCGATAGGCCCCGAGGCCGAAGCCGAGCGCCAGTTGCCCATGATCGATCGGCGCGGTCTCGATGTGCCAGTGGCCGCCGGGCAGGAGCCTGGCGAGCTTGCCGGTGAGGAAGGGTGTGTCGGCGATCGTCGCGCCCAGACCGAACAGCGCGCCGCCGAGCCTTCCATCGGCCGTCGGTACCAGAAGCAGCGCCCCGGCCTCGGCCTTGAACCCGGCCTTGCGCGCCCAGTCGAGCGCGACCGGATCGATCGATCCTGCCTCCACCTGCTGCGGCGTCACGGCGAAGACCGGCAGGCTCTTCAGGTCTGCGGCATGGAAGGGGGAGGGGCGGTCGATCAGGGAGAAGGGCAGCATCGGTGCGGACAGTCCGGAATCTGGGGCGCCCGTCGGCGCCATTGGAAAGGAGGCGCCGCGCTCAGGATGCGAGGAGAGAAGCTCCCCGCGAGGCTGAACCGCTCGCCAGGGCCTATTAACGCTCTGTTAGGGTTAACAGACTATTGATGAACGAAGAAAACAGGCCCGATTTCCTCCCTAAGTTTCCGCGTCCGGCGCCTTCCCAGTGAAAAATCCGTCCTCTCTCAGGGGCAGCTCATGACGACCGGACTCTCCCAGGCCCTCTCCCCCCTTCTCCCGTCGGGCGCGGCGCCGCGCCAATCGGCTGCTTCGGCTTCGCCGGCCGGCGTCGGCGCGCGGCCTTGGCCGGGCCTGTCGGCGCTGGTGGCCGTCGCGCTTCTGGCCACCGCCTGCAGCACACCCAAGAAGGAGCTGACGACGGGATCGATCTCCTCGCCAGCCGCGTCCCCGCGCGCGGTGCAGACCATGACCGAGCCGGAGCTCAGGGCCGCCGCCAGTTCGGTCGGCGCGGCTTACGAGAAGAATCCGGGCGACAAGACCAATGGCCTGAACTACGCCAACCTGCTGCGCATGACCGGCAAGAACGAGCAGTCGCTCGCCGTGATGCAGCAGCTGGCAATCCGCTTTCCGACCGACCGCGAGGTTCTCGCGGCCTATGGCAAGGCGCAGGCGGCAGCCGGCCAGCTGGAACAGGCGCTCGCCACCATCGGCCGGGCGCAGACGCCGGACCGGCCGGACTGGCGGCTGAAATCGGCCGAAGGCGCCATTCTCGACCAGCTCGGCCGCTCCGCAGAGGCCCGCCAGGCCTATCGCAATGCGCTGGATATCAAGCCGAACGATCCCTCGGTCCTGTCCAATCTCGGAATGTCGTATCTTCTGACCAAGGATCTGAAGACGGCGGAGACCTATCTGCGCTCGGCCGCTGCCCAGCCCGGCGCCGACAGCGGCGTGCGCCAGAACCTGGCGCTCGCCGTAGGCCTTCAGGGTCGGTTCGACGAGGCCGAGCGGATCGCCAGCGCGGAACTGTCTCCGGCCCAGGCCCAGGACAATGTCCGCTATCTGCGCGCCATGCTCGCCCAGCAAAACTCCTGGAAGCAGCTGGCCAGCCAGGACACGCGCTCGCCCACTGCGCAAAAGGTCAACTGATACTTACATTTTGGCTTCGCTCGGATCGTCACAAGCCCCGGTTCCGCCGAGGCTTTTTCGTGCCTGGCGGTCGCATGCCGGCAAGAGCTTTGAACCGAAAACTGCGATCCGGCTTGTGTGAAAATCCGGTGCAAACGCCGAACCCCGCCGGTCACATCGACCGGCGGGGTCTGGCCTGCCCGGGCAGGGAGAGTGGCAGGGCGTTCGGCCGGACGCGACACATGACTGACGGCCTCGTTCCCCGTTACTCCCACTGCCCGGATAATCAGAACGTATCCATGACCTGCAGAATGGCCGGGCCGAGGATGACGGCGATCAGCACCGGTAGGAAGAAGACGATCATCGGCACGGTGAGCTTCGGCGGCAGGGCGGCCGCCTTTTTCTCGGCAGCGTTCATGCGTTGGTCGCGGCTTTCCTGGGCCAGAACCCGCAGCGCATTGGCGATCGGCGTGCCGAAGCGGTCGGCCTGAATCAGCGCCTGCACCACGGCCCGCACATCTTCCAGCCCCGTGCGCGTGGCGAGATTGTCGAGCGCGGTGCGGCGGTCCGGCAGGAAGGAGAGCTCCGCGGTGGTCAGCACCAGCTCTTCGGCCAGTGGCGCGGATTGCTCGGCGATCTCGTCGGCCACGCGGCGCATGCCCTGTTCCATCGATACGCCCGATTCCACGCAGATCAGCAGAAGGTCCAGCGCATCCGGCCAAGCCCGGCGCAGCGAGGCCTGCCGCTTGTTGATCTGGTTGGTGACGACGAGGCTCGGCAAATAGAAGCCGGCGGCCGTGGCGGCGATGACCGCCAGCAGCTGCGTCGTCAGCTCGCTGTCGGGCATCGTCTCCAGGCCGAAAATGTAGACCAACGCAACGACGAGGAACAGGAAGGGCAGGCAGAGGCGGGCGATGAGGAAGGTGTTGAGCGCGTTTTGCGAGCGGTAACCGGCCATCTTCAGCCGGCCGACGGTGTTGTCGTCGACCAGGAGTTGGCGCAGGTTGAGCTTGTCGACCACCTGGCGCACCGAGCCGTTCTGGTCGGCGCGCAGGCGGGCGCGGCCGGTCTCGGCATGCAGCCGCGCACGTTCACGCGCACGGATCTGCTCGCGCTCGTGAGAGACCGCCTTCATCCGCCGCTTGAGCGTGTCGCCCTCGAAAAAGGGCGTGACGACCGTGTAGATCGTTGCGAGCACGGCGAGCGAGACGCAGGCCGCAAGCAGCACTGTCGGGTTAACAAGCGTATCGGTCAGTCCGTTGCCCATGGCGTCGTCGTTCCGGATGGAGGGGTCATGAAGAGCGTTGATGGTGGCCTGATCGTTTCAGATGTCAAAATTGATCATCGCGCGCATCATCATGATGCCGCAGCCCATCCACACCAGCGACGCCGCCAGGATCAGATGTCCGCGCATGTCGGTGAAGAGGATGGCGATGTAGCTCGGCGTGGTCAGGTAGACCAGCAGCGAGACGATGAAGGGCAGCGAGCCGATGATGGCGGCCGATGCCTTGGCCTCCATCGACATGGCCTGGACCTTGGCCTTCATCTTGCGCCGCTCGCGCAGCACCTTGGACAGATTGCCGATGGCTTCGGAGAGATTGCCGCCGGCCTGTGCCTGAATGGCGATGACGATGGCGAAGAAATTCACCTCCGCCAGCGGCATGGTCTGGCTCATGCGCTGGCAGGCCTCGGGAATGGTCAGGCCGATCTGCTGGGATTCGACCACGCGGCGGAACTCGCTTCTGACGGGTTCGCGTCCCTCCGTGCCGATCAGCCGGATGGCGTCGTTGAGCGGCAGGCCGGACTTGACCGCCCGCACCATGGCGTCGAGCGCGTTGGGCAGTTCATCCAGGAACCGCGCCGCGCGGCGCTTGATCAGGAAGCCGAGCACCCAGCGCGGCAGCCCCACGCCCAAAGGCAGGATAACGCCCAGCGCCAGCAAGGGCTGGCCCGTCAGGATCAGCATGACGAGACCGGCCAGAAGGCCGAGCGCGCCGCCGGCCAGATGGAACTGCATCGGCGTGATCGTCAGGCCGGCTTGCAGCAGCCGCATCTTCACCGTGGCCTTGCTGGCGGTCTTTTCCTGCTGCTTTCGCTCAAGATCCTTCAGCGAATCCTGCACGGATTTCCGCCGCTTGGACATTTCGCTCATCCGGTCGCGGGCCTGACGGACCTTCACCCGGTCGGTCTCGGTGGCCTGCACCTTGCGCAGGCGGCTCTGCGCCTTCTTCTGGGTTTCGATCTGCTGGAAAAACAGCGCATAGGCGACGCCGCCGACGGCGACCGCGATGCACAGGCACAAAATCAGGATGGTGGGATCGAAGCCGGCCATGGCGCTAGTCCTGCGAGAGGGCGTCGAGGGCGACAGCCAGCCGCTTGTCCTCGTTGAAGTAGCGGGCGCGCTCCCAGAAGGCGGGACGGCCGATCTTGGTGCCGACATGCCGGCCGATGATCCGGCCGCCGGCATCCTCCCCGTCGATCTCGTAGCGCATCAGATCCTGGGTGATGATCACGTCGCCTTCCATGCCGGTCACCTCGGTGATCTGGGTAATGCGGCGCGAACCATCGCGCAGGCGCTGCGCCTGGATGATGATGTCGACCGAATTGGCGATGATCTCGCGCACGGTCTTGGCGGGCAGGGTGTAGCCGCCCATGGCGATCATCGATTCGATACGTCCCAGCGCCTCGCGCGGCGTATTGGCGTGCAGCGTCCCCATCGAGCCGTCATGGCCGGTGTTCATCGCCTGCAGGAGGTCGAAGACCTCGGGGCCGCGCACTTCGCCGACGATGATGCGTTCGGGCCGCATGCGCAGGCAGTTCTTGATGAGGTCGCGCATGGTGACCTCGCCTTCGCCCTCGATATTGGGGGGACGGGTTTCCAGGCGCACCACATGCGGCTGCTGCAGCTGCAGTTCGGCCGTGTCCTCGCAGGTGATGATGCGCTCATGCGTGTCGATGAAGGCGGTGAGGCAGTTGAGAAGCGTCGTCTTGCCCGAGCCGGTACCGCCCGAGATCAGGACGTTGCAGCGCACGCGGCCGATGATCTGCAGAAGCGTGGCGCCCTCCGGCGTGATCGCGCCGAAGCGCACGAGCTGGTCGAGCTTGAGCTTGTCCTTTTTGAACTTGCGGATGGTCAGCGCCGTGCCGTCGATGGCCAGCGGCGGGGCGATGACGTTGACACGGCTGCCGTCGGGCAGGCGCGCATCGCAGATCGGCGCGCTTTCGTCCACGCGCCGGCCGACCTGGCCGACGATGCGCTGGCAGATCGACAGGAGCTGGGCATTGTCGCGGAAGCGGATCTCGCTCTCCAGCGTCTTGCCGCCGACTTCGATGAAGACCTGGCCGGCCCCGTTGACCATGATGTCGGCAATGTCGTCGCGCGCCAGCAGCGGCTCCAGCGGGCCATAGCCGAGCACGTCGTTGCAGATATCGTCGAGCAGCTCTTCCTGCTCGGCGATAGACATGGCGAAGTTCTTGATGGTGATGATGTCGTTGACGATGTCGCGAATTTCCTCCCGCGCGCTTTCGCCATCGAGCTTGGACAGCTGCGACAGGTCGATCGTATCGATCAGGGCGGAGAAGACCTGGGCCTTGGTGCCATAGTAATCATCGTCGCGCGGGCGGCGGCGAGCGGGCTCGGGTGCGCGCTGGGGCGCGGCCTGTGTCTCGCGCACCAGTTCGGTGGTCGCGGCCGGCTGCGGCGCACGGGCGGGTGCTGCCGCCGGCGCTGAGCCTGTAGCGGGAGCCTTTCCGAAGCCTTCACCTGAGCGCTTGCCAAACATCTGATGTCTCTCGCTTCATGTCCTCAGTGGCGCGCCCGCCGGGGAGCCGGCGAACGTCTTTTCCCATCATTCTCAAGCATCGGCCTGCGTATGGCTGCCTCTCCGATGCTCTAGAATTCTGTTTTCGCATCGGATTTTTCCGGAAACAGGTTCTCGCTTTTCGGTCCGATGCCCTAGCGCCGGCGCAGCGCATCCAGCACGCCCGACAGCCCGGCCTTGCGCGCCTTCTTGGCGGTGACGCGTCCTGTCAGGAGATGGGCAAGCTGTGCGAAGGTTTCCGCCGCCGGCGACTTTCGGTCGGTCTCGGCGATCATGCGTCCGCTATTGGCCGCCTGGCCGAAGAGGGCCGCGTCGAAGGGAATGATCGCCGCCGGCTCCAGTTCGAGCGATTCGGCAAAATCCGCTGGCGCGACCTCCGGCCGCTTGGGCATGCCCACCTGGTTCAGGATGAAGTGCGGCGGCTTGTCGTTCGGCCTGAGCTTGCGCAGCGTGTCGACCATGTTCTTGGCATTACGCAGATTGGCGAGATCGGGTGCGGCGGTGATCACCAGGTCGTCGGCATTGGCCAGCACCTGCCGGGTCCAGTCGTTCCATGCATGGGGCACGTCGAGCACGGAGACCGGCGCGGAACGCTGCAGCACGTCCATCAGCGGCGAGAAGGCATCGGCGGGATAGTCGAAGGCCCGGTCGAGCATGGAGGGGGCCGCCAACAGCGAGAGATGCTCGGAACATTTGGTCAGCAGGCGGTCGAGAAACACCTCGTCCAGCCGTTCGGGCGAGAAGACCGCCTCGGACATGCCCTGCGGCGGGTCCTGGTCGAAATTGATGTTGGCCGTGCCATAGGGCAGGTCCAGATCGGCAATCACGACTTCGCTTGAAAAGAGATGCGAAATGTCAAAGGCGCAATTATGCGCGATGGTCGAGGAGCCGACGCCGCCCTTGGCGCCGATGAAGGCAATGGTGCGGCCGAGCGGTTCGGCATCGGGATCGACGAAGATCCCCGCGATCGCCGCCATGATCTCGACCATGCCGACCGGCGTGACCAGATATTCGGAAATGCCGTTGCGCATCAGCTCGCGATAGAGCGCGATATCGTTGTGGCGGCCGATGATGACGACCTTGGTGCTCGGGTCGCAGACAGCGGCCAGCGGCGCAAGTTCCTGCAGAAGGCTGTGCGGTTCGGTCGATGTTTCCAGGATGATCAGGTTGGGCGTCGACAGATTGGCGAACATGCTGGCCGCCGCCGCCACGCCCCCACGCGTGATCTTCAGGTTCACCTTGGTCATGCGGCGGTCGCGGCCGCAGGCTTCCATGGCGCTCTGGGTTTCGTCGCTGGCGCAGAAGGCATGGATCGAGATGCGCGGCAGCGGGCGCAGCGCCGCCAGATCCTCGCCGGCCGGTGCCTCCGGCGCGGCGGAGGGCTGTCTGTCGAGCGCATAGTCAATCGCGTTCATCATGGGCTCCAGGACCGGCCTCAGTTGTTCGTGAAGGTGATGGTGGTGTTGCTCGACGACGACTTGACGCCGCGATAGTCGCTGATCGCCTGCTCACGCCGGACCGTGTCGATCGGCGACATGGCGCGCGGTCCGAGCAGATCCATCGGATTGGCGATCTGGGCCGCCAGGTTCGACTGGCTGGCGCAGCCGAAATTCTGGTAGTTGCGGTTTTCGGCCGTATCGAGCACCAGGTCGGATGGCCACTGGCCGCAGGGGCCGGTCTTGGCAGTTACGGCATTGTAGCTGAGCCGGATCGGCGCGGCATCGCCGCTTGCCTGGGCCTGGTAGCGCGTCTCGACGATCTTGCCGGCGGGAACGCCGGTGCTCACCAGGGCGGCGCGCACATCGCGCTTGATCGAGGAGATGGCAAAGCCGTTCGGAGCGCCTTCCGGCACCATCATCAGCACAGGGCCCGAGGAGGAGGCGAGATAGTCGTTGCCGAAGCCCTTGACCACATCGCGCGCGCCGGTGGTCAGGCGATGGTCGCCCGCCGCCATCGGCACGTCGAGCGCATGCTCGGCCTGGGCGATGACGATCGGATGGCGCGTGCGGTAGTCGTCCGGCAGCGAACCGGTGGTGGTCGCATCCTTGTTGGCGCAGCCGGCAAGCGCGGCACCGAGGCCGAGCGTCAGCGCCAAGGCCGTCCGGCGGGCCGGGAGGAGGGGGAAGAGCCGTCGAGAGGTCATGTCCGTTCCCGCTTACTTGTAGATGAAGCCGACATTGCCGTGATAGGCGCCCGCGGGCGCCGCGGCCTGTCGGTTGCCGTAAAGGCGGTTGACGGTGCCGAGGAAGTAGCCCGAAATATCGCCGGTCGGGTCGAAATTGTCGTCCGGGCGCGAGATGGCGCTGCGGGCGACCGGCTTGACCAGATAGGGCGTGGCGATGATCACGAGCTCGGTCTCGTTGCGCACGAAATCCTTGCTGCGGAACAGCGTGCCGAAGACAGGGATCTTGGAGATGCCCGGCAGGCCCGACATGGCCTGGCGGATGTTATCCTGCACCAGGCCGCCGATGACGATGGAGCCGCCGGAGGGAAGCTCGACGCTGGTCTTGGCCACGCGCTTGCGCAGCGACAGATAGGTCTGGCCGGGAACGCGGTTGCTGTTGCCGTTGACGACCGAACCGTCGAAGGTCGGCTCCGAGACGCTGGTCTCGATATCCAGGCTGATGCGGCCCGGCCCGAGGACGACGGGGGTGAAGTTCAGCGCGATGCCGTATTCGACGGTTTCGCTGCTGCGGGTGATCGCTCCGTCCTTGTCGATCTCCTGCGAGTTCGGCAGGCGGTATTCGCCGCCGACGGAAAATTCCGCGGCCTTGCCGGAGATTGCCGTCAGCGACGGCTCGGCGAGCGTGCGCATGACGCCGGCCTGCTCCATGGCGTTCAGATAGCTGGCAAAGTTCAGACCGCTATGGCCGATCGCGCCGGTGATCGCCGAGGCGACCGGATTGACCGCATTGCCGAGGTTGACCGGATTGCGGAAGGTGATGCCATCGCCGCCATCGCTCGTGACCGAGCCGGAGAAGCCGAGCTGCTTCAAGACCTGGCGCGAGACTTCGGCGACGGTGACCTTGAGGGTCACCTGGTCCTCGCCATCGATGCGCAGGAGATTGACGATCTGGCTCTGCTGGCGCCGCTCGGCATAGATCGCCGCATCGCCATTGCTGCCCTGGGCGGTGATGTTGCGCGTGGTCGCCTCGCCGCCTTTGAGGAAGGCCTGAGCCAGCTCGACCGCACGCGTCGAATCGAGCGGCGTGCGCACGGTGCCTGTCAGCACCACGTTGTCGGAGATGATTTCGACATGGATGTCCGAATCGGGCAGGAAGCGGCGCAGATTGGCCTGGAGGCCGGTAATGTCGCGCTCGACCTCAAGATCGAGGCTGACGATCTCGCGGCCATTGGCGCCGAAGATGAAGATATTGGTCTGTCCCACGGCCTTGCCGAAGAGATAGATGCGCCGGGCGGTGCGGGTGACGGCATCCGCAAGCGTCGGATCGGCGACCAGGAGGTCCTGCGCATCTTCGGGCAGGTCCACGACCAGGGCCTTGTTCAACCCGAGCTTGATGCTCTTCTTCATGCCGGGGCCGGCATCGGTGATGCGCAGCACGCTTTGGCCGGCCAGCGCCGGGGTCGCTGCGAGCGGCAGGCTGGAAAAGGCGCTGAGAAGCGCGAGGGCGCAGGCGGCGCTGGTGCGCAGGCGCTGTCCGATCCGTGTCACGTTCAATCCTCGTCTGCGCATCAGCGTGCCGTGCTTGCCGTTGTGGTCTGATCGGTGGTGACGATCGTCCCGGATTTGATGACCTGCACCGCATGGCGGTCGCCACCATTGATGAGGTATTCGGCCGCCGCCGTGTCCGGCTCCTGCGCATCCGCAAGGCTGCGAAGGGCGAGCGACAGGCGCTCCGCCATCTGCTGGGCGACGTTGATCACCTTGGCCTGATCGGGGGTCAGCTCCAGCGTGGCCGTGGTGCCCACCACCGACTTGGTGCCATCACGCGCCTCCTCGATCTGCTGGTCGATCGCCAGCACGCGGATGTTGGAGAGCACGGTTTCCGTCGAATAGGTGCTGCCCTCGTTCTTGCGCACCATGATCACGTCGACCCGGTCATTGGGCAGGATGAAGCCGCCGGCGCCCGTGGCCACCGTGATGTTGGTCGACACGGCGCGCTTGCCCGCGGGCAGAAGCGAGGAAAGGATGCGGCTGGAGCTGTCGGCGATCTTTTCGGCGCGCAGCGGCTCGCCGGAGAAGATCGGCAGGCGCACCACGGCGCCGGTCAGATCTGTGATCGCGCCGGGGCGGCCGTCCTGCGTGATGAATCCGTCGATGACGCCGTCCTTCGGCCATTGCATCCAGCGCAGATCTGCGCCCGTCAGCCGGGCGCCCACGGGCAGGCTGCGGCTGGAGACGAGGACCTGCGTGGTTGGCGCGCGTTCGACGACCTTTTCCGAGATCACCGTCTGCGTGCCCTTGAGATTGAGCGCGAGCATGCCGGCCGTACCCGCGGAGGCGACGGCGATGGCCATGATGATGATGCGCACGGGCTTCATGAAGGGCAGTCCCACACTTGGAGCTTGTCTGATGCGCTCCAGCATGGGGGGTAGAAGTGTACTTATGGTTAATAAGTCACTGGCGGAAAGGGTTAATATTAAGGATTGGAGCTTCGCCGGACGCCTGACCGGCAGGGGCGCGGCATATCGGGGGATTGAGGCAGGGCGAAAGGCGGTCTCAGCGCGCCGCGATGCTCAATGCGGTCTGCATCAGCGGTGAGGCCGGATAGGCGAGAAAACCGCCGATGGCGATCGCAATGCCATAGGGGATTTTGTTCTTCGCCTCGAAGGTGGCGGGAAGCCGGAGCCCATAGGCTTGGAGCAGGGCATGCTGACCCCGCAGCACCAGAATGACGACCGCCAGCAATCCGCCGCAGACGCTGACGAGCAGGAGGTAGTCGAGCAGGGAAGCGTCGAGGCCGAACCAGACCGCCGAGGCCGTCAGCAGCTTGGCATCGCCGCCGCCCATGGTGTTGAGCGAGAACAGCACGAAGCAGACGGCAAAAACCAGGGCGCCCGCTGCCAGATGCAGGCCGATCGTGGAAAGATCCATGCCGCTGGCCGGCGCCACCACCACGAAGGTGGCCAGAAGGATCGCCGAGACCCGGTTCGGGATCGTCATCGTGAACAGGTCGGAAAAGGCGGCAAAGGCCAGACACAAGGGAACGACGACGAAGATGGCGGCCTGGATCATGAGGAGGGCATCCCGCGGTGCGATCCGCTTTTCACATTCTGATGCCGCGATTTTCGCTGCCTGCGCCTAACAAATCGAAAACGGGCGGGATGTGTTGGTGTCGAAGCTGACGCTCGAGAGTGAGTTCCCGTCAAGAAGGACTGATGTCCCGTCTGCATTGGGACTGTGTATTCAGGCTCGCTTCAAGGCCGTCGCCGTTTGAGGCAGCGAGCCATCGGGAAGCGTGTCTAAAGCGCGGCGAGACGCTCTCCGCGCCTGCTTTTTTATGGCGTGACCCGACGCATCGACATGCGTCAGGGGGTCTTCTGCGCATCCGCCAAGGTCGTGAACACGTTGCTAAGCTCCGTCCGAAGAGCCGTCATTCCGCCTGCCACGACCAATCCGATAACGCCCGTGAGAAGTGCGTACTCGATTGCCGTGCCGCCGGAACGATTTTCGATCAGCCGACAAAGCAGGAGCAGCATTAGGTGTTGTTCTCGAGTGTGGTTTTCAGATTGGTAAACGTTGTGTTCAACTGCGTGCCGAGAACTTTTGCGCCGCCGATCAGCGCGACCGAAATCAGGGCGGCGATCAGGCCATATTCGATGGCCGTCGCACCGGAGCGGTCTTGAAGGAAGGTACTGAGTCGGTTTTTCATCAGCTGTTGTTCGCCAAAGTGGTTTTCAGGTTGGTGAAGGTGGTGTTGAGCTGGGTGCCCAGTGCCTTGGCACCGCCGATGAGAGCGACGGAGATCAGGGCAGCGATCAGGCCGTATTCGATCGCGGTCGCACCGGACTCGTCCTTCAGAAAGCGGTTGAAAAGATTTGTCATGACGATTCTCCTGGATGTCTTCTGGCATTCGCGAGGCAGTAACAACCGCGCGGTCGCGCCGGTCGATGAGAACCATAGGATCACGCACTTGCGATCGGCTTAAGTCGAAAGGTGAATCAAAGGTGAAGGCTTTGCCTCTATGCGCAAAGTTTTGCGCGGGGCAGGACCCGAAAGCGAGGCGTTTTACGATCAACTATTTGTTTTATAATAATTTAATTGGAAAGACTGGCATGAGGGCGAAAGGCGTCCGTCCTGCTTAAGCATTCATTCACCAAGTTGCGCGAAGATGGGCGGAAAGAGGGACCTGCATCGGCCGGGTGCCTTCAGCTTCGGAAGACGACCATGACCCTGTCCGCCTCTTGCCGCGCGCTCCTTCTCTGCCTGCCTGTGGCGATGGTGTTTTTTGCCCCGGCGCCCATGCCTGCGCGGGCGGAGGGCCAGGCGCCGATGCGGGTCTTCCTCAACCATGCGCGCGTCCTCAAGCTCGATCGTCCGGTCTCCAAGGTTATCGTTGGAAATTCCGCCATTGCAGACGCCACCGTGGCCGATCCGCGGACCATCGTGTTGACCGGCCGCAATGCCGGCATGACCAATCTCGTCATCCTCGACAGCGACGACCAGCCGGTCGTCGACGAGCGCATCCTGGTCGCCCATGACGAGGACTATGTGCTGCGGCTTTACCGCTCGGTCGTACCGACCATCCAGACCTGCACGCCGGTCTGCGCGCCGCTGCCCGTCGTCAAGAACAATTGATGGCCGCAACGCGCCGCCCTCGTCCGACAGGCGACGGGAGGTGCCCCGACACTTGGTGTCTTTCGGGCGCAGATCGATCATCTGCCTGCATCTGTTTTGCGCGCAGGCCTTCAACCCCTCGTCTGTATGGCCATGCTACGGCGACTGCCGGGGTCTCGGTCTGAAAATCGGTGTCATGCTGCGGGGTGTTCCTGTGTAAGGCATCCTTAAGCGCTTGCCGGCGATCATGGCGCTGAAAGGCTCCCATTGATCGCGCGCAGCCTGCCGCTGGCGCCTGCCGGCGATGCTGCGGGACAGCGAATGAGGATCCTACGCGTTGCGGGCCGGTCGCCCGACGGGAACGCCACGGCATGAAGATGACAGAAACGCCTTATCTCCGCTTTCCGTCCGGCAAGGGTGGCGGTCGGTCCTTCCTTAAGGAGCGCTCCGGGTCCGCGGCCGTGGAATTTGCCATTCTCATCCTGCCCTTCCTGATGGTCGTCTTCGCGCTGATCGAGACCTCGGTCGCTTTTGCCGGAGAACAACTGCTGGCGAATGCGACCGAGGTCATGGCGCGCAAGCTGCGCACCGGCGAGATCACCACGACCACCAGCCAGGCGGAGTTCCGCCGGCAGTTCTGCACCGAGATCGCCGCGATGATGACCTGCTCCTCGAGCGAGGTCGACACGCCGGAAAAGCTCTTTCTCGACGTGCGCAGCTTCAAGGATTTCGCCAGCCTTCCCGAGGCCGTTCCCCGGATCGGCAATGCGCCCGATGGTGATCTGGATACGAGCCAGTTCGCTTATGCGCCCGGCGGCTCGGGCGCTATCAACATCGTGCGGGCCTATTATCGCTGGCGCGTCGTCACCGACCTCGTCCGTCCCTATATCACCAATCTGCGGCCCGCGGGCAGCAGCCGGCCGCGCGACTATCTCATGGTCGCCACCACGGCCTTCCGGACGGAGAAATATTGATGCGCGATGAGGTCCCACGCATCCCTGTGACCGCGCGATTGCGCGCGCGCGCCGGCCGCCTCCTGGGTGACCGGGGTGGGGCAGGGGCCATCGAGTTCGCCTTCATCGCCCCGATGCTGCTCGTCGCCTATCTCGGGGCGTTCGAGGCGTCGGTGGGCTTCAGCGTGTCGCGCAAGACGGCCCGCGCCGCCGCGACGATTTCCGATCTTCTCACGCAGAGCACCCTGGTCTCGGTCGATACGCTGGATGGCATGCCCCACGTCGTGCGCGCGCTGATGGCGCCCTATGTCGCGGCAAACGTCAAGATGAAGATCACGGGCATCGCGGTGGACTCCTCGGGCCAGGGTCAGGTGCGCTGGTCGCGCGATGAGGCTGGCGGCACGCCCTATGCCAAGGACTCCTCCGTCAGCGTCCCGCAGGATGGCAGCATGGACAGCAGCTTCGTCGTACGCACCGAGCTGTCGGTGCCCTACCGGATGAAGATGCTCGACATGATGCAGGGAAAAGGGCAGGCCGGCGCCTTCTCCATCTCCAAGACCTATTATTACCGCCAGCGCGTGGGCTCGGGCATCACCTGTTCGGATTGCCCCTGATCCGGAAAATCCGCCTGCGGGGTCTTCTCCAGCCCGCGCGGTCCTTCCACGCCCGGCAGACCGGCGGTTTGCGATAGGGATCCGTCCCGGCAAAAGCGATTCCGGTTTTCGAGCCGATAGGCTATGTCTCCTGCAAATCAACCGTCGCCGGACAGGTCCGGCGGGCGTCCGGCTGGATGGCTCTGGCGGGCCGGCCGGTTTTGGAAAACGGAAACGACCATGGCGCGTGCCTTTCTCTTCGTGCTCGACTCCTTCGGCATTGGCGGTGCGCCGGATGCGGCCGCCTTTGGCGACGAGGGTGCCGACACGCTCGGTCACATCGCCGAATTCTGCGCCGCCGGTGCGGCCGACCGGTCGGGGCTTCGTCAGGGGCCGCTGTCGCTTCCCCATCTCTCGGCCCGCGGCCTGGTGCATGCAGCCGAACTGGCCAGCTGGCGCCGGCTGGCCGGCATGCCGAAACCGGATGCGATCGACGCGTCCTATGGCGCGGCCAGCGAACTGTCACGCGGAAAGGATACGCCCTCGGGCCATTGGGAAATCGCCGGCGTGCCCGTCACCTTCGACTGGGGCTATTTTCCCAGCGAGGGCGAGGCCTTCGACCGGGACTTCGTCGATCTCTTCTGCCGCGAGGTCGATCTTCCCGGCATTCTGGGCAATTGCCATGCCTCGGGCACCGAGATCATCGCCGCGCTCGGCGAGGAGCATCTGCGCAGCGGCAAGCCGATCTGCTACACCTCGGTCGATTCCGTCTTCCAGATCGCGGCGCATGAGGAGAGCTTCGGCCTGGAGCGGCTCTATGGCATCTGCCAGACCGCCCGCCGCCTGCTTTACGACCGCAATATCGGCCGCGTGATCGCCCGCCCCTTCACCGGCAGCAGCGCCGCGGATTTCACCCGCACCGGCAACCGCCGCGACTATGCCGTGCCGCCGCCGGAGCCGACCCTGCTGGACCGGCTGAGCGAGGCCGGCCGCACCGTCCATGCCGTGGGCAAGGTGGCTGACATCTTCGCCCATTGCGGCATCGGCCGGCTGTGGAAGGCCAATGGCAACATGGCGCTGTTCGATGCGACGCTCGAGGCGGCGAAGGCGGCCGGGGAGGGCGATCTCGTCTTCACCAATTTCGTCGATTTCGACATGGTCTACGGCCATCGGCGCGACGTGGCCGGCTATGCCGCGGCGCTGGAAGCCTTCGACCGCCGCCTGCCCGAATTCGACAGCCTGCTGAAGCCGGGCGATCTCGTCATCATCACCGCCGACCATGGCTGCGATCCGACCTGGCGCGGCACCGACCATACGCGTGAGCGTGTGCCGGTTCTCGCTTACGGACCCGGCATCGCCCCGCGCTCCCTCGGTCTGATCGAGGGCTTCGCCCCGATCGGCGAAACCATCGCCCGCCATCTGGGAATTTCTCCCGGCCTCCACGCAAAGAGCTTCCTATGACCACGCAGACCCTGAAAAAGGCCGAGCTTCACCTGCATATCGAAGGCGCCGCGCCGATCGCGCTGGCCGAGCGGCAGGCCGAACGCTACGGCGTAGACATCAGCGGCACGATCGCCGATGGCCGTTACGTCTGGCGCGATTTCGCCGATTTCATCCAGGCCTATGATCGCGTGGCCGGCCTGTTCCGCACACCGGAGGACTATGCGGCGCTGGCGGAAGCCTATCTCACCGAGATCGCTGAAGCCGGCGCCATCTATGCCGAGCTGATCGTCTCCTCCGATCATGGCGAGGCCATCGGGATCGGCGCCGATGCCTATCTCGACGGCCTCGGCCGCGGCATTCTGGCAGCGAAGGAAAAGACCGGCATCGAAGCGCGCATGCTGATCACCATGATCCGCCATCTCGGCCCCGAGCGTGCCGAGCGCACGGCCGCCTATGCCGCGCGTCGGCCGCATCCCCTGGTCACCGGCGTCAATCTGGCAGGCGAGGAGCGCATGCACAACGTCGCCGATTTCGCCCGCGCCTTCGATATCGCCCGCGATGCCGGTCTGGGTCTCACCATCCATGCCGGCGAAATGGCCGGCGCCTTCAGCGTGCGCGACGCGCTTGATCATGTCCGCCCCAGCCGAATCAGCCATGGCGTGCGCGCCATCGAGGACGAGGCGCTGGTGCGCCGGATCGCCGAGGAGGGCGTCGTGCTCGAGGTCTGCCCCGGCTCCAACATCGCGCTCGGCGTGTTCGACAGCTTCGACAGCCACCCCTTGAAGCGCCTGCGCGATGCCGGCTGCCGCGTCACGCTGAATTCGGACGATCCGCCCTTCTTCGACACCTCGCTTGCCCAGGAATATGCGATGGCCGCCTCGGTCTTCGGCTTCTCCCCTGCCGAGATCGACGCCATGACCCGCACCGCAATCGAGGCCGCCTTCATCGACGAGCCGGCCCGCGCCGTGCTTCTGGCCAGGCTGGCGGGCTGAGGCTTTCGCGAGAGCATCGGACCGAAAAGTGGAAATCGGTTTTCGGATAAATCCGCTGCGGAAACAAAAGCCTACAGCAGCAAGCTGCGTATGATTTTCAGTCCGATGCTCTAGCGGCAGCAATCAGCGCTCAGGCGCGCTGCGCCGGCGAAGGATTCACGTGGAACCCGCAGCCCTCTGCCGCGTTCGGTCTGGCTGACCGAGAGAGGGGGAGATGTGATGACACGGCTGGAGATCCTGGCAAAGCTTGGTTATGGCGCGCGCGGCGTCGTCTATCTCCTGGTGGGTGGCATGGCGCTGCTGGCCGCCTTTGGTGCCGGTGGCGGCAATGTCGAGGCGCGCTCGGCCCTGGATCTGATTTTGACGCAGCCCTTCGGGCGGGTCTGGCTTGCTCTGGTGGCGCTCGGTCTCGTCAGCTTCGTTCTCTGGCGCGCCGTACAGGCGGCGGTCAATCCCGATCGCCAGCCTGACAATGCCAAGGGCTATCTGATCCGGGCCGGCCTGCTGGTCAGTGCCGCCACCTATGTCAGCCTGGCCTTCTATGCAGGCGCCCATGCGCTGGCCATGCCGTCCGGCGGCGGGGGCGGGGGAGAGCAAGGGCTTGCCAGCTGGCTGATGGGCCAGCCCTTCGGCCGCTGGCTTGCCGGGATCGTCGGATGCTGCATCGTCGGCGCCGGCATTGCCCAGATCGTCAAGGGCGCCAAGCGCGGCTATCGCAAATATGTGGCGCTGCCGCCGGCGCACGCCGAAAAGCTCGACCTGATCTGCGCCTATGGCCTGTTCGCGCGCGGCGCGGTCTTCCTTATCACCGGCGGCTTCTTCCTGCTGGCCGCTGTTCTGGTCGATCCGTCCCAGGCCGGCAGCCTGACGGACGCCATGGCCTGGGTGCGGGCGCTGCCCTTCGGCGGCGCGCTGTATGGCTTCGCCGCGCTCGGCCTGTTCGCCTTCGGGCTCTATAGCCTGATCGAGGCCCGCTATCGGCGCATTCCCGATGCGGGCCGCTTCAAGCTTCGCGCTGTCGGTGCCTGAACGATTTCAGGCGTAGAAGGACTTATACCAATCGACAAAAGCGGGAACGCCTTGTTCCAGCGGAATTTCCGGCTTCGAGCCGGTCAGCGCCAGCAGGAGGTCGGGCGCCGCGAAGGTCTGCGGCACGTCGCCCTTCTGCATCGGCAGCATGTTGCGCAGCGCCGTTTGGCCGAGCGTCTCCTCGAGGATTTCGATGAAGCGCATCAGCGCCACCGGCTGGCCGCCGCCGATATTGACGACGCGGAACGGCCCCTGGTGCGAAAGCGTGTCGATCACGCCCTCCGTCGTCACACGGTTGTCCTCCGACGGCGCCACGGCCGAGAGCGCGATGATGCTGTCGACAAGATCATCGATATAGGTGAAATCCCGGCGCATGCGGCCTTCGCCATAGATATCGATCGGCTCGCCCGCCAGAATGGCCCGGGTGAACTTGTACAGCGCCATGTCCGGCCGGCCCCAGGGGCCATAGACCGTGAAGAAGCGGAAGGCGGTGGTCGGCACCTTGAACAGATGGGCATAGCTGTGCGCCATCAGCTCCATCGCCTTCTTCGTGGCGGCATAGATCGTCATTGGCTCGTCAGCCCTGTCGCTTTCCGCGAAGGGTATTTTTTCATTGGCGCCATAAACCGATGATGTGGAGGCCAGCATCAGGTGTTTCGGCTGCAGCGTGCGGGCAAGCTCGAGGATGTTGAACGAGCCAACCAGATTGGAATCCACGTAGGAACGCGGATTTTCCAGGCTGTAGCGCACGCCGGCCTGGGCGGCGAGATGGATGATCACGTCGGGCTCGGCCAGTTCGCCCGCCCGCTCCAGCGCCGCGCGGTCTTCCAATTGGCCGATGACGGCCTTGAAGCCATTGGAGCGCGCCAGCGTGGCGTGGCGGGCTTCTTTCAGCGACACGTCGTAATAGGGCGTCATTCCGTCGAAGCCGACAACGAAGTGGCCGGCATCGAGAAGGCGCCGGGCGAGATGAAAGCCGATGAAGCCGGCCGTGCCGGTGATGAGATAACGCATGGGACACCCCGCTTTGGCATGAGAGCATCGAACCGAAAGCGCATTCAGCCTTTCCGGACGCTCCGATGCGACACAAATCAAAAAGTCGGCGCGGGTTTTCAGGCAAAAGCCGCACGCCTTCTCCGCCATCCCGCTCCAGGCCGTCCCGCTTGAGGCCATGACGCTGCCACTTATACCAAGTGTCGATGATAGGAACCTATAGGACAGGCTTTCCGGGTTTTCTGGTTAGGAGAGGTTCGCAGATCGATGCCACTGCATCGGTCAAGAGCCTCGACAACGCCAGAAGACCCGGAAAGCCTGCCGAAGGTGGCTCAGCTGTGGTCTCTGGCGTCGTTGCGATGCTTGCCCGATGCGACAGCATCGCGCTGCCCACCGCGCCTAGCCAGAAACCACACCAGAGCCATCCTATAGGTCCCTATCATCGACACTTGGTATTAGATAGGAGTGGCGGACAGGTGCCGCCGCTATACAAGCTGGCTGCGGGCTTGCCAACTGCCCGCCGGACCGCCCCGCCTCATCGCGGATGCGACGCCGCCGGCGGCGCGCAGGACTGGCCGATCACCAGACGCGGCAGGGCGATGTGGCGCCGGTTCGCCGCTCCGGCCATGACCTCGCCCTGCACATGCTCCAGCATCCAGCTGGCGGCGAGACCAGCCAGTTCCTCGATCGGCTGTTCGGCCGTGGTGATGCGCGGCTTGATGACGCTGCCCCATGGCACGCCGTCAATGCCGGCGATCGAGACATCTTCAGGACAGCGGAAGCCGAGATCGTTGACCGCCTGAAGCGCGCCGATCGCCATGAAATTGTTGGCCGCAAGGAAGGCGGTGGGCCGAACTGGGCGCGACATCAGCCGGCTGACCTGGTCATAGGCCTTTTCCGCACTGTAATCGGCCACCACCTCCAGCTCGGGATCGACATCCAGACCCGCCCGCGCCATCGCCGCGCGAAAGCCGATCAGTCGCTGTTGCGCGGTCCAAAAACCCGGAATGCCGCCGAGATAGGCGATGCGCCGGCCATGGCCGAGCCGCAGCAGATAGTCCGTCAGCATGCCGGCGGCCAGCTGATGGTCGGAGGAGACGAAGTCGAGCCGCGCGCCTTCGACATCCTGGTCGATCAGAACCACCGGAATGTCCATCGCATTGAGATAGGCGACGAACTCCTTGTCATTGCGCAGCGGCGCCATGATGATGCCGGCAACGCGCTGGCGTTTGAGCTGGTTCAGCGTGCGGATCTCACGGTCGGGATCGCTGTCTGTGTCGGCGACGATCAGCATGTGATCGGCCTGGGAGATCTTGCGGTCGACTGTGCGCAGGAGCCGGCCGAAGAACGGATTGCCGAGGTCGCCCAGCACCAGCCCGATCAGCTTCGACTGCCCGCGCTTCAGATTCTGCGCCATCAGGTTGGGCGAGTAATTCACCGCGGCCACGGCTTCGAGAATGCGCGCCCTGGTCTCCGCGCTCACCGGCCCGGTGCCGTTCAGCGCCAGCGAGACCGTCGAGATCGCCACCCCGGCATGACGCGCCACGTCCCTGATCGTCGCCATGATGAACTCCTCCTGCGACCAATGTCAGCGCCATTCCAGAGCAATGGACGACCCCGGCTATCGAACCGTTTTGGCAAACGGCATCAAGCGCAGAATCCTTGTCCTACAGCCTTGATGCAGCCTCGCTGACGTTGCTGACTATCACAGCTCCTGGCGGCGATCCACCGCTGTTTCGATCCGTGTTCGATGTCGCTCGCACATCTGCAGGCTGACGATCCAGAGGGGAAAACGGTTCGACAAGCGGGCCGGCGAAGACAGCCTGGTTTTCAGGAGTTTGCCTGATAGGCGGGCTGTCGGGCCGCTTTCCGGCATGCGGGGATCGCTTCCTTGCGCGCCGAAAACCGCTTCCGGCGGCGTTGCCTATCGGCTCCGTTTTGCGCCTGACATCAATTACCAAGCCGCGTTCGTATCGCCGGGGGCCTGGTCGATCGGAGGTTCAGGGTTTTACAGTCCGGCCTTCCATCGCCGTCACGGCGTAGGTCGGCTTCCGCGCTTGCTGACGCGGCACCCGGCGCAGGATGATGCGGCCGAAAACTTCGCTGATCGCATAGCCGTAAATCAGGGTTGCATAGGACGGGCCATAACCCTGCACCGTCACGGAATAGACGTTCCACAGCATGAGCATTGAAAGCTTGACCGGGTCGCGCATGAGGTTGACGCGTGTGGACAAGAAAATAATGAAAAGAAGAAAGGGATAGCCCATCATGATAAATGTCGCAAGATAGAAATTATCAAGCGGAAGATAGAAAGGCTGCAATGCAGTGTAGTTCATCGTATAGGTGTAGCAACCCATGCCACATCCGACGAACATGCCAATCGGAAAATACTGAGAAACAAATATGAACGGACCATTCCATGTATTGTTGATGCGGTCGGCGAGGCTGAGAAGATTAGGGCTGATAGCACCGAGATCGACGCCGCCTAACGTTACCATGAGCAAGGGCGGAACGAACAGCGCAATGAAGGACAGGCGCGTGAAAAGCTTCAGAACCTTGATTCTCAAGGGCTGGGGGATCGTGTTCATGTAGAGATAGAGAATGGCAAAAAGGCTGAAAAGCCCGATCGCCGTCTTACTGTTCGTCAGGTAGAGCGCATAGACCAGGATCGGCCAGCAGATGACGTTGAACAGCACGCTTCGATAGGGCGAAATCAGCAGATAGGTAAACAGCATCATGAAGGCGGCCATGGTGCTGTCACCGGCAAAACCGCCATAGCGGGGCACACCATCGACCCACCAGAGCTTGGTTGCCTGACGCGTCAATCCGAAACTGTCGATTTCCTGTCCAAGCCAGGGATAGTCGACATAGGGATTGAGAATGACTCCGATGGCTGACGCCATAAAAATGAAGACAGAGAAGACCTGAAACCAGCGAATGTCCGTGATGTTGCGTTCGTAGAAAGAAAATCCGACAAACATCGGAATGAACATCTTGATCGACGAGAACAGCGTGAAAACCGTATCGTTCATGAAGAAGACGCTGACGAACACCGACCACCAGAAGGCGATGATGAAGAATATACCAGCTGGATTTCTTTCCCGCACAATATGAAAATACGTGAAGAAGAGCAGGCAGCCGAAGGCCATCAGGTCAGGAATGAACCATAAGAAGCCGACGTGCGCTTTCTGCATGTAGAATCGGATTGAACCGGTGAAGCCGTCGCGAAGGCAGAACAGCGTCATCGCGCAAACGGAAAGCTTGAAGTAGAACTCCTTCAAAGAGTCGATCTGCCCTGATTTTGAGACGTCTATATAGTTCATCCCAGCTTCCCGATGTCGCAAGGCGTCTCGTCACGCCCCTCTTGTTGCATTTCCGTTGATTTTCATGCCCTACTAATCACTTTGTGATCCAAGGCATACCTTTGCCCTTGAGTAGCGGCGCGCACTTGGTGATATCAGGCTGTTTGGAGCGAGTTCCCAGGCGTTGCCTTGTCAGCGCCGTCCTAGAATAGGGCCCAAACGCCCCTGCGATACTGGCCTGACACGGCCCATTTATCGTTCTCCAAGAGAGGTTGAGCCGCCAGGTCAACATAATTCAGGGCCGAGTCAATCAATGGAGCCGCAACGAACTCTTTGTGAGAATACCCAAAGCTGTCCTTACTCTGCAAGGAGAACCTTTGCGGCCGGCAAACTGTCCATTAGCGGTGGCTATGAAAGCCGACGCGATTGGATATGGCAGTTTGATGTCAATGATAGGCGCAATTTCCCTTCATTTTGCTGCAATGCACAAAGCATTATGTAACCGTTCCCGTCAACTCCTTTCCTTTCGGCAGGCTCCTAAACAAGGCTGATGATCAACGCGGTTCCCGTGGAACGCGATCGGTTTCTCCTCCCGACCCCGTGCAAAATCAATGCGGTGGCGCGCGCTGCTGATGGGCCGTTTGAGCGGATGCGCGGGCCCTGCGCGCTAAAGTTAGAATGCGTATTAAAGTCGAATTAATTCTCTAAGCCTTCTTTTTGCCGGCCATCGTAGTCTTCGATCATTCAAATCGGAGACCATCGACTATGGCCTTGAGTCCGGCGAATAATACAACGGCAGTGAGTGCAGCATCCTTCGTCGGATCCATTGGGATCAATACGAGCGGTGGCTATTCAATAAATGGATACAAGAATTCAAGTCTGGTGATTTCCAGTCTTCAATACCTCGGTATTAGCTCTGTACGAGATACGCTGCCTGCCGCGGGGCAAGGCAAGCCGGTGATCGATGCCATGGCCGCGGCCGGCATCAAGTTCGATTTCGTCACATCGGCCTCGATCGCCGATGGCGGTGCGCCGGCTCTGGCCTCGTATGTCGCCACGCTTCAGGCGTTTCAGGCCGCACATCCCGGGGCCATCCTGACGGTGGAAGGGCTGAACGAGGCCAATGTCAGCAATTCGATCTACGACCACGCCTTTACCATGGAAGCGGCCGCCGCTTTTCAGAAGGCGCTTTATGGCGCGGTCAAGGGTGCGGCTGGGCTGAGCAATGTCTCGGTCATCAATCTGAGCATCAGCCATGACAGCCTCGCCGATTACAAGGCCTTGGGCGATCTCGGCCAGTATTCGGATTTCGCCAATGCCCATGCCTACCCGCATACGGGCACGCTCGGTGATCCGAGCATGGAATATTCGATGGGGCTGGCACAGGGCGCCTCCAGCAAGGATCCGCTGATCGTCACGGAAACGGGCTATACCACCTATCAGTCCGCCGCCGGCCTTGGTGCAAGCGAGACGGCGCAGGCCAAGCTGATCCTGAACAATCTCCTCAATGCCTATGAGAACGGATCGCAGAAAACCTATATTCATACGCTCCTCGATACGAGCGACAGCGCCTATCGTGGCGATATGGAGGTCTATTTCGGCCTCTTCCACGAAGACGGGACGCCGAAGCTCGCTGCCACTGCCCTGCACAACTTCACCACCATCCTGCGTTTCGGCGACGACGGAACGGCAAAGGCGGGAACGGTCTTCGACTATGCGCTCAGCGGCGCGCCTGATCAGACGCACTCCATGGTCATGCAGAAATCCGCCGGGGTCTACGATATCGTCGTCTGGCGCGACACCATCGTCTGGGACGAGAAGACCAAGCAGGATCTTACGCCGCGAACCGCCAATACCAGCCTGGATCTCGGCAAGGTCCAGTCGGTCGTCTATGTCTACGATCCGCTGAAGGGCACGGCGCCGATCGCGACCTATCACGAT
Organism: Xaviernesmea rhizosphaerae; assembly: GCF_001938945.1. Classification (GTDB taxonomy): domain Bacteria; phylum Pseudomonadota; class Alphaproteobacteria; order Rhizobiales; family Rhizobiaceae; genus Xaviernesmea; species Xaviernesmea rhizosphaerae. The sequence goes on from NZ_MKIO01000017.1 coordinate 143,628, forward strand.
GTGCGCAGCATCACCCTGCCGTTGAGCGATCACGCCCTGATCGTCGAAATCGGGGCGAAAGGTCCGGTGGTCGAAACGCCGCCGCAGGCCGCCAACAGCAAGCTGACGATGACCTCGGCCGATTTCGTGGCCAAGATCGACACCCTGGCGCAAACCTCCGGCATCCAGTCGATCACGCTGAGCGACAGCCAAGTGCTGAAAGTCTCCTCTGTCGAGACCATGAAGCACATCATTCAGAAATATGGCGCGCTTCTGTCGAAGGTTGCAGGCGATACGGTGTTCTCCGTTACTTATGGCGAGGCGACCTGGCAAAAGGTCCAGACCTTCGATGAGGCCGGCAACCTGCTGAGCCGGACGGATTACGGGCTTTCCAACGGCAAGATCGTCAGTGAATGCAAGGTCGCCCTGGACGGCAGCTTCGTCTATACCGCCTTCAACATTGTCGGTCGCGACTACACGATCGAAAAGCAGACCGTGAATGCCAAGGGGCAGGTCACCGATCTGTTGCGCAGCCATGCCGACGGAACGCCTGCCTATCGCGAGGTCACCCGCAGCGACGGCAAGGAATATCTCTATTACAATGCCAAGGGCGCGCTTCTCAACGATGTGACGGTTGCCCTCGACGGCAGCCGCACGACGCTGACCTATGACGCCGTCACCGGCAAGCTTGCCCGGATGATCGTCGCCAAAGACGGCAACATCGAAACGACCACCTATTCCGCGGGCGTGAAGACGGGCGTCTCAACTCTATTCAAATCAGGCGCGCAGGAAACTGCCACCTTCGATTCGGTCAGCGGCAAGGTCACCTCCGACGTGATGAAGAATGCCGATGGCAGCAGCGTGACAAAGCTTTATGTCAACGGCGTGCTCTCACGGCAGTATGAAAAATACGCCGATGGCTCGCAGAAGAACTACATCAACGGTCTGACGGGCAAAACCTATGTCAACGAGGTGCAGACTGTCGATGCCAAGGGCAATCTGATCGACATCCTGCGCAGCCACGCCGACGGATCGCTTGCCTACCGGGAGAAGACCGACGCGCTTGGAAACAAGCACTACATGTCCTACGACGCTCAAGGGCGATTGCTGGGTGATGCGACCGTTGCCACCGACGGCACGCGCACGACCCTGAGCTACGATGTGGCGACCGGCAAAATGACGCAGAGTTCGCTCCAGTCTGCCGATGGAACGTTGACGGTAAAGACCTTCGTCAATGGTGTCCTGACGGCGCAAGCCATCAAGAAGGCGGACGGGAGCGCCGATTATACGAGCTATAACAAGACAGGCCTGAGCTACGCCACGCTGCATCAGGTCGTCGACAAAGCCGGCAAGATTGTACTGCTGGAGCGTGTGCATGCCGACGGCACGTTCGAATACCGGGAAATCACCAAAATCGATGGCGGAAAACAGTTTCTGTCGTTCAACCCGAAGGGCGCCTTGCTCAACGATGTAACGGTCGGAGCGGATGGCAGCCGCACAACGTTGACCTACGATGCAGCTACCGGCACACTCTCACGCACGATTGTCGAGAAGAGCGACAGTGCCGAGACGACGACCTTTATCGCCGGCATCAAGACTGCCGTGAGCACGCTGTTCAAGTCCGGCGTTCAAAAGACGCTCACCTTCGATGCTGCCGGCAAGGTCGCCTCCGACAGCCTGCAAAATGCCGATGGCAGCAGCGTCACCAAGCTCTATGTCAACGGCGTTCTATCGCGCCAGTTCGAAAAATCTGCCGACGGATCGCAGAAAAATGCCATTTATGGCCTGACGGACAAGACCTATACGGGCGAGGTTCAGACCCTCAATGCAGCAGGGAAGATGATCGATCTGCTGCGTGTGCATGCCGATGGGACGCCCGATTATCATGAGATCAGCGCGAGCGATGGCAGCAAGGAATATCTCTTCTATGATGCCAAGGGCAATCTGCTGAACGATGTGACGGTCGATGCCGCTGGCAACCGCACGACACTCACTTATGATGCGACCATAGGCAAGCTTGCGCGCATGATCGTCGAAAAGGATGGTAACGTCGAAACGACCACCTATTCCTCGGGCGTGAAGTCGGGAGTCTCGATCCAATTCAAGTCGGGCGCGCAGGAAACCGTCACCTTCGATGCCACCAGCGGCAAGGTCACGTCCGACATCGTCAAGAATGCCGATGGCAGCGGCATCACCAAGCTTTATGTCGACGGCGTGCTCTCGCGGCAGTACGAAAAGTACATCGATGGTTCGCAGAAGAATTCCCTCTACGGCCTCACCGGCAAGACCTATGTCACAGAGGTGCAGACGGTCGATGCCAAGGGCAATCTCATCGACATCCAGCGCAGCCATGCGGATGGCTCGCCCGATTATCGCGAGATCACCAAGGCCGACGGGACCAAGGAATATCTTTTCTATGATGCCAAGGGCGCGTTGCTCAACGATGTGACGGTGGGAACCGATGGCGGCCGCACCACGCTGGCCTACGATGCCCTGACCGGCAAGATGGCGCAAAGCACGGTGCAGGCGGCCGATGGCACGCTGACGGTCAAAACCTTTGTCGCCGGCATTCTCACCGCCCAGACCATCAAGGCCCCGGATGGCAGCGTGGATTACATGAGCTATAACAAGGTGGGGCTGAGCTACACCACCGTGCATCAGGTGGCCGACAAGGCCGGCAACATCACGCTGCTCGAGCGCCTGCATGCCGATGGTACCTTCGACTATCGCGAAGAGCGCCATGCCGACGGCTCCAAGGACTTCTACTATTACGATGTGAAGGGACAGATCACCGCGCATGTCGATACCGCGGCCGACAATTCGCGGGTTGTCGATACCTATCTGACGAATGGAACCGGCGACATCCGCACCGACAGCTATGACAACATGCTCAAGCTTCTGGTGAGCAACCTCGCCCATTCGGACGGCAGCCATGACATCACGCTCTATGCCGACAAGCAAACCTTTCACGGCGGGGCAGGCAGCGACACCATCCAGTTCCGCAATACGGTGTCCGGCAGCTTCGTCTATGAGGGAGGAAAGGATACGCTGGTCAGCTTCAATCTGGTAAACGGGGCGCAGGACCATGTCGTTCTCGACAAGAGCTGGGCCGGAAGTTTCTCCGATCTGCATCTGTCCCAGCAGGGTCTTGATACGGTCATCAGCTTCGACAAGGACGACAGCATCGTTCTGAGCAACACCATTGTCTCCAGCGTGACGGCAGACCACTTCTTCTTCGTGTGACGCGGCTCCAGGCTTTTCTGGCGCGAGCCTGACAGGAAAAGACGCGGGCGGGGACATCCTCGCCCGCGTCATGCGTGCGAGACCGGCTGCGCGTCCGGGCACGTACGCCCTGCACATGAGAGAGCATCGAGCGCGCCCTGTTTTCGGCCCAATGCTCTCGACTTTTGTCTGCGCATCGGATTCAACCAAAAGCACGCTCCCGCCTTTTGGTCGATCGTCCCAGCTTTGACAGGATCTCCATCTTGATGTTCTCCAACCCGTCTCAGCGCGTTCTCCCTGCAGCCGCGCCGGCCGCATGAGCGAGGGAGGTTCGAGCGGGGGGCGGCTGCAGCGCTGGAATATGCTCGCGCGCTTTTCGGGCATCTTTTCCGCGCTGATCTATTCCGGCGCGAATTTCCTGCTCGTCTTCCTGCTGCAAAGCCAGGTGTCGCGGCTGGAATTTGGCGTGTTCGCTCTTTCGCAGGTTTTTCTGCAATTCGGCGGCAGCCTGTGCATGGCGCTTTTTGCCACGCCGATCCAGGTTCATGCCGCGCGGCCGGAAGCCTGGCGCGCCAATTTCGGCAGCTTTTCGAAGGCGAATCTGTTGTGCGCCGTCCTGTTTGGCGCCCTCAGTGCCGCCATCGTTGAAGGCCTCGGCGCAGGGCGCGGCTTTGCCGCTCTGTTCCTGCTGCTCGTGGTTCTCAGCGCCGTGCGGCTCTTCTTGCGCTCAGCAGAACTGGCACGGGAAAACTATCGGCCTGCCATGCTGGCCGATGCCGTCTATGGCGTTGTCGTGCTGGCCGGCGCCGGCCTGCTGCTTGTTTCCGGCCGCATGAGCAATGTCTCCGTCGTGATCGTCCAGATCCTCGGCTGCCTGACGGTCTGTCCGATCCTGCCTGCGGCCAGCCGCCTCGCACTGGAAACGCTGGGAGCGGCGAGCCTGACGCCCTACCTGCACAGCCTGCGCGATCATGGGCGCTGGTTGCTCTTGAATGTGCTGACGACGGAGGCCACCGCCAATGCGCATTCCTATCTCGTCGGCTTTCTGCTGGGCCCTTCCGCCTATGCGCCGATCGCGGCGCTGACGCTTCTCTATCGCCCGGCCAATATCGTCGTTCAGGCCATGACGCAGTATGAACGGCCGCGCATGGCCGCCGCGCTCCTTGAGCGCCAGCGCGATGTGCTTCGAGGCGCCGTCCGGCTTTTCCGCGGGGTCTCGCTTGGCATCTGCTTTGTGAATATCGTTCTGGTCGCCGCCATTCTCTGGCTGCTGCCGGGCCTGATCGGAACCGGCGCCTATGATCGGGACGAACTGGTCCTTGCCGCAGCATTCCTTGCTGTGATCACTCTGGCCCGCAGCTTGCGCGGCCCGGAAACAGCGGCGCTTCAGGCAGGCGCGCATTTTCGTGCGCTTTCGATGGCCTCTGTCTACGCCGCGCCGATCAGCCTGATCGGCACGACGCTGATCGTTCTGGCCCTGCCGCCCGGGCACGCCGCTCTCTCGCTCGCTGGCATTGCCATCGGCGAATTCGCCCTGACATTTCTGTGCGCCCGGCTCTACGCGCGCCGCTTCGCCTGAGTTCGCACGCAGACCGACGATCACGTGCAGGCCGCTGCTCTGGATTTTGTTCTTGCGTCAGGTTTTTCCGAAAACCGGTTCCCACTTTTCGGTCTGATGCTCTAGGCTCAGGACTCATAAATCACAACCAAAAGATAACGGTTGCA
>NZ_MKIO01000018.1 GCF_001938945.1 Xaviernesmea rhizosphaerae
TTTTGCGTTTGGGATGCCGGAAAAAAGCCGATGCGTTTCGGTGTTCTCCGCATTGAACTGCGCCCCCAGTTCGGCGATCTTGACCTGAGCCCCTGAACTTCCTCCAGAATTTGGTAGAGTCCGTCAGAATGCGGCCGTTCTGCAGCACCACCAGCCGGTCCGAACGGTCGGCCGCCACGCCGAGATCGTGGGTTACCAGAAGAAGCGATGTCCCGTCTTGGCGCCGCAGCTGATCGATCAGGTCGAGGATGCGCCGCTGCACGGTCACGTCGAGCGCCGAGGTCGGTTCGTCGGCGATGATGAGGGCGGGTTTGAGGGCGATGGCGATGGCGATCAGCACACGCTGCTTCATGCCGCCGACAGTTCATGCGGATATTGCCGGGCCCGCAGTTCCGGCTGCGAAAGGCAGACCTGCGCCAGCAGCGCGATCACCCGCCTGTCCGCTTCGGCCTTAGAGATTCAATATTCTATTTTCCGGCGCTCCTGCGGCGTGATCCTTCTGCCGCGAGCTCTTGCGATGAAAAGCTGTGCCGGTCAGGAGCGAGATGGCGCGCGTCGTGATGCGAAGGGCATCCCAGACGCCGAAATCCTGGCGAGGAACCAGTCGCTCCGGTTCCGTGCCTGAAGGACTTTCGCCGGCAAAGCCGCTGCAGCCGCAGCGATACAAGAGCCCCGACCGGTATGGCCGGGGGACAATTGTGGTCGCGGGCGAATGCCGAAGCTTTCCTCTTGGGCGTGTCGATCGGGCGATTGGCGCTTCAGGCGGTCTTGCGAATGGCGCGACTGGGGGTCTGCGCCGCTTCGCTTTCCGTCCTGTTCCATCGCTCGAAGGCTGCGCGACCGAGAATGGCCACGGACGTATCTTCCTGCGGCGCATGCACGAGGACGGACTGCACGTCGCGGAAATGGCGCTCAAGGCCCAGATCGGCGTTGAGGCCGGGATTGCCGATGCCCCGCACGGCAATCTGGACGGCCTCGCGGATCTGCCGTCCCGCAAGAAGCCTTGCCCGGATCACCCGCTCCGCATCGCGCAAGTCACCGTCGAGCGCCCCGAAAATGATCTGTCGCGCACCGGACACAAGCAGATCGATTTCGCCAGACAGCGCGACGAAACGGTCTGTTTCGGCGACGGGACGGCCGAGATTTCCGGGCACCCGTTCATGAGCAAAGCGGATGAACCTCTCTTGCGCCGCTTCTGCGACACCGAGGTAGAGCGCCGTCAGGGCAAGGGTGATGGCCGCATGGCCGCGATTGTCCTGCTGGGCGACAGAGGGGTCGACCAGTTCCAGCACATGCTCAGTGGGGATCTCGACATCCGTGAACTCCACGTCATGCGACCCTGTCGCCCGCATGCCGAGGCTCTTCCAGTTCTCGATCACGGTAATGCCCGGCAAACCGTTTGGAACGACGAAGGTGCCCACGCGCGACAGGACTTCATCCGTATGCGCCCAGACCAGGAAATGCGTCAGGCCATGCGCTCCGGTGACGAACCGCTTGCGACCCGAAAGCGCCCAGCCGTTTGCGGTGCGCCGCGCGCGCGTCGACGGCAGGCCACCGCGAGCGGGCGAACCCAGCTCCGGCTCCACGCGCGCCGCGTTCAAAAGCAGCGGCCGGGTCCGAGCCTGTGAGAGAAGGTCCCGATAGAGATCCTCCGGCCAGTGTCCTTTGGTGGCCTGGCCCAGGTGATTGAAGATCGTCATGGCGCTGATGAGCGCGACCGACGGATCTCCGCGCCCGAGCGCTGCGAGAATATGGCCGGCCGTGCTCAGTGTTCCGCCCGGGCCGCCATAGCGGGTCGCAACGGTGCTTTCGAGAAGACCGGCCTTGTGAACGGCGCGAATGCCGGCCCAGGGAAATTGACCGGTCTGATCCGCCTCTGGCGCAGCCTCCGCAACGATGCGGACAGCGGCTTCAAGGGCAGTGGGATCATAGGACATGCGGTTGCGACCTTCCTGATGGCGGAGCAGTCTCTTTGTCTTTTCCGACCGAGAGACTGTCCGGCTTGAAGACCAGCCTGTGAGGATCAGGCTGCGGCCTTGTTCTTCGCCTCTTCGCGTTCACGGATGCCCTCGCGCACGAGCGGCAGCACGTAGCGACCGTAATCGACAGCGTCGTTGAAATTGTCATAGCCTCGGATCGAGATCAGGTCGCAACCGAGATCGATATAGTCGAGGATGGAGTCGGCAATGGTGCGGGGCGATCCGACGAGTGCCGTCGTCGCGCCGCTTGCATTCGTCGCGGTCACCGTCGGGTACCAGAGTGCGCGGTCGTGAACATCGCCACGCTTCGCAATATCGAGAAGCCGCTGGGAACCGACATTGGCGGGTGCTGCCGCATTGAGGGGCGCACGGGACAGGCCCTTCTGACGGTTTGCATTCAGCTGGTCGAGCACCCGATGCGCCTTCTCCCAGGCCAGATCGTCGGTTTGGGCAACGATTGGGCGGAAGGTCACCCAGATGCGCGGCCGATCCGGCCGGCCTGCCTTTGCCGCTTCGGCATAGATACGGTCGATCTGCTCCTTGGTCTCCTTGAGCGGCTCACCCCAGAGGCCGAAAATATCGCAGAGCGAACCGCCGATGCGATAGGCAGCGTCTGAAGAGCCGCCAAGCGAGATCGGGATCAGGCCTTTGGTCGGGCGCACAGCGCTGCGGAACTGCTTGAACTGATAGTATTTTCCGTCGAAATCGAAGGGCTCGGTCGAAGACCATGCCAGGCGAAGAATGCGGATATATTCTTCCTGGCGCTCGTAACGTTCCTCCTTGTTGAGGAAATCACCCTCTCGCGCCTGCTCATCGTCGCTGCCGCCGGCAATGAAGTGGACCACGACGCGTCCGCCGCTCAGCTGATCGAGCGTCGCCAGCGATTTTGCCGCGACGGTCGGATAAACCGTGTTCGGCCTGAGCGCGACGATGATCTTGATCTGCTTGGTATGCGCCAGCACCGTCGCCCCCAAGGTGAAAGGGTCGAATGACGAGGACGCATAGGGGATCAGCGTATAGTTGAAACCGTAATCATCCAGCGCACGGGCATAGCGTTGCAGAAACAATGGATCGACAGGGGCATCGGGAATGGGATTCAGGTCATTCGACGCATTGGGAAAGCTGACGCTGATGAATTCGGCTGTCATCGGAAACTCCTTGATCTCTCTTTCGATCCTGTCTTGAGGCTAGAGGCATGGCCGCGGGCAAGGAAGACAGGTCTTTCTATTTCTATAGAAATTGTAGAAAATCATGCCAGGCCGCCATGGCGCTTCCAGAACACCGAACGGGCAACAATCCTCGCTCCGGTGTTCCAGCCTGTTGTTTTGCATCGGACTTTTGCGAAAATCGGTTCCGCCCTTTCGATCCGATGCTCTGAAACCTCATAAGGCCGGCTGCTTCGACCCGTCCTCGTCCGAAGCAGGCCGCCATCCAAGCGATGGGGCCACGGTGGTCGCAAAATCCGAGAGCAGTCTCAGGTTCTCGGACAGTCCGAAGGCGGGAGGAAGAAACAGCACCAGCTCGTCTGCCGCCGCGAGCCCCGGATCGTTCAGGACCGCGTCCAGCACGTCGTCCGGTTCCCCCTGAAAGACGGGCGAGATGATCGCTCCGGCTGGCGTGGCGGCAGGCGCCAGCGCGCCTTTCGGGCGTGAGGCGGCAATTCCGGCGGTGCGGCGCTCGAGGTCGTAGGCCGCATAGACAGTGCGCAACTCCGCAGTGGTGCCGACGAGAATGGACGCGGCAACGGCGACCGGCGGCGGCGTCGTGTTCCAGATGCGAAGCCAGTGGGTGCGATAGATGTCGATGATCCGCGCCTGGTACTGACCGAAGGTCTCACCCTCGGCCTGATCGTGAAGCACTGTTCCGGAAATCAGGCCGATCCCAAGCTCGGCGGCCTGGATGGCGGATTCGGTGCTGGCGGATCCCTGCCGGATACGGCTCCGCAAGCCCGGGCTGTGCGGCGTGACGCGCAGGCTCTCGCCTGTCGGCGCCTCTTTGTCCTGTTCGGTCACCCTATGCAGAACATCTCCGGCGATGGCGGAGAGGAAGCGCGCCTGGCGCCGCTTTCCCTCCGTTCGCGCATCCGTTTCAACCGCGCCGAAGACGGCGTCGAAGGCACTGTTTGCGCCTGTCGACAGCGCAAGCTCCAGCCGGCCGCCGATCAGAAGATCCGTCGTCCCGGCCGCCTCGGCGAGCAGGATGGGATCCTGATAGCGCATCGGGATGACGGCGGAACCAAGCGTGATGCGCCGCGTGTGCTGACCGGCCGCCGCAAAGAATGGCAGGGGAGAGGAGAGGTAGTGATCGAAGTGACGCTGATAGGCCCAGCCCGATTGATAGCCCAGCCTTTCCGCCTGCCTGAACAAGTCTATGCCCTGGCGCAGTCCCTCTGCCGGACCGTCATCATCGTTGAACGAGACACGCGTGTTGAAGCCGAGCCGCTGCTTCGGCCGAAAAGCGGTCGAGAGGTTGGGGGAAGGGGCCGCGATGTTCACAGCGCAAGCTCCTTCTGTGCCACGCGTCGCACCGCCGGGGCGCTGACCTTTTCGCCTCTGACTGACGGGATCGAGCTCAGCAGAGACAGGGTATAGTCGTGTTTCGGTTTGCCGAAGATCTCGTGGACTGTCCCATGCTCCACGATGCGTCCGCGCTGCATGACGGAGACGGTATGTGCAAGCTGCCGGACGAGGGCGAGATCGTGAGAGACGAAGACGTAGGTCAGTCCAAGTTTTGCCTGCAGTGACAACAACACCTCGACAATATCCGCCTGAACGCTGACATCGAGAGCCGATGTGGGTTCATCCAGCACGATGACATCCGGCTTGAGAACGAGCGCCCGCGCGATCGCCACGCGCTGGCGCTGCCCGCCCGACAGCGCGGACGGCTTGCGCTGCAGCAAATCCGCGCTCAAGCCGACATTTGCCAGCGCTTCCTGCACCGCGGCGGACCGCTCGGCTGCCGAGCCGATCCTGAAACGGTCAAGCGGCTCGCGAATGAGCTGCTCGACCTTCCAGGAGGGGTCGAGGGAGGTGAAGGGGTTTTGATAGACCAGCTGGAGATGCCGCCAGACGGAGCGCAGCGAGGAAACGCCCGGGCTGGTCACCGTGTCGTGGGAAACGCGGATCGAGCCGGATTCCGGCTCCTCAAGGGCTAAGAGCAGGCGGATCGTCGTGGTCTTGCCCGAGCCGGACTCTCCGACGAGGGCGTGCGTGGTGCCGGCGGCAACCGAGAAGGAAAGGTCATCGACCGCCGTCAGAACCTTGCCATCGACGGAAAAGCGCTTGGTCACGCCTTCGACCGAGATTTTCGCTTGTCTGTCATCGGCCAGACGCGCGAATCCGGGATCGCGAAGCTTGGCGTATCGATCCGGATTGAGCGCGGGCACGTCGGCGTGGAGCTTTCGGGCATAAGGCGAGGTGGGAGACGAAAAGACCGCGGAGGTTCGTCCGGCTTCCTGGACGACCCCGCCTTTGAGCACGACCAGGCTTCCGGCCCGCTCCCCCGCAATGGCGAGATCATGGGTGATGAGCAGCAGACTGATATCCAGCTCTTCCTGCAGCCGGGAAAGCAGCTCCAGAATGCGCTTTTGAATGGTCACGTCGAGCGCCGAGGTCGGCTCGTCCGCCACCAGCAGCGAGGGTCGCGGCAGAATGGCGAGCGCGATCAGAACGCGTTGCAGCATCCCGCCGGACAGCTGGTGAGGGTAGGACTCATAGACGCGCTGCGGGTTGTCGAGGCCGACCTTGGCAAAGGTTTCGAGAATGAGGGCTTTTCGCGCCGCCGGATGGCGCTCGTCGGTCAAGGCCGCGGCCTCCAGCGCCTGCGAACCGATGGTGCGGACGGGATTGAGAGCGTTGCCCGGATCCTGCGGGACGAAGCCGATGTCCCGGCCGCGAAGCGGTCTGAAACGCCGCTCGGAAAGGCTCAGGATATCCTGCTCGTCGAAGACGACCTGACCGGATGCCGTCGCGCCATTCGGCAGCAGCCGCAGCACGGCTTTGGCTATGGTCGATTTGCCGGAGCCGGATTCGCCGATCAGTGCGAGGCTCTCGCCATGGCCAATGTCGAAGCCGACATCATGGACGACCTGCTGCCGGCCATAGGAGATGGAGAGGTTCCTGACTTTCAGAAGCGGCCTGGCCTGTACGAGCGCAGGGCCCTTGAAGTCGGTCCGGGGAGGCGCTGTGTTCAGTGCGATTTGCGAAGCCATCGGCTGATCCTGTTGACAGAGAGGACGGTGACGATCGTGACGAGCGCGGGCGCATAAACGAGCCAGGGCCATTTGAGGTAGTCCTTGCCGATCGAAATCAGCAGGCCCCAGTCGGAGGAGGGAGGCGGGTCGCCATAGCCGAGGAAGGCCAGGCCTGCGATGACGAGGATGGACTCGCCGAATTGCAGCACGGCCAGCGGCAGCATCGACCGCGACGCATTGGGAAGGACGTGGCGGAGCAGGATGAACCCACGCGAGCCCCCCAGCAGAAACGACGCCTCGACGAAGGTCGCGCGGCGCGTCTTGATGACTTCGGAGCGGGCGACACGGGCGAAAAACGCGATGGTCGAAATGCCGGTCGCGATGGCGGCGTTGATCGTCTCGAAGCCAAGCGCCGTGACCACGATCACCGCAAGCAGAAATTTCGGGATCGCCAGCAGGACATCGACAAAGCGGGCGAAAACGACATCCACCCAGCCGCCGAAAAATCCTGATAGCAGACCGATCAACCCGCCGATGACCACACCGATGACGACAGCCACGAGTGCGCTGGAGACCGACGATGCGGCACCATAAACGACGCGGGTATAGAGGTCGCGTCCCAGATGATCCGTACCGAACCAGTGCTCCAGGCTCGGCGCCGACAGCTTGTCGGCCGGCACGCCGTTGACAGGGCTGTGACCGGAAAAGAGCTGTGGCGCGAGCGACCAGGCAATGACGATGGCGATGACCAGAAAGGACAGCGCGACCGTGGGCGTGATGTTCAGGGATCTGAGCTTTTCCAGCGGGCTCAAACCGGGGATGTTCTCGGAGACGAGGCTCATGGCTTTGCTCCTGCTTCCAGTCCAAGCGCTGCGTCATCGGCGGCCGCGTGCCGGCGTTTCCGGCCCACGACGATCTTCACCCGCGGGTCGAGCAGCGGATAGAGAAGATCGGCGATAAGATTGACCAGGACGAAGATGACGGCGCCGAGCGACACGATCGCCTGAAGCACCGGCAGATCCTGCGTGCTCACGGAGCGCTGCACCAGGCTGCCTATTCCGGTGCGGCCGAAGACCGTCTCGGTGATCAGGGAGTTTCCGAGGAGTTCGCCCACCGTCAGCGCGATGACCGTGACCACGGGAAGTGCGGCAGGCTTCAGAAGATGGGTGGCGAAAAGACGTCTCGGCGCGATGCCGCGGCTGCGCGCCACAGCTGCGTAATCCTGCTCGGCCTCGTGGTCGAGATTGGCGATCAGCACCTCGGCAATCTGGGCCGAGAAGGGAATGCCGATGGTGATGGCGGCAAAGAAGGTCGCCCAGAAACCGTCCGGCTCGATGACGCGGAACAGTCTCAGCTGAAACCCGAAGAGGTGGATCAGAAAGAGGCCGATCACGAAGTTCGGTGTCGACAGGAAAAGCGACGGGAAGGCGCGGAGCAGGCCTTGTCCGTATTTCTTCGGCACGACTTGCGTCCCATAGGCGACGGTGAATGCCAGGAAGAGCGCGACCGCAAGCCCCGAACTTGCCAGGATCAAGGTTGATGACAGCACCTCGGCGATCAGTGTCGCAACGGGCCGGTTGGACCGCATCGACATGCCGAGATCGCCCGTCAGAAAGGCCGATAGCGAATGCCAGAGCTGCACCAGGACGGGCTGGTCCAGCCCCTGCGCGGCGATGATCTCCGCAATCTCCTGTTCGCTGAAGCCGTTCTGCGGATTGCGCAGCACGCTGGTGATCGGGTCGCCAGGCAGAATGCTGACGACCACGAAGGTGAAGATGTAAGCCAGAAGGATGACGATGACCGCCTGGCCGAGCCGTTTTCCGGCATAGGTTAGGTAGGCATTGCTCATGCCGTCATCTCCTTGAGGGGGCTTCTGCTCGGCATGTCACTTTGCCAGATAGGCTGTGTAGTAGCTGGCATAGGCCACGCCGTTATAGACCTCGCCCTTGAGGTTCGGAGACTGCACGTAGATGCGTTGAACGATCTGGGTGCGTGGAATGAAATAGCCCTGGTCCAGCACGTATTTCTGCAGATTATCCAGAAGTGGCTTGCGCTCCTCCACTGTGCCGGCGCCGGCGATCTTGTCGCGCAGCGCGTTCAGCGTGGTGTCGCGCTCGTCCAGCGCAAACCAGTTCTCGCCATTGTTGGCGTTGGTCAGGATGCTCGCGACCGTGCCCGCATCGATAAAGCTGCGCGTGACTTCGTAAGCAGGGATCGCAGGACCGCCGAACTTGACCTTCTCACCGAAGGTGACGACGTCATAGGCGCGGATCGTGACCTTCCATCCAATCTTGCCCAGCTGCTGGGCGATCAACTCATCGACCGATTTCGACGTGGCGAGATAGGGATTGGAATGAAGCGCCAGCTCCAAAGGCTTGCCGTCCTTGACGCGGATGCCATCGGCCCCCTTCACCCAGCCCGCTTCGTCGAGCAGCTTCTCTGCCTTTTCCGGATTATAGGCGAGCAGATCGCTGTGATCGGTGGCTCCGGGAACATTGCTCTGGATGAAGGAGGTCGCGAGCTTCCAGTCCGGGGTATAGACGGTGTCGATGATCTCCTGACGATTGATGCCCGCTTGAAGGGCCTGGCGGACTTTCACATCGTCATAGGGCGGCAGCTTCGTGTTCACCGCCCAGCCATTGACGAAGCCGAGATAGCGCGGCGTGGCAACGGTGAAGCCCTCTTCCTTGAGCGATTTCAGCTCCTGGGGAGAGGCGTTGTAGGCCACATCCGCCTGACCGGATTGCACGGAGGCCACGCGGAGCGAGGGCTCGGAGACGATCTTATAGGTTATGCTGTCGAGATGGGCCGGACCCGTCTGTCCAACGGCCGCCGGCCCCCAATTGTAATCCTTGCGTTTCACCAGCGTGACGTGGTCGCCTTCCTTCCAGCTTTCCACAACATAGGGACCGCTTCCGGACGTCTTGCCGAGATCGGCCTGCACGTTCGCGGGCTGGGCAATCGTCTTGGGGGAGATGAGGATGGAGCCGTGATAGCCGAGCGTCGGAATGAAGCCGAGCGTCGGCTTCTTGAAGAAGACCTTGACTGTGCTGGCGTCGATCGCCTCGGCGCGGTCATAGGTTTTGGGAAAGAGCCCGATCGGGTTGATGCCTTCGTTCTTTCGGCCTGCATACCAGATGTTCAGATTGGCAACGACCGCCTTCGCATCCAGTGGCTCGCCGTCGGAGAAGGTCACCCCGCTTTTCAGATGCAGCGTGAACTCGGTGGCCGTGTCGTTCTGCTCCCATTTTTCAGCAATCCACGGACTGACTTTGCCGTCGGCATCCACGTAAATGAGCTTGTCCGCAACATGGCCCCAGATGTGGCCCTGGAAGCTGGATATGGCGCTGTTGTTGGGAATCCAGGTATCGCCGAGGGAATCGATCAGGAAGGTGATCTCGCCGCCCTCCCGCGAGCCATCGGCTGCCTGAACCGGAAGGGGGACAACGGTCGACGTGAAGAGGGCGCCCGAGACTGCGATCGAAGCGGCAAGAAGCAGCGTGCGTCTGGAGAAGGAGAGGGCCGATAGACGTGTGATCATAATGCGATCCTGAATGATAAACGGAGTTCTTGAGATTGTTTTGGCTTGAAGGAGCAGCAGAGAGGCGCACGCAGGCATCCGGTCCCGCCGTCTGAGACGGCGAGCTGTCAAATGCCTTCACCTTGGTGATCGGCGCGCTCGTGCCGCCGGAATGGCCCTATCGGCGCTTGCCAGGCCCTGAAGCGTGCCCGCTTCGACATAATGCGATCATGACGCAATCCCTTGCTGCGAGATGTCTGTCTCATCATCAGTCTACTGCGTGAGCGGCCGATAGAAAGACTGGTTGTTCTTTTTCTATAGTTTTAGTGGGTTAATTTGCCGCGATTTCCGCCGTGGGTTGGATTGGTGTTTCAGCCCTCGTGCGGGCCGACATCCGCGTGTCGGGAAAGACCTTGATGACGAATGGTCAAGCGTCGCCGCGCGGCGCAAACGTCATGCCCTCGAAAACGGTGAGCTTGGGTGGGTCGGCCAGATAGCGTTCGACCTCGACCCTGGCAATCTGCCTGTGTTTCCAATCCGCGGTCGTTCATGCGACTGGAAAACGCGCCTCGGTGGAGCTGTGGGATTTAAAGGACTTCATCATAGTCCTCGCCGTGGGAGGACATTTGAGGCTTAAGCATCTGACCGAAAAGCTGCAATCGGCTTTCGGAAAAATCCGACGCAAAAACAGACTTCTAGCGCATCGTACCGCGTATGATTTTCAGGCCCGGGCTCCAGTCCTCATGGCAGGATCTTTCCCGGGTTCATGATGCCGGCGGGATCCACCGCCTGCTTGATGGCCATCATCAGATCCACGGCATCGCCGTGCTCTTCGCGAAGATAGGCGATCTTGCCGGTCCCCACGCCATGCTCGCCGGTGGAAGTGCCACCCACCGATATCGCATAGCGAACCATCTTCTTGTTGATGGCGGCGACCTCCGCCAGCTCTGCCGCATTGCTCGGATCGACGGCGAAGACCACATGATAATTGCCGTCGCCGACATGGCCGAGGATCGCGGCTGGAACGCTGCAATCTTTCAGGAGCGCGCGCGTCTCCAGAATGCAATCGCCAAGCCTGGAGACTGGCACGCAGACATCGGATGACCATCCCCGGGCGTTCGGCCTTTGTGAAACCACCGCATAAAACGCGTTATGACGGGCCTTCCACAGGCGGTTGCGCTCCTCCGGTGCATTCGCCCATTCGAAGTTCCTGCCGCCATTTTCCTCGACAATGGCCGAGACCATCTCGACCTGCTCCTGCACGCCTGCGGGAGAACCGTGAAATTCAAAGGCCAGCGTGTCCTCGATCTTCAGCTCCAATCCGGAATAGGCATTGACGGCCCGGATCAGGCCCCGATCCATCAACTCCATACGGGCAACGGGGATGCCCAGCTGAACGACCTGGATGGCCGCGGCGACGGCCTGTTCGACGCTCTCAAAGGAGCAGAGCGCGGCCGAGATGATTTCCGGAAGTCCATACAGGCGCAACGTCACTTCGGTGATGATGCCAAGCGTGCCTTCGGAGCCGACGAACAGGCGGGTCAGATCGTAGCCGGCCGAGGATTTTCGCGCCCGGCCGCCGGTTTTGATGATCTGGCCGCTGGGGAGGACAACCGTCAGGCCGAGCACATTCTCCCGCATGGTGCCGTAGCGCACCGCATTCGTGCCCGAGGCGCGGGTTGCGGCCATGCCGCCGAGCGTCGCGTTCGCACCGGGATCGATGGGGAAAAACAAGCCCATGTCCCGCAGATGCGTGTTCAGCTGCTCGCGCGTGACCCCGGCCTCGACCGTGCAATCCAGGTCTTGCGGGCTGACGCGCGTCACCGTCGACATCCGCGACAGGTCGATGGACACACCGCCCTGAACGGCTGACAGGTGTCCCTCCAGCGAGGTGCCGGCGCCGAATGCGATGACCGGCACATTCTCGGCGGCGCAGAGCCGGACGATCTGCGAGACTTCCGCCGTCGTCTGCGCGAAGATCACAGCATCAGGAATCGCTGCGGCGTGGTGCGCCTCTCCGCGTCCGTGCTGCTCTCGCAAGGCGAGGGAGGTCGCGTATCGCTCGCCAAAAAGGCTCTGGAGGGAGTGTGTCAGGGCGGAGGTGAGGGGAGCCATGGAGTGCTTTCCGAGAGAGCCGCGCGGCGCGTCTTCGGGAGGCGGCATGCGGAGAAATTCGCGGTCATGCGGCAGGCGAAGCGCAGCCTGCCGCCTCTTGTCTGTGGGTCAGGCGGCGAGCCGCTCCCCCTTGAGATGACGCTCGAGAAAGGGCAGGCTGTCCTGGCCCCAATAGAGTTCATCCTCGTAGCGATAGGTCGGCACGCCGAAGACGCCGGCCGCCTTTGCCGTCTCGTAGCTTGCCGTGCGAAACGCCGTGATCGCCTCGCTTTGGCCGCGCTCGTCCAGGGCTGCGCCGTCAAAGCCCGCGGCATCGGCAATCGCGCGGCGGATGTCCGCCTTGCCGATATCTTCGCCGCGCACCCAGAACGCCTCCTGAAGCGCCAGCGTCAAGGCGAGCCAATCCTGCCCGGCCTCTATCGCCGCCGCCACGAGCGCGCCTGCCGGTGCGGGATCGCAGAGGCTCGCACGATTGTCGAAGCTCAGCACCTTGCCGCGCAAGGCGGCCCAGCGCTTCAGATCCTTTATCCAATAGGCGCGACGCGCTTCGGGCCGGTTGCGCGAATAGATGCCGCCATTTTCCTCGATCAACGGAATGACGTGCGGGCGTATGGCCGCGCCCTGCCGGGCCGCCAGTGCGGCGAAGGCCTCCAGCCCGATGAACGCCCAGGGCGAACCGATGCTGAAGAAATAGTCGATCGTCTTCGTCATATGGGCTTGCTTTCAATTGGATTGACAGAGGGGCGATGCCGCATCGAAAACGGACAGAGCGCAGTCGCGCGCGATGAGAACCGCGCCAGGATCTCGCCCGACCGCAACCGTCGCCAGGGCACCCTCGTACAGCAGAGACAGATGAGCGGCGGCAAGACCCGCGGTGGCGCCTGCCTTGGATAGAACGGTGGTGAAAATCTCTCTGACCATTGCCTTGTGCGTGCGGGCGGCGGCGGAGACCTTTTCAGAATCCCCATGCTCGGCAACGGCCAGGGCAAAGGCGCAGCCGCGGAAGTCCGGGCTGTCTGCCTTCTCGTAGAGACGCTCGAAGATCGATCTGATCTGCTCTCGGGGAGGTGAAGCCGAAGACAGGACGTCATGCAGTGATTGAATGACGCGCTCGTGCCGCGCCTCCAGATAGGCAGCGACGAGGTGCTCCTTCGAGGGGAAATGCCGATAGAGCGTTGCCTTGGCAACCTTGGCTTCCTCGATGATGCGATCGATCCCGACGGCCCGGATGCCTTCCCGATAAAAAAGGCTGCCGGCAGCGGCAAGTATATGGTCTGATATGGCTTCTCTCATGGCACCGCGTCACGCTTCAAATCGAAATCAGAGGCAAGTCGAAATAACGGGTCCGCTGCTCTCGTCATGTCGCCACAGCGCGATCAGCGGGAAGACCGTTTTGTTCTCCATCCGGCAAAGCGAGGATTGCCTCCAGTCGAAGCGGCTCGGTGAACGCGCCTTTCTGGGCAAGCTCCCCGGCAAGTCTCTGAACGGCTTCGTTATAAGGCGTGGCGACGCCGTGAAGACGGCCGAGAAGAACGACTTCGCCGTTGAGAAAATCCACTTCGCTCGATGCGCCTCTGGTAAAGCTCTGCCAGGTGGATTGCCGCCCGTGCGTGACATCGCCCTCGGGGACCACGCGCCAGTTGGAAATATCGATGCCGCGCTCCGACGGGGAGGCGATGCTGTATCCCGCAGCCTCAAGCACCTGCGTGGCTTCCTGGACGATCGCTGCGCTGATCTCGTCGCGCAGGTGCGCCGGGCCATCGAACAGTTCCAGAACGTTGCGCACATTGTGGAGCAGCTTGGCCGCTTTCCATCGGCGAATATCGCTCGTGGTTTCCGCAAGGTAACCTGCCTTGGCGAGATCGGCGGCAATCCGCGCGCTCGTCTCGTCGTTCCCGGTCGGAAAGCGTCCAACGGTCACGATTCCGAGCTGCGGCTCTGCCGCAACGGTGACTGTGCCCGTTTCGATAAAGCGCGCGGGCGTCAGGATGCTCGCCCCATAGACTCTGGCGAAGGTCCGCAGCGCCGCCGCTTCCGTGGCGAGACCATTCTGGAAGGTGACGACCGGCAAAGACAGGGCTGCGGGTGCGCCTGAATCGATGACGTTGCGCCACGACCAGAAGGCCAGCGCATCGGCGGCATCCTGGGATTTCACCGTCAGCAGTAAAATGTCGTCCCGTCGCAGTTCCGCAGGCTCAGTGACATCGAAGGCCGAAAGGTCGATCCGGCGCACCCCGCGAGGTCTGCGGAACGTCAGGCCATGCGCCTTGATATGGCCGATTTGCGCGCCCCGCCCAATGAGAACATAATCAATGCCCGACAAGGCGAATTGCGCCGCCAGGCTGGCGCCGACAGCGCCAGCGCCGATGATGACGTAGCGAGACATGAACTGGCTGGCCTCCACGCGATGGCGGAAAATTCTCGAGGATCGGACAATGAAATAGCGTTCTAGAGGGCTTGGGAGACGGTAGGAAGACCGGTCATTCTAATTCTACCCTTTTGATAGAATATCGTTCCCCAGCTTTCAGTCACAGCAGGAGTGTGGGTTACCGGCCGCATCCGACATATTCAATAAGGATCGAGGCTCGCAGCGCACCGCCATGGACTTCACCGCCCTGCCGGAAAAAGGCGGAGACCGCCATCTCGGTGAATGGCAAGGGTGCGTGCGTGGCGGGGCAAGGTCTTCGTTGATTGGCAGACGCCGCAACAGGTCTGCTTCAACGCGCTGGCACCGATGGCGGTGGCATAATCGCGGCGGAAATCCACTGAGTGAAACGCGCGAAACTGTTCAGACAACCGAGCCCCCAATCGAGGCAGGAGGCGAGCGGCGACCCTCGAGACGGCCATGCTCTTCGACCGGTATGGCCGTCCCGTCTGACAAAAAATGCGAAAAGCGTCGTGACCTTTCGGATTCTCCCTGCGCGCTTTAAATCTCTGTTTTGTCGCATGTCATCATCTTGGAGCATCGGACTGGAAATCATACGCGATCCGATGATCGAGCTTTTCGCGTCTGCAGCGGCTTTCTTCGAAAGCCGGTTCCCGATTTTCGGTCCGATGCTCTAAAACCGGCGCCTTTTTGCGCGGGCCCCTGCCAGATGGGCATCCCGCATGTGCCTTACAGTCACACGGGGGATGCCTCTCTCAAGCCCCTGTCAGTTCCAGGCCTTGCGGACCGTTGCGCCGAAATTGTCCTTCGGCGTCTTGGCGCAGGCGAGATGCGCGCGCTCCTGGTTGACGAGCAGGGATTTGACGTCGATCCGGGTCGCCTTCTTCTCCGAATGCAGATAGCCGATCATCCAGGCCTGCAGCAGATATTGCGCATCCAGATCCGCGCCTAGGAAGTCCTGGCAGCTCATCTTCGTGACATCGATCGCGCCGGCGCCCGGCGCCGTCTTCTGCGGCTTGGATGTCAGATGCTCGATCGTGCTCAGCAGGCGCGCATGGGGATTGGCGGCGCACCACTTGTGAACCTTCTCGAAATTGGCGGCATAGATCTTGAAGTTCACCTCGGTCTGGCCGGCCTTCTGCTTGAACCAGCCGCTCATCCATGCCGCGAGGTCGCGCTGGCCATCGGTGGCCATGGCATTGTAGTCCGCGCAGGTGACGCGGTTCATGTCGAAGGTCACCTGTGCCTGTGCGTCAACGGCGCCGCTAAGCGCGATGCCAAGCAACGCGCCTGCAAGAAGGGTACGGACTTTCATGGAAATCTCCTGGAGCGATTTTGCGTGGCAGGAGGGCCGGCCGGTGCTGTCGGCCAGGCCACGCCTGCATCCGTGCGCGCGAAGGCCAAGGGCCTCTTTCCGCGCACGGATCGACTTCATCGGCCGTTCCGCGGTGTCGCCGCTAGCCGATTTGCGCATAAGCGAGAAAAACCGGGCCAACCGGGGCATCGGTGTTGGCGTGATCTGTGCCCGCACGTCCTGCCGATTTGGGTGGCGTCAGACGCATGAACTCTCGCAGAACAGCGGCGTCCGTCTTTGCGCCCTCTGGTTCAAGCTTTTGTTGCTGCATCGACCCGTCCTGAAAGCCGCTTCCCGGTTTTCGCAAAAATCCGATGTGAAAACAAAATCCCAGAGCATCAGACCGCCTGTGATTTTAGTCCGACCCTCTGGCCGGATCATGCTCTACCGGCGGCGTGCGCCACCTCGATCATTGCGGCTTCGCCCGGCAATGGCCTGCCGCACCGTTTCTTTCGGCAATTCGCCGAAGAGCGCGCGGTAAGCGGCCGAGAAGCGTCCGAGGTGCTGGATGCCGTTTTCCAGGGCGATCTCGGTTACCGTCCGACCGTCGCCCAGCTGAAGCTGCCGGCGGATCTCGTTCAGGCGCACCGACTGAATGAAGTCATAGGGGCTGCAGTCGAACGTGGTGCGAAACGCATATTCAAGCTGGCGGCGGCTGACATTGACGACGGCACAGAGTCGCTCGACGGAAATGTCGTCCGCCAGATGGGCGAGAATGAAGTCCTTGGCGCGCAAGGCCTGCCGCAGCCGCGCATCCACGGAGCGGTTGATCGCCTCATGGCTGCCGCGGGCCCGTGCCTGAAGGTCTGCAAGATGCGCCAGGCAGTCGACCATCGCCAGAGGCAGTCGGCGGCCGGCCTCGCCGTCCCCCGTATCGCGCGCCAGATGTTCATCGAGCCGGTCTCCCAGCCGGACCGTTTCCTCGAACAGGGCGGAGGCTGTCGCGGTGTCGAGCGTCATGATGGCGGGCGCGTCATGGTCGTCCTGCACGAAACCGACTGCCTGTTGCTGGATGGCCAGCCACTGGTCGACCGGAACGACGAGCCCGCGATAGACGGCGCCTTCGCGCATGCTGGCCTTGACCTCGCCGCCGGCGGGCAGGCTCAGCACCATATGATCGCCGAGCGGCCGGCCCGCGATGCTCGATCCTTGCGAGCGCTCGATGAAGATCAGGGCGGCCATGCGCTCTTCCATCCTGCCGTCGGCCCGCACATTCGCCGCCAGTTCCAGTGAATCATAGCCCCATAGGCCGGGATGACCGATCTGGCGAATATGGGAGAGACTCCCGGCCGGGGCGAGACAGTCGACCTGAAGACTCGTTCCAGAAGCGACGTCGCACAACTGGTCGGTTGTGAGATAAGCTTGGCGGCTAAAAGGCTTTCTACCCTGCGGCATCGTCCCCTCATCTGCGCCGAGCGGTCTAAAGAGGCAAGACCGCGATGCCGCGCACTTTTGCGCAAAGTGGATATTTTCAAATGAGCTTTAATTCGTAAATACCCAAAGCTCGCTACGGCACAGGTGGCAGAGAGATTTTGCATGCATGTTCGTCGAGGCTCAAATGGATCACGGCTCAAGGCGACCCGAGGATACAGGCAAAGGCATGAAAGCGACCATCAAAACCATTTCGCTGGCGGCAGGCGCCATGATCGCGGCAGGGCTGGGTTGTGCCTCGACGGCCAGCGCGGCCGAGGGCGGCACGAGCTTCTATCTCCTGGGCTTGCGCGGGCCGATGGCCGGCTTCACGCCGCCGCCCGGGGTCTATGTCCAGAACGACCTCTATTATTACCAGGGCTCCGCCCAGAAAACGATCAGCTTCGATCTCGGCGGCCGCCTGATCGCCGATCTCGATGCCAGTGCCGTCATCAACCTGACGACGCTGCTCTGGGTCACCCCGGTCGATGTGGCGGGCGGCAATCTGGCTTTTTCGGCAACCGTGCCGATCGGCGGTCCCGACATCACCGGTACGCTGGGTCGCGGCGGCCGGTCGGTTTCCGACAGCGTGACGACGATCGGCGATCCCGTTCTCGGCAGCTTCATCGGCTGGCATGAGGGCGATTTCCACTGGCAGGTCGGCACCAGCGTCAACGTGCCGATCGGCGACTATCAGGAAGGCGAGATCGCCAATCTCTCCTTCCACCACTGGGCGGCCGATCTCTACACGTCGGGCACCTGGCTGAACCCGAATACCGGCTTCGAGCTGTCGGGTGCGATGGGCATCACCTTCAACGGTGAAGACAACGCCACCGACTATAAGAACGGCACGGAATTCCACTTTGAAGGCGCTGCGATCCAGCATTTCAGCAAGGCCTTCGATGCCGGTCTGGTCGGCTATTATTACGACCAGATCAGCCCGGACAAGGGCGATGGCGTGCCCAAGGTGCTTGGCGGTTTCGAGGGGCGCGTGGCGGCCATCGGCGCCACCATCGGCTATACGTTCCAGGCGGGCGAAGTTCCGATCATGACCCGCGTGAAATACTATCACGAGTTCGACGCAAAGAACCGGCTTGAGGGGGACAGCGTGTTTCTGACGCTGACCATGCCGCTGGCCGTTGCAGGCCACTGAGCGTTTCGTCTCGCAGGCCGTTTGAGGCGGAAAGAGGTGGCCCGCGTCGCTCTGGCATCTCCTTCGCTCGGCGTCATCCGATGCCGGTGGGGAGGAGGGGGCGGCCGGGCTTGGCGCAGATCGTCCCGGCGGCGTGGTGATTTCGAGCTTCTGGGGCTGAGCATCTTGAAGAAAAGCCGCGCCGACACGCTTCGTGCCGACGCAAGAGGGATTGGAGGCGGGTCCGCTTCCAGGTGCGGCGGTCCTTGTCCGGACTGCCGCGACACGGGACCCGGCCCGATTGCTCCCACAATGTCGGCGATGCTTCAGTCAGGCCATGGCTTGCGTCGCAGGTCACAGGCCGCGACGGCATCACGGCTTAGCCGGGTGCAACGGCGACGGGCTGCGGCGGCTTGAAAGCAATTCCGTCAGGATGCCGCTTGGTGTTGCGTCCGGACGTGCTTGAAAATTCAAAAGAGCGTTTTGGGCGAGGGCAGTTTCGCCCGAGGCGCTTCAGCGTGTGACGGTATCTATTGTTCGTCGTGGCGAACCAATGGCGCCGTTGCCGCTCCAAACATCGAACCATCACATCCGAGGCGTTTCGCAGCGGCTGGCGGCTTTTTGCCGCCTGCTTTCGGCTGCCTGCCGCCTGCTGTCCAGCAAGAGGAACACGCAATGACCGATATGCCGAACACGACCGGGACGAATGGGATCGTCTCCGAGGCAGGCGATGAGGGCATGACCCGCCGCCAGGCGCTGCTGAGCGGCGCAGCCCTCGCCATCAGCCGTCTTGCCGTCGGTGGCGCCGCCCCGGCGTCCGCACTCGCCGCGCTCGGGATCGGGACTGAGGCCAGCGCGCAGCCCGCGGCCAAGCCGCCCCACATCGTCTATGTCATGGTCGATGACCTCGGCTGGAAGGATGTCGGCTATCACGGTTCGGATATCCGCACGCCGAATATCGACGCCCTGGCCGCCAATGGCGCCCGGCTGGAGCAGTTCTACGCCCAGCCGATGTGCACGCCCACCCGTGCGGCGCTGATGACCGGCCGCTATCCGCTGCGCTACGGCCTTCAGGTTGGCGTCATTCCCAGCGGCGGCAGCTATGGCCTGGCGACCGACGAATATATCCTGCCGCAGATGCTGAAGGATGCCGGCTACCGCACCGCCATGGTCGGCAAGTGGCATCTCGGCCATGCCAGCAAGGAATATTGGCCGATGCAGCGCGGCTTCGAGAGCTTCTATGGCGCGCTGGTCGGTGAGATCGACCATTTCAAGCATGCCTCGCACGGCGTGCGCGACTGGTATCGCGACAATGAGCCGCTCGAAGAGGAAGGCTTTGACAACCTCCTGTTCAATCAGGAGGCGATCAAGATCGTCCAAGGGCATGATGCGAACAAGCCGCTGTTCCTGTACCTGGCCTATACGGCGCCGCACACGCCGCTGCAGGCCCCGCAGGAGTATCTCGACAAATATTCCTCGATCGCCGATCCGCAGCGTCGCGCCTATGCGGCGATGATGTCCGTGGTCGATGACGGAGTCGGCGCCCTGGTCGAAACGCTGGCCAAGCGCGGCATGCGCGAGGACACGATCATCATCTTCCAGAGCGACAATGGCGGCGTGCGCTCGGCCATGTTCGCCGGCGAGTCCAAGGTCACCGGTGAGCTGCCGGCCCAGAACGGCCCCTATCGCGACGGCAAGGGCACGCTCTATGAAGGCGGCACCCGCGTTGCCGCCGTGGCCAACTGGCCCGGCAAGATCGCGGCGGAGAAGGTCGATGGCGTGATCCATGTCACCGACATGTATCCGACGCTGGCCTCGGTCGCCGGCATCAAGCTCGGCCGCAACAAGCCGCTCGACGGCGTGAATGCCTGGAAGACGATCAGCGAGGGCAAGCCTTCGCCGCGCCATGAGATGGTCTACAACGTCGATCTCATGTCCGGCGCCATCCGCGAAGGCGACATGAAGCTGATCTGGACCGCGGCGCTGCCGGGCAAGGTCGAGCTTTACGATCTGGCCAAGGACAAGGGCGAGACCACCAACCTTGCCGAGCGCTATCCGCGCATCGTCCGCAAGCTTCAGGAGCGCATTCGCGAGCTGGCGAAGGAGATGGCCCCGCCGCTGCTGCTCGGCGAAGCGATCAAGCTGACCTTTGGCGCACCGCCGAAGTCGGCCGACCCGGCAAAGCTGTTCGACGCTGACGACTGAGCGGAGGTTCGGGCCGTGCGCATGGACAGGCTGGAAACGATGATCCCCATTCCCGGGGGCACCTTCCTCATGGGATCGGATCATTTCTATCCGGAGGAGGCGCCTGTGCGCCGCGTGTCCGTCGGCCCGTTCCTCATGGATGCGACCGCCGTCACGAACCGGGCCTTTGCCGGCTTCGTGACGGCCACGGGCTATGTCACGCTGGCCGAACGGCCGGCGCCGGCCGAGCTTTATCCCGATGTGCCGGCCGAAGCGCTGGCACCTGCCTCGGCGGTGTTTCATCCGCCGCCGGCAGCGCTCGACCGTGGCAACGCCTATCAATGGTGGCATTATGTGCCGGGTGCGGACTGGCATCATCCGGAGGGCCCCGAAAGCCACCTCGACGGGCGCGAGGATCATCCCGTG
Organism: Xaviernesmea rhizosphaerae; assembly: GCF_001938945.1. GTDB lineage: Bacteria > Pseudomonadota > Alphaproteobacteria > Rhizobiales > Rhizobiaceae > Xaviernesmea > Xaviernesmea rhizosphaerae. The sequence goes on from NZ_MKIO01000018.1 coordinate 20,699, forward strand.
GTGCATGTCGCCTATGAGGATGCGCTTGCCTATGCGATCTGGGCCGGTAAGTCTTTGCCGACCGAGGCCGAATGGGAATTTGCCGCGCGCGGCGGGCTCGATGGCGCGGATTATGTCTGGGGCGACGAGTTTTCGCCCGGCGGCGTGCACCAGGCCAATACCTGGCAAGGGCATTTCCCCTGGGAGAATCTGCTCGAGGACGGCTTCGCCCGCACATCGCCGGTCGGCAGCTTTCCGGCCAATGGCTATGGTCTTTACGACATGGCCGGCAATGTCTGGGAATGGACGGAGGACTGGTTCGGGCCGCATCGGCCAGCTGCCAAGTCCTGCTGCACCATCGACAATCCGCGTGGCGGCGCCATGGAAAGCAGCGTCGATCCCGATATGCTGGAGCTCGCCATCCCGCGCAAGGTGCTCAAGGGCGGCTCCTATCTCTGCGCCCCCAATTATTGCCAGCGTTACCGCCCCGCCGCGCGCCTGGCCCAGGCCATCGACACCACCACCGGCCATGTCGGCTTTCGCTGCGTGGTGCGCCCCGCGGCGGCGATGACCTTGGAAAGATAAGTCGATGGCTGCCCCCACTTCCTCCGTCCCCGCCGTGCCACCGCCGCCGCCGCCGGATCTCACCGCGCTGATCTCGGCGGCGGAGACGATCACCAACCGCGTGGTCTCAGGCTTCTGGGTCCGCATCGAGGCGATCGCGCGCATTCCCGCGCAGGCCGATGCGCTGGCCGGGAGCATTCGCGCAGCCGGCACCTCCGTGACGATGATGGTGCTTCTTCTCGTCTTCGTCGTTGCGTTGGCCGTTGCGGTCTTCGTGCTCGTCAAGGCGCGCCTGCGCTGGATGGGCCTGATCGGCCGGCTGCTCCTGGCCACGCTGCTTGCCACCGGCGCCGGGCTGGCCGCCGCTGCGCTGCTGACCTCCGATGGTACGCTGCAGCAGACGGTGCGACAGGGTGCCGTGATCGCCGCCGTCGGGTGCCTGGTCGTCACGCTGCTGCGCCACATCATGACGGCCGGCCTGGTCAATCCCGGCAGGCGGCCGTCCCCGCGGGTGCGGCGGCTGCGGCGTGATCTGGTCATCAGCCTCGCTTGGCCGCTGATGGGCACGGTGCTGCAGATGGTGCTTCGCTTGTGGCAGGCCGGGCCGGCGCTCACTGACAGCCTGGTCACCCTCATGGTCTCGCTGCCCAGCGTCCTCCTGTTTTCGCTGGTGGCCTGGCGCCATCGCCGTGCGCTGGCGCTGGCTGTGGCGGGGCCGCACCCGCGCTCCGCGCTGCGCGCGCATCTGGCGCGCCGCTGGCCGGGCACCGTCATCGGCTTCCTGCTGACCGCGCTGATCAGCACGCAGACGGCGCTGACCGTCGGCGCGCCGCTGCCGGGCCCGGCCGTGCTGCTGACCTCGATCATCTTTGTCGCAACCCCGCATCTCGATGCGCTGATGGGCGAATGGGCCCGCCATGGCGTGCTGTCCACGCGCGTGTCGATCCCCGCGGTGGCGGCGCGGGAGACGCTGCGTTTCACCGTCGTAATCGTGGCGCTGGCCATGATCGGCACCCTGTGGGTCGCGCCGCTTGCCGCAAGCCTTGGCGTGGAGACGCGCAGCGTGGCCGCCGATGCCGTGCAGACCGTGCTGATCGCGCTCCTGGCCGCCTATCTCTGGAACCTGACCGGCAGCTTTGCCGCGCGTGCCGTCGGCCATGCGCAGGGCGGGGACGAGGAGGAGGGGCTGGCCGCGCCACGCACGCGGCTCGCCACGCTGGTCCCGCTCCTCAGCGGTCTGGCCCGCGCCGTCATCTGCGTGCTGGCCGCCCTGTCGGTGCTCCTGTCGCTCGGCGTCAATGTCTGGCCGCTGATCACCGGCTTCTCGGTTTTCGGCCTCGCCATCGGCTTCGGCTCGCAGGCACTGGTCAAGGACATCGTCTCCGGCCTGTTCTTCCTGATCGACGATGCGTTCCGCTTCGGGGAATATATCGAAATATCAGGTGCAAAGGGCGCCGTGGAGAAGATCTCGATCCGCTCCGTCTCGCTGCGTCACCATCGCGGCGCACTGGCGACGATCCCCTATGGCCAGATCGACAAGGTGCAGAATTACAGCCGCGACTGGATGATCGAGAAGCTGATCTTCCGCGTCGCCTTCGACACCGATGTCGAGAAGGTGCGGCGGCTGTTCAAGAAGATCGGACAGGAGATTTCCGCCGATCCCGCCATCGCGGCCGATCTGATCGAGCCCTTCAAGAGCCAGGGCATCGCCCAGGTGGAAGACGGTACGCTGATCATCCGCGGCAAGTTCAAGGCCCGGCCGGGCCGCCAATGGATGATCCGCCGCGCCGTGCTCGCCGCCGTGCAGAAGGGCTTCCGCGAGAACGGCATCCAGGCCGTGCCAAAGCCGCTTCTCAACGAGCCGCCGCCTGCCGACGAGGCAGCATGAACCGCATCCGCCAAGACATTCCGGCGGCGTGCAGAAAGGAAAGACGATGAGGAAGAAGACATGGTTTGCGACGCGCGCGCTCGTGTGCGGGCTCGCTTTTGCCCAGGCTCTGGCGGCGCCGGCATGGGCCGCGGCACCTGCTGATATTGCGCCGCAGCAAAGGGCTTCGCAGGCCGCTGCCCTCTGCCTGCCCGGCACCTGCCTCGCCGATGCCGTGGTGGTCCATCGCCACCATCGCCCGCCCCATACCCAGCCCGTACCGCGCCATCACCACACCCGTCATCACCATCATCACGGCGGCACCGTGGTCGTGGTCCGGCCGGTGCGGCCCTGGGTTCACCGTCCCTATTACGGCGCGGTGGTTGCCGGCGTGGTCCTCGGCACGGTGATCGTCGCCTCCAGCGTTCCGCCGGCGCCGAGCCCGCAAGTCTGCTGGTACTGGTCGAACAGTTTTCAGACCCGCGGCTACTGGGACTATTGCAAGCCGCATTGAGAGCTGAGCTGGCTCCTGTCCCGAGCTTGGGGAGCAGGGGCACCGCCACTTTCGCCTTGCGCGAAAGCCTGTTCGTAAGAGCACCGGGCCAAAAGCAGAACGGCTCGGTGCCTTGGGATTTTCGTTTGTGCATCGCATCGGACAGAAAGCCGGTTTCCGCTTCCGGTCCGATCTTCCCGTCAAGCGCGCTTCCGCGCAAAAGGCACGAGACCATGAGCCCTTCCATGATCAGCAGGTTTTTCCTGTGTTTCGCCATGATGCTCATGCTGGCCGCCTGCGCCAGCCGCCCGGGGCCCGATGTGCTCGCGGTGCAGCGGATCAACACCCGCCCGCCGGGCGCGCGCACGGTCACGGTCTACGTCGCGACCATGCGCGAACGGGCCAAGCCGAACAGCAATATCTTCACCAACGAACCGTCCGATACGCTCAACTATGCCTCTTTCACCATCTCCATCCCGCCCAAGCACAAGGCCGGCGAGATCGAGTGGCCGAAGAAGGATGCGGTCGATCCCAAGACGAATTTCGTCATGGTGGCGCAGCAGGTGCTCGACAGGGACAGCTTCTACAAGGCCGTTTCCCGAAAGCCGCCGGGGGGCAAGCCGTCGCATGTCGGGGTCTTCGTCCATGGCTTCAACACCAATTTCGAGGAAGCGCTGTTCCGTCAGGCGCAGATCAATGCCGATTCCGACGATGGCAGCCGCACGCCCGTGCTGTTTTCCTGGCCTTCGCAGGCAAGCATCACCGGCTATCTGGCCGACAAGGATGCAGCGACCGCCTCGCGCGACGGGCTGACGGAGCTGCTCGACACGCTGGGCCGCAACCGGGCGGTCAACAAGGTGACGCTGATCGGCCATAGCATGGGCGGCTGGCTCTCGGCCGAAGCGTTGCGCCAGCTGCGCCTGTCGCGCAAGACGGCGATCTTCTCCAAGCTCACCGTGTTTCTCGCCGCGCCTGACATCGACGCCCAGCTGTTCAAGGCGCAGCTCTCGGTGATCGGCCCCTTGTCCCCGCCGATGACCGTGCTGGTGTCGAAGGACGACCGGGCGCTGGCGGCCTCGCGTCTGCTGGCCGGCCAGCGCGGGCGCATCGGCGCGCTGGATGTCAAGGATCCGCGCGTCCAGGAGGCGGCGCAGGTCGGCCATGTCCAGATCATCGACATCTCGTCGCTCTCGTCCGGCGACAGCTTCAACCACAATCGCTTCGCCCAGGTCTCCTCGCTGGCGCCGATCCTCGTGCCGGTCGAGGCACAGCCCCCGGGCCTGACCCGCGGCCCCGGCGCCTTCGTGCTCGACACGATCGGCGCGACGCTGAACGCGCCGATCAACCTGCTGAACGGGGAATAGCGGATCGCGGGCGGCCTGATGCAAGGCGAGGAATGAAAGCGTTGGCTGGACGGCGCTCGACGGTCAGGCGAACTCTGCCGCCATCTGCGCGAGATCGTCCCAGAGGCTTTCGGCAAAGCCGCGCAGCACCGTCAGCTCGAAACTGTCCTCTCCGGTGCGGGCGAGATGGGCGCCGATATGGCCGATCAGCGTCTGCGCCGCATGGCCCACGGGAAAGGCGGCGGCGTCGAGATTCACGGCTGTTCCCTTGGCCAGCACCGCCCGCGCGGCCGGGCCCGACAGCGCGATACGCACCCGGCCGTGGCTCTGATCGACAATGTCGGCCACAGGCTTCAGCCGCTCTTCCAGACCGGTCAGGTCTTCGGGCGTCAGCGGCGCATTGCCGATCAGCAGCCATTGGCCGGGGGCGAGCGGGCGCAGATCGCTGTCGCCGATCCTCTCGCGCAAGCCGGGTCCGGCCTCAGGCGCGGCGGCGAGAAGCTGGAGCACATGGCCTTCAGGCAGGGCCTCCAGCGTCACGTCCTTGAGCCGGAGCGCGGCCTTGCCGCCCAGAACCGGATGGTGTCGAAGCGTCATGGACATGGCGGACCTCAGATCTTCAGCTTGGCGTTTTCGGGATCGATGAAGACCGGATCGCAGAGGCGGCCGGGCGTGTATTCCCCGCGCAACCCGTTCCAGATCATCACCTCCTCGCCATGGCGGCTGGAGCCGGCGCGCACCAGCGCCAGGCCGATGGTGGAGCCGACATGCGGGGAGTAACAGCTGGAGCTGACATGGCCGAGGCTGTTTTCCAAGGTCGCGGCCGCCCCTTTCGCCAGGATATGCGCACCCGTGCGGAAGCTTGCCGCCGGATCGAGCGGGACGACGCCGACGAGTTGATGGCGATTGCCCGCCGTCAGCCCCTCGCGCGCCAGCATGTGCTTGCCGATGAAATCCGCTTTCTTGGCCGAGACCATCCGGCCGAAGCCGAGATCGGCCGGCACAACGGTACCGTTGATCTCGTTATGGGTGACGTGGCCCTTCTCGATGCGCAGCACCGACAGCGCCTCGACACCATAGGCACAGAGACCTTTGGGCTTGCCGATCTCCATCAGCGCGTCGGCGACGCTTTCGCCATAGCCGGCCGGCACCGCCAGCTCATAGGCGAGCTCGCCTGAGAAGGAGATGCGGAACAGCCGGCCCTTCAGCGCGCCGTTGAAGAGCGAGACCGCGCGCGCGCCGAGGAATGGGAAGGCCTCGTTGGAGATGTCCTCGTCGACGATCTCCTGCAGGATCGTGCGGGCGAGCGGACCGGCAATCGCCATCTGCGCCCATTGGTCGGTGACGGAGGCGAGCCGCACGTCGAGTTCCGGCCAGAGCGCCTGGGCGCAGAATTCCAGATGGTTGAGCACGCCGGCGGCATAGGCCGTCGTCGTGGTCATGAAGAAGCGGTCTTCGGCCAGCCGGCTGGTGGTGCCGTCATCATAGATGAAGCCGTCCTCACGCAGCATCAGGCCATAGCGCGCCTTGCCGACGGGCAGGTTGGCGAAGCCGTTGCAATAGACGCGGTCGAGGAAGAGGGCCGCATCCTTGCCTGTTATCTCGATCTTGCCGAGCATGGAGACGTCGCAGAGGCCCGCCGCCTCGCGCACGGTGCGCACTTCTCGGTCCACGCTCTCGCGCCATGTGGTCTCGCCCGTGCGGGGGAACCAGGCGGAGCGATACCAGAGGCCGGTCTCGACGAAGCGGGCGCCGTTCTTCTTCGCCCAGCCATGCAGCGGCGACTGGCGCACCGGCTGGAAGTGCTTGCCATGGGAGGAGCCTGCCAGCGCGCCGAAGGAGACCGGCGTGTAGAAGGGGCGGAAGGTGGTGGTGCCGACCTCGGCCGGCGAGACCCCGCGCGCCTCGGCCAGCAGGCCGATAGCATTGACATTGGACAGCTTGCCCTGGTCGGTCGCCATGCCATTGGTGGTGTAGCGCTTGGCCAGTTCCACATGGGCATAGCCCTCGCGCACGGCCAGCGCGAGATCGGCACGGTGCACGTCGTTCTGGAAGTCGATGAAGGCCTTGCCCCTGATGCCGGGGATCGACCAGAGCGGCTTGGTGGCCGGCGCGACGATATCGCCCTCGACGGTGGGGACGCTCCCGGCGGTTGCGGCGATGCCGAGCTGATCGAGGAGGGCGACGGCCTTGCGGGCGCCGGCCTCATAGCAGGCGGCAAGGCCTGACAGGCCGGCGGCCGCGCCGGCAAGCGCGAGGCCCTTGCGATCCTCGGCGAGAAAGGCGCCCTGCGCATCCGACCAGACCGGCTTGTCGCCGCGATGGCAGGCGAGATGGATGACGGGGCTGAAGCCGCCCGAGACGGCGAGACCATCGAGCCGCAGCGTTTCCGTGCGCCCCTGGCGCGCGATGGTGATGGCGGAGAGCGACTTGCCGCCATGGGCGTCGCGCACCAGCGCATCGGTGAGGATGCGGGCCTGGCCCTTGTAAAGACCGGGTGCGGCGCCTTCGGGCCGGCTGTCGATGATGGCGGTCAGCGCCACGCCGCAGGCTTCAAGGTCGCGGGCCAGCGCATAGCCGCTGTCATTGGTGGTGAAGATCGCCATCTGCCGGGCGGGCGCGACGGCAGTGCGGTTGAGATAGCTGCGCGCGGCTCCGGCCATCATCACGCCGGGAATGTCGTTGCCGCCGAACACCAGCGGGCGCTCTTCCGCGCCGGTGGCCAGAAGTGCGCGGCCGGCGACGATGCGCCAGAGCCGCTCCACCGGGCGGCCCACCTGCGGTGTCGCCACATGCTTCTGCACGCGCTCGACCGCGCCGAAGACGTTGCCGTCATACCGGCCGAAGGCCGTGGTGCGCGCGAGCGTGCGGACATTGGGCAGGGCTTCGAGTTCGGCCGTGGCTTCCCGCGCGAATTGCGCGGCCGGCACGCCGCCGATCGTGGCGGTCTCCGACAGAAGGCTGCCCCCGAGCTCGGCCTGCTCGTCCACCAGGATCACCCGGGCGCCCGCACGCCCCGCCGTCAGCGCGGCCGCAAGGCCAGTGGCGCCGGCGCCGATGACGAGGAGATCGCAATGGGCCCAGCACTTCTCGAAGCTGTCGGGATCGCTTTCCTTCGCCGCCTCTCCCAGGCCCGCCGCCTTGCGGATGAAAGGCTCATAGAGTTTTTCCCAGAAGGCCGCCGGCCACATGAAGGTCTTGTAGTAGAAGCCGGCGCTCAAGAAGGGCGAGAGCAGACCGTTCAGCGCACCGATGTCGAAATCGAGCGAGGGCCAGCGGTTCTGGCTGCGGGCGGTCAGGCCGTCATAGAGCTCCTGCAGGGTCGCGCGGGTGTTGGGTTCCGTGCGTCCACCTTTACCAATCGTCATCAGAGCGTTGGGCTCGGCCGCGCCCGCGGTCAGCACGCCGCGCGGGCGATGATATTTGAAGGAGCGGCCCATCAGGCGCTGGCCATTGGCGAGCAGCGCCGAGGCCAGGCTGTCGCCGGCAAAGCCGGACATGGGCTTGCCGTCGAAGGAGAAGGAGAGAGGGCGCGCGCGGTCGATCAGGCCGCCCTGGCTCAGGCGATAGCTCGTCATCGGGCAGTCTCCCTGTTCCAGAGCGCGGCGTCGCGGGCCTCCTCGACCTCATGCGTGGCCGTGTCGCGGGTGACGACCAGCCAGCGGCGGCAGCCTGAAGTGTGGTGCCAGAATTCCTGGTAAGGCCCGCGCGGATTGTCGCGCAGATAGACATGGTCGAACCAGGCATCCGCGCCGGCCTGCGGCTCGGGGCGGGCAAGTGCGGCACCTTTCACGGTGAATTCTTCCTTCGGTCTCCTGCCGCAATGCGGGCAGGCAATCAGGCTTGCCATGTCGGTCGTCCTTGCGCGAGCACGTCCGGCAACAATGCGTCAGCGGATTTGCGTGCGGACTGCGTGAAAACAAAACTCTGGATCATCGAACCGATTCTCCGCGATCAATGCAGATTCGGCTGGGCGCCCTGGCCCTTTTCGTCGAGCAGATAGCCGCGTTCGAACCGGTCGAGCCGGAAGGCGCTGGCGGTCGTCTGCGGCAGGTCGCGCGCGATCAGATGGGCGAAGCAGAAGCCGGAGGCCGGCGTCGCCTTGAAGCCGCCATAGCACCAGCCGGCATTGAGATAGAGATTGTCGATCGGCGTGCGGTCAATGATCGGCGAGCCGTCCATCGACATGTCCATCACCCCGCCCCAGGATCTGAGCACCCTGATACGGGAGAGCGCCGGGATCATCGCCTTGCCGGCTTCCGCCACATGTTCCACCGTCGCCAGATTGCCGCGCTGGGCGTAGGAATTATAGCCATCGATATCGCCGCCGAAGACCAGCCCGCCCTTGTCGGATTGCGAGACGTAGAAATGGCCGGCCCCGAAGGTGACGACGCCGTCGATGAAGGGCTTCAGCCCTTCGGAGACGAAGGCCTGCAGCACATGGCTTTCCATCGGCAGCTTCAGCCCGGCCATCTCCGCCACGCGGGAGGAATTGCCGGCCGCCGCCAGCGCCAGCTTGTTGCAGCCGATGAAGCCGCGCGTGGTCTCGACGCCGAGAACGCGGCCCTGGGACTGGCGGATGCCCGTGACCTCGCAATTCTGCAGGATATCGACGCCGCGCAAATCGGCCCCGCGGGCATAGCCCCAGGCCACCGCATCATGGCGCACCGTGCCACCGCGCTTCTGCAGGAGCCCGCCCTGGATCGGGAAGCGGGCATTGTCGAAATCGAGGAAGGGCAGTATGGCGCGCACCGCCTCGCGGTCCAGGAGATCGGCATCCACGCCATGCAGCCGCATGGCATTGCCGCGCCGTGTATAGGCGTCGCGCTGGGCGTCGGAGTGATAGAGATTGAGAACGCCGCGCTGGGAGACCATGGCGTTGAAGTTGAAATCCTGCTCCAGCCCTTCCCAGAGCTTCATCGACAGCTCGTAGAACGGGTTGTTGCCTTGGAGCAGATAGTTGGAGCGGATGATCGTGGTGTTGCGGCCGACATTGCCGGAGCCGACATAGCCTTTCTCCACTACCGCGACATTGGTGATGCCGAATTCCTTGGCGAGATAATAGGCGGTCGCAAGCCCGTGCCCGCCGCCGCCGACGATCACCACATCGTAATGCGGCTTGGGCGCGGGCGTGCGCCAGGCCGGCTTCCAGCCCTTGTTGCCGAACAGGCCGTTCTTGAGAATGGACAGGGCGGAATAGCGCATGCGCTTCGTCCTTTGGCATCGGGCCAAAAATGGGAACCGGTCTTTTGAAGAGTTCGATGCTCCAGGCGATCGAACCGGGCTTGAAGTCTAGCGTAAGAACAGCGCGCCCTATTGCAGAAAAGAGACCTTAAGAGATAAAATCGGGACATGTCTGCTCTCCCCGACCGTCTCGATCCGCGCCATGCGCAGACCATCGGCTTCCTGCTCCTGCCGAATTTCGCGCTGATGTCCTTTGCCTCCGCGAGCGAGCCGCTGCGCGCGGCCAATCTTCTGGCCGGAACGGAGCTTTACACGGTGTCGCTGTTTTCCGCTGATGGCGGCACGGTTGCCTCTTCCTCCGGTCTTTCCATGCCCTGCCGGTCGCTTGCGGAGGGCGGGGAGGGTTGTCACACCCTGTTCGTTTGTGCCGGCGGCGGGCCGCAGGACTGGCGCGCGGCCGAGCCGGCCTTCCCACAGCTGCGCCGGCTGGCGCGCCTGGGCGTGCGCATCGGCGGGATTTCCAGCGGCGCTTTCGTATTGGCGGCCTGCGGCTTGCTGGAAGGGCGGGATTTTACCCTCCACTGGGAGCATGCGCTCCTGCTGAAGGAGACGTTCCCGCATCTCAGCCCCCGCCAGGCGCGCTTCGTCCTGGATGGCGACCGGATCACCTGCGCCGGCGGTGTCGCACCGCTCGATATGATGCATGCGCTGATCAGCGCGCGCATGGGCGCCGATTTCGCCCGGCGGGTCAGTGACTGGTATCTGCACACCGGGCTTGCCCAGCCGGAAGCCGCCCAGCGCAGCACGGCGGCCGAGCGCTTCGGCACGCACCATCCGGCCCTCCTGACCGTGCTGGAAAAGATGGAGGCGACGATCGAGCAGCCGCTCGACCGTCAGGCCATGGCGCGGCTCGCAGGCATCAGCCCCCGCCATCTCGACCGGCTCTTCGCCCGGCACATGGCAAGAGGCTTTCTCGAGACCTATCGATCCATCCGCCTTGCCCATGGCCGCCGTCTGGTCGAGCAGAGCCCTTTGTCGGTCGCCGAAATCGCCTTCGCCACCGGCTTTTCAAGTGCTGGCCATTTTTCCCGTGCGTTTTCAGAGGCCTACGGAATGACGCCCCATGCTCTGCGTCATGAGGGACAGGAAAGGTGACGCCTTAAGAAGAAAATTTTATTCCTGATAGTTGATTATTCAGCGTGCCCTGTGATAGGCCTTTCTTCAGAAACGAATGGAGGTGCCCTGCCATGTGCGGCATTGTTGGACTGTTCCTGAAGGATCCGAGCCTTGAGCCTGAGCTCGGTGCGCTGCTCTCGGACATGCTGATCACCATGACCGATCGCGGGCCGGATTCGGCCGGGATCGCCATCTATGGCGGGGCGTCAAATGGTAAGGCAAAGATAACGGTTCAGTCTGCCAGGCCCGAGGCGGATTTCGACGGGCTGGAAGCCGCGCTGACACAGGCCGGCCTGCCGGTCAGCCTGACGGTCAAGAGCACCCATGCGGTGATCGCCTGCGCGGCCGATGCGCTGGGTGCCGTCCGCGAGGCGCTGACGAAGCTCCGGCCCGATGTGCGCGTCATGGGCTCGGGCGAGAGCGTCGAGATCTACAAGGAAACCGGGCTGCCGAAGGATGTCGTCTCGCGCTTCGACGTGCGCTCCATGTCCGGCACGCATGGCATCGGCCATACCCGCATGGCGACCGAAAGTGCCGTGACTACGCTGGGCGCCCACCCGTTCTCCACCGGGGCGGACCAGTGCCTGGTGCACAATGGCTCGCTGTCGAACCATAACAATCTGCGCCGCGAGCTGGTGCGCGAGGGCATGCGTTTCGAGACGCAGAACGACTCCGAAGTCGCCGCCGCCTATCTCACCGCCGAAATGGCCAAGGGCAAGGATCTGGGCGAGGCGCTGACCGGCGCGCTCGACGATCTCGACGGCTTCTTCACCTTCGTCGTCGGCACCCGCTCCGGCTTCGGCGTGGTGCGCGATCCCATCGCCTGCAAGCCGGCCGTGATGGCCGAGACCGACCGTTACGTCGCCTTCGGCTCGGAATATCGGGCGCTGGTCAATCTGCCGGGCATCGAGGAGGCGCGAGTCTGGGAGCCTGAGCCGGCCACCGTCTATTTCTGGGATCACGAAAAGGCCGCCTGAGGCGCGCCGGACCAATTCAAGCCCGGCGCATGGGGTCAATCCACGCCGGCATCCTTCAAGAGGGGATTCGATGCCTGTTTTCGATCTGTCCAATACGCCGCTGCGCGCGCTGAACGGCGCGCTGCACGGCCTGTCCACCGGCGCCAACGATACGGAATTCGAGGTGGTCAATCCGCGCGGGCATCATGCCGTGGCCGTCGGGATCGACAGCCCCGTCACCGTCGATGTGCGCGGCTCGGTCGGCTATTATTGCGCCGGCATGAATGATGGCGGCACCGTCACCGTCCATGGCTCGGCGGGGCCGGGCGTAGCCGAGAACATGATGTCCGGCACCGTCGTCATCGAGGGCGACGCCTCGCAATATGCCGGCGCCACCGGGCGCGGGGGCCTCCTGGTCATCAAGGGCAATGCCGCCTCGCGCTGCGGCATTTCGATGAAGGGCATCGACATCGTCGTCCATGGCTCTATCGGCCATATGTCCGCCTTCATGGGGCAATCCGGCCATCTCGTCGTCTGCGGCGATGCCGGCGATGCGCTGGGGGATTCGCTTTACGAGGCGAAGCTCTTCGTGCGCGGTTCGGTGAAGAGCCTCGGCGCCGACTGCATCGAGAAGGAGATGCGCCCCGAGCATCTGGAGAAGCTCGCCGCGCTTCTGGAGAAGGCCGGCGTGCCCCATGCCAGGCCCGAGGAGTTCAAGCGCTACGGCTCTGCCCGCAAGCTCTATAACTTCAACATCGACAACGCCGACGCCTACTGAGCCGGCTTTAAGCATCGCACCGAGAACTGGCTGCCGGTTTTCGGATTGTCCGATGCTCCGATGCGCGCGCGTCTGCGCTCGCATTCCTCCTCAAATTGCCCGGGACGAGAGGCCAAGACGATGAGCTATCACAACCCCCACACGCCGCCGCGCAAATCGGCGACCTTCGACGATCACACGCTCGCCGAAATCCGCCGCGCCGCCGCCACTGGCATCTATGACATTCGCGGCGCCGGCACCAAGCGCAAGGTGCCGCATTTCGACGATCTCCTGTTCCTCGGTGCCTCGATCTCGCGCTACCCGCTCGAAGGCTATCGCGAGAAGTGCGACACCACGGTCACGCTCGGCACCCGCTTCGCCAAGAAGCCGATCACGCTGAAGACGCCGATCACCATTGCCGGCATGAGCTTTGGCGCGCTGTCCGGTAATGCCAAGGAAGCGCTCGGTCGGGGCGCGACCATCGCCGGGACCTCCACCACCACGGGCGATGGCGGCATGACGGATGAGGAGCGCGGCCATTCGCAGACGCTCGTCTATCAATATCTGCCCTCGCGCTATGGCATGAACCCGAAGGACCTGCGCCGCGCCGATGCCATCGAGATCGTCGTCGGCCAGGGCGCCAAGCCCGGCGGCGGCGGCATGCTGCTCGGCCAGAAGATTTCCGACCGCGTGGCCAATATGCGCAACCTGCCCAAGGGCATCGACCAGCGCTCGGCCTGCCGCCATCCCGACTGGACCGGCCCCGACGACCTCGAGATCAAGATCCTCGAGCTGCGCGAGATCACCGACTGGGAAAAGCCGATCTATATCAAGGTCGGCGGCTCCCGGCCCTATTACGATACCGCGCTGGCGGTGAAGGCCGGCGCCGATGTCGTCGTGCTCGACGGCATGCAGGGCGGCACGGCGGCCACGCAGGACGTGTTCATCGAGCATGTCGGCATGCCGACGCTCGCCTGCATCCGTCCGGCCGTGCAGGCGTTGCAGGATCTGGGCATGCACCGCAAGGTGCAGCTGATCGTCTCCGGCGGCATCCGCTCGGGCGCCGACGTGGCCAAGGCACTGGCGCTTGGCGCCGATGCCGTGGCCATCGGCACGGCGGCGCTGGTCGCCATCGGCGACAACGACTCGAAATGGGAAGAGGAATACAACAAGCTCGGCACGACCGCCGGCGCTTATGACGACTGGCACGAGGGCCGGGACCCCGCCGGCATCACCACGCAGGACCCGGAGCTGGCTGCCCGCCTCGACCCGGTCGCCGCCGGTCGCCGGCTCGCCAATTATCTCAAGGTGATGACGCTGGAAGCCCAGACCATCGCCCGGGCCTGCGGCAAGAACCATCTGCACAATCTGGAGCCGGAAGACCTCGTGGCGCTGACCATGGAGGCTGCCGCCATGGCGCAGGTGCCGCTGGCCGGCACCAGTTGGTATCCCGGCAAGGGCGGTTTCTGACCGCGAAGAGAAAGCCGGCGCGCAAGGGAGGGTGCGCCGGGAAGGCGTCTGCGGCGTGGGAGTGCCGCAGGCGGTCTGGATGAGAGGGTGCGAAAGACGGCCATGGAGCACCGGACCGAAAGCTTGGAACCGGCTTTCGGAAAAATCCGATGCTCCAGAGATCGCCGCGTCCTTTTCATCTGTCTGCAAGACAAACGATAAAGGGGAATACCGTGACACATGACCTCTCCGCATTCGCCGCCGAGCGCGGCATCAAATACTTCATGATCAGCTATACCGACCTGTTTGGCGGCCAGCGCGCCAAGCTGGTGCCGACCCAGGCGATCGCCGACATGCAGGCCGACGGGGCGGGCTTTGCCGGCTTCGCCACCTGGCTCGACCTCACCCCCGCCCATCCCGATCTCTTCGCCGTGCCGGATGCCGCCTCCGTCATCCAGCTGCCCTGGAAGAAGGAGGTGGCCTGGGTGGCCGCCGACTGCGTGATGGAGGACAAGCCGGTCGGTCAGGCGCCGCGCACGGTGCTGAAGCGGCTGGTGGACGAAGCCGCCACCGAAGGCCTGCGGGTCAAGACCGGCGTCGAGCCGGAATTCTTCCTGATCGCGCCCGATGGCTCGAAGATCTCCGACCCCTATGATACCGCGGAAAAGCCCTGCTACGACCAGCAGGCGCTGTTGCGCCGCTATGACGTGATCGCCGAGATCTGCGACCATATGCTGGAGCTCGGCTGGAAGCCCTATCAGAACGACCATGAGGACGCGAACGGCCAGTTCGAGATGAACTGGGAATATGACGACGCCCTGAAGACGGCCGACAAGCATTCCTTCTTCAAGTTCATGGTCAAGTCGGTGGCCGAGAAGCACGGGCTTCGCGCCACCTTCATGCCCAAGCCGTTCAAGGGGCTGACGGGCAATGGCTGCCATGCCCATATCTCGGTCTGGGATCTCGAGGGCAAGGTCAATGCCTTCGCCGACAAGACCATGCCCTTCGGTCTTTCGGCCAAAGGCAAGACCTTCCTCGGCGGCATCATGAAACACGCCTCAGCGCTGGCCGCCGTCACCAATCCCACGGTCAATTCCTACAAGCGCATCAATGCGCCGCGCACGATCTCGGGCGCGACCTGGGCGCCGAACACGGTGACCTGGACCGGCAACAACCGCACCCACATGGTGCGCGTGCCCGGCCCCGGCCGCTTCGAGCTGCGCCTGCCGGATGGCGCGGTGAACCCCTATCTCCTGCAGGCGATCATCATCGCCGCCGGCCTCTCCGGCCTGCGGACCAATGCCGATCCCGGCCGCCATTACGACATCGACATGTATCGCGAGGGCCACACGGTCACCGACGCGCCGCGCCTGCCTTTGAACCTGCTCGACGCGCTGCGCGAATATGAGCGCGACACCGTGCTGCAGGAAGCCCTCGGCACGGAGTTTTCCGCCGCCTATCTCAAGCTCAAGCATGACGAGTGGAACGCGCATTGCGCCCAGTTCACCGAGTGGGAACGCCAGACCACGCTCGACATCTGATCCTTTCCCCGGCCGTGTCCAGGGCGGCCGCTTCCCTCGCGCTTCGGCGCGGGGTCCTTTGGCGTGGCGCAGAGCCGGTGCGGACCGCATTTGAAAAGCGGTTGCGTACAGCCTGTCCGCAGCCTATGGGCTTGCCGGGGTTTCCCTGCTGACACCTGACGAAAATTGAAGGAATGTGCCGCATGTCGCACTTCGTCTTGACCGTTGCCTGCCAGTCGACCCGCGGCATCGTGGCCGCCATTTCCGGTTACCTGGCCAAGATGGGTTGCAACATCGTCGACAGCGCCCAATTCGACGATCTCCAGACCGGCCGCTTCTTCATGCGCGTCTCGTTTCTCTCCGAAGAGGGGGCAGGCGCCGCTGCGATCCGCGAGGGGTTTATGGCGGAGGTCGCCAGCCAGTTCGCCATGGAGGCGCATCTCTATCACGGCAGCGACCGCACCAAGGTGCTGCTGATGGTCTCGCGCTTCGGCCATTGCCTGAACGATCTGCTCTATCGCTGGAAGATCGGCGCGCTGCCGATCGACATCGTCGGCGTCGTCTCCAACCATTTCGATTACCAGAAGCTGGTGGTGAACCACGATATTCCCTTCCACCACATCAAGGTAACCAAGGAGAACAAGCCGAAGGCGGAAGCGCAGCTGATGGACATCGTCCAGGCCACCGGCACGGAGCTGGTGGTGCTGGCGCGCTACATGCAGGTGCTCTCCGACGCGATGTGCCGGACCATGTCGGGCCGCATCATCAACATCCACCATTCCTTCCTGCCGAGCTTCAAGGGCGCCAATCCCTACAAGCAGGCCTATGAGCGCGGGGTGAAGCTGATCGGCGCGACGGCGCATTACGTCACCGCCGATCTCGACGAAGGGCCGATCATCGAGCAGGACGTGGCGCGCATCACCCATGCACAGTCGGCCGAAGATTACGTCTCGATCGGTCGCGATGTCGAGGCGCAGGTGCTGGCGCGCGCCATCCACGCCCATATCCATCACCGCACCTTCATCAATGGCAACCGCACCGTCGTCTTCCCGCCTAGCCCCGGCTCCTATGCGTCGGAACGGATGGGATAAGCGACAAACGGAGGGCGTGAAACCATGGCTGAGGAGCCGGCAAAGACCAAGGCGGCCAAGGCGGCGCTGACGCAGAATCCGCATGCCGTGCGCGAGCCGCGCGCCAAGAACCTGGAGCTTGCAATCGGCCATGAGGTGCGCACCCAGCGCAAGAAGCTCGGGATTACCGTCGCCGATCTTTCGGCCGCCACGGGGATCTCGGTCGGCATGCTCTCCAAGATCGAGAACGGCAATATCTCGGCCTCGCTCGGCACGCTGCAGTCGCTCTCCGAGGCGCTGGCCATGCCGATCACGGCCTTCTTTCGCGGCTATGAGGAGCCGCACAGCGCCAGCTTCGTCAAGGCGGGGCAGGGGGTGAACATCGAGCGGCGCGGAACGCGGGCGGGCCATCAGTACAGCCTGCTCGGCCACATCGCCAACAATTCCACCGGCGTGGAGGTGGAGCCCTATCTGATCACGCTCAATGCCGAATCCGACGTGTTTCCGACCTTCCAGCACGAGGGCATGGAGTTCCTCTATATGCTGGAGGGCGAGGTGGTCTACCGGCATGGAGACAGCCTCTACCGGATGGAGGCCGGCGACGCGTTGTTCTTCGATGCCGATGCGCCGCATGGGCCAGAGGAACTGGTGACGCTGCCGGCGCGCTATCTCTCGATCATCTGTTACGCCAAGGGCTGATCGCCGCCCGGAAGGATCGCCATTCCGCGAAACCCGGGAAAGGCGAAAAATCCTGCGTTGATGCCCGCGGAGAAAATGCCGACAAAGGCGGCGTCGACAGTTTTCACGGGAATGTTTCCGCATGACGCATTATACGCCTGCCGCCGACCGCTACGAGGTCGGGCAATTTCGCCGCGCCGGCCGCAGCGGTCTGGACCTGCCGCTGATCTCCTTCGGCCTCTGGCACAATTTCGGCGATACGACGACGCTCGATCGCCAGCGCCAGATTCTGTTCAAGGCCTTCGATCTGGGCATCACCCATTTCGATCTCGCCAACAATTACGGCCCGCCCGCCGGCAGCGCCGAGATCAATTTCGGCCGCGTGCTGAAGGAGGATCTCAAGGCCTATCGCGACGAGCTGATCATCTCAACCAAGGCCGGCTGGGATATGTGGCCCGGTCCTTACGGACGCGGCGGCGGCGGGCGCAAGGCGCTCCTGTCCAGCCTCGACCAGAGCCTGTCGCGCATGGGTCTCGACTATGTCGATATCTTCTACTCGCACCGCTATGACGCGACGACGCCCTTGGAAGAAACCGCCGATGCGCTGGCCAGCGCCGTGCAGCAGGGCAAGGCGCTGTATGTCGGCATTTCCTCCTATTCCGGCCGCAAGACCCGGGAAATCGCAGCCCTTCTGGCCGAGCGCCGCGTGCCGCTGTTGCTGAACCAGCCCTCCTACAACCTCTTCAACCGCTGGGTGGAAGGCGACCTGCTCGCCGCCTGCGACGAGGTCGGCGCCGGCGTCATCGCCTTCACCCCGCTCGCCCAGGGGCTCCTGACGGGCAAGTATCTGAACGGCATCCCCGAGGACGCGCGCGTCAACCGGCCGGGCGGCGACTTCCTGCGGCCGGAGCATCTGAAGGACGAGAACATCGCGCGCGCCCGCGCCCTGAACGAGATCGCCAAGGCGCGCGGCCAGAGCCTCGCCCAGATGGCGATCGCCTGGGTGCTGCGCGACAAGCGCGTGACCTCCGCACTGATCGGCGCCAGCTCGCCGGAGCAGGTGGCCGAAAATCTCGGCGCCTTCTCCAATCTCTCCTTCTCGGAGGAAGAGCTGAAGGCGATCGACGTCCATGCCGTCGAAGGCGGCGTCAATCTCTGGGAAAAGCCCTCGACCGAAGAAGCGGTCTGATCAACCGGAAACCGTATGATACGGCCTGGCTGGCCGGTGCCTTGTTCCGGCCAGCCTGCAATCTTCGGGCGCGAGAGCCTTTTCTCCACCGCCACGCCTGCGCAGAGCGGGTTGATCTGCGGAAAGATCATGTGCCTGCGTGGTCCGCAAGGCAGCCGGCGCGCTCAGGAGGCCTGATGCGCGGGTGTCCGGCTTTTCAGCCCGTCCAGCGCGAGAAGCAGCAGGATGCCGCCACCGCCGGCAACGGCGCTGAGGATCGCCGTGCCGGAATAGCCCGAGAGGGAGGTTCCCACACCGAAGATCAGCGCGCCGAGGCCCGCGCCCAGGAACATGTTGACCGAGATCAGCGCGCTGCCGAGGCCCGGCCGGTCGGCGATCAGGTCCTGCAGATAGGTGATGGGAATGCTGATCAGCGCGGCGGCGCCCGCGCCCGAGATCAGGCTGAGCGCATAGACCTGCCAGACCGCATTCGACAGGCCGAGCAGCGCGAGATAGGCGACATAGAGGCCGGTGCCGAGCGCCAGCGTCGCCATGGCGCCGATGCGGCGGATAAGGGGCGCAAGCGCGATGATGAAGACCACCTCCAGCAGCGCGACGATGCCGATGACGATGCCGATATCGGCCACGCCGCCCTTGACCGGGCCGGTGACGATCAGCGAGAGCACGGCCCCGTTCACATGCAGCATGGAGGTGACGAGCGAGACGCCGAGGACGCGCAGGAGAATGCGCGGCGTGGCGACATGGGCCAGCGCCGCCCAGTAGCTCAAATGGTTGATGACGAGGGCGTCATTGGGCGCCACCTTGGGCAGGAAGGCGATGATGAGGCCCAGGCAGGCGATGGCCGCAAGGGTGGAGAAGAGATAGGCCGGCAGCATGCTGGCCGAGCCCGTGAGCAGCACGCCGGTAATGCCGGGAACCAGCACCCAGGAGAGCGAGATCATCGCCCTGACGCCGGCATTGACGCTGGCCACATCCTCGCGCTTCATCCGGTTGGTCGCCGCCCGCGCATTGGCGAAGAGCAGGGAATTCAGCGCGCCATAGGCCGGCAGCAGCAGGAGGCCGGAGAGGATGAAGGTGCTCTTGGCCGGCAGGAGATAGATCGCGCCATAGCCGGCAATGCCGAACAGGCCAACGGACAGCATCATCCGCCTGTAGTCGCCCAGCCGGTCGGCAATATTGCCGACCAGGATGCTGATGACGACATTGACCGCCGAGGCTGTCCCCATCAGCAGGGAGAATTGCGTATCCGTCAGCCTTAGCTCACGAATGCCGACCACGGACATATAGGGCCCGGTGGCCGCGCCGGAAAAGCCGAAGGCGAAGATGGCGAGCATGGTGGTGCGCACCGTCGGATTGCGGTAGGCGTCAGGAATGCGCAATGACATAGGATAAGACCTCGCGGCGTGCGGAGGGGCTTGAGAAGAGCACGCCGCTGAAGGGTTGAAGCGAAAAGGGGACGCCTTCCTGTTATGCCCAGCGGGCTGAGAAGGCGACGTCGGGACTATAGCCGAAATCCCGGTCGAAGGGGAAGGCGGGACGTTGCCGGCGATGGCTGGAAAGGGCGGGAATGTCCTGGTTCACCACGCCATCGGTGAGCGCCATCAGATTGGGATTGGCGATCGGCGCCAGCTCCGGCGAGAGATAGCCCGACTTGACCACGACGAGCCGCGCCACCTTCGGATCCAGCCCGAGCAGCGTGAAATCGGCGATATCGTGATAGGGCCGGCGCTTGGCCGCGAGCACGAGCGTGATGCCGCCGATGGCGACCACGGCCTGATGGTCCGCCGGCGTCGCGCCTTTTTGCAGCCGGATCACCTTGGCCGAGACGGAGACCGGGCGGCTTGCCGGATCGAGCGTGGCGCCGATCGAAAGCGAGATCTCGGCCCCTTCGCCCGCGGTAAAGCAGGCCTCGACCGCCGGCCGGTCGGTGATGCCGGCCATGATCACATCGCGAAAGCCGCGTTCGATCAGGGCGGCGAGCACATCCGCCCGGTCTCCCACCCCACCGCCGGTCGGGTTGTCGCCTGAGTCGGCCAGAATGATCGGCCGCGTCTCGGTCTTCTCGGCAATGTCGAGCATCTCTGCGAGCGGGCCGGTTACGGGGCCGAAGCGGAAATCCTCGCGGGCGTTCCAGTAGCTTTCGGCGATCTCCCGGGCGACCGCTTCGGCCGCTGCCTTGTCGCTGGCAGTGACGACGGCGCAGGCGGTGGCGCGCGGCTCGTCGGCCCAGACATAGCCGATCATCAGATTGGCATCGAGAATGCCGGGCCGGGCATCGTAGCCCGGCAGGGCGGCATAGAGGCTCGCGGTCGGCTCGTCCTCCGTGGAGGTGCGCTCGCCCGGCAGCAGCACTGGCACCTTCGCCCAGGCGACGCCCGGCTTCACGCCCGTCTTCAGGGCCTCGACCAGCATGGACCAGGCGCGTAGGCGCGTCTCATGCGTGTCGATATGCGGGGCCGTGCGATAGGCGGCGAAGATGTCGATCTGGTCGATGATCCTCTGGCTGACATTGCCGTGCAGGTCGTAGCTCGTCGCCACCACGCAGTCCGGGCCGACGAGCGCGCAGGCGGCCGAGATCCAGTCGCCCTCGGCATCGTCCATGCCCTCGACATTCATCGCGCCATGCATGGCGAGATAGAGCCCGTCCAGCGGCAGGGCGGCCTTCAGCCGCTCCAGAAACTCCGCCTTGAAGCCCTCATAGGTGGCGCGCGCCACCGGGCCGCCCGGCACGGCGCGGGCATGGAGCAGCGGCAGCGCGGCAATGCCCTCGGTCGCCAGGAAGCTGAAATAATCGGCGGCGAGCAGGTCCTCGCCCCGCATGACCCTGAAATCCTCCGGCTGCATCAGCACAGGGGAATAGGTGGAGCATTCGGTATGGATACCGCCAACGGCAACCCGTTTCATGGGGTCTGGTCCTTCACAATTGCGGGCAGAGGGAAACGATGGCGGCGAAGCGGTCCCAGTTCTTCTGGGCCTTCGGCGTCCAGGCGGCTTCGGCGATCGCCGGCAGACGCGGGAAGACCAGCCGGTTGAAATAGCCGCGCGAGAGGAAGTGCTCGGTCCAGATGCAGGCCTGCACGCCCTTCATCCTGTCCTTCAGCGCTTGCGGGAACTCACCCTCCGCCTCGTAAGCATAGGTATGGGCGGGCGGCACGGTGCCGGCCCAGCTGGCGCCGGGCTCCTGGAAGGCCTCGGCCTGGACCATGTCGAGATAATAGGCCTGGCCCGGCGTCATCACCACGTCATAGCCTTCCTCGGCCAGCTTGATGCCGACGGCGGGATTTTCCCAGGCCATCAGCAGCGAATTTTCCGGCGCGACGCCGCCGCCATGGGCGACCTCGTTCCAGCCGGCGAGCTTCTTGCCGCGCGCATCCAGCATCGCCTTGACGCGCTTGAGGAAGTAGCTCTGCAGCGCGAAGGTGCCGTCAAGGCCTTCCTTCTCCATCAGCGCCTTGGCCAGCGGCGAGGCCATCCAGGCGCCATGAGCCACCTCGTCGCCGCCGATATGGATGTAATCGCTTGGAAACAGCGTGACCATCTCGTCGATCACGGCCTCCAGGAAGCCATAGGTCGCCTCGATCGCCGGGTTCAGCGCATTGTTGGGATAGCCCTGGACCGAATGGTAGCTGTCGGGCGCCTCCTGACCGTCGACCAGATCGGGAAGGGCGACCAGCGTCGCGGCATTGTGGCCGGGAATGTCGATTTCAGGCACGACGTCGATCGACAGCGCCGCCGCATGGGCGACGATCGCGCGCACATCTTCTTGGGCGTAGAAGCCGCCGACCGGGGCGGCGCCATTGCCGAGCTGCGGCAGCAGCGGTTCGTCCGGCCCGCGCAGGACGCCCGTGGTGGTGAGCGCCGGATAGGCCTTGATCTCCAGCCGCCAGGCTTCGTCGTCGGTCAGGTGCCAGTGGAAGATATTGAGCTTCAGCCAGGCCATGATGTCGAGGAGGCGGGTGACATCGGCCACCGGAAAGAACTGGCGCGACACGTCGAGATGGCAGCCGCGCCAGCCATAGCGCGGCGCGTCCTCGATCGTGCCGGAGGCGGGAAAGCGGAAGCTCTGCGGCCGCACGCGCGCGCCTTCCAGCAGCTGGGCGAGCGAGGTCAGGCCATATTGCCGGCCGGCGGCACCGCCATAGGCAAGCTGCACGGCATCGGCGGAGAAGGTAAGGCGATAGGCTTCCGCGCCGAGGCTCTCTTCGGCGGAGAAATGCAGCGCTCGGCCCTGCGGGTCGGCCGTCAGCGCGAAGGGCGCATGCGCGCTTTCCATCAGCCGGCGCGTGAGCGCGGTGACCTCGGAGACCGCGCGGATCTCCTCAAGGCTGGTGCCTTCGGCCGGATAGAGCACGACCGGGAAGCCTTCGCCCGGGGCGGCATCGATCTGGGCGGGCCAGGGCTGCAGCGCGAAGGGCAGATCCAGCTTGCCCTCGGGCAACAGCACAGGTGGCGGCTCGCTCACCCGGCCCGAGAGCAGCAGGTCGGAGACGGCGACATCGGCATGGGTGCCGTCGGCATGGGTGAGATAGGCGGACTTGGCGCCATCGGTGCAGTGGCGGGCCGGGCGGTGAATGCCCGAGACGGTGAAGCGCCAGCTGTCGCCCGGCGCCAGCGTCAGACCTTCCGGTGGCGCATATTGATGGAAATTGGCGTTGCGGCGCAGGAAGACGGCATTGTCGCAGGCCTCTGGCTCTATGACCCGGTAGAGCGAGGTATAGGCCAGTTTGAAGCCCGAGAGCGGGGCGTCCGACAGGTTGGTGAAAGTAAAGGTGAAGGCGCCGTGGGTGCCGCCCTCGGCACTCCAGCTGGCGTCGAGACGATAGGGTGCGGATGCCATGACTGTTCCTCTCGTGCTGCTTGCTGTGTCGGCCGAAAAGGCCGCAGGCCTGGGCGCGCTTGGCTGCCGCAGCCTGTCTGCGCCTCCGCCTCTTGCGGGCGGATGGCGTCATTTCCTATGTCCGCACGATTACGCCGTCCGTCGCGCCCCGGCGATGTTCCGGGGCTCGTGATCAGTAGTCGTCGGATTGCGAAAAGGTGCGGGCGAGCTCGGCCTGGCCGGCGGTCAGGCCGCAATCGACCGGCAGGCAGACGCCAGTGATCGCGGCTGCCATCGGGCTTGCCAGAAAGGCCACGGCATGGGCCACGTCGGCAGGGTCCACCACCCGGCGCAGCGGATACCAGCGCTTGGCCTCCTCGAAGACATTGGGATTGGCGTCGGCCCGCGCATTCCAGGCCTGGGTGCGCACCGTGCCGGGCGCGATCGCATTGGCGCGAATGCCGAACTTGCCATATTCGACCGCGGTCGCGCGGGTGAAATGCAAGAGTGCCGCCTTGGCGGCGCTATAGGCCGGATGGCCGAAGATCTGCATGCCGTTGACCGAGGCGATGTTGACGATCGCGCCGCGCGCAGCCTTCAGCGGCTCGGTCAATGCCTTCAGCGTCAGAAAGGCGGCTTCGCAGTTCAGCGCCATGTCCTTTCGCCAGTCCTCGGCGCTGGTGGCCTGCAGGCTGACCGCGCGCGCCGCGCCGGCATTGTTGACCAGCGTCTTGACCGCGCCGAGGCCGGCGGCGACCTCAGCCATGGCTTCGACCGAGGCTTCGTCCGTCACATCGGCGGCATGCGCGATGAAACGGTCAGGAGCGCCCAGCAGGGCGGCGGCCTTTTCGGCGGCGGCGGCATCGATATCGACCATCAGGATCAGGTCATGGCTGTCGGCGAGCCTTTCGGCGATCGCGCGCCCGATATCGCCGGCGGCACCGGTCACGATGGCGAGGGTGGTCACGGGGTCTGGTCCTCTTGTCGGTTGATCGGGTCAGTCGCCGAGCGGCTGGCGGTCGTCGCCGTCTCGGTGCTTGACGAGCTGCTGCTTGATGCGCCGAAGCGTCGTCACCGCCTGGCCCTGGACGCGATAGGCGACGAGGCTGGCGAGAATGTCGACGAGCGCCAGATAGGCGATGCGGGTGGAGGTGGGGCGGAAGATGTTGACGCCTTCCGCCAGATCGACCGGCAGGACGATCTCGGCCGCGGCGGCCACCGGACTGCCGCTCTGCGTCAGCACGATGGTCGGCACCTCCTGTTCGCGCGCGAGCTTCAGCGTGCGCACGAGCTCGGTGTTGCGCCCCGACAGCGATGAGCCGATGATCACGTCGCGCGGGCCGCAGGCGGCCGCCAGCATCAGCTGCATGGAATGATCGCAGCTGGCCGTGACCCTCAGGCCGAAGCGGAAAAGCCGGTTCTGCAGCTCGTTGGCGATCATCGAGGAATTGCCGCCGGAGCCGAAGGCATAGATCATCTCGCCGGCCGTGATGCGGTCCACCGCCCGCTCGAGCGCCGGCATGTCGAGCTGGCTGTGCAGGAGGAACAGCGCATTCTGCGCCTTGGCGACGATATCCTGCGCCACGTCGGCGGCGTCGCTGCTCTTGGGCTCGGGCTTAAGGTAGCGCATGCCGACATAGGCCGTGCGCGCCAGCCGGATCTTGAAATCGGAAAAGCTGTCGCAGCCGAGCCTTCGGCAGAAGCGCGTGACGGTGGGCGGCGACACTTCGGCTCGCTCGGCCAGCTCGATGATCGAGGCATTCACGGCGAATTCGAAATCGCTGAGGATGATGTCGGCGATGCGGACCTCGGACTGCGAAAGCTTGGCCTTCTCGTCCTGCAGATTGGCAAAAATGTCCATATCCACCTTGTCTGCCCCCTCATCCTGCAATGTCAGCATCGCCATGAGGTTCTCAGCCTTGCTTCGGCTTGTAGGCGACGCAATCGATCTCGACCTTGCAATCGACCATCATCGACGATTGCACACAGGCGCGCGCCGGCGGATGCTCGCCGAAATAGCTCTGATAGACCGCGTTGAAGCTCCAGAAATCACGCGGATCATCAAGCCACACGCCACAGCGCACGACATGTTCGAGACCGTATCCGGCTTCCTCGAGAATGGCGATAATGTTCGCGATGGTTTTGTGCGTCTGGGCGACGATGTTGCCCTCGATGATCTCGCCATTTTCCATGGCGACCTGGCCGGAGACGTAGAGCCAGCCATCGGCCTCCACGGCCCGGGCGAAGGGCAGCGGCTTGCCGCCCGCACCTGTCTGGACTGTGCCATAACGCTTGATCGACATTGTCGCGTCCTTGCAAATTATTTTCGTTATGCGTTGACAAGTCATCATATTGGGCGGATTTTGACCAGAGAAAAACGCGCCTCATGAAAAGAATTTCAATATGACGCTTTCTCGCGATCCTTTCCGCAATCCCTTCCCCGCCACCGACGCCGCCCGCCATGCCATCTGGGAGATGCTGGTCGCGCGCGATATCACCGCTTTCCTCGCCGCCGACTGGTCGATGGTCGAGCACGACTTCGTCGAGGATGGCTTCATCGGCATCGACGGGCGCAAGCTGGCGAGCCCGTCCGACTGGCGGCTGACCTTCCCGGATCTGGCGGCCTACCGCGCGGAATGGCTGCGCCAGGCGCAGGACTTTGCCGGCGAACAATTCGCCGAGGATCCGCGCACGGCGATCTTCACCACCACGACGCTCGAGGATATCGAAATCGCAGGCGAGACCGCGCTGGCGCGCAAGATGTTCGACGGCTCGATCCTCAAGGCCGATGGCAGCCGCGACGTGCTGAAGTGGCAGACACTTTACTATTGCAGGCTGCACCAGGGCCGGTGGAAGATCAGCGGCTTCACCGGCTATCTGCCCAATCCCATGGGCTGATGGTCGTTACTTATATGCGCCGGAGGTTTAAGCTTCGGCGAACGGGCGCCGGGCGCGCCGTGGCCGTCCGGCGCCATTGAACAGCAGAGGCGAAACCTTGCGTATCTTCACGGCCGCGCTGGCCACCGAGACCAACACCTTCTCCCCGATCTGCATCGACAAGCGGGCCTTCGAAGCCTCGCTCTATGCCCCGCCGGGCACGCATCCGGAAACGCCGACGCTGTGCACCGCGCCGATCACCGTGGGGCGGCGCGTGGCGCGCGAGAAGGGCTGGACGCTTATCGAAGGGACGGCCAGCTGGGCGGACCCTGCGGGTCTCGTCTCGCGCGCGACCTATGAGGGCCTGCGCGACGAGATTCTCGATCAGCTCAAGGCGGCGATGCCGGTCGAGGCCGTGGTGCTCGGCCTGCATGGCGCCATGGTTGCCGATGGCTATGAGGATACCGAGGGCGACCTTCTGGCGCGCGTGCGCGCGCTGGTCGGCCCTGACGTGCTGGTGGCCGCCGAGCTCGATCCGCACAGCCATCTGACGGAGAAGCGCTTCACGGCCGCCGACATCCTCGTCTATTTCAAGGAGTTCCCGCATACGGACTTCGTCGATCGCGCCGAGGATCTCTGGCGCATCGTCGTGGACACGCTGGAAGGCCGGGTCAGGCCCGTCATGTCGATGTTCGACTGCCGGATGATCGACGTCTTCCCGACCTCGCGCGATCCGATGCGCAGCTTCGTCGATCGTCTCATGGCGATCGAGGCGCAGGAGGCAGAGATCCTGTCGATCTCGGTCGTCCACGGCTTCATGGCCGGCGATGTGCCCGACATGGGCACGAAGATCGTCGTGGTGACGGACAATGCGCCCGAGAAGGGCACGGAGCTTGCCCGACGGCTGGGCATGGAGCTGTTTTCCCGGCGCGGCACCTTCCTGATGCCGCAGATCGACGAGCGCGAGGCGGTGGACCGCGCCATTGCTGCCGAGCATGGCCCGGTGGTAATCGCCGACATGTGGGACAATCCCGGCGGCGGCACGGCCGGCGACGCCACCGTCCTGCTCTCCGAGCTTCTGGCGCGCGGGGTGCGCGACGCGGCCGTGGGCACGATCTGGGACCCGATGGCGGTGCAGATCTGCATGGCGGCCGGTGAGGGCGCGGAAATCCCCTTGCGCTTCGGTGCGAAATCCGCGCCGGGAACGGGCCAGCCGATCGACGGCTTCGTCAAGGTGGTGAAGCTCGTGGCGAATGCCGAGATGCGCTTCGGCGAGAGCTTCGCGCCCTTCGGTGATGCCGCGCATATCGTGCTCGACGGTATCGA
This sequence comes from Xaviernesmea rhizosphaerae, assembly GCF_001938945.1. Lineage (GTDB taxonomy): Bacteria > Pseudomonadota > Alphaproteobacteria > Rhizobiales > Rhizobiaceae > Xaviernesmea > Xaviernesmea rhizosphaerae. The sequence continues at coordinate 47,943 of NZ_MKIO01000018.1, forward strand.
CATCATCCTGAACTCTACCCGGGCGCAGAGTTTCGATCCCAGCCTGTTCTCGGTCATGGGCATTGATCCCACGCAGAAGAAGATCCTGGTCATCAAGTCGACCAACCACTTCTACGCTTCCTTCTCGAAGATCGCCGCCGAAATCCTCTATTGCTCGGCCGGCACGCCCTATCCAAACAATCCGGCCCGCACGCCTTACCGCCGCGCCCGGCGCGACATCTGGCCGATGGTGGACAATCCGCACGGCATGCCTGACGTGGCGTAGAACGTCGCTGGAGAGAGTGCAGAGGGCAGGGCGAAAACCTTTCTGCAGCCATGGTCTGGCCTGGCCCGATCCATGCTCCTGCCAGAAGTCTTTGAAAAGATGGGTTCTCGGCTCAGAGCCGAGGATGAGGAAACAAGGCAGGCTCGACGTCGTCCGTCACCCCTTGCGGATGAGCGCGTCCAGATTTCCGATTGTCGCCGCCGACATCAAGAAGGCCCGGATCTCTTTTGAAATCCGGGCCTTTCCTATGAACTGGAGTCGGCAGCCGTCGTCCGTCAGGCCGCCGTGGTGCCCAGCAGGTTCAGGTCGATGTCGGTCAGCGAGACGCGGCGCTCGAAGGCCTGGCCGTCAGCATCGAACAGATGGCAGTCGGCCGCCTTAATGCCGAGCGGCAGAGGCTGTTCCGGGCGGATGCCGATGGTGCCCGGCAGCATGGCGCAGAAGTTCTCCGCCTTGCCGTCAAGCGAGGCATAGGCCACCGTCTGCGCGCCGAGGCGCTCGATCACGGTCGGCACGACTGTGACGTTGAGATCGCCGGTGTCGAGCAGCAGGTGCTCGGGACGGATGCCGAGCGTCAGCGTCTCACCCGCCTTCGCGCGCGTTCCATCGACCGGCAGGGTCGCGGTCTGGCCCTGATAGTCGATGAGCACGCCCTCCGCGCTCGTTCCCTTGCAGGTCACGGGCAGCATGTTCATCTTCGGATTGCCGATGAAGCCGGCGACGAAGAGGTTGGCGGGCTTGTGATAGAGCTCGAGCGGCGCGCCGCACTGGGCGATATGGCCGCCATTGAGCACCACGATCCGGTCGGCCATGGTCATGGCCTCCACCTGGTCGTGGGTGACATAGATCATCGTGGCCTTGAGCTGACGGTGTAGCTTGGCCAGCTCGATGCGCATGTCGGCGCGCAGCGCGGCGTCGAGGTTGGAAAGCGGCTCGTCGAACAGGAAGATCTTCGGTTCGCGCACGATCGCCCGGCCGATGGCCACGCGCTGGCGCTGGCCGCCGGAAAGCATGCCCGGCTTCTGCTCGAGCCGCTGCTCCAGATGCAGGATGCGGGCGGCATGCTCGACCTTGGCCTTGATCTTGTCCTCGGCCATCTTTTCCACGCGCAGCGGGAAGGCGATGTTCTCGAACACGCTCATATGCGGATAGAGCGCGTAGGACTGGAACACCATGGCGATGCCGCGCTTGACCGGCGGCAGGTCGTTGACCCTGATGCCGTCGATGACGATGTCGCCGCCCGAGGTGGCGTCAAGGCCTGCGATCATGCGCAGAAGGGTCGACTTGCCACAGCCGGACGGGCCGACGAAGACGATGAACTCGCCATCCTTCACGTCGAGCTGCACGCCCTTGATGACCTCGAAGTCGCCGTAGAACTTCTGAACCTTGTTGAGATAAAGCTGTCCCAAAATCAGTCTCCGGCCGCGAAAGGTCGGCGGCGTCAGGTGGTGCGGCCCGTTGGTGTCTTTGCCTGCCGGCGCGCCTGTCGATGCGGCGCAGTCAGCGTGGCAGGACGTTACCCCATTTCCGGCATCCTTGCGCGATCCCGTCCATCGAGGACATGCATTGCCCGGAAGGACCATGCGGGGATCGGGATATCGGCAGGCGCGAAGGCCAGGGGCGGAAAGGGCCGCGGGCTTTGGATCGGAACGGGAGGCCGCGGGCCGGACAAGGCCCGCGGGTCCCAGTTTGAAGCCGTGGCTTACTTGTACTGTTCCAGCTCGCCGGCGGCCTTGGTCAGCGCTGCCTTCGGCTCGGCCTTGCCGGTGACGACCGACTGGACCATTTCGATCATGACGTTCTGGAAGCCTTTGTAATCCTTGAACAGGGGCTCCGGACCGCCATAGGCGATGCCGTCGATCAGCGGCTTCCAGGACGGGTCGGCCTTGACGAATTCGTCGACCTTCGGCGAGGGGCGCAGCGGCGTCAGGCCGGCATCGCCCTGCAGCTCATATTCGCCCTGCGGACCCGGCGAGGTGATGAACTTGGCGAATTCGATCGCCTTGTCTTCCACGCCCGTGCCCTTGAAGATCGCCAGGCTGTCGGTGATGAGCAGCGTGCCCGGGCCCTTGGCCGAGGGGCCGAGCGGCAGGGTGGTGATGCCCCAGTGGATGTTGGTCTTCTTCAGGCGCGAGGCCGCGCCCGAGCCGGCCTGGATCATGCCGACCTTGCCATCGAGGAAGATGGCGCGGATTTCGTTCTGTTCGTAGGCGGTTGCGCCTTCGACGGAATAGGGCGTGATGTCCTTGTAGGCCTGGAGGGCTGCCAGCACTTCCGGGCTGTCGGCCGTGACCTTGTCGCCGTCGATGATCTTGCCGTTGTTGGTGTACACCCAGTGCATGAACTGATGCATGGTGTTGTCGAAGGTCTTGGCGGGCAGGCCGTAGCCGGCAATCCCGGTCTTTTCCTTGATCTGCTTGGCGAAGGCGATTTCTTCAGCCCAGGTCTTCGGCGGGGTTTCCGGGTCGAGGCCGGCCTGCTTGAACAGGTCCTTGTTCCAGTAGAGCGCCTTGGTGGAGAAGGCGATCGGAACGCCCCACTGGTTGTCGTCGAAGGTGACGGTGTCGACGATGTGGGGATAGTAGCTCTTCTTCTCCTCGTCGGTCATCGGGACCGGAACGATGAGGTCGTTTTCGGCGAATTCCTTTAGCGTGCGCGAGCCGACATAGGCCATGCCGACCGGCGTGCCGGCGGCGGCCAGCGTCGTGGCCTTGTCCTGGCACTGCTCCCAGCCGACCACTTCGGGCTTGATCGTCCAGCCGGCGTTCTTGCCTTCCCATTCCTTGATGTACTTCTCGTGGATCGGGTCGATCTTGTCGCCGCAATAGATCCAGCTGATTTCCTTGTCGGCGGCCTGGGCCGTCGTCACGGCAGTCATGGTGGCGAGCGCGGTGGTACCCAGCAGGGCGAGCGCGGCAAGCCCGGTCTTGACGGTGATGGTCACTGAAGAAACTCCCATTCTCTGGTGGTTATTTATTGTTTCACCGCGCCGGCGGTCAGGCCGCTGACGAGATAGCGTTGCAGGAAGAAGATCACGATCATGGCGGGGGCTATGCCGACGAAGGCGGCCGCCATCAGCTCGTTCCAGACCACTTCCTGACGACCGAAATAGGCGAAGAGGCCGACGGGCAGCGGCGCATATTCGGTCTTGGAATTGAAGGTGAGCGCATAGATGAACTGCTGGGCATAGGCGCCGATGAAGGTGGTGATGGCCACCACGACGATGCCCGGCTTGGCGATCGGCAGGATCACCCGGCGCAGCGTGTAGAAATGGCTGGCGCCATCGACGAAGGCCGCCTCGTCCAGCTCGCGCGGGATGCGCATCATATAGGTGCGCAGGAGCCAGATGGCCGAGGGGATCAGGAAGGCGACGCCCGGCACGATCATGGCGAAATAGGTGTTGAGCACGCCGAGCGAGCGCATCAGCCGGAACAGCGGGATCAGGAGCACGGCGCCCGAGAACATGTTGACCGCCAGGAAGGCACCCAGCAGCAGGCCGGCCCCGCGAAATTCGAAGCGGGCGAAGGCATAGGCGGCCGGCACCACCAGGATCAGCACGATGACGGTGGCAGCGCCCGAGATGACGAAGGAATTGACGATGTAGCGGGCAAAGCCCGGCACATGGTCCCACATCGTGTAATAGGCCTCGAAGGAACCGTTTTCCGGAATGAAGCGGTAGGGCGAGGAGAAGAGCTGCGACAGGGGCTTCAGCGAGACCAGGAAGCCCTCGACGAAGGGTGCCAGCACGAAGGTCAGGAACACGGCGATGCCGGCATAGATCCCGAGGATTTCATACCACTTGTAGCGGTTGATCAGCTGCGGCGGTTCTCTCATGGGTCTCACGGGCTCCCTATCGCTTGTCGCCGCCGGACAGGCGGCTGGTGACGCGGAAGTAGCAAAGGCAGAAGATCGACAGGAAGATGCAGATCAGCACGGCGCGGGCGGCGCCCTCGCCATATTTGTTGGAGCCGATCGCGGTCTTGTAGGTGTCGATGATCATCGTGGTGGTTTCGCCCGAGGGGCCGCCGCGCGTGAGGATCCAGATGATGTCGAACGAGTTGAAGGTCGAGATCAGCGACAGCATCGACATGGTCACCATCGAGGGCACCAGGAGCGGCAGGGTGATGCGGCGGAAGCGGTAGAAGCGTCCGGCCCCGTCCGTCCAGGCGGCCTCGTAGAGATCCTGCGGGATCGCCTGCATGGCGGCCAGCATGTAGAGCGTCACCATGGGAACGCCGATCCACACATCGGTGATCACGGTTGCCCAGAAGGCGGTGGAGCCCTGCGCCAGGAAGGCGATTGGCCCATCCACCACGCCGAAGCGCTGGAGCATGCCCGAGATCATGCCGAACTGGCCGTTATACATCCAGCCCCACATGAAGATGCCGATGGCCATGGGCACGATCCATGGCGGCATGGTCAGCACGCGGAACAGCGCCCGGCCCGGCACGGCGGCATTCAGCATGGCCGCGCCGAAGGTGCCGATGATCATCTTGATCGAGACCGAGAAGAAGGTCCACACGAAGGTGCGGATGATCACCTCGGCGAAGGTCTCGTTGAAGATCTTCTCGTAATTGGCCCAGCCGACCCAGTTCGTCGTCTTCTTCAGCGAGGCATCGGTGAAGGAGAGGATGAAGGTGTCGACCAGCGGATAGGCGACGATGGCGGTGACATAGAGCAGGGCCGGCAGGAGGAGGATCCAGGCGAAGATGATGGCGTTGCGCTGAACACTCATCTGCGCGCTCCCCCTCAAGCCGCCTTGGCGGCGTGGAGCGCTTCGTCGAAGCGGTCCCAGATCGGCCGGAGATCGACCACGGTCTTCTTGATGCGCGCCTCGTCCATCGACAGAGCGAGAATGCCGGCCTCCAGCGCATTGAGCGTGGAGACGGGCAGATGCACGCCGCCCCTCACATGCTCCATGATGTCGGCGGCCATCTGCTCGTCGGCGCCGTAATGCTGCGACAGTTCGGTCGCCTCGTATTTCGTGGCGATCACCTTCTCGTTGGACAGGACTTCCGTCACGTCGAGATAGCCGCGGACGAAATCGCCCTCGGCGGTCGCCCGCGTGCCCATGATGGCGAAGCGGCGGAACTGGTCCGGCACGTTGAGATTGGTGTGGAAGTTCATGCCGACGCCATTGGCATATTCGACGATGGCGACCTGATAGTCGATGATGTCGGCATCACTGTCGAACACCTTGTCCGTACCCATCCAGCCCGACGGCTTGGAGTGGAACATCGACATGTCGTTGACGCCGGACAGGCGTGGATCGTTCTGTGGAATGAAGGTGCGCCGGCCGCCGAAGCTCGCCACGCGCTCGGGCCGCGCGCCGACCACGCCATTATAGAGGTCGAGGTCGTGGCAGCATTTCTCCAGCATGAAGCTGCCGGCATATTTCTCGTAGCGGCGCCAGTCGCGCATGAAAAAGGCGCCGTGATAGGGATAGATGTGCTCGGCCGCTTCGATCGAGACGACATTGCCCAGCGTGCCCTTGGCCTGCGCGGCCAGGAGATCCTTGTAAAGCGGGGAATAGCGCAGCACGAGGCCGACCATCAGCCGCTCATGGCCGAATTTCGCCATGAGACGCGCCAGTTCGATGCTGTCGGCGATCGTCGTGACAATCGGCTTTTCGCAGAAAACCTTGAGACCGGCTTCCAGGCCCAGGCGGATATGGTCGAGATGGAAATGGTTGGGCGAGCCGATCATCAGGAGATCGAGCTTTTCGCCCGCGATCAGGTCCTGCGGCGTAGCATAGGCCTTGCCGGCCGAAATGCCCTTCTCCTGCAGTCCAGGCAGGCCGGCCGGCGCGGGATCGCAATAGCCGACGATGTCGAAATCTTCATTCAGGGTCTTGAAGACATAGCCCAGATAGCCGAGCCGGAATCCAAGCCCGATAATCCCCACTTTCATGGCTGATATGTTCCCACTTACGTAATTTATTTTCTTGAGACTGAGACAAATTTTCACGTCAGTCAACAGCAATCGCTTAAAAAAGTCGCTGAATGAAATTCATTTTCATAAAGGCTGAAAAATGGGCAGGTTACCTGGTGGCTCAAACCGATGGCGACCTGCCGGGGCCATTGCCGGGCGATGCGCAAAAGAAAACGCCCCGGCAGCACCTGCCGGGGCGTCGATCTTTGCGCCTTCGTGGCTCTGTTTTCAAGCGGTCGGCTGCTTGGTCTTGCGCAGATAGGGCAGCACGGTGTCGAAGGAGCCGAAGCGGGTGATGGCGTCCTCGTTGGAGACGGCGGCGGTGATGATGACGTCGTCGCCCTGCTGCCAGTTGGCGGGCGTGGCCACCTGGTGTCTGGCGGTGAGCTGGATCGAGTCGATCGCCCGCAGGATCTCGTTGAAATTGCGGCCCGTCGTCATGGGGTAGGTGAGGATCAGCTTGATCTTCTTGTCCGGCCCGATGATGTAGACCGAGCGGACCGTGGCATTGTCGGCGGGCGTGCGACCTTCCGAGGTCTCGCCGGCGCCGGCCGGCAGCATGTCATAGAGCTTGGCGACCTCGAGATTCTTGTCGCCGATCAGGGGATAATCGACCTCATAGCCGGTCGCGGTCTTGATGTCGTTCTTCCACTTGGCGTGGCTGTCGACGGGATCGACCGAGATGCCGATGATCTTGACGCCGCGATTGGCGAATTCGTGCTGCAGCCCGGCCATGGCGCCCAGTTCGGTGGTGCAGACCGGCGTGAAATTCTTCGGATGCGAGAACAGCACGGCCCAGCCGTCGCCGATCCAGTCATGGAAGCTCAAGGGGCCTTGCGTCGTCTCGGCGGTGAAGTCGGGGGCGATGTCGTTGATGCGAAGGCTCATGGTGGGGTCCCTGGGTGTGTGGCCGATGGCCGAAAGGTCTTTTTGAAGGCGGGATGGCCGGTCTCTTTCCGGGACCACCCCTGCGGGCTGACTTGGTGATGCCGAGCCCGAGGGGTCAAGCCCCTGAGATCGTTTCCTGCTGCTCCTTGCGCGTTTCCGGCGTCAATCCCGACCCGTTCCTCTTTGGCGAGCTGCGTGCCGGGAAAAGCGCGCGCGGCGCAAGCAGGACGGATGATGCCGGGGCCGGCGACGGCAAACAAGGCATGGCATTCCGCCAGGGCCTGCCTTTCGGGATGGTTTTGCGTGCGGGCCACGCTTTGCCGCATGGCTTTGCGCCAGCATAAAAGCCGGCGAACCGTTCCGGGCATCTGCGCATGGCCGTTGCCAGGTCCTTTGCCGGCATGGCCCATCATCGGCGTTGACGTGGCGTGACGCGCGGGCAAGCGGATGTCGCGAACCGGATGACGCGGACACGGCAAGCCGGCTAGCTTGCGCGACACCAGGGCAGAGGCCCGAGGAGACGGCGAGGGCGACCGATGACGATGATGAAGACCGAGACCCATTCCAGCATCAAGAGCTATGTGCTGACAGTATCCTGTCCATCCCGGCGCGGCATCGTCGCCTCGATCTCCGGCTATCTGGCGGGGCAGGGCTGCAACATCGTCGACAGCTCGCAGTTCGACGATCTCGACACCGGCACCTTCTTCATGCGCGTCAGCGTTCTCTCGGAAGACGGGGCGGACGAGGCGGCGCTGAAAGCCGGATTCGCGCCGATCGCCAAGGAGTTCTCGATGGACTGGGCGCTGCACGATGCCGACCGGCGCATGAAGGTGCTGCTGATGGTGTCGCGCTTCGGCCATTGCCTGAACGACCTGCTCTACCGCTGGAAGATCGGCGCGCTGCCGATCGACATCGTCGGCGTTGTCTCCAACCATCATGAGTACCAGAAGCTGGTGGTCAATCACGACATCCCCTTCCACCACATCAAGGTGACCAAGGAGAACAAGCCGGAGGCGGAAGCGCGGCTGATGGAGGTGGTGGAGCAGAGCGGGGCCGAGCTGATCGTTCTCGCCCGCTACATGCAGGTGCTCTCGGAAAAGCTCTGCGGGGCCATGTCGGGCCGCATCATCAACATCCACCATTCCTTCCTGCCGAGCTTCAAGGGCGCCAACCCCTACAAGCAGGCGTTTGAGCGCGGTGTGAAGCTGATCGGCGCCACGGCCCATTATGTGACGATGGATCTCGATGAGGGTCCGATCATCGAGCAGGACGTGGCGCGCATCACCCATGCGCAATCGGCTGATGACTATGTCTCGATCGGTCGCGATGTCGAGGCGCAGGTGCTGGCGCGCGCCATCCACGCCCATATCCATCGCCGCACCTTCATCAACGGCAACCGCACGGTGGTCTTCCCGGCCTCGCCGGGCTCCTACGCCTCCGAGCGCATGGGCTGACCCCCGCGCCGGAGCATCGAGCCGAAACGCGGGAGCCGCCTGTCGGTCCGATGCGGTCGCGCTGCAGGCGGTAAGGTAAGCCGCGCCTGTCAAGAAAGGATCATCCCGATCGCTCCGGTGAGGCGCAGCATTTCGCCTTGCGCACTCAGGTCTTCCGGTCTAGTCGCTCAAGAACCGGGCAGGTCGCGCAAAATTTAGGCTTCCACTCCCTGCGCCGGCCATCAGCACGGGATCAGGCGGCATGAGCGATCGACAGGGCATCCGGACGATTTTCCATGGCTTCGGCCCGGCCGGGGCCATGCCGGCGCGTGCGGAAATTCTGCGCTCCGGCCTCGGCGCGCTCGTCGGCATCGGTTTGACGGGTCTCCTCGCGCAGGGGCTGGGCGGGCTTCTGCCGGCGCCGCTGCCACCGGCGCTGATCCCGCCGATGGGCGCCTCGGCCGTGCTGCTCTTCGCCGTGCCTTCCAGTCCGCTCGCCCAGCCGTGGAACCTCATGGCCGGCAATCTCGTCGCGGCGCTGATCGGGGTCAGCCTCGCCGCGCTGCTGCCCGCGCCCGTCCCCGCGGCCGCAATCGCCATTGGTCTGGCGATCGCGGCGATGATGGTGCTGCGCTGCCTGCATCCGCCGAGCGGCGCGGTGGCGCTCACCGCCGTGCTCGGCGGCCCGGCCGTTCACGGGCTCGGCTATGGCTTCGTCCTCTGGCCGGTCATGGGCAATTCGCTTCTGCTGCTAGGCGCAGCCCTTGCCTATAACCGGCTGGCCGGCCGGCTCTATCCCCATGCGCCGCGCAGCCTGCACCGCACGGAAGACCCGCCTGCCTTCGACCGCGTCGGCTTCACCTCGGCCGATCTCGATCAGGCGCTGAAGGATTACGGCCAGTTCCTCGACGTCAACCGCGAGGATCTGGAAAACATCCTCCGCCGCACGGAGCTGAAGGCGCTGCGCCGGCGCGGCGGGCAGATCCTCTGCGGCCAGGTGATGTCGCGCGATGTCATCGCCGTGGCGCCGGATACGGCGCTGTCCGAGGCACATGCGCTGATGCGGGCCCACCACATCAAGGCGCTGCCGGTCACCGACGATCAGGCGCGCATTCTCGGCATCGTCACCCAGACCGACCTGCTCGACCGGGCCGACTGGCGCGGCGGCCGGCCGGGCATCGGCTTCAGCCGGCGGCTGGCGCTGGCGCTGCGCGGCGCCAGCGCGCCCAATGGTACGGCCAAGGACATCATGACAGTGCCGGTCAAGACGGTGACGCCCGATATGGCGATCGTCGAGGCCATCGTGCTCTTTGCCGAGGCCGGCCTGCACCATCTGCCTGTCGTCGGCGATGCCGGCCGCCTCGTCGGCATCGTCTCGCAATCCGACGTGCTCGTGGCCATGCTGGCGGAGCGGCAGGGCGCGGCCTGATCACAGAATCGGAGCGGGATCTCAGGCGAAAACCTCACATCCTTTTCGCCATTTCTATCCAGCGCCTAGATCTCTGCTTTCGCATCGGAATTTCGGAAATCTCGATCCCGCTTTTCGGTCCGCTGCTCCAGCGCCACGGCGTCCTTGCGCGCTCCTGCTCGTCGCAAAAGTCCAGAAAACCGACCTGCCGCGTGCAACCCCATGGCCTCCCGTCTGTTTGCGGGGTCCCGTTGCGGCCATGGCGGGCGTCGGTTCGCTCTCCCGCGCGGCCGCCGACCTTGCCGCGACACCGTCGAGATTGATCTGGAGGCATTTCCCATGCGCGCACTCGTCTGGCACGGCAAGGAAGACATACGCTGCGACACCGTGACCGATCCGGAAATCGAGCATCCCCGCGATGCCATCATCAAGGTGACGAGCTGCGCGATCTGCGGCTCGGACCTGCATCTCTTCCACAATTTTGTGCCCGGCATGATGCCCGGCGACATCATGGGCCATGAGACCATGGGCGAGGTGGTGGAGGTCGGCTCCGGCATCGGCGGCGCGCTGAAGAAGGGCGACCGCGTGGTCATTCCCTTCACCATCACCTGCGGCGAATGCGACCAGTGCAAGCGCGGCAATTTCTCCGTCTGCGAGCGCACCAACCGGCGCAAGGATCTGGCGGAGAAGGTCTTCGGCCACACCACTGCAGGCCTGTTCGGCTACACCCATCTGACCGGCGGCTATCCCGGCGGCCAGGCCGAATATCTGCGCGTGCCCTATGCCGACAGCACCCATATTAAAGTGCCCGACAGCATGAGCGACGAGCAGGCGCTGTTCCTCAGCGACATCCTGCCAACCGGCTGGCAGGCGGCGGTGCATTGCGACATCGAGCCGGAGGACACGGTGGCGATCTGGGGCTGCGGCCCCGTCGGCCAGATGGCGATCCGCAGCGCCATCCTGCTCGGCGCCCGCCAGGTCGTCGCCATCGACTGCCTGCCGGAACGTCTCTCCATGGCCGAGGCCGGCGGCGCCATTACCATCAACTTCCGCGAAGAAAGCGTGCTGGAGCGGCTGAAGGAGCTAACAAAGGGCAAGGGGCCGCAAAAGTGTATCGACGCCGTGGGGCTGGAAAGCCATGTGTCGATGAGCCATCCCGACAGCCTGCTCGACCGGGCCAAGCAGATGGTGATGCTGGAAAGCGACCGGCCGCATGTGCTGCGCGAGATCATCTATGTCTGCCGCCCCGGCGGCATCGTCTCGATCCCTGGCGTCTATGCCGGACTGGTCGACAAGATCCCGATGGGCGCGGCGATGAACAAGGGCCTGACCTTCCGCATGGGCCAGACCCATGTGAAGCGCTTCACCGACGATCTCGTCCGGCGCATCGAGGAAGGCCAGATCGATCCCTCCTTCGTCATCACCCATACGGCGGAGCTGAAGGAGGGCCCCGAGATGTACAAGCTGTTCCGCAACAAGCAGGACAATTGCATCAAGGTGGTGCTGAAGCCCTGACGTTCGCGGTCGTCCACCCTTCCCGTGCAGGCGCGCTGCCTCCCCTGACGGCAGCCTTAAGCGTCCCCTTTGACCGACCGAGGAGATCCCTATGCCCATCCTGTCCAATCTCACCCGCCCCAAGGGCGATCCGAAGATCCTGACCACCGGGCCCACGGTGCAAAGCGGGGCGGAGCGCCTCGCCAAGGGGCTCGGCTGGTTTTCCATCGGTCTCGGCCTGACCGAGCTTTTCGCCGCCCGGCGCCTAGCGCGCGGCCTCGGCCTTTACGGCCACGCGCCGCTCATCCGCGCCTTCGGCCTGCGCGAGATCTGGAGCGGCATGATGACGCTCTCGGTCGACAAGGACAAAGGCCTGCAGTCGCGCGTCGTCGGCGACGGCCTCGACATCGCCGTGCTGGTCTCCGCCTTGCGCCACGGCAATTACCGGCGCGACAACGCCGCCGCCGCGCTCGCCATGGTGGTTGGCATCACCGTGCTCGATGTCCTCGTCGCCAAGGCCGTCACCGCCGAGCGCAGCCGCCCGACCGGCAAGCCGCGAGACTATCGCGACCGCACCGGCTTTCCCGGCGGCATCGAGGCTGTGCGCGCCCTGTCGCGCTGAGGGGAACCAGCCGGCACCTCGGCCTGACGGGCCAGGCGGAGCGCTGCCTCAAAAACGCGAAAACCCCGGACCATGAACGGCCTTTGAATAGGCGGCTCATGGACCGGGGCTTTATTGATAGCGTGGCGTCCCTCTCTCCACGTCAAGCTCGGGCTTGACCCGGGGAACCTCCCGCACAACGAGCGAGCGGCCTTGGATGCTCGGTCGAGCCCGAGCAGGACGATGGAGAGTGTCGCAATGGCTTTCCTTCGCGCGACGCCGAAGCCGCACGAAGGAAGGCGCCTGAGATCTTAGGCCGAGGCCTTCTCGTAGAGCTCGAGCACGTAATCCCAGTTGATGAGATTGTCGATGAAGGCTTCGAGATACTTCGGGCGGGCGTTGCGGTAGTCGATGTAGTAGGAATGCTCCCAGACGTCGACGCCGAGGATCGGGCTGGCGCCGTGCACCAGCGGGTTCTCGCCGTTCGGGGTCTTGCTGATTTCCAGCTTGCCGTTCTTGACCGAGACCCAGGCCCAGCCGGAGCCGAACTGGCCGGTGCCGGCGGCGATGAAGTCGGCGCGGAACTTGTCGTAGCCGCCGAGGTCGGAGGCGAAGGCTTCTTCCAGCTTGCCCGGCAGCTTGGTGCCGCCGCCGCCCTTCTTCATCCAGTTCCAGAAGTGGAGATGGTTGAAGTGCTGGCCGGCATTGTTGAACAGCGGCTGGTTGGTGCCGTAGGATTTCTTGACGATCTCTTCCAGCGATAAGTCGGCGAGGCCTGCCTCTTCCGCCAGCTTGTTGCCCATGGTCACATAGGCCTGGTGGTGCTTGTCGTGATGATATTCGAGCGTTTCGCGCGACATATAGGGCGCGAGTGCATCGTAATCATAGGGCAGGTTCGGAAGCTCGAAAGCCATGGTGGTTCTCCTCTTGGCATCGGTTTCGTCATAAAAAGCCGTCGCCGGGGAACATAGGCAGAGCCATGCCGGGAGGCAACGGTTCGCCCACCACAAAGCCCGGCCTTTGCAGAAAATTCTTCTCACGTCATCAACATCGACGCAGCAGGAAAGCGTTGGCATAATTGCCAACATGAAGGCCGATCTGTTGCATCGATCGAAGACCGTGCTCGCCGATGGGGCGATTATCGATATGCTGATCTGGCGTGTGCCGCAGCCGGTGCCGGGCAGTCGGCATGATTTCAAGTACAGCCTGTTTTCCGGGCGGGCGGGAGAGCGCATCGTCTGTTTCGACAATGAGAAACCGAAGGGCGACCATTGCCATCTCGATGGGGTGGAAAGCCCTTATATCTTCGTTGATGTAGACCGGCTCATTGACGATTTTCTTTCAGAAGTGAGACGGAGGCGTGGATGACGAAGGCCCTGATCAGAATCATGCGAAACGAGAACGCGGCGGTCGAGGATGCCGCTCTGCGGTTCAAGCAGGCATGGCGCGGACAGGCGGACGCCGATGTCGTCCTGACCTTTTCCTCGCCCATGCAACTCTTCGAGGTCCTGTCGCCCAAGCGCTGGCAGCTGATCGAAACCCTCCAACGGATCGGGGCCCAGTCTCTGCGCGGTCTGGCACGCGCCTTGGGACGGGATGTGAAGCGGGTGCACGAGGACGTTCACCTTCTCATGGAATGGTCTTTGATCACCCGCGACGAGAGCGGCCGGTTCCTTGTTCCTTATGAGGTCATTCACGCCGACTTCGATCTTCGCGCCATCGCCTGAGCGGGAGGCGCACGGATGTGATCGCACCAGCCTTCATTTCGCCCTGATGTTAACGATCTGTTAGCGATCCCAACCCCTTGCGGAGATCGCTCCTTCATGGCGCTCGGCGCTTCCCATCGATTGCAGGACGGCGTCGACGCCGTCGAAACCATGACGCGCTTTGCCCTTGCCGTTCTGGCGCTGGCCTCGGGTGTCTATACCTATCTCGGCGTGCGCTCGATCCTCGACGGCTCGCCGACCGCCGTGTTCTTTGCCGCGCTGATCTATTCCAGCGCCGTCTCCGTGGCGATCTATGCCTTCTGGAGCTACATGGCCCGCTTCTATCCGCATGTCACCAGTGCCTCCGGGCGCGGGGCGATGCTGGGGGTGATGGCGCTCGGCTGCGCCATGATCATCGCCATGTCCAGCTGGCTGAATGCCGCTGCGCTGGCGGGCTCGGCGGCGCTGGAGCAGCATCTGGCCGAAACGCTGGAGGATTACACCGGCGATCTCGACCGGGCGCACCAGAATGCGCTGGCAGCGCAAAGCCTGCTGCCCGACATCCAGCGCACCCAGGAGCGCTTCAACCGGCTGGCCGAGCAGGAGCGGGCCACCGGCGCGTTGACCGGAACCACCGGCGCGGGCAGCGTGGTGCAGCTGCTCTCGCAGATGGCCGCGCAGCTCAAGGAGCTGGACACCGGCATCAATGCCTCGCGCGAGCGGGTGACCACGCTGTTCGACCAGGGCCGCAAGCATCTGGAGACCATGCGCGGCCTCGTCTCTTCCCCCGGTGCCATCGGCCCGCGCGCCGACCAGTTCGCCTCCGAAGCCGTGGCGCTGACCGGCGTCGTCACCTCGCTGGAACAGACCTCGATCGCGCCTTCGGTCAAGCGTGCGGCGGAGGATCTGTCGCTCGGCTTCATCGCCCCTGTCGCCGATGGCCAGGAGGCGGGGCTGGCCGACCGGCAGGACAAGGTGATGGAGACGATCCGCACCTCGGTCGCCGCCCAGTCCAAGGTCCTGTCGGCTGCGGCGGATGAGATCCTGGCCCGCGCGCCCGTCGGCGAGCGCCGCTTCGTGCCTCTGTCTTCGGCGGAAGCCGTGCTGCGCTATGCGGCAGACTTCATCCCGAGCTGGGCCGGCGCGATCTCGATCGACCTTCTGCCGGCCGTGCTGATCTTCATGCTGGCCATCGTCCACGGTGCCATCCGCCGGCAGGAGGAGCGCCTGCCCTTTGCCGAGCGCATCACCGCCGCCGAGCTGTTGCAAGCGCTGGAGGTGCAAAAGGCGGTGACAGCCGGCGGCATCGATCTGGCGGCGCTGGCTCAGGGGCCGGCCGCGCCGGAGGGCGCGGAGGAGGATCGCTCCACCAATGTGACGCCGCTGGACGCGGCGCCCAAGACCCCGCGCAAGAGCCCACCCGCATGAGCGCCAGCGAAACAGCCGTGCCGGAGACCGGTGACACGGGCGGGCAGTTGGGCTCCGGCCCGCTGTGCCATCCGGCCGCGCGGCCCGACCGGCTGAAGGAGAGGTGGCGGTCGATCAAGGCCAAAGCGCTCGGCCTCGATGACGGCGCGCTGATGCGCCATGCCTTCCAGATCCTGCTTGCCGCAGCCCTCGTCTTCGTCGTCATCGACTTTCGCGAGATCGAGGCGGCGAAGGCGCTCGTCCCCTTCGATCCGCAGGCGCCGGGCGCAGCCCCCATCCTGCCGCCCGCCCTGACCGAGGGAGAGCCGGAGGCGCCGCCCTCCGAGATCACCACCGAGGCCGCGCAGCTGAAGAACGCCATCCGCTTCGAGCTTCTGCCCGGCGGCATTCTCAAGGCCCAGGGCGCAATCGACGCCGGGGCGGCGGCGCGCTTTGCCGCCGAGGTCGAGGCGCGCGGCGAATATGTGAAGACAGTGGTGCTCGATTCGCCGGGCGGATCGGTGGGCGACGCACTTGCCATGTCCAGGCTGATCCGCGAGCGGCAGCTGGACACCCGGGTGGAGAAAGGCGCGCTCTGCGCCTCCTCCTGCCCGATCGTCTTTGCCGGCGGGGTGCAGCGCGTGGCGGAAAAGGGCGCGGTGATCGGCGTGCACCAGATCTTCAACGGCTCGACCCAGCGCCTGACGCCGGAGGAGGCGATGTCGCAGGCGCAGCGTACCACGGCGGAGGTCACCCGCCATCTCGAAGCCATGGGCGTCAAGCCCGGCCTGTGGCGCCGCGCGCTGGAAACCCCGCCCGACCGGCTGTTCTACCTGAGCGTCCGCGAGATGGAGGCCGAAGCCCTGACCACGCCCCCGCCGCCCAGGCCGGTAGCGGCCAGCCGGGGCAAGGGCGCCTGATCGTCCCCCGGCATGAAGAACAGCCACCGTCCGTCCGTCGTCCCGGCAAGTCACGGGCCCGATCCGCCACGTCATCGGGCCGATGGCGCGAGGCGGCGTCGACCGCTTTTCGTGAGACGAAAGTGATAGACGCAAGCTTGCCTCATGCTCGACCTTGGATAAACTTGGGCGGGGCATGAGAATCAGTGGGGCAAGACAAGATGGCGCGTGCGGCCGAAAAGCAGGTCGAAGAGTATTTCACGCCGATCCTGCGGGAAAACGAGCGGCATCCGAACGGGTGGCCCGTGCGCATGATGGTCGCCTCGCAGACGGAGGCGCGCCACAATCGCGCGAGTTGGGCGCCCAGCCATCTGATCTCGATCCGTGCGCCCGGCACCAAGCTTCTGTCGATGATCGACCTGCCGCCGGAAAACCACCTGCAGCTGATCTTCAGCGATGCGCTGGACCAGGAGGATCCGCAGGGCGCGCGCCTGGAGGCGATCGAGCAGGCCTTCGCCTTTGTCGATGGCCTTCCAGAGGACGCCCACCTGCTTGTTCACTGTCTGCGCGGCATCGGCCGCGCCCCGGCGCTGGCGCTCGGCATCCTCGGCCGCTACATGGAGCCGGAGCAGGCCGCTGCCACGCTGCATATGCTGCGCCCCGAAGCCAAGCCCAACCGCCATGTGGTTACGCTCTGCGACACGCAGATCGGCCTGAAGGGCAAGCTCGCCCGCCAGGCCCTGCGCTTCCCTGCCAAGGTCTGGAAGCCGGCCAAGGGCTGAGGCGCCTCGGGTTTGTGCAGGCCGCCCGGCAGGATGTCGATGACAGCCGGGAACCCCTGCGGTTGTCAGTCCGTTGGACGACGCAATCGAACGCACATCCGAGTTGCTCCCGCGCGATACCAAGCCGCATTGATGATCGCTGATGTCGATATGTGCGTTACGGGCTGTCGTTGGTGTGTCGCACGAAAAATCTCGTGACGATATAAAAGGTCCATAAAGTCATCATTATCGAAGTAAGCCATGCGGCAAAGGAGATGGCAGCGATCGGTGACGAGCGTCTGATTGACGTATTTTCCAGATTGGATAGAAGCAGTGAAACAAAAAATAAAGCAAAAATTGAATATTTTAATAGAATATTAAAAAATTTATTCCTATCTTCAGGCGGCAATGTGGGAGAATATCTTAATATCATGATTAAATCTATTATAACTCCCAAAAAAATGGAAATAATGAAAAACATAGATACAGTAATAATCTTTGAACCCAAGCCACTTTCTTTTTCATTTAATATATGAACTTTATTTATAAAGAAGTCCGGGAATATAAAATATATTTCTTTTGCCTTTTCAAAATTCATCGGGGAAAAGTAAAGGAAAAATCCCATAATTATATATATTGAAATTAAAAATAATTCTTTATTCTTGTAGTATTTTCCGATATTCAAATTTCCGAGACTAAAATTATGATTTAGATCGCCCATCCCGCTCTCCAGTCAAATCCGCGTTGCTGAGCACGCTCTCGTGCCAGCAAGGACGCATCGTCAATTCTCGACCGGCGCACGCGGAGGATGGCCACAAGCCCGACCAATCTGCCATGCAGCCGATAACACTCACTCAAAATGGTGTCCGGTTCAGGCGCTTGCCGATTGCGCTCGTCCTTTTCACGCCCACCCGTCATATTGCGGCTGGGGCATCCGAAATCGTCATAGCCACCCGAGCGCTGGCCGGTTGTGCAGGCCCGCATCATCACTCGCTCCTATCCGCAATTCAAGGCATAACTCATCAAGGCCATAAATCCGCGCCGTCGTCGCCGCATCTTTCGCAGCGCGCCGATATTGTGCGTCGCAAGAACGCCTCTATATGCTCTCACCTGACGT
Source organism: Xaviernesmea rhizosphaerae (assembly GCF_001938945.1). Taxonomy (GTDB): domain Bacteria; phylum Pseudomonadota; class Alphaproteobacteria; order Rhizobiales; family Rhizobiaceae; genus Xaviernesmea; species Xaviernesmea rhizosphaerae. The sequence continues at coordinate 65,853 of NZ_MKIO01000018.1, forward strand.
GGACGGGCCCTGCGGCTTGCGGGACCGGTCAAATGGGATGAGTGGCGCCCGCAAAGCCTTGTCTTTTCTGCATGTTTATCCTGACAGCCTTTGCGGTTCAGGGTGTGTGGTGAAGGCTGCGTCTGCGCATGGGAGGTGGAAATGACGCCGTCGGTCTATGTTTTCGATGCCTATGGCACGCTGTTCGACGTGCATGCCGCCGTGCGCGCGCATGCCCAGGCTCTCGGGCCGCAGGCCGAGGCCTTCTCGGCGCTGTGGCGGCGCAAGCAGCTGGAATACTCCTGGACCCATGCGCTGATGGGCGAATGGCGCGACTTCTGGCAGCTGACGGAACAGGCGCTCGACCATGCGCTGGCCGCCTATCCCGCCTTGCCCGCCACGCTGCGCGACGATCTTCTCGCCAGCTATTGGACGCTGGATTGCTATGAGGACGTGCCGGCCGTACTGCATGCCCTGAAGGCGCATGGCGCGCGCGTCGCCATTCTGTCCAATGGCACGGAGGCGATGTTGGAGGCGGCGGTAAAGCGGGCGGCGCTCGACACGCTTGTCGACGATATTTTTTCCGCCGATGCGGTGAAGACCTACAAGACCGACCCAGCCCTTTATGAAATGGTGGCGACGGCCTACCGGCTCTATCCGCAGTCGGTCTCGTTCCAGTCCGCCAACCGCTGGGACATTGCCGGCGCCTCCCGCTTCGGCTTTCGCACGGTCTGGATCAACCGCACGGCCGCGCCGGACGAATATCCGGACCATGCGCCGCATCTGATCCTTCCCGGCCTGAAGAGCCTGGAGCTGCACATCTGACGCATCGGATTTCTCCGAAAACCGGTTCTCACTTTTCAGTCCGATGCTCCGGGCACCATGCGCCTCAGACCGGCGGCGCCAGTTCCAGCGGCGTGCCATCGAAGAAGCGCTGCAGGCGGAAGGGGGCGGGGTCGACGATCGGCGCGTCGCCCAGCGCCAGATCGGCGGTCAGGTGACCGGCGCCGGGACCGATGCCGAAGCCGTGGCCTGAATAGCCCGTGGAGATTACGAGGCCCGGCAGGCTCTCCACCGTGGAGATGACGGGAACGGCATCCGGCGTCACGTCGATCAGCCCGGCCCAGATCTGCGCCGGTGCCGCGCCGTTGAAGATCGGGAAGGCGGCCCTTGCGGCAGCGAAGGCCTTCAGCGCCGAGGCCTCCTCCGGCCGGGGGTCGAGAATGCGATGGCGCTCGAACGCGCCGGGTCGGTCGAGCGGCACGGGCCGGATCTCGAACAGTTCCTCGAAGGAACGGGCGCTGAGCCCGATCTTCACCGAGCCGGCTTCAGCCTTTCGCGCCGGCGCGAAGAGGCGCAGGAAGCGGAAACTGTCGGGCACCAGCGCGTGTAGATTGTCGCTGCCGCCGGCAATCGTGTAGCCGCCGTCGAGCCGCTTGCGATAGGCATAGGTTGCGGTCGCGCCGGCGCCTTGCGGTCCGCCATCGACGGGTCCCGTGCGCAGAACGCTGTTGCGCACTTTCAGTTGCGGCAGGGTGATGCCGAGCCCTTTGAGCAAGAGACGTGACCAGGCGCCACCGGCAACGATGGCGGTGGAGCAGGCGATGCGGCCTTTCTCCGTGACGATGCCGCTGACGCGGCCGCCGCTCGTCTCGATGCCGCGCACGGCGCAGCCGGCAAGGAGGATGGCGCCGCGCGCCCGGGCGCCGGCGGCAATGGCCGGCACCGCCTTTTGCGGTTCCGCCCGTGCGTCGCTCGCCGTCACCATCGCGCCGAGATAGTGCACCTTCGCCCCCGGCATCAGCGCCGCCGTCTCCGTCGGGCCGATCTGGCGGGTGTCGAGCCCGTGGAGGCGCGCAAGCTCCATCCAGCGATCCCGGTTGGCCACGTCCTGTTCGGTTTCGGAAATGTAGAGAATGCCGGCGCGGCGAAAGCCGGTCTCGCCCTTGACGCGCGCATCGAGCCCGTCCCAGATCTTCAGCGCCTCGATTGCCAGCGGGATCTCGCGCCGGTCGCGGCCCATGACCCGCACCCAGCCCCAGTTGCGGCTCGACTGCTCGCCGCCGAGAACGCCTTTTTCGCAGAGCACGGTGGACACGCCGCGCTCGGCCAGCATCAGCGCCGTGGAGACGCCGACAATGCCGCCGCCGATGATGACGACATCGGCCTTTGCGGGCAGGTTCTGATCTGTTTCAACGGGATCGAGGCGCGGGCCGGGCATGCGGGGTCAGTCCTTGAGCAAGATAGTCAAAGGCGGGGTGCCATGGCCGCCTGGCAACGGCAGAGGCCCGGCGGTGAGGATAGAGCATCGGACCGAAAAGTGGGAACCGGTTTTCGGAGAAATCGATGCAAAAACAAAAAATTAGAGCATCGGACTGCGTGCGATTTTCAGTCTGATGCTCTAGCCTTTTGAAAGCGGCTTCCGTCGTATCGTCGGATAAGCGGCGGGAGAGAATAGTGGCGCATCTGGCGCTTTCTGTCAGGACAGGCAAGCCGCTTGTTTTCGCGCAGCAACAGGATTCTGTCGAAGGGTCCGCGGTGTCTGTCCGCGCGCGCTCTGGACGGCGGCGCGCCCAGATGAAACAAGGAGCAATCGCCGACCCGTTCACGGACGCCCCAGCTCCTCATGCGGGCAAGGAGGATGTCAGCATGCCCGCCACCCCCGCGCTTAAACCTGTTCTCCGCGTCGATTTTCCGGCAGATCGGCTCGGCCATGGCAAGATCCGGCTTCTGGAACTGATCGTCGAGACAGGCTCGATCTCGGCGGCTGGCCGGGCCATGGACATGTCCTACCGCCGCGCCTGGCTGCTGGTTTCGGCCTTGAATGCCATGTTCGCGCAGGAGGTCGTCAGCTCGCAGCGCGGCGGGCGTCAGGGGGGAGGGGCGGCGCTGACCCCGTTCGGCGCGGAGCTCGTCGCCCGCTTCCGGGCCATGGAAGCGCGGGCATGCGAAGCGCTGGCGGAAGACCTTGCCTGGCTGGAGGCGCACCGGCCAGCCGGCCCGGCTGCCGATGGCGGACGAGAGACGGCTCCAGCCGCGCAGGATGCACAGGGCGGGAAGGGTGGATCGCAGCCCGAGCGTTGAAGCCGGAGGCCCCCGATCGCGCGCGGATCCCGAGGAGGCCGGCCGCCCGTCTCCTGCGGCTTAGGCATGGATTGCAAGCATCGGGTTTTTGCGAGACCGGTTCCCACCTGCCGATCCGACGCTTTAGCGAAAATGATCGAGCGCCACCGATTTCACCAGCGCATGCACCGCAAGACCCACGGCAAGCCCAAGGGCCTGCGCCGAGACCGTGGTGACATGGGCGAGAAGATGCAGGCCACCCGCCTGCTCCAGCCGCACCTCCATCGTCCGGCCGTCCAGCGGCGTCAGGCCGGCGATGCGCATCGGCAGGCTGTTGAGCGCGCTGATGCCCTCCACGGGGCGCAGCGACAGCATGACGTCGCGGGCGGCGATCCTCAGACGCACGGCGGCGCCGGGGGCGAGACCTTCCTCGGCAAGGCGCAGGCGCGCGCCTGCGATCTCGACCGTGGTCACGCCCGTTTCCGGCTGGGCGCCCGCGACACGGCCCTCCAGAACCACGCCGCGCTCGCGCGATGAAGCGCCGGCCATAAGGCTCGCGCGCCCGAGCGTTTCGGCGGCCGGCCCGGCGCCGGCCACCCGTCCCCGGTCGATCAGAACGACCTGATCGGCGAGCCGCGCCACCTCGGCGACCGAATGGCTGACATAGAGGATCGGCACCCGCGTCTCGTCGCGCAGCCGCTCGAGATAGGGCAGGATCTCGCTGCGCCTGTTCTCGTCGAGCGCGGCGAGCGGTTCGTCCATCAGCAGCAGGCGGGGGGCTGCGAGCAGCGCCCGGCCAATTGCCACGCGCTGGCGCTCGCCGCCGGAGAGATGGCGCGGGGCGCGCTCAAGAAGCGGTGCGATGCCGAGGAGATCGACGATGCGGGCAAACTCCGCCGAATCCGGTCGGCCGCGCGCCTGGGAAAAGACGGCGCCATAGCGCAGATTGCGGCGCACCGAGAGATGGGGGAACAGCCGCGCCTCCTGAAACACCACGCCGAAGCCGCGCCGATGCGGGGACACGGCGATGCCCGCGCCCGTGTCGAGCAGGGTTTGCCCGCAAAAGCGGATCAGCCCTTCTTCCGGCCGCAGGAGCCCGGCGATCGCCCGGAGAACAGAGGTCTTGCCTGCGCCCGAGGGACCGAACAGCGCGGTCACGCCGGCCCCGGCGGTAAAGCCAATATCGAGGCGCGTCGCGCCGAGCGGCGTCTTCAGGCGGACCTCCAGGCTCCTATCCTTGTCCTGATTCATGGGAGCCCGATCCGGCGCGCGGTCAGCCGCGCCAGCGCTTCAGAGAGCATCAGGGCCGTCAGGGACAGGGCGACGGACACGAGAGTGAGCCGCAGCGCCCCGGCATCGCCGCCCGGCACCTGGGTGAAGCTGTAGATGGCCGAGGCGAGCGTTTGCGTTTCGCCCGGAATGTTGGAGACGAAGGTGATGGTGGCGCCGAATTCGCCCATGGCCTTGGCAAAGCTCAGGATCATGCCGGCGATCACCCCCGGCAGGCAAAGCGGCAGGGTGACGGTGAGGAAGACGAGGAGGGGAGGAGCCCCGAGCGTGGCCGCCGCCTCTTCCAGCCGGCGATCGACCGCCTCGATCGACAGGCGCATGCTGCGCACCATCAGGGGAAAGCCCATGACGGCGGCGGCGAGCGCCGCGCCGGTCCAGCGGAAGGAAAAGACGAGGCCGACCGTCTGCTCCAGAAAGGCGCCCACCGGCCCGCGCCGGCCGAAGAGCAGCAGCAGGCCATAGCCGGTGACCACCGGCGGCAGGATCAGCGGCAGATGCACCAGCCCGTTCAGCAGCGCCTTGCCGGCAAAGCGTCCGCGCGCCAGCAGCAGCGCGACAGCCAGCGCCACCGGCAGGCTCGCCAGCATGGCGACCAGCGCCACCTTGAGGCTAAGCCGGATCGCGGTCCATTCCGCCGGGCTGAAGGAAAGATCGATCACGCCTCTGCCTGTTCTTCTGAAAGGGCGCGCCGCGCGCTGGAGGATGGATGCGCGCTATCGCGACAACAGCGTGAAGCCTTGCGCCTTGAAGATCGCGCCAGCCTTGTCCGAGCGCAGGAAGGCCAGATAGTCGGCGGCGGCCGGATTGTGCGAATCGGTCAGGATCGCGGCGGGATAGACGATCGGCGGATGGCTGCCGGCGGGGAAGAGGCCGGCGAGATGCACGCCCTTATCGGCGGCGGCGTCAGTCTCATAGACGATGCCGAAGGGCGCCTCGCCGCGCGAGACCAGGAGCAGGGCTGCACGGACATTTTCCGCGCCGGCGACCCTGTCTTTCACGCCGTCCCACAGCCCCAGATGTTCCAGGGCCGCCTTGCCATATTTGCCGGCGGGCACGCTCTCGACCGCGCCCATGGCGAGCCGGCCCTCGCCGAGCTTGCCCTTGAGATCAAAATCGCGGCCGATCTCGACCGGTGCGCCCTCCGCCTTTGCCGAGACCAGCACCAGCCGGTTGCCGAGCAGATCGGTGCGCGTCTCAGCGCGGATCAGTTTCTTGCCGGCGACATCGTTCATCCAGTCCTCATCCGCGGAGATGAAGAGATCGGCCGGCGCGCCCGCCTCGATCTGCTTGGCGAGCGCCGAGCTTGCGGCATAGGAGGCTGTCGCCGGCTTGCCGGTCTCGGCGGTGAAAGCCTGATTCACCGCATCCAGCGCCGTCTTCAGGCTGGCGGCGGCGAAGACCGTCACCGGTGCCTCGGCGCGCGCGGCGTCGGGCGCAAGGGCAGCGAGCACGCCGCCGATAAGCACCAGCGCCGCCAGAAGGCCTGCGAGGCGGCGGCGGGGCTGAGACTGGCGGTGCAAAGGCGCTTGCATGGCGGGGGAACGGGGCATCGGCATGAGGTCTCCGGGGTCAAGAGATCGACATATCCGCGCGAATATAGCGAAAGCCCTGACCAAGGCCAGCCTTATATTCTGTAAAATATAACGCGACGACGACGCTACCGGCAGACGAGGAAAGCTCTTTCGGAGCGGCGGCGGCTGTCCTATGTCAGAACGACCTGTGTCGGCATGAAGGATGGCTGGGATGAGCGAAGCGGTGCGGCTGGAAGAGAGCTGGAAGGCGGCGCTCTCGCAGGAATTCACCAGCCCCTATATGACGGCGCTGAAAGAGTTTCTGCAGGCAGAGAAGCAGGCGGGCAAGCAGATCTTCCCGCGTGGCGCGGAGTATTTCCGGGCGCTGGACCTCACGCCGCTCGACGCGGTCAAGGTCGTCATTCTCGGGCAGGACCCCTACCATGGCGAGGGCCAGGCGCATGGCCTGTCCTTCAGCGTGCGGCCGGGCGTGCGCATTCCGCCTTCGCTGGTCAATATCTACAAGGAGATGGAAAGCGATCTCGGCATCCCCCCCGCCCGCCACGGCTTTCTGGAGCATTGGGCGCGCCAGGGCGTGCTGCTGCTCAACAGCGTGCTGACGGTGGAGCGCGCCAGCGCCGCCTCGCATCAAGGCAAGGGCTGGGAGCGCTTCACCGATGCGGTGATCCGTGCCGTCAACAGCCTGCCGCACCCCGTCGTCTTCATCCTCTGGGGCTCTTACGCCCAGAAGAAGGCCGGTTTCGTCGATCGCGAGCGCCATCTTGTGCTGCGCTCGGCCCATCCGTCGCCGCTCTCGGCGCATAACGGCTTTTTCGGCACACGGCCCTTTTCCAAGGCCAATGACTTTCTGGTCGCCCATGAGCAGACGCCGATCGACTGGCGCCTGCCGGAGGCTCCGGCCAGCGCCTGATCCCGGGGCCAGATCAGAGATCGGCGGTCGCCTTGACCTGCGCCGGCGGCGCCGTGCGGCGCGCGACCACGCTTTCGCGCCAGATGGTGAAGATGCCGGCCCCCACCACGATGGCGGTGCCCACCAGCATGTTTGCGGTCAGCGTCTCGCCGAATACGGTGACGCCGACGATGGAGGCGAGCACCACCTGGAGATAGCTGATGGGCTGCACCTCCGAGGCATCGAGATATTCATAGGCCTTGATCAGGAAGAAGTGGCTGGACATGCCGGTAAGGCACAAAAGCCCCATCCAGCCCCAGTCATGCATCGCCAGCGGCTGCCAGAAGAAGGGGCCGACCAGGCTGGTGACGAGCGCGCCGCCGATGCCGGTGTAGAAGAAGCTGGTGGCCGCGCTGTCCTCGCGGCTCACCAGCCGGGTCGCCACCGCATAAAAGGCGAAAAAGGCGGAGCAGAGCAGCGGCACCAGAATGGCCGGCTCCAGCGTACCCACGGGATTGATGATGATGAGAACGCCGACGAGACCGGCGCCGATCGCGCTCCAGCGCCGCCAGCCGACACGCTCGCCAAGCAGCACCATCGACAAAAGCGCGATGAAGATCGGCCCGCCGGCCAGGATCCCCTGCGTATGCGCCAGCCCTACGAGGGTGAAGGAAAAGATGACGGTGACGATCTGCGCGGCCAGCAGCACGCCGCGCGTCAGCTGCAGCAGCGGCCGCCGCGTGCGGATCGCGGCCTTCAGCCCGCCCTTGGCGCGCATCGCCATCAGCACCACGAAGATCGCGAAGGCCCAGTAGCGGATCATGGTGATCACCACAGGCGGATAGATCGCGCCGAGATGCTTGGACACCGCGTCCTGGATCGTGAAGATGACGATGGCCAGGAGCGTGAAGAGATAGCCGTTGCGTTTTGTATTCATCGGGAGGTCCTGCCGCCGCCGGGCCCGCAAGAAGGTCGGACGGCATGGTGCGGCGCATCATGGTGCATGGCCCGGCTTAGCATATCGTCAGGCGGGCGCGACGCATTTTTCCGAGGCGGAGGCAGAATTTTCTGCCATCGCAGGCGCGGGGCTGACCCCGATCTCCACCATGCTCTTGCCTGCTGCAACCTGCGTAGACCCTCGGGTCAAGCCCGAGGATGATGTCGCGGGCGGGACTGCCATAGTGAAGACGGCATGCGAAGCCGTTGCGGATGGGACCGAAATCGGGCGCACCGTAACGACGCAAGCTTTATCGCTGCGCACCCCCGACGCGATTTCCTGGACGACAAGGGTCATCGCATCTTGTGATCAGACAGCCGGAAGAAAGCGATCCTCCGGCTGCCCTCCTAATCCTCGCGGAAGGTGCGCTGCATCTGTTCGGTCAGCGGCTTGGCGAGGTAGGAGACGACGGTGCGGTCGGCGATCTTGATATAGGTTTCCGCCGGCATGCCGGGATAAAGGCTCAGGCCCTTGAGCTGGGCGAGGCTTTCAGGCTTCGGCCGGATGCGCAGGGGGTAGTAGGAGACGCCGGTGCGTTGGTCGGTCACGAGATCGGGCGCGATATTGACCACCTCGGCATCGATCACCGGCGTGGTGCGCTGGTTGAAGGCGCTGAAGCGCACCTCCACCGGCTGTCCCAGGTGGATCTGGTCGATATCGGTGGTGTTGATGCGGGCCTCGACCGTCAGATTGTCGGCCTCCGGCACGACCAGCATCAGCTGTTCGCCCGGATTGACGACGCCGTTCACTGTGTGGACGGCGAGCTGGTAGACACGGCCGGCGATTGGCGCGGTGATGTCCAGCCGCTTGAGCTGGTCGAGGGCCGCTACCCGGCGATCCTCATATTCGGCGATCCGGCCCTCGACCTCGGTCAGTTCCTTGGCGCTTTCGGTGCGACGGTCCTCGCCGAGCTGCAGGATCTGCAGGTCGATTTCGCTGGATTTGCCGGCGGACTGGGCGCGCGAGGCGATGCGGGCGCCGCGATCGCCTTCGAGCTGGGCCTTTTCGCGCTTGAGCGTGGTGACGCGCTGCATCGACACGAGGCCCTGGGCATAGAGCTTGTCCACGCCGGAAAGCTCCTGATCGATCAGCGTCAGCGCATCGGCAATCGCCGCCAGCTGCACCGTCAGCCCCTCGACCTCGTCGCGAAGCTGGCCCTTGCGGGCCTCCAGCTGGCTCTTCATACCAGCGAGCGCGCTGCGGCGGCTTTCAAACAGCTTGCGCTCGCTGTCTTCCAGAAGCTTTGCAGAGGTGCTGTCGGTGAGCGCGTCGATGCGCTCGGGTATGTCAAAGGTCTCGGCCCCGGTCTGCTCGGCGATCAGCCGGGCGCGGCGGGCATAGAGCTGGGCGAGCGTGTTCTGCACGATCGAGAGGTTGGCGCGCACCGTCGTGCCATCCAGGCGGATCAGCACCTGGCCGGCCTCGACCCGGTCGCCTTCGCGCACCTTCAGCTCGCCGACGATGCCGCCGGTCAGGTGCTGGATCTTCTTGACATTGTTCTCGACCACGACCGTGCCGCCGGCGACGATCGCGCTCGACAGCGAGGTGGTGGCGGCCCAGCCGCCGATGCCCCCGACCAGAACCACGGCCATGACGCCGATCGCCAGCATGTGGCGCTTGAGCGAGCCGCGCGCGGTGCCGGCTGCGGGGGGACGGCCGGAGGCGGGCCTGCCCGATGTCCGGACACCCGAAGTCTGAGCTGAGGTCATTCGCCGGCTTCCTTGTCTTCAACCACCTTGAGCGCGGGGTGGTGGCCGCCGCCGATGCTGGCCGCCTGGGCCGGGCGCGGTGTATCCCGACGCAGCACCTGCGCCAGCGTTTCGTCGCGCGGGCCGAAGGCCTGCATGCGGCCGTCCTTCATCACCAGAACCAGATCGACGGCGGCCAGCGCGCTCGGGCGATGGGCGATGACCAGCGCGATGCCGCCGCGGGCGCGCACGCTCATCACCGCTTCCGACAAAGCCTGCTCGCCCTCGGCGTCGAGGTTGGAGTTTGGCTCGTCCAGGACGACAAGGAAGGGATTGCCATAGAGCGCGCGGGCGAGTGCCACGCGCTGGCGCTGGCCGGCCGAGAGCGCGGTGCCGCCATCGCCGATATCGGTCTCGTAGCCATTGGGCAGGCGCAGGATCAGCTCGTGAACGCGGGCGGCCTTGGCGGCGGCGACCACGGCTTCCGCCGTGGCGTCCTCGGCAAAGCGGGCGATGTTCTGCGCCACCGTGCCGCCGAACAGCTCCACATCCTGCGGCAGATAGCCGATATGCCTGCCGAGGCGGTCGCTGTCCCACTGGTCGAGCGCTGCGCCGTCCAGGCGCACCGAGCCGCGCAGCGGCGGCCAGATGCCGAGAATGGCGCGGGCGAGCGAAGATTTGCCCGAGGCGCTCTGGCCGATGATGCCGAGTGCGCTGCCGGCGGGAACCGTGAAATTGATATCGGCGAAGATCAGGCGCTGGACGCCGGGCGGGCCACCGGAGAGGGTCTCGACGGTCAGCCGTTCGCACGGGGGCGGCAGTTCGAGCGGTGCGGGCTGCTCGGGCAGGGCCACCATCATGTCCTTCAGCCGCTGCCAGCTCTGCCGGGCGGAGACGAAGCCGCGCCAGTTGCCGATGGCGAGCTCCACCGGGGCGAGCGCGCGCGCGGTGAGGATCGAGCCGGCGATGATGATGCCGGGCGAGGCCATGCCCTCGATCACCAGCACGGCGCCGGTGGCAAGAACGCCCGACTGCAGCGCCATGCGGAACACCTTGGACACGGCGCCATAGCCGTTGCCGACATCCGAGGTGATGCGGTTTTCCTCGCGATAGCTGTCGTTCTTCTCCGCCCAGAGCGTGGACATGCGCCCAAGCATGCCCATGGCCTGCACCACCTCGGCATTGCGGCGGGAGGACTGGGCGAAAGCGTTGCGGTGGTTGCCGGCTTCCGCCGCTCGGCGCGAGGGCGCCTGCGTGCCGCGATTGGTCAGGAAGGTCAGCGCGATCAGGATCAGCGAGCCGACGATGGCGACGGTGCCGATCAGCGGGTGGAACAGGAAGCAGATGACGATGTAGAGTGGCAGCCAGGGCAAGTCGAAGAACGCGGTGGGTCCGGAACCGGAGAGGAAGCTGCGCACCTGGTCGAAGTCGCGCAGCGCCTGTAGCCCGTCGCCCTGCATCCTCACCTTGAGCGGCGCCTGCACCACGGCGCGGTAGATCCGCCCGCTCATCGCTTCGTCCAGCGCATTGGCGATGCGCACCAGCATACGGCCGCGCATCATGTCGAAGGCGCCCTGGAAGGCATAGAGCAGCAGCGCGAGCACGCTGAGCGCGATCAGCGTGGGAATGCTGCGCGAAGGCAGAACGCGGTCATAGACCTCCAGCATATAGAAGGAGCCGGTGAGATAGAGCAGGTTGACCAGCGCGCTGGCGATCCCCACGCCGATAAAGGCGCTTCTGCAGGCCTTGAGCGCCTGGCCCGGATCGGTGCTGCCTGTCTTGCCCTGGGTCTTCATCATGATGTCCCCGCTACGCCCTCTAAACCGCCCGGCCGATCGTCGTCCGGCCTTGCCGGTCGTCACTCTAGCCCTGTTCCGGTGCCCTTCGCCGCCTCCAAACGGGTGAGGCGGCTCCGGTCTTGTGTCGATTTAAATCAAATCCGCTTTAAAGATGTGTTCCGCGGTATAGTTACCGCTCTGCCCGCCTGGGCGGCCCCTGCCGCAATGCGCGCATCCTCGAATGGCGCAACGCCTCGATGCCGGGGTTTCGCCTCTGGCCTCTTGCGCCCGCCCCGACGCATTTCCCTAGCCGATCGCGGCCCCTCTGTCCTGCGAATCCGGCCGGCTCGATCACAGTCGCGTGTGATAATATCATCCGCGCGGCCAAAATGCGGCGGCATGTCGTAAAAATTGTTCTGCCACCGGGTTTCAGGTTGTGCCACTCCAGCCATTGCTTTCAAGCGATCTTTCCGGCTTGATTTTTTCCGCCCGATCAGCTCTCCCGACCCATGTCTATGCGAGAGCCTGTTTCGGCTCTGTTTGAAGGAGCGGGCGATGCGCCACATCGCGGTGATCGGCATCGGCACGGGCAATCCGGACCATGTCACAATCGAAGCGGTGAAGGCGCTCAACCGCGCCCACGTGCTCTTCCTGCCGGACAAGGGCGAGGAGAAGGCCGCGCTGGCCGATGCGCGCCGGCGGGTGATCGCCGCCCATGTCACCCGCATGGATCAGCGCGAACAGGCCTTCATCGTTCCACGGCGGCAGGCGGCGGGCGTGACCTATGGCGAGAGCGTCGATGACTGGCATGCCGCGCTTGCGCGCAACCATGCGCAACTGATCGCCGAGGCGCTGGGTCCTGAGGAAACCGGCGCCTTCCTCGTCTGGGGCGACCCGATGCTCTATGACAGCACGCTGCGTATTCTCGACCGGGTCAGGGCCACGGGGCTCGACTTCACCCTCTCGGTCATTCCCGGGATCACCAGCCTGCAATTGCTCACCGCCCGCCACCAGATCCCGCTCAACGGCATCGGCGCTCCTGTTACGCTCACCACGGGACGGCGGCTGGCCGAGGATTTCCCCGCGACGCCCGACACGGCGGTCGTGATGCTCGACGGCGAACAGGCCTTCCTGGCGCTGGAGGATCTCGATGCGGAGATCTATTGGGGCGCCTATCTCGGCATGCCGCAGGAAATCGTCCTTTCTGGGCGCCTGGGCGAGCTGCGCGAGGAGATCGCCGCCCGCCGGGCCGAGGCGCGGGCGATGAATGGCTGGATCATGGATATCTATCTCCTGCGAAAGCCGCGTTCGTAGGTGACGGGCCGGAACAGGCCCACCCTTTTCCGCGTCGTCGGGATCCGCCAATGCGTGCCCACACCGCTGATCCCATGCGCCCGCCTTGACAGCGTCGCCCGCCTTGACAGCGTGAACTCTGTTCTGCCGCTTTGTCTCCTCCGCCCGGATGCGCTATGCCAGGAGAAAAGCGGCGAGGCGCGGATGGCGGATGCGGGGATGGACATGAGCGGGGCGCGGCAGGCGGTAACGGCCTGGCGGCGCGGCGCCTGCCCAACGCTGGCCGCGCCCATGCCGACGGGCGACGGGCTTCTCGCACGATTGAGGCCGCGCGAGCCTGCCCTGCCGCTCGGCATGGTGCGCACGGTGCTCCTGGCTGCGGACCGCCATGGTTCGGGTCTGGTGGAAATCACCGCGCGCGGCAGCCTGCAAGTGCGCGGCCTGACGGCGCGCAGCGCTGCGGACTTCGCGGATGACGTGGCGCAATCAGGTTTTCCGCTGGCCGAGGCGCCCGCCGTCGAAATCTCCCCGCTTTCCGGTCTCGATCGCCAGGCGCTGGCCGACGGGCAGGCGATGGCGCAGCGGCTGCGCGCGGTTCTCGCGGAGGAAGAGGCCGGGTCGTCCGGCTTCACGGATCGTCTGGCACCCAAGCTGTCGATCGTGATCGATGAGGGGGGGCAAGTCGATCTCTCGGGCCTGATCGCCGATCTCAGACTGGTCGCCGAGGCGGCAGAACGCTGGCGCCTGTTCCTTGGTGCGCAAGACGCCGGGCTTTTCGATGCGCAGGGCGCGGTTGTGGCGGTGCGCGCCAGCCTGCGGGCACTGGCGCAGCTGGGACGCGCGGCGCGCGGCCGCGATCTCGACCCTGCGACCCTGACGCTTCCCGCGCTTGAGGCGGCAACGCCAGAGAAGCCGGCAGAGCCGGAGAATGAACTGGGGGCGGAAACAGGAGCGCTTCAAGGGCAAGGGCGTGCGCCCGAAATGAAGCGCGGTAGCGCGCGGCAGTCGCCGCGCCCGGAGGCGGTCACGCTGGTCGGTCCGATCGATCTCGGCCCGATCAATTTCCGATCTGGCGATCCCATGACGAGGGGCTTCGCGCTCGGCCTCGGCTTTGCCTTCGGACAGGCAAGGGCGGCGGATCTCCTCACCTTCCTCCAGCAGGCGGAGGCGGAGGGCGCCGCCGAACTGCGGCTCGCGCCCGATCACGGGCTGATCGTCGCGCCGCTTGGCGAGGCCGCGCTGCGGCGGCTGATGGCGCGGGCCGAGGCGCTCGGCTTTATCACCAGGCCTGACAATCCGGCCCGCGCGGTGGCCGCCTGCGCCGGACGTCCGGCCTGCGCCTCCGCCTGTCTTGACACCAAGGGGATCGCTGCACAGGCGGCGGAGCGGTTGGCGCCGCTTCTCGACGGGAGCGTCCGCCTGCATGTCTCGGGCTGTCCCAAGGGCTGCGCCCACCCGCGCGCGGCGGCGCTGACGCTGGTCGGCGGGCCCGCACAGGAGCGGCTCGGTCTGGTTCTGGAGGGGCAGGCGGCCGATGCGCCGTCGATCGCTCTTGACGTGAGCGACCTGAACGGGGCACTGACACGGCTTTCCCGGTGCGTGAGCGGGGCGCGGCTGGCGGGCGAATCGGCCCGCGCGTGCCTGAGACGGCTGGGGCCGGCGGGGATCGCCGCAGCGCTTCAACAGGGATAGGCATGGCCGACTACGACTATATCCGCGATGGCGACGCCATCTACCGGCAATCCTTCGCCATCATCCGCGCCGAGACGGATCTGTCCCGCTTCTCCGCGGAAGAGGCGGAGATCGCCGTGCGCATGGTCCATGCCTGCGGCCTGCCGGAGGCCGCACGCGATTTCGTCTTCTCGCCCGGCTTCGTCGCGGCGGCGCGGGCAGCCCTTGCCGCCGGCGCGCCGATCCTGTGCGATGCCTTCATGGTGGCCGATGGCATCACCCGCGCGCGGCTTGCCGCCGGCAATTCCGTCCTCTGTACCCTGCGCGATCCCGAGACGCCCACCATTGCCGCCGCCATCGGCAATACCCGTTCGGCCGCGGCACTCGATCTCTGGCGCGAGCGCATGGACGGTGCCGTGGTGGCGATCGGCAATGCGCCAACCGCGCTCTTCCATCTGCTCGAACTCCTGCGCGACGGCGCGCCGAAGCCGGCGGCGATCCTCGGCATGCCTGTCGGCTTCGTCGGCGCGGCGGAATCCAAGGAGGCGCTGGCCGAGCACTCCTATGGCGTGCCCTTCGCCATCGTGCGCGGGCGACTGGGAGGCTCCGCCATCACGGCGGCGGCCGTCAATGCGCTGGCGAGGCCGGGCCTGTGAGCGCGATGGCGGAACCGCTGCCCGCCCAGGGGCGGCTGATCGGCGTCGGCACCGGCCCCGGCGATCCCGAGCTTCTGACGGTGAAGGCGCTGCGCGCGCTCGAAAGCGCCGATGTCCTGGCCTATTTCGCCAAGGCCGGCCGGCGCGGCAATGGCCGGTCGATCGTCGATGGCCTGCTGAAGCCCAGCATCGTCGAGCTGCCGCTCTACTATCCCGTCACCACCGAGATCGACAAGGAACACGACGACTACAAGAGCCAGATCGGCGATTTCTACGACCGCTCGGCCGAAGCCGTGGCCGCGCATCTGGTGGCGGGCCGCACCGTGGCCTGCTTGAGCGAGGGCGATCCCTTGTTCTACGGCTCCTATATGCATCTGCATGTCCGGCTTGCCGGCACCTTTTCCGCCGAGGTCATTCCCGGAATCACCGCCATGTCCGGCTGCTGGTCGGTCGCCGGCCTGCCGATCGTCCAGGGCGACGATATTCTCTCGGTGCTGCCCGGCACGCTCAGTGAGGCGGAGCTTGCCCGCCGGCTGGGAGATACCGAGGCCGCGGTGATCATGAAGGTCGGGCGCAACCTGCCGAAGATCCGCCGGGCGCTGGCCTCGGTCGGCAAGCTGGCCGAGGCGGTCTATGTCGAGCGCGGCACCATGGCCAATGCGGCGATGGTGCCGCTCGCCGAGAAGGCCGACGATGCCGCGCCCTATTTCTCGCTGGTGCTGGTGCCCGGCTGGAAGGGGCGGCGATGAGCACGGCCTCTCCCGAAACGCTCTCTGACGTCATTCGCCCGGGCGCCGGACGCCTGATCGTGATCGGCACCGGCCCCGGTGCGCCCGAGCAGATGACGCCGCAGGCGCAGGCGGCCGTGGCGGCCTGCGATCTCTTCTTCGGCTATGGCCCCTATCTCGACCGGCTGGCGCTCGCCCCGCATCAGGCCCGCATCGCTTCCGACAACCGCGAGGAGCTGGCGCGTGCGCGTCAGGCGCTGGACCGTGCGCGCGAGGGGCACCGCGTCTGCATGGTCTCCGGCGGCGATCCCGGCGTCTTTGCCATGGCCGCCGCCGTCTGCGAGGCGATCGACCGCGATCCCGCGGCCTATGCCGGCGTCGATCTGGAGATCCTTCCGGGCGTGACCGCCATGCTGGCCGTTGCCGCGCGCGCCGGCGCGCCGCTCGGCCATGATTTCTGTGCGATCTCGCTGTCGGACAATCTCAAGCCCTGGTCCGTCATCGTCCGGCGGCTGCAGCTGGCGGCCGAGGCCGGGCTGGTCATCGCGCTTTACAATCCGATCAGCCGCGCCCGGCCCTGGCAGCTCGGGCAAGCCTTCGACACACTGCGCGCGGTGTTGCCGGCAAGCGTTCCGGTGATCTTCGGCCGGGCGGCCGGGCGGCCGGACGAGGCGATCAGGGTTCTCGCGCTGGAAACGGCCGATCCGGCGCTTGCCGATATGGCGACCTGCGTCATCATCGGCAGCGCCGAAACGCGCATCGTCGCGCGGCCCGGGCAGGGCGATCTCGTCTACACCCCGCGCTTTTCCGCCGGCGCGGGCGGATACACGCCGTGAGCGATGGCCGCCAGCGCGGCTTCTACCGTCTCGAAGACGGGGGCTGCGCCCTCCGGCGGCCGGTCGACCAGGATCACGTCGAGCCCCAGCGCGCGCGCGGCGGCGATCTTGCCATAGGTGGCCGAACCGCCGCTGTTCTTGGCGACGATGACATCGATGGCGTGCGTCGTCAGCAGCGCCCGTTCGTCGGCTTCGGCAAAGGGGCCGCAGGCCTCGATGAAGCGCGCGTCCGGCAGCGCCAGCGGCGGCAGGATCGGATCGACGCTGCGGATGAGGTAGGCATGCTGCGGCGCGCGTTCGAACAGGGCGGCCTCCTGCCGGCCGATGGCGAGGAACACCCGGCGTGTCCCTGCGCCAAGGGCCGCCACGGCGTCGCTGATAGAGCCGACACGGTGCCAGCGGTCGCCCGCCATCGCCTTCCAGCCGGGGCGGCGCAGCACCAGCAGCGGCACCCCGGTTTGCGCGGCGGCGACTTCCGCATTTGCGGAGATCCGTGCGGCGAAAGGATGGGTGGCATCGACAAGCAGGTCCACCGCCTTCTCCCTGAGATAGGCGGCAAGCCCTTCCGCCCCGCCGAAGCCGCCCATGCGCACGGGAACCGGCAGCGGGCGCGGCTGCTCGGTGCGGCCGGCGAGCGACAGGGTGATGCGATCATGCCCGAGGTGCACGAGGCGTTCGGCCAGTTGCCGCGCCTCCGTGGTGCCGCCGAGGATCAGAAGATGAGGATGAGCCTGCATGGATGATGCCGAAACCCGCTTGGTCGCGCCCTGGCTGACCCTGGTCGGCCTCGGGGAGGATGGTCTAGCCGGTCTTGGCGACGAGGCCAAGCGTCGGATCGCTATGGCCGAGCTGGTCTTCGGCGGCGCCCGCCACCTGGCGCTGGCCGGGCCGCTGATCCAAGGCACGGCGCAGGCCTGGCTCAGCCCGTTCTCGCGTTCGGTGGAGGCCGTGCTGGCCGCGCGCGGCCGGCGCGTCGTCGTGCTCGCCTCTGGCGATCCCTTTCTCTACGGCGTCGGCGCGACGCTCTCGGCCCATGTCGATACAAGGGAGATGCACACGATCCCCGCGCCCTCGGCCTTCAGCCTGGCGGCCGCTCGGCTCGGCTGGCCGCTGCAGGAGGTCACCTGTCTCTCGCTGCATGGCCGTCCCCTGGATCTCATTCGCCCGCATCTCCATCCTGGCCGCCGGATTCTGGCGCTGACCTCCGACGAGAAGGGGCCGGCGGAGCTGGCCCGGCTGCTGTCTGCGACCGGCTTCGGCGGGTCGCGGCTCACCGTGCTGGAGGCGCTGGGGGGCGCGCGGGAGCGCATCACCCGGCATAGGGCTGCGGAGTTTGCCCTTGAGGATGTCGCAGCGCTCAATCTCTGCGCCATCAAGGTCGTAGCGGGGCCGGATGCGCGCATCCTGCCTTTCACACCGGGTCTTCCCGACCACCTGTTTGCCCATGACGGGCAGATCACCAAGCAGGCGGTGCGCGCGCTGACCCTCTCGGCGCTTGGCCCCCGCCATCGCGAGCTGCTCTGGGATGTCGGCGCGGGTTCCGGCTCGATCGCCATCGAATGGATGCTGGCCGATCCCTCGCTGCGCGCCGTCGCCATCGAGGCGGATGCAGTCCGCGCCGAGCGGATCGGGGAGAATGCCCGCGCCTTCGGTGTGCCGGGCCTGCAGATCGTGCCGGGCACGGCACCGGAGGCGCTTGGCGGACTTGCACGGCCGGATGCCATCTTCATCGGCGGCGGCGGCAGCGTGGCGGGGGTGATGCCGGCGGTTCTCGACGCGCTGCGCCCCGGCGGGCGGCTGGTCGCCAATGCCGTGACGCTGGAGATGGAGCGTGTCCTGCTAGACCATCACGCCCGGCTCGGCGGCGCGCTGACCCGGATCGCCCTGGCAAGCGCCGCTCCCGTCGGCGGCATGACCGGCTGGCGGCCGGCCATGCCGATCACCCAGTGGGTCTGGACAAAGCCGGAGCAGGAGACGGAAACGATCTGGGTGTAGCGCGGCGACCTGCGCCGGAGGTTGGCGCCACTCCCCTTCGGCCTTTCTCACTTCACCCTTGCCCCGGCGTGCAATTTCGAGAAGAACGAGACGGCACCGCGTGCGCGGCCGGCCCGTCCTTTCCGTGGCAATGCGGATCGCAGGGGCGGCATCTAAGGCGCGCCGCGCCCTGACCAAGGATCTTGCATGACTGTTCATTTCATCGGCGCCGGGCCCGGTGCCGCCGATCTCATCACCGTTCGCGGGCGCGACCTGATCGCCGCATCGCCGGTCTGCCTCTATGCCGGCTCGATCGTGTCGAAGGATCTGCTCGCCTATTGTCCCGAGGGCGCGCGCATCGTCGACACCGCGCCGATGTCGCTCGACGAGATCGAGGCGGAATATGTTCGCGCGGCCGAAGCGGGGCAGGATGTGGCGCGGCTGCATTCCGGCGATCTGTCCGTCTGGAGCGCGGTGGCCGAGCAGATCCGCCGTCTCGACGCCAGGGGGCTCGCCTATACGCTGACGCCGGGCGTGCCGGCCTTTGCCGCCGCCGCTGCCGTTCTCGGCCGCGAACTGACCCAGCCCGCCCGCGCGCAGAGCCTGGTGCTGACCCGCGTCTCCGGCCGGGCCTCGCCCATGCCCGAAGGGGAGACCCTTGCCGGCTTCGGCGCGACCGGGGCGACGCTCGCCATCCATCTCGCCATTCACGCGCTGGACCGGATCGTTGCCGAGCTGACGCCGCTCTATGGCGCGGATTGTCCCGTTGCGATCGTGGTCAAGGCCTCCTGGCCGGACCAGCGCGTTCTCAGGGGCACGCTGGCGACCATTGAGGATCAGGTCCGGGCGGAGCCGATCGAGCGCACGGCGATCGTCTTCGTTGGGCGCGGCCTTGCGGATGGTGCAGAGTTTCGCGAAAGTGCCCTGTATGATGCCGGCTACCAGCGCCGCTTTCGCGGGCGGGGCGAATAGGGCCTGTTTCGCATCCGGTCTATTCCTATAATGCTTTTGCGCGTTTCGGTCCGATGCTCTACTCCTCCACCGCGGCTTCCGTCTTCAGCCCCTCTTCCTTGTGCGGCACCTCCTGCGAGCCCTCCGCCCGGTCGCGATAGAGCGCGGCCTGGCCGAGCAGCATCAGCGTGACAGGCGTGGTGATGATCATGAAGGCGATGATCGCCAGCTCGTGAAACACCCAGCGGTTCTGCAGCACGGCGAAGGTGAGCATGGAGGCGAGGCAGATCAGGATCGTGGCGCCGCTGACCATCAGCGAGGGCGCATGCAGCCGGGCATAGAAGCTTTTCAGCCTGAGAAGGCCGATGGCGCCGGCCAGAGCATTGCCCGCGCCGAGAAGCAGCAGCAGGCAGACGGGAATGGCAGCCCAGGCGGGAAGGTCGAGAACCGTCATTCGATCACCTCGCCGCGCATCATGAACTTGGCGAAAGCGATGGTGGACACGAAACCGAGCACCGCAATGATCAGCGCCGCCTCGAAATAGATGACATTGGCCGTGCGGATGCCGAAGGTCAGCAGGAGCAGCATGGCGCAGACATAGAGCGCGTCGAGCCCCAGAACGCGGTCCTGCGCGCGCGGGCCGAAGATGATGCGGTAGAGCGTGCAGGCCATGGCGACGCCGAGCATCAGCTGCGCCAGCAGCATGCACCAGATGATCAGGAGTTCGCTCATTGGAAGATCTCCGTCAGCGGCCGCTCATAGCGGGTCTTGATGATGTGCTGCCAGTCCATGCCATCCGCCGTATCGAGAATGTGCAGCGTCAGCTGGCGGGTCGTGCGGTCGAATTCCAGCCAGGCCGTGCCAGGTGTGGCGGTGAGGATGCAGGCGAGCAGCGCAATGGCGTTCTCGTCCTGAAGCGTCAGATCGACGGTCAGGAAGCCCGAGGTCGCCGGCTTGCCCCGCCGGCCGAGCATGACGCGGAGCACCGCGATGTTGGAGCGGACGACATCGACCAGCACCGCACCGGCCAGGCGGAACAGCGGCCGCACCCGGCCGGGCACGCTCTTGTGCGGCCCCAGATTGACCATGGCCCAGGCGAGCGCGATCGACAGCGCCCCGCCCAGTACCAGCGTTCCCGGCGAGACCGACTGGCTGATCAGCACCCAGAAGAGGAGCAGGCCGAGCGACAGGAAGGGGAAGGGAAACCAGTAGCGCATCCTATGGCTCCCCCGGGCTCGGCACGCGGGGCGCGGAAAGCACCGGCTCGATATAGCTTTGCGGGTTGACCAGCGCGCTGGCGGTCGCATCCAGATAGGAGAGCGCGGAGCCGGCCCCGAGCGTCAGCACCAGGCAGGCGCCGAGCAGGAGCATGATCGGGGCGATCTCGATCAGGTAGACGCGCGGAACCGTGCCTTCGATCGAGGTCCAGAAGGTGCGGATGCCCACGCGGTTCATGGCGATCAGCGTCGACAGGCCCGACAGGATCAGCAGCACGACATAGGTCCATTGCGCGCCATCAAGGCCATGGAAGGAAAGTGCCGCGCCCGGTGGGCCGCTTCCGAACAGGCCGTGCAGGATCGAGACCTTGGCGAGGAAGCCGGAAAAGGGCGGCAGCCCGGCCAGGAGCATGGTGGTGATGACGAAGCAGAGGCCGAGCAGCGCCATGGTGCGCGGCACGGCCACGCCGACCTCGGTCTCCACCTGGTCGTCATCGCCATAGGCCTCCATCGTCACGGCCAGAACGTCGGCCCCGGCGTCTCGCGCGCGCTCCATCAGCTCGATCAGCAGGAAGAGCGCGGCGGCGGCGAGCGTCGAGGTGACGAGATAGAGCAGCGCGCCGGCGATCACCGCCTTGTCGGCAATGCCGATCGCGGCCAGCAGCGTGCCCGAGGAGGTGATGATGCAATAGGCCGCTAGCCGCCCGAGCGCCTGGGAGGCGAGCACGCCGATCAGCCCGAAGAGGATGGTGATGAGCCCGCCATAGAGCAGCACATTCAGGCCGAAACCCGCAGAAGGCCCGGCCGCCGCGCCGAAGAGCAGCATGGAAAGCCGGAGAAGGATATAGGCGCCGACCTTGGTGAGAATGGCGAAGAAGGCGGCAGAGGGAGGGCTGGCGGCGGCATAGGCCCCGGCCAGCCAGAAGCCGAGCGGCCACATCGCCGCCTTGACGAGAAAGGCCATGCCGAGCAGAGCGGCACCCGCTTCCATCAGCATGCGGTTTTCGACGTTCAGCTGGCCGATGCGCAGCGCGAGATCGGCCATGTTCAGCGTGCCGGTCGCCCCGTAGATCAGGCTGACGCCAAGGAGGAAGAGCGAGGAGGCCGCGAGGTTGATGGCGATGTAATGCAGCCCCTTCTTCACCCGCATCGGCCCCGATCCATGCAGGAGCAGGCCATAGGAGGCGCCGAGCATGATCTCGAAGAAGACGAAGAGGTTGAACAGGTCGCCGGTGAGAAAGGCGCCGTTGACGCCGAGCGCCATGAACTGGAACAGCGAATGGTAGTGGAAGCCCTGGCGGTGCCAGCGGGCGATCGAAAAGGTCTGCGCGCCGAGCGCCACCAGGCTCGACAGCACCAGCATCAGCGCCGAGAGTCGGTCGACCACCAGGACGATGCCATAGGGCGCGGCCCAGTTGCCGAGCAGATAGACCAGCGGCCGGCCTTCCGGCTGGTCGGCGGCGGCATACATCAGCGACAGCGAGACCAGGAAGACGATCGCGCTGGAGACGACGCTGACCACGCCCTTCAGGTCGCGGTTGCGGTCGTCGATCGGGATCAGCGCCGCCGCGGTGATCAGCGGAATGAGAATCGGCAGGATCGGCAGGTGGGCGAAGACCGACATGGGCTCACTCCCTCCCATCGACATGGTCATTGCCGCTGAAGCCGCGCGAGGCGAGCAGCACGACAAGGAAGAGCGCGGTCATGGCAAAGCCGATGACGATGGCGGTGAGCACCAGCGCCTGGGGCAGGGGATCGCTATGGGTGAGAAGCCCTCCGGCGCCACCCTTTTCGATGATCGGCGGCGCGTCCACGCGCAGCCGTCCCATGCCGAAGATGAACAGGTTCACCGCATAGGACAGCAGGGAAAGGCCGATGACGACCTGATAGGTGCGCGGCCGGAACAGGAGCCAGATGCCCGAGGCGGCGAGTACGCCGATGCCGGCGGAGAGCACGAGTTCCATCAGGAGACCTCCTTCCCACCGACACGCGGCGCGCGGATATGGGCGCGCGGGGCACGCACGGACTGGTGGGCCAGCGCGATCAGGATCAGCACGGTGGCGCCCAGCACCAGCGAGAAGACGCCGAGATCGAACAGGATCGCGCTGGCGAGCGGCACGTCGCCGATCACAGGCAGATGCAGGTAATGCGATGTGGAGGTGAGGAACGGATAGCCCAGCGCCCAGGAGCCGAGCCCGGTGGCGCTGCAGACCAGCAGGCCGATGCTCATCCAGCGCAGCGGATGGATGCGCAGCCGCTCCTCCACCCAGCGCGTGCCGCCGGCCATATATTGCAGGATGAAGCCGATCGACATGGCGATGCCGGCGGCAAAGCCGCCGCCCGGCAGATCATGTCCCCGGAAGAACAGATAGGCGGCCAGCATGCCGATGACGGGGAACATCCAGCGCATGAGGATGGCCGGCACGAACAGATAGTCGGAGACGCTGTCGCCCTTGGCCCGATCCGGGTGGCGGTCGTCATAGGCGTTCTGCACCTGCTGCTGCTCGGGCTTTTCCAGGCTCTCGGAGGCCGGGCGGAAGCGCAGCAGCAGGGCGAAGACGGTGAGCGCGACGATGCAGAGCACCGCGATCTCGCCGAAGGTGTCGAAGCCGCGGAAATCCACCAGCGTCACATTGACGACATTGGTGCCGCCGCCTTCCGAATAGGCGCGCTCAAGGAAGAAGCTGGAAATCGTGCCGGGCATCTGCCGGGTCATGACCGTGTAGGAAATCAGGGTGAGGCCGAGGCCGCAGGCCACCGCCACCAGGAAATCGCGCAGGCGGCGCAGGCGCACGCCGAAGGTCATTTCTTCCGGCTTGGTCGCCTGCT
The DNA here is from genome assembly GCF_001938945.1 of Xaviernesmea rhizosphaerae. Lineage (GTDB taxonomy): Bacteria > Pseudomonadota > Alphaproteobacteria > Rhizobiales > Rhizobiaceae > Xaviernesmea > Xaviernesmea rhizosphaerae. The sequence continues at coordinate 89,224 of NZ_MKIO01000018.1, forward strand.
CGATCCGTTTCGGCAGCCAGCGCAGGCCGAGCAGGATCAAGACGGTGGTGACGATCTCGACCAGCAGCTGGGTGACGGCGAGGTCCGGCGCCGACAGCCAGACGAAGGTGATGCAGGTGATCAGCCCCGCGCCACCGAGCAGCACCAGGGCCGCCAGCCGATGGAACTTCGCCTGCCAGGCCGCGCCGACCGCGCAGGCCATGCCGATCAGCCAGACGAAGGCGAAGGCGGGATCGATGCCGCGCAGCACGATCTCCGCCGGCTGGAAGCCGCGATGGAGCAGCGGCACGGCAGCCGCCAGCAGCGAGACGGCGGCGAGAATGCGCAGCTGCGGCTGCAGCCGCCTTGTGCTCGCCTTGGCCTCGATCAGGCGCGCCCAGCGCCAGGACAGCGTCACCAGCACGCGCTCGAAGATGCGCTGGCCCTCCAGGCGCCGGATATAGGGCGGCCCCTCGACGCTGTTGGCGAGATAGGGCTTCATCAGCACATAGAGCAGCACCCCGCCGACGAGCGCGATGATGCTCATGAACAGCGGCAGGTTCCAGCCATGCCAGACGGCGAGGCTGTAATAGGGCGTCTCGGCGCCCAGAACGGCGGTGACCGCGGTATGGAGCATCGGGCCGATGGTGAGCGAGGGCACCACGCCGACGATCAGGCAGGCGAGCACGAGGAACTCCACGGGCAGCCGCATCCAGCGCACGGGCTCATGCGGGATCTTCGGCAGGTCGCGCGGCGGCGGGCCGAAGAAGACGGAGTGGATGAAGCGGACCGAATAGGTGACCGAGAACAGGCTGGCCAGTGTGGCGACATAGGGCGTCAGCGTATCCAGCAAATTGACCTTATGGGTCTCGATCGCCTCGGCGAAGAACATTTCCTTCGACAGGAAACCGTTGAGCAGCGGCACGCCGGCCATGGAGGCGCTGGCTACCATGGCGAGCGTGGCCGTATGCGGCATATAGCGGAACAGGCCGCTCAAGCGCCTGATGTCGCGCGTTCCGGTCTCGTGATCGATGATGCCGGCCGCCATGAACAGTGAGGCCTTGAAGGTCGCATGATTGAGCGTATGGAAGATGGCGGCGACGGCCGCCACCGGGCTGCCGAGGCTGAGCAGCACCGTGATCAGGCCGAGATGGCTGATGGTGGAATAGGCGAGCAGCCCTTTGAGATCATGCTGGAAAATGGCGAAATAGGCGCCGAGCAGAAGCGTCGTCAGGCCCGCCAGTCCCACCAGCCAGAACCAGGCATCCGTGCCGGCCATCACCGGCCAGAAGCGCGTCAGCAGGAAGATGCCGGCCTTTACCAGCGTCGCCGAATGCAGAAAGGCCGAGACCGGCGTGGGCGCCGCCATGGCGTGCGGCAGCCAGAAATGGAAGGGAAACTGCGCGCTCTTGGTCAGGGCGCCGGCGAGAATGAGGATGAGCGCGACCAGATAGAGCGGGTGGTTGCGGATGGCATCGCCCGAGGCCAAAACGGCATCGAGATCGTAGCTGCCGACGATATGGCCGATTAGCATCAGCCCCACCAGCAGGCAGAGCCCGCCGGTCGCCGTGATGGTCAGCGCCATGCGCGCGCCGTCGCGCGCCTGGGCGTTCTGATACCAGTAGCCGATCAGCAGGAAGGAGACGATGCTGGTCATCTCCCAGAAGATCGCCATCAGCACCAGATTGCCCGACAGAACCAGGCCGAGCATGGCGCTCATAAAGGCGAGGAACAGCGAGAAGAAGCGCGGCACCGGGTCGCTTGGCGACATGTAGTAGCGGGCATAGACGACGACCAGCAGGCCGATGGCGCTGATCAGACCTGAGAACATCCAGGACAGCCCGTCCATCCGCAGCTTCAGGTTCAGGCCATATTGAGGGATCCAGTCCATCTGCCAGGTGATGACGCCGCGATGGCTGACCTGCAGATAGAGAAAGACGCTGATGCCGAGGCAGAGAAAGGCGACGAGACCGGAAAGCCAGGCCGCCTCCGTTCCCTGCCGTGAAGGCAGGCAAATGGCCGCGATGCTGCCCGCGAGCGGGGCGAAGACGAGAACCGGAAGCAGGAGCGCGGCGATATCTATGGGTCGTTCCTCTCGGATGGTTGTCCAGGCGGGAGGCTCAGCCAATGCGAAACACAGCGATGCGAAACACAAGCATGAGACCGGTCCCCGCTGATCGTCTGCACGAACGAGCCGGACGCAGCAGTCAAAGATGCCTGCCGCCTCCGTCGCGCCCGTCTGGCACGCGGCCAGTCACGACCGGCCAATCAGGGGCGAATGTGCACCTGTCACGCGCAGGCGAAAGCCATCGAACAGGCGCTCGCGGGGATGCTCCAAATATGGAGAGGTTCTTAAGGAAAGCCAAGCCTTGAGCCGGAAAAAATCATGAGGTGCCACCGCTTTGCCGGCTGATTTTGCCACAGGGCGGATGCGCGCCGGGGCTGGTGCCGGCGGCAGCCCTTGGGCATGATGCGGCATAACGTCAAAGAGGCAGTGTGCAATGAGCGAAATGGTGTTTCTGAAGGCCGGGCCCTTCCGGTTCGAGGCGCGGCTGGAGACGGAGGCGGCGCCCGAGACCTGTTCGGCGATCCTGAAGCTTCTGCCCTACCGCGAACGGATCATCCATGTGCGCTGGAGCGGCGAGGGCCTGTGGATTCCGCTGGGCACCACCGATTTCGGCATCGGTTATGAAAACCACACCAGCTTCCCCGCGCCCGGGCAGATGCTGCTCTATCCCGGCGGCATCAGCGAGACGGAGATGCTGCTGGCTTATGGCGCCGTCCATTTCAAATCGAAGATGGGGCAGCTTGCCGGCAATCATTTTCTCACCGTGACCTCGCCGCTGGAGGATCTCGCCAAGCTTGGCCGGATGGTGCTGTGGGAGGGCGCGCAGGCGCTGGAGATCGGCCTGACGTGACGCTTGCGTCCTTGAACGGCGCTTTGCACGACAAGGCGAGCAAGCGACAAGGCGAGAAAACGCGATCAGGGGCGCTGGCCAAAGCCGACGCCCCTGATGAAACCAAGCTCAAAGGATGCTGCCGGCGTCCTTACTTGGTCGCGACCACCGTCGTCCTGGCGACCACGGGCGCGCCGCGGACCGGGACTGCAATGGCCGAGCCGCCGCCGATGGCGACGTTCAGCGAGACGTAATTTGCTGCAAGGCTGCGAATGGCTGCGGCCAGCTGTATGCGCGACTGCGACAGGGTACGCTCGGCGTCGAGCACGTCCAGCAGCGAGGTGGCGCCGCCGCGATAGCTTTCGCGGGCGAGGCCGAGTGCCTGTTCGGAGGAAGCGACGACCTTGCGCAGCGCGGCGACCGTCTCGTAATTGTTCTTGAGCGAGATCAGGGCGTTCTCGACATCCTCGACGGCCTTGAGCACCGTCTGCTTCCAGGTGAGATAGGCCACCTGGGCTGCCGAGCGCTGCACCTCGACATTGGCGCGCAGCCGCCCGCCATTGAAGATCGGGATGACCAGATCCGGGCCGAAGGACCAGGCGCCGACATTGCCCTGCACGGCGTTGGTCAGCGTGCGCGAGGCGCTGATCGAGCCGGCGAGCGAAAGGCTCGGATAGAGCTGGGCTTCGGCCACGCCGATTTCCGCCGTCGCCGCAGCGAGATTGCGCTCGGCGGCGCGAATATCCGGGCGGTTGCGGATGAGATCGGCGGGAATGCCGACCTTGGTGTTGTAGCGGGGGCTCGGCTGGCCGCTGCTGCGCGTCAGCTCCGAGGTGATGGAGGCGGCCGGCAGGCCGAGCAGCGTGGCGATGTGGTTGGCGGCGACATTGAAGCCGCTTTCATAGGCCGGCAGCTCGGCAAGCGTCGAATTGACCAAACCTTCAGCCTGGACCACGTCGAGGCTCGAAGCAGCACCCGCCTCGCGGATGTCATTGGTCAGCTTCAAGGTTTCGCGGCGCGATTCCAGGCTCTTGCGGGCGAGGGCCAGAGCCTCCTGGTTGTAGCGCGCGTCGATATAGGACGTCGCCAGATCGGAGAGATAAGCGAGCCGTGCCGTGCCGATATTGTCATAGGCCGCATCCAGCGTGGCGTTGGCCGATTCGACCGACCGGCGATACTGGCCGAAGAGGTCGAGAAGCCAGGACGCGGGAAGTGACGTGGTGGCCGTTTTGGTCTCGCTATGGTCGCGCTGTCCGTTGGACTGGCGGCGCACCAGCGAGCCATCCTGGCCCTGCACGGTGGCCGAGGACGAGCTGTTGAGCGACGGCAGGGCGCCGGCGCCGGCGATGATGACGTTGGCATTTGCCTGATTGATGCGCTCGAGCGCCTGCTTCACGCTGAGATTTTCGTTCATCCCGCGGGTCATCAGGCTGTCGAGCTTCTTGTCACGGAAGGCCTGCCACCAGGGGTTCATGACCACATTGTCCGCCGCAGACGAGCCGCGCGAAAACTTGGCAGGAAGAACGGCCGGCGGCTCCTGATAATTGGGGCCGACCATGCAGCCCGACAGCAGGAGAAGGCTCAGCGGCAGAAGCGTCTTGACGAATTTCATCCGGGTTTCCCCTTCCGGCTCTACGCTGCCGGTAACGAGTGATTCACCATTTCTCCTTACCATTTTGCCGCCGCGTTGCGAGCGGGCATTCGCTGCCATCCCCCAAAATAGGGTAAGTCCCTCAACAAGTGTTTCCTTTGCGCCACGGTGTGGCCGAAAGCGGGACACACACCGACAGGCGAGTCGGTCGAAAAAATCATACAAGGTCATGTTTTTAAAATATTTTATGATCCGCTGTGCTTGGATCGATCAGGCGGCCTTCCAGCTCTGCTCGCTGACGAAAGCGGTCAGCGCCTCCTTCGACATCGGCCGGGCGAAGGCATAGCCCTGCAGCGCATGCGCGCCGAGGGCACGCAGAACGTCGGCATGGTTGCGGGTTTCCACGCCCTCTGCCACCACGTCGATGCCCAGCGCCCGGCCGATGTCGATGATCGAGGAAACCAGGCGCAGCTGCCGATTCGAGGAGAGGATCGGCATGACCAGCTGGCGGTCGATTTTCAGCCGGTTCGGTGTGAGCTTGAGAAGGCTGGTGATCGAGGCGTAGCCGCTGCCGAAATCATCGATCTCGAGTTCGATGCCCATGGCGCGGATGCGTTTGATCGTCGCCATGATCCGGTTGTCCCAGTCGTCGAAAGAGATGGACTCCAGCAGTTCGAAGGACAGGCGACCGGCCGGCAGATCGAGCGCTTCCAGCCGTTCGGGCAGGCTTTCGTCCATCAGCCTGCTGTGGGAAAGATTGACCGAGAGCTTGGGGATCGACACGCCGCCGGCGTCCCAGCTGTGCAGGGCTTCCAGCCCGCAATCGAGAATGCTGTCGTCGATGCGCGAGACGACGCCGATCTCCTCCGCCGTTTCCAGGAAGGCCGCAGGTGCAAGCAATCCACGCGTGGGATGCTGCCAGCGCGCCAGCGCCTCCACCCCGACGATATCGAGCGAGACCGGCGAGAACTGCGGCTGGAAATAGGCAATGAACTCGCCGCGCTCCAGCCCGCGCAGGATTTCGTCGCCAACCTTCTTGGTGGTCAGCGCGGCGGCTTTGAGCGCCGGGGTGAAGAACCTGTAGCGTCCACGTCCATCGCGCTTGGCCTCGTAAAGGGCAATGTCGGCATTGACCAGGAGCTGCTCCGGCGTTTCCGCCTCCGCCTGGCGGGCGATGCCGATGCTGACGCCGATCCGGCATTCATGGCCATGATAGGGAAGCGGGGCATGAAAGGCGGCGATGATCTCCCTGGCCAGGGTTTCGCCCTGATCCGGCAGGCTGTTATTGGTGACGATGACCACGAATTCGTCGCCGCCGATCCGGGCAATGAAATCGCCCGCGCGCATCTTCGAGCGGAGGATGTCTGCGGCATGCCGCAGCACCTGGTCGCCCGCGGCATGGCCCAGCGTATCGTTGATGTCCTTGAAGCGGTCGAGATCGAGGTGAAAGATGCTGATCGCCAAGCTCTCGAGGCTTAGCGCGTTCAGCTTCTGGTCGAGATAGCGCCGGTTCGGCAGGCCGGTCAGCGGATCATGCAGCGCGTTGAACTCCATGCGGTGGCGCGCGGCTTCGATTTCGCGGCTGCGGGTCTCGGCCAGACGCCGCGCTTCCTCCAGGCTTTCGGTCTTGGCCACGTCGGCTGTAATGTCCCAGTTGACGCCCGCCACGCGCTGGATGCCCTTGGCGTCGGTATAGGGCGATCCGATCGAGCGGATATGCCTGACGCCCTTGTCCGGCACGATGATGCGGAATTGTATCTGATAGGGCTGCCGGGTACGCAGGGCCTCATGGACCCGTGCAGTCGTGTCCTCCCTGTCGAGCGGATGGAGACGACTGCGCCAAAGCGCTGCGCCGGGATCTTCATCCTCGTGGAACTCGTAGATCTCCTGCATCCGCCGGTCCATGAACACGACATCGCGTGCCAGGTCCCATTCCCAGGTGCCGGTTTCCGACACATCCAGCGCGATTCGCAGGCGGTGCGAGAGCGCGCTGAGCCTTTCTTCCTTCTGGGTCAGGATTGTGATGTGCTGCTGGCGCTCGTCCATCAGCCGGCCGAGCGTATAGACAGGGACCAGCAGCAGAAGCCCGGCGAAGGCGATGGCCATCCGCACGGTCCATAGATTGGGCGGCGAGTGGGGCCAGCCGCCCGCCGGCGTTCCACTGATCACCCAATTGCCGCCGGGCAGGTCGATGGTCAGGCGCACGGGATTGCGCTGCAGCACCTCTGCTGCACCAAAGAAAACCGGCCCCTGCGCGCCCGTGCCATCCCGTCCGGACAGAGCAAGGTCGAGCTCGGACTCCATCAGGCCCGCATCTCGGTAAAGCTGGTCGATTTTCAGCACGGCGGAAAGGATGCCCCAGAACCGGCCGCCGCTGGTGCCGTCCTCCACGCGGATGGGAAAGCGCGCACTCAGCCCATATCCGCCCTGGATCAGATTCATGGGCCCCGCCAGAATCATGCGGTTCTCGTCGCGGACGCGCAGTGCGGTCTCTCGCTGTTGGGGAATCAGCCGGTAGTCTTTTCCAAGCGCTTGCTCATTGCCGGCGCGGGGATAGACCTGGGCGATCACCATATCGGGGGCCAGGGCCAGATTGCGCAGGTAGGAGGATTGGCTTGCAATCTCCCTGGCCACGCGCGGAAAGTCCGCCTCTATCATGTCCGGCCTCGCCGCGATCAGCGCCGCCAGTCCGCGCACCAGCTGCACATCGTCGGTGATGCCGCGCTCGATTTTAGAGCGGATGGCCGTCAGACGCTCGGCCACCATCGCCCGCGAGCGGACCTCGTTGACGGAGGCATTTTGCCGCTCTGCGAAGAAGGCGGCGGTAAGGATCACGGCGAGCGCGATGACGGCCGGAATATAGCTGGGGCGCAAAAGCCGTCTCAGCCACTCCGTTCGTCTGTTTCGAGATCTGGTGATCGTCACGCGTCGTCAATCCCTGGATCATGATGATCTCGGACCTGTTCGGTCTGTCATCCGAACCGTGATCCTGATCAGAAGAGGAGAGCGGGATGACAGGTGAAAACCACGCACAGTTCTTGCCATCCCAGCCCTGGATGTCCAGGCGATGGTGGCGATTGCGTGTTAACATACTCTGCTCGCACGAGCGAAAAGGCGATGTGCTTGCTGGTTTGCCTGCTAAAAGCTTTCCCGGTTCGGTCTGATGCCGTTGGCTTCCGGAGTGATTTGTAGACCGGCAGGCTTGCGCATGGATGAGCTTGTGCGCGCTTTTTCGCCTACAGAAGCAGCGCCCTTACCGATTGCGCGCATGACCTCATCTGTGGACGAGGAGGAGAGGCCGCGGATCGTCCGTATTTCAGCCGTCGATATCGTCGTGCGCACCTGCGGGGATCATGGCGAGCAGCGTTTCCAGACGGTCGGCGTCGCGCGGCAGCTTGTCGGCCCGCAGCCTGGCGATGCGGGGAAAGCGCATGGCGACGCCTGACTTGTGCCGGCTGGAGCGATTGATGCCTTCAAAGGCGATTTCCAGGACGAAGCCATGGTCCGGCGTGGCCTTGACCGAGCGGACCGGGCCGAAGCGCTCGATCGTGTTGTTGCGCACGTAGCGGTCGAGGATCTCCAGCTCCGCATCGGTAAAGCCGAAATAGGCCTTGCCCACCGGCACCAGCATGTCCTTGCCCTCGCTTGTCGTCCACACGCCGAAGGTAAAGTCGGAATAATAGCTGGAGCGCTTGCCGTGTCCGCGCTGGGCATACATCAGCACCGCATCGACATTAAAGGGCTCGCGCTTCCACTTGAACCACGGGCCCTTGGCCCTCCCGGCAAGATAGGGCGAATCCCAGCGCTTGAGCATGATGCCTTCGATGACGGGATCGGGCGGTGCGGTGCGCAGCCGGTCGATCTCCTCCCAGCTTGCGAAGGGAACCAGCGGCGACAGGTCGAAATGCGTGGGCGAGGCTTCCTCGATCAGGCCGGCGAGTGCTGTGCGCCGCTCGGAAAAGGGCAGGGCGCGCAGGTCGCCTTCGCGCGAGAACAGGAGATCGTAGCCGCGCACGAAGGCGGGATAGTCCTCGATGGTCTTGTGCGTCACTGTCTTGCGGTTCAGCCGCTGCTGCAGGTCGGAGAAGGTGCGGGTGGCGCGGTTGGTGCGGGCCGTGCCGCCGACCAGCAGCTCTCCGTCGATGATGCCTTCAAAATTCACCGCCTCGAGAATGTCTGGGAAGGCGGCGGAGATGTCGTCGCCGCTGCGCGAATAGAGCCGGCGCGTGCCGTCGAGATTGGCGAGCTGGACGCGGATGCCGTCCCACTTCCATTCGGCGGCATAGTCCTTCGGGTCGAGATTGGTGAGATCCCCCTCGGCGACGGGCGTTGCCAGCATGACCGCATGGAAGACGGCCGGCATGGACAGGGCCGGCCGCTCCGAATGGCCCTCCAGCCAGGCGAAGAGCGAGAGATAGGGCGGGGAGAGCCCGTGCCAGAGCGTTTCGATTTCGCCGGCCTCCACGCCGCCCATCTCCGCCAGCGCCTGCTTTACCAGCCGGGCGGAGACGCCAATGCGCATCGAGCCCGTGATCAACTTGAGGAAGGCATAGCGTGCGGAACCGTCGAGGCGGTCGAGAAGATCGCGCACGAGGCCGCGCACATCGGCCCGTCCGGCGCTTTGCAGGCGATGGATGACGGCGCCGAGCGACAGGTCCGCGACCTGCGCATCCTCAGGCTCCACCGCTTCCCAGACCAGCGAGATGGTCTCGGCGAGGTCGCCGACATAATCATAGGAGTACTGGAAGAGGATGGGATCCATCCGCTCCAGCATCAGCTGGCGCAAGAGTGCCGGCTTGACGGCGGCGATGTCAAGCGTGCCGGCGATCGCCGCCAGCGCATAGCCACGGTCCGGATCGGGTGTCGTGCGGAAATAATCCGCCATCAGCCGGATCTTGGCATTGCGCTGTGGGGTGAGCACCAGCCGGTCGAGCAGTTCGGCAAAGGCCTGCATGGCTCACTCCCCCTCGTCGTCATAGCCGACGAGGTGCAGCGGCCGGGCGGCGATGCCCTGCAGCTCGCACCAGCGCACCAGCGCCTCTTCCCGCCCATGCGTGACCCAGACCTCGCCGGGGCGCAGCTCGGCGATGGTCGCGGTCAGTTCCGCCCAGTCGCAATGGTCCGAGATGACGATCGGCAGCTCGACGCCGCGCTGGCGGGCGCGCTGGCGCACCAGCATCCAGCCGGAGGCGAAGACGGCCATGGGATCGGGAAAGCGCCGCGCCCATTTGTCGGCAAAGGCCGAGGGCGGGCCGATGATCACCCGCCCGGCAAAGGCGCTCTTGTCGCGGCCGGTGATGGTCGCCGGCTCCAAAGCGCCGAGATCGATGCCCTGCGCCTGGTAATAGTCGCAAAGTTTCGTAAGCGCCCCGTGAATGAAGATCGGCGCGTTATAGCCGGCCTCGCGCAGCAGTATGATCACACGCTGCGCCTTTCCCAATGCATAAGCGCCGACCAGATGGGCCCGCTCGGGAAACTGGCGCAGCGAGGTCAGAAGCTTGCCAATCTCCCCGGCATCGTCGGGATGATGGAAGACCGGCAGGCCGAAGGTGGCTTCGGTGATGAAGACATCGCAGGGCACCGGCTCGAAGGGCAGGCAGGTCGCGTCGCGCCGGCGCTTGTAATCGCCTGAAACGACGATGCGCAGGCCCTCCGCCTCCACGGCGATCTGCGCCGAGCCGAGCACGTGGCCTGCCGGGTGAAAATGCACGGTGACGTCGCCGATGCGCATAGCCTTGCCGAGCGGCGCTTCCTCCGGCGTCTGGCAGAAGGCCTCGCCATAGCGGACCGCCATGATGTCGAGCGTCTGGCGGGTGGCGAGCACCGCGCCATGGCCGGCGCGGGCATGGTCGGCATGGCCATGGGTGATCAGCGCCCGCTCCACCGGCTGGACCGGGTCGATGTAGAACCCGCCTCTTTCGCAATAAAGGCCCTTGGGCGTGGGGTAGAGCAGATGATCGGCTTTCATGCCGTCAGAAGATAGCCGCGCGCCGCTCCGAAGAAAGCCGGCGCGCGGATTTTTATCGGCTCAGGCTCCGGTCTTGCCCCCGGTGTTTGCCCCCGTATTCGCCAAAGTGTCGGCGATCAGCTTGAGCACGGCGGGTGCGTCGACCTCCATGCAGGCCGCCTGCGAGGGCAGGCCGTCCCAGACGCTGGGGCCGCAGCCGAGATCGTCCGGCTTCTGGATCGTCTGGCCATCGGCGATGCCGCCGCAGACGACGCGCATCGAGCCCTTGCGGATGGTGAAAAGCTCAGGCGCGACGAGATAGACGCAGGCGCAGCTGTCATGCACCAGCATGCCATCCGGCACGCGGGTCTCGTAGAAATCGATGTAGAATTGCGAGATATCGGAAAGCAGCTTCGTGCGCGCGCCGCCCCGCTCGACAATGGCCGCGAGATCGGCACGGGTCATCACGGTCTTGGTGGTGACATCGAGGCCGACCACGGTCAGCGGCCAGGCGGCGGTGAAGACCTGGTCGGCCGCCTCGGGATCGCCATGGATATTGGCCTCGGCCGCCGGATTGACATTGCCATTGGTGTCGAAGGCGCCGCCCATGATGATGACGCCCTTGACCAGGCCGACGATCTCGGGGTCTTCCTTCAGCGCGCGGGCGAGATTGGTCATGCGACCGACGGCGATCAGCGTCACCTCACCCGGATAGGCGCGCACCGTATCGATGATGAAGCGGTGGGCGGGACGGGGATCGATGGGCAGGTCGATCGTTTCGGGCACGCCGATATTGCCGAGCCCGTCCTCGCCGTGAACGAAGGTCGGCCAGTCGGCATGGGCGCGGGCCGGGTCGATGGTCTCGGGAATGCCCTTTGCCACCGGCGCCTCGATCTGCCATTCGCGCTTGAGAAACAGCGCGTTGCGCGTCGTCGTCTCCACCGAGGCATTGCCGAAAACGGTGGTGATGCCGACGAGGTGGATCTCGGCGTGCTGGTGCAGGAACAGGAGCGCCATGGCGTCGTCGACGCCGGGATCCGTATCGAAAATGACCTTATGCATGAAGCAGTCCTCTGACAGGCGATGGTTTACTGAAAACGGCTGATCGAGAAGGGCGCCAGCTCCGGCAGGCTGCGGCCCTCAAGGAGATCGGCGATGTGGCGGCCGGTGATGGCCGAGAGCGTCAGGCCGAGATGGCCATGACCGAAGGCGAAGGCGATGCGCGGATCCTGCGGCGAGAGGCCGATAACGGGCACACTGTCGGGCGTGGAGGGGCGCCGGCCCATCCATTCCACGCCGCCCGCCTCCGGCAGCGCGGGCACGTAGCGGCGCATCCGGGTGCGCATGGCCTGCGCGCGGGCGAAATTGGCGGGCGCCTCCGGCTTGGCAAGCTCCACCGCGCCGCCGACCCTGAGTGCGCCATCGAGCGGCGTGGCAACGAAGCCGTGCTCGGAGAAGAAGACCGGCATGGGAAGCGTCACGGCCGGATCGGTCCAGGTGGTGTTGTAGCCGCGCTCGGTCTCCAACGCCACGCGCAGGCCGAGGCCCCGCACCAGCTCGCGCGACCAGACGCCGGCGGCGACCGCCACCTTGTCGAAGGCGTGATCGCCGGCCCGGCTGCGCAAGCTGACGCCCGAGGCGGTCGGCACCACGGCGGTGACCGCCTGATCGACCAGCGTTCCCCGCGCACGAATGACCTCGCGCAGGCGGTCCAGAAAGGTCTGCGGATGGTTCAGCGTGTGATAGCCACCGGAAAAGACCGCGCCAGCGAGATGGCCTTCCAGCGCCGGGACACGGGCGCGCGTTGCGGCCGCGTCCAGCCGCTCTACCTCGAAGCCGAGGATGCGGGCGGCCTGCCGGTCATGGGCATAGCCCTTGTCCAGCGCCGTCTGGCTGTCATAGACATGCAGCGCGCCGGTGTGGCGGATATGGCCGCTCAGGCCGAGCTGTTCGCCCAGCGCCGCATGCTCGGACAGCGCCTCGCGCATCAGCACGGTCAGCGCCTGGCGCGAGGCCTCGACCTGGGAGGGGCGGGCGGCGGCCAGAAGCGCCAGCAGCCAGGGGGTGAGTGCGGGCAGGTCCTGCCAGCGCAGCGTCAGCGGCCCCAGCGGGTCCATCAGCCATTTCGGCGCGGAAAAAACCATGTCCGGCCGGGCGATCGGGTCGATCTCGGGAATGGCCAGGATGCTGGCATTGCCGACGGAGGCCGGCAGGCTCTCGCCATCCTTTTCAAACACCGTGACATCGTGCCCGCGCTCGATGAGCTGGACCGCCATGGCCGCGCCAATGACCCCCGCGCCCGCAATTCCGATCCGCGCCATGGCCACGATCCCCTGCTTGTTCCCGATCGTCCGGTCATGCCCCGTCCCCTTTGGGGGATCAAGAGGCCGTGTCGTTAAAACCCGCCGACGGTTCTCCGCCCGGTCGTTTAGAGTTCCGAAACATGGCATCGCTTAAGCTTGCGCCACCATCTGGTTGTGCGTTTGTGGTGAAGTCGAAGGTGAGGCCGGCGACGTGAAGGGTATATCGTTCAAGATTCGCCTGTCGAGGAAGGTCTTCATCCTCTCGCTGGTCGGCGTCGTCGTGCTCTCGAGCGCAGGCGCGGGCGCCGCCTTCTATTTCGGCCGGTCCGGTGACGGGATTGACGAGGAGGCCAAGACCGCCGCCATTTCCGGGCTCGACTGCTCGATCCTGGAGGTGGTCAAGATCCACCGCAACGGCCAGCGCTTTCTGCGCAAATATGTCACCGTCAACAAGGGCAACGGGCAGGAGCGGGTGCGCACCGCCTTGCGCGTCGCGGGCCTCATGGCCAAGCAGGAAAAGGCCGATCTCTACCAGGTCGTGATCCTGAGCGATGCGGGGCCGCAGAAGCGCGCCGACTGGCGCGGCACGGCCATCGGCGCCGAGGCGCTATTTGCGCCCGATCCGACGCGGGTGGCCGACATGCCGCAGCCGATCGTCGCCAGCTATCGTGACGGCGATGTCAACGAGGCCGGTCGCTTCTCCGGGGACGAGAAGGCGCTGTCCTTCGACGATATTCGCGGCATCATGACGACCATGGCCGATCCGAAGGACTGCATCGATCCCAAGGCCATCGCTGCGGCGGCCGCCGCAGCCGAGGCCGCGGCAGCGGCGGCCGCGCATGGCGGCGGGCATGGTGCGGCCAAGCCGGAAGGCGGCGGGCATGGGGACAGCAGCGGCCATGGCGAGGCTGCCGCAGGCGAACACGGCGCACCGGCCGAGGGCGGGCATGGCGAAAGCGGCCATGGTGAAAGCGCAAAGGGTGAAGCCGTGACCGAAGGCGGCCATGGCGATGGCGCCAAGGACGGCGAAGGTCATGGCGGCTCTCCCACGGCCAGTGCGGAAAGCGGCGGCTGGTTCTCCTCGATCACCGGCATGATCTTCGGCTCGAAGAGCGCCGATCCGGCCAAGGCCGAGGAACACGCGGCCGCCGAGGGCGAAGCCAAATCGTCCGGCGGCCTTCTGGACAAGGTGACCGGCCTGTTCGGCATGGGCTCGTCCTCCACCCCTGAACCGGCGGCGCCCGCTCACGACGCGCCCGCAGGCCATGATGCGCCCGCCGGCCATGAGGCGGCAAACGGCCACGACGCGGCACCCGAGCACGCCGGCGCTCCGCAGGCCGCGAATGCAGCCACGCATGACGCACCGCCCGATCAGGAGGCCAAGGCCGCGCCTGCGGGGGCTCCCGAGGATGCAGCCCATCACGGCGACGGCGCTGTGCCTGCGGTCCACGCGCCTGAAGCGCCTGCCGCTGCGGATCCTGCGCCCGCCGCGCATGAGGCTGGCGCAGCACATGAGGCTGGCGCGGCACCGGCCCCGGAAGCATCCGGGCCGTCCCATGAAATCACCGGCGATTCCGGCTCTGGCGCGGCGGCAAAGCCGGCCGACGAGGCTGCCCACCGCAACTCGCCCGGCGCGGACGCCACGGCCGACAGCGGTGTGACGGGACACTAGCGCGGCGCTCCAATCAGCCCCATGCCCTCAAACGGCAAACGCCGGCGTCTGGTCGACGCCGGCGTCAAGTTCTGAAAACAGGCCTCGGCTCAGTCCGCCTTGGCGCGCCGTGCCGGGAAGAGGATGACGTCGCGGATCGAGGGGGCGTTGGTGAGCAGCATGATCAGCCGGTCGATGCCGATGCCCAGGCCGCCGGCCGGCGGCATGCCCTGGTCGATGGCGTCGAGGAACTCGTCGTCCAGCTGCTTTTCCTTCTCGCCGCGGGCATGGGCCTGCTCCAGCTGCTCGACCATGCGGCGGCGCTGTTCTTCCGGGTCGTTCAGCTCGGAGAAGGCATTGCCGATTTCCCAGGCATTGCAATAGGTCTCGAAGCGCTCGACCAAGCGCGGCTCGCCCGGCACTTCCTTGGCGAAGGGCGAGATGTCCTTGGGGAAATGGGTGACATGCGAGGGCTGGATCAGCGTGCCCTCGACCTTCTCCTCGAAGATGAAGGCCAGGCATTCGCCCCAGGTCGCGTCCTTCTCCACCTCGAAACCGGCGGCCTTGGCGGCGGCGCGGGCCTCGTCATCGGTGCCGATCGCCATGAAGTCGATGCCGGTGGCCTCCTTGACCGCGTCGGGCATGGGCACGCGGCGGAAGGGGCCCTTGAAGGAGAGCGTCTGCTCGCCATAGGCCACATCGGTCGAGCCGTGGATGGTCTCGGCCAGCGAGGCGAACAGCCGCTCGACGAGGTCCATCATGTCCTCGTAATCGGCATAGGCCCAGTAGCATTCCATCATCGTGAATTCGGGATTGTGCCGGGTGGACACGCCCTCATTGCGGAAGTTGCGGTTGATCTCGAACACCTTGTCGGAGAGGCCTGAGACCAGGGTCCGCTTCAGGAACAGCTCCGGCGCGATGCGCAGGTACATGTCGAGCTTCAGCGTGTTGTGGTGGGTCTTGAAGGGCTCGGCCGTGGCCCCGCCATAGACGGAATGCAGCATGGGGGTTTCGACCTCCATGAAGCCGTCCTCCTCCATGAAGCGGCGCACGCCCGAGATGATCCGGCTGCGCTGGCGGAAGCGCAGCTTGGAATCCTCATTGGTCATGATGTCGAGATGGCGCTTGCGGTAGCGCAGCTCGATATCGGAAAGGCCGTGCCACTTCTCCGGCATGGGGAGAAGCGCCTTGGTCAGCATGGTGATCTCTTGCGCATTGATCGTCAGCTCGCCGCGCTTGGTGCGCCGGATGACGCCGGTGACGCCGATGATGTCGCCGAGGTCGATCATCGGCAGCAGCGCGCGGGCTTCCTCCGGCGTCGTGTCCTTGTGCGAGAAGATCTGGATCTTGCCCGAGGCATCGTGCAGGTCGATGAACATGCCGGAATTGCGCGCGGAATAGACGCGGCCCGCCACCGTCACCCGGTCTTCCGTCTCCGTATCGGGGACGAGATCGGCATATTTCTCCGCCAGTTCCGCGCTCGTATGGCTGCGGTGGAAATGGGCGGGATAGACATCGCCGATGGTCTCGCGCAGGCGCGCCAGCTTCTGGGCGCGCACTTCGGTGACGTCGGAGGAGAGGGCGGTTTCGGTCTTGGTCTCGGTGGGCTTGTCGGACATCGCTTCAAACCTTCTGGCGCTTTTCTGGCAGGATGGCGCGGCGCACGAGGCGCGGCTTCGGCGATCATCCCGCCCGGTTCTTCTTGTCGGGCGAAAGGCGGGCGGCGCTTAGGCGCCGCTGCCGACCATGGAGGCGACGACGCCCGTGGCGATCTTCAGCCGCTGGCGCACGACCGAGCGGCCGAGCAGCGCCATGGAATCGAACAGCGGCAGCGAGCGCGACGAACCCGATATGGCGACGAAGAGCGGCGGGGTGACCACGCGCAGCTTCTTGCCGAGCCCGTCGGCCACGCCGCGCAGGGCGCCATCGATCGCCTCGACATTCCACTCGATCAGCTTTTCCAGATCGGCCTGGACGGCGTTGAGGATCGCCAGCGTCTCGGCCGGGCTGGTCTTCAGGCCGGCGAAGGAGGCAGGCGAAAGGCCGACATCGCCGGCAAGCAGGAAGCCGGCCAGCGGCGGCAGTTCGCCGAGGCGCGAAATGCGGCTCTGGGCAAGCTTCAGCCCTTCGGTCAGCCGGCCGTTCTCCATGGCCCATTCCAGCACGCGGGCAACAAACTGATCGGGCTCCAGCTTTTCGCGCAGCCAGCGGCCGTTCAGCCAGTCGAGCTTCTGCACATCGAAGATCGCGCCGGCCTTGGAGAGGTTGTCGGGATCGAACTTCTCGATCAACTCGGCCATGGTCAGCATCTCCTCGCCCTCAGCGATCTGGATGAAGAACAGGCCGAGGAAGTTCATCAGTGCTTCCGGCAGATAGCCGAGCGCGGAATAATAGGAGATCGAGGTCGGGTTCTTGCGCTTGGACAGCTTCGACTTGTCGGCATTGCGCATCAGGGACAGATGCATGAACACCGGCTGGTCCCAGCCGAAATAGCGGTAGAGCAGGATGTGCTTGGGCACCGAGGCCAGCCATTCCTCGCCGCGCGCCACATGGGTGATCTTCATCAGATGGTCGTCGATCACATTGGCCATGTGATAGGTCGGCATGCCGTCGGCCTTGATCAGCACCTGCATGTCGACCGAATCCCACGGAATCGAGACATCGCCATAGACACCGTCGGTGAAGTCGCAGGAGCCTTCCGTCGGGATCTTCATGCGCACCACCGAGGGCTCGCCGGCGGCCATGCGCGTGGTGACTTCCTCGGCCGTGAGATTGAGGCAGTGACCATCATATTTCGGCGGCTTGCCGGCGGCGCGCTGCGCCTCGCGCATCTGTTCCAGCCGCTCCGGCGTACAGAAACAGCGGAAGGCATGGCCCTTGTCCAGAAGCTCCTGGGCGTAGGGCTGATACATGTCCTTGCGGTCGGACTGGCGGTAGGGGCCATAGGGGCCGCCGACATCGGGGCCTTCCGCCCAGGTCAGCCCACACCATTTCAAGGCATCCAGCACCTTCTCTTCGAATTCCGGCGTGGAGCGCGTGGCGTCCGTATCCTCGATGCGCAGGATGAAGGTGCCGTTGTTCTTCCTGGCGAAGAGCCAGTTGAACAGCGCGATATAGGCAGTGCCGACATGCGGCTCGCCAGTGGGGGAAGGCGCAATGCGCACGCGGACGGGGGTGTCGGTCATGAAATCGGCTCGTGCTTCAAGCGTTTGGGCGGCCGCTGCGCGCGGCCCGCGCTGGGCAGGCGGCGGGCAGGCGTCCTGCGGGCTTACGGGGCGCGGGCCCTCATGCGCCGCTGCCGGCAGGAGAAGGCCTTGTCCCTTGGGCTCGGGTGAGACCATATTCCCCGTCACGCGTCAAGGAAAACGGGGGCGCACAGCCTGAGGGCGCCGGCCGATCCATCGCCTTGTCGCGCCGCGCCCGGTTTCCTCCCGTCATCCGTCCGTGTGGCTCAGCGATGCGCCGGATCACACGATCCTTCGGCAGGCCGGCTTTCCCCATCGCTTGCAGGGTCTGGTGACAGGGTTGGGTGGCAGGGTTTCAGGCAGACGGTCGTGTCTGTTTGATCGAAATTTAGTCATCCTGCCTACCTTCTGTTAACGGAAGCGGGCCTATGGTCTGCCATCGCATGATGCGAGGTTTAGGGACCAGATGGAAAAATTGGTCGATAAGGGGGCGCTGCCTGCGCCCCAGCATGGCTGTTTCACGAATGCCGACACGGAGCTGTCGGGCCTCGAACGGCAGTTGGACATGCGTGACAGGCAGATTCAGCAGCTGAGTGCCGAGCTTGCGCATCTGCGCAGGACCTTCAACCATGCCTCGGCCATGGCCCGGATCGGGGTCTGGGAATGCTCCCTTGCGGACAATTGCCTGACCTGGAGCGACGTGATCTACGACATGTTCGAGATCCCCCGCGCCGGCCGCTTCAACCGGGAAGAGGTGCTGGATCTTTACACGCCTGCCTCCCGCGCCGAGCTCGACATCAAGCGCGCCCAGGCGATCGCCGATTGCGGCAGCTTCTCCATGAATGCCGAAATCATCACCCGGCGCGGCAATCGCCGCTGGTTGCGCATCACCGCCAGTGTCGATGCCGACGAGGCCGGTCACCCCTTTCGCATTTTCGGCATGAAACAGGATATCACCGAAGAGCGCATGCATCTCAATCAGATCCGCGAACTGGCCGAGAACGACATGATGACGGGCCTGTCGAACCGCGCCCGGTTCCAGAGCGTGTTCTCGACCTTTTGCGAGCAGCATGCCGATGGCGAGGCTGGCCTGATGCTGATCGATCTCGACGGCTTCAAGGGCGTCAATGACACCTTCGGCCATCCGGCCGGCGATGCCTGTCTGAAGCAGGTCGCCATGCGGCTGAAGATCGCGCTTGGCCGGTCCGAGCTGGTCGCGCGCGTCGGCGGCGATGAATTTGCCGCGCTCCTGGCGCCACCGGTTTCGCTGGCCGAGGCCGAGGCCATGGCCTGGCGCGTGGTGGAGGTGCTGGGAGCGCCGATGTTCTACGAGGGGCAGCCCGTGGTGATCGGCGCATCCGTGGGGCTGGCCTTCGGCGGCGGCGCGGTCGGGCCGAGCTGCCTGTTTCGCCATGCCGATCTCGCGCTCTATGCCGCCAAGGATGCCGGTCGCAACCGGGTCTGTCTCTACGGCGCCGATCAGGCAGAAATGGCCGGCGCCCGCAGCCTGCGTGCCTGAGCCGCTGGCCTCTCGCCGCGGCACGTCTGGCTGACGCACATCCCTCCTGACCGATAGAAAAGAGAGGCGCGACCGGATCGCGCCTCTCTTCTTTTTCATCTCGGCCTGCTGTGTTTTTCACGTGGACCTGTTGTGGCGGATGCCGGCGGCCCTGGGGGGCGCCGACATTGCCTCAATGCCCGCTCTTCTGCTTCTCGCGCCGGCGGCGCGCGGCCATGTTGAGCACCTCCACCAAAGCAGAGAAGGCCATGGCAGCGTAGATATAGCCCTTGGGCACGTGGAAGCCCATGCCGTCGGCAATCAGCGTCGCGCCGATCATCAGCAGGAAGCCCAGCGCCAGCATGACGATGGTCGGGTTGCGGGCGATGAAATTGGCGAGGGGGTTGGCCGCCAGCAGCATCACGGTGACGGCGGCGATGACGGCGACGATCATGATCGGCAGATGCGGCGTCATGCCCACCGCCGTGATGATCGAATCCACGGAGAAGACCAGGTCGAGCAGCAGGATCTGGCCGATGGCGGCATTGAAGCTCAGGCTCGCACCCTTGCCCACCATGTCTTCCTTGTGATCGACGGGGTCCACCGTGTGGTGGATCTCCTTGGTCGCCTTCCACACCAGGAAAAGACCGCCGGCGATCAGGATCAGGTCCTTCCAGGAGAAGGGATGGCCGAACAGCTCGAAGACCGGGGCCGTCAGCTTGACGATCCAGGCGACGGTGCCGAGCAGCGCCAGGCGCATGACCAGCGCAAGGCCGATGCCGATGCGCCGTGCCCGCTCGCGCTGCGCTTCGGGCAGCTTGTTGGTCAGGATCGAGATGAAAATCAGATTGTCGATGCCCAGTACCACTTCCATGACGACGAGCGTCACGAGCGCAATCCAGGCTGTCGGGTCTTGCACGAGCTGCAGAATCTCCTGCATCAGGGCTATGTCCTTCCTCGGTCGGGTCGGCCGCGGAACGCCACCGTGCACGCGTCTGTCTTCAAGAGGCGCGAACGGGCGGGCGGCAGCGCCTTATGGCGCGTGCCACCATATCTATTAGCTCTTTTGGGAACGGCAAGCCGATGCGCGCATGACAGGACGATCCGGCGCAGGAATCTTCGGGCGTCCCTGCGACGAACCCAGGCTACAGCTCGGCCAGCGCCGGCTCCTTCGGCCGAACACCGGAGGCCGGGGCATAGCCAAGGATAAACAGGCGCACGGCGGAGGCCACCATGCGGGCGATCTCCGCCGCGTCGGGTGCGGCAGGCAGGTCGTTGAAAAGGCGGCGCTTGAACACGCCGGCCGTGCACAGGTCGATGAATTGCCGCGCGGCGAGATCGGTATCCTCGATCTCCAGCCGTTCCGCCGCGACGTGGCGATCGAGAAAGGCCTTCAGCACGGTATAGACATTTTCAGGCGTGGCGGAGAAGAAGCGCTTGGTCAGGTGCGGCATGCGCGCCTGCACCGACAGGACCGAGCGCATGGCGCAGATCGTGCTTTCCGAGCAGACATGGGTGGCGAAGCGGATGCCGAAGCCGGTGAGCATGTCGGCGATCGGCGCGGAATCGTTCAGCGTATCCTTGACGTTGCGCACGAAGCGCGTGCGCTCCTCCTCGATCAGGCGACAGAAGAGGTCTTCCTTGTTGTCGAAATAGACATAGATCGTGCCCTTGGAGACGCCTGCTTCCCGCGTGATGTCGTTCATGCTGGCGGCATCGAAGCCGAGCCGCATGAAGACGGTCTTGGCGCCCGCCAGGATCTGCTCGCGCTTGGCCGGATCCGCCCCGGCCACGCGCCGCCCGCCGCAGGCATCATCCCGCGTGGCGCTCTCCGCTTTCGCCGTGTTTTTCGCTTCGTTCATCATGGTCAGCCTTTCGAACCGCCGGGTTCGATTTCCTCTTGATATGGGCGAAGGATCGGCTTATGTCAATTCGAACCGAACGGTTCGGTCCGATCTTTCGCTTTTCTCCTTCTCTTCGCGGGTATGCTTCCATGGCAGCCAAGACCACTTCCAGCGCGGCGCATGTGCGCCCTGTCGAGACCTCTGCAGACGATCAGCCGGATGTGGCGCGCGACAGCCAGCCCGCCGCGGAGGCACGCCCCCAGGAGGGTAAGACTGCCGGGGCGGCTCCGGCCGCCACTGCGGCGCCGGCCAAGAAGCGCCGCGGCCTTCTTCTGCCGGTCATCGGTCTCGCCGTTCTGGCGGCTGCCGGCTGGTATGGCCATGACTGGTGGACCAACGGGCGCTTCATGATTTCCACCGACGACGCCTATATCGAGGGCGACATCGCCGCGATCGCGCCGAAGGTCTCCGGCTATGTCGAGAGCGTGCCCGTCATCGCCAACCAGCACGTCAAGGCCGGCGATCCGCTTGTCGTGCTCGATGGCGGCGATTACCGCATCGCGCTTGATCAGGCCGAGGCGCAGATCGCGACCGAGAAGCTGTCGCTCGCCCGCTTCGACGCGCAGATCACGGGCGCCGTGGCTGCCCGCGCGCAGGCCGAGGCACAGAAGGTGGCGCTGCAGGCAACGGTGCGCGGCGCGGAAATCACCCAGCGCCGCGAGAGCGATCTTACCTCCCGCTCGGTCGGCACGGCAGCCTCGCTCGATGCCGCCAATGTCGCCGTCGATCAGGCGCGCGCCAATCTTCTGGCCGCCGATGCCGGCATCGCTTCTGCCGATGCGAGCATCGCCGTCCTGAAGGCGCAGCGCGCCGAGGCCGAGAGCACGATCCGCTCGCTGGAGCTTGCTCGCGACAAGGCCGCCCGTGACCTCAGCTTCACCGTGCTGAAGGCGCCTTATGACGGCGTCGTCGGCAATGTCTCGGTGCAGAAGGGCGATCTCGTTTCCGTCGGTCAGCGTCTGGCGGCCCTGGTGCCGACCGAAGCGCTCTATATCGACGCGAATTTCAAGGAGACCCAGATCGCCGGTCTGGTGCCCGGCTCGAAGGTCAAGGTGCATGTCGATGCCTATGACGACAAGCCGATCGAAGGCACGGTGCAGTCGATCGCGCCGGCCTCCGGCTCGGTCTTCTCGCTGCTGCCGCCGGAAAACGCCACCGGCAACTTCACCAAGGTGATCCAGCGCGTTCCCGTGCGCATCAGCCTGCCGAAGGATGCCTTGGAAAGCGGTCGTCTGCGCGCCGGCCTGAGCGTTGTCGTCGATGTCGACAGCCGCACCGCACCGGGCGCCGCTGAAACGGCCGGCCGGTAAGCTCTGGCGCTGCACCGGCGCGTCATGGGTCGGCCAGGATTGGCCGGCCTGGATCGACCGGCCGGCGTAAGGCGACAGGCAGACCGATCGGCATTCGCGCCGGACAGGCTCCGGCGTGGATCATCCCGGGCAAGCCGGCGGGTCGGCTTGCGCGCATGACGACAGTATTTCCTTCAGACGAAACGAAGCCGCCGGCCGGCACGGGCGCGCGCCAAGCGCGATGGACCGCGACCCTCACGACGCTTCAGGCCCTGACGAGACGCAAGGGCAACAGGCGGAGACATCAGCCATGGCCTCAATTCAAACGGTCGGCTCGGGCGCGCGGCCCGCGCAGCAGCGTCCGGCAGCCCCGGCCCAGGCGCCCGTCGACGAGCGGATGGACCCCCGGCGCCTGATCGCCTTCTTCGCCATGGTCGTCGGCATGTTCATGTCGATCCTGGACATTCAGATCGTTTCCGCCTCGCTGGCCGAGATCCAGGCCGGCATTTCCGCGGGCTCCGACGAAATCGGCTGGGTGCAGACCTCCTATCTGATCGCCGAGGTCATCATGATCCCGCTGTCGGGCACGCTGGCGCGGATCATCTCCACGCGCGTGCTCTTTGCCAGCGCCGCCATCGGCTTCACCATCGCCAGCGCCATGGCCGCGACCTCGACCAGCATCGAGGAGATGATCATCTATCGCGCGCTGCAGGGCTTCATCGGCGGCGGCATGATCCCCTCAGTTTTCGCGGCGGCCTTCACCATCTTCCCGCCCTCCAAGCGCAATATCGTCTCGCCGATCATCGGCCTGATCGCCACG
Organism: Xaviernesmea rhizosphaerae; assembly: GCF_001938945.1. Taxonomy (GTDB): domain Bacteria; phylum Pseudomonadota; class Alphaproteobacteria; order Rhizobiales; family Rhizobiaceae; genus Xaviernesmea; species Xaviernesmea rhizosphaerae. The sequence goes on from NZ_MKIO01000018.1 coordinate 112,288, forward strand.
CTGGCGCCCACCATCGGGCCGACGGTGGGCGGCTATCTCAGCCACGCCTTTTCCTGGCACTGGCTGTTCCTGGTCAATGTGCCGCCGGGCATCGTCGTGGCCATCGTCACCTGGACCTATATCGACTTCGACAAGCCGAACCTGGCGCTGTTGAAGAAGTTCGACTGGTGGGGCCTCATCTCCATGGGCGTCTTTCTCGGCGCTCTCGAATATGTGCTGGAAGAGGGCAACACCAAGGACTGGTTCAGCGACGACAAGATCGTGCTGGGCGCGATCGCCAGCGCGCTTGCGGGGATCGTGTTCTTTTGGCGGGCTCTGACGGTGGATTTCCCCGTTGTCGATCTGCGCGCCTTCTCCAACCGCAATTTCGCCTTCGGCTCGCTCTTCTCCTTCATCATGGGCATCGGGCTTTATGGGCTGACCTATCTCTATCCGCTCTATCTCGGCCGTATCCGCCATTATGACTCGCTGATGATCGGCGAGACCATGTTTGTCTCGGGTCTCGCCATGTTCGTCACCGCGCCGATTGCCGGCATCCTCTCCGGCAAATTCGATCCGCGCGTGCTGATGGTCGCCGGCTTCTCCAGCTTCTCGCTCGGCACCTGGATCATGAGCGGGATCACCGCCGACTGGGATTTCTACGAGCTGCTGATTCCGCAGATCCTGCGCGGCTTCGGGCTGATGATGTGCATGGTGCCGATCAACAACATCGCGCTCGGCACGCTGCCGCGCGAGCGGATCGGCGGCGCCTCCGGCCTGTACAATCTGACGCGAAATCTCGGTGGCGCCCTGGGTTTGGCGATCATCAACACCCTGCTCACCCGCCGGCAGGACATTCATTATGCCCAGCTCTCCGAGCATGTGCAGTGGGGCAATCCGGCGGCGATGCACAAGCTGAATTCGATCGCGGGCAATTATGCCGCCCATGGCATCGACGGTCAGCTGGCCGCGATCAGGCAATTGTCCGGCATCGTGCAGACGCAGGCGGCGGTGATGTCCTTCTCCGACATTTTCGTTCTGCTGACCGGGCTGTTTTCCGCTCTGATCCTGTGCGTGGCCCTGATCAAGAAGCCGCAGGCGGTTCCCGCAGGCGCCGGCGGCGGCCACTGATCTGGCAGACCGCGCGCCCGGCGCGGCCATGACGGTTCTCTCGGATCGATCGTGAGAGGGATGGCGCCAGCCTAAAGAGGCCGGCGCCATTTTTTCGAGCGCGATCTGACATACGTACGTCAGATTTTGATTTACGTATCTCAGAATCTGTCCTATGCCTGCTTCAGGGAGGAAGGAGCATGCGGCCGACGGTGCACGACATCGCGGCGGAAGCCGGCGTCAGCCTGGCCACCGTCGATCGGGTTCTGAACGCGCGTGTGGGCGTGCGCGCCGAAACGCGCGAGCGCGTCCAGGCGGCGGTGACGCGTCTCGGCTATGTTCGCGATGTGGCGGCCGCCAATCTGGCCAAGAGCCGCAGCTATGCCATCCGCTTCATCCTGCCGGATGGCGACAATCCCTTCATGCATGCCCTGAAAGCTCATGTTCTCCAGGTCGGCGATCCCGCGACGCGGCTTGGCGGGCTGGAGCGGCTTGCCGTTTCGCTGGACCCCGTGCCGTCGCTGGATGCCGTCGCGCTGGCAGCCGCGCTCGACAGGGCCGGGGAGCAGAGGCCTGCCGGCATCGCCGTCGTGGCCGTGGATGCTCCCGAGGTCGAGGCGGCGATCGGCAGGCTGACCGCGCGCGGCATTCCCGTGGCGACGCTGGTCTCGGACCTGCCGGCATCCGGCCGCAGGCATTTCGCCGGCATCGACAATATCGCGGCCGGACGCACGGCCGGCGGGCTGATGCGCCGCTTTCTTTCCGGCCGGTCCGGGCCGGTGGCGGTGATTGCCGGCTCGCTGACGCTGCGCGACCATCGCGAACGGCTGAGCGGCTTTGCCGACGTTCTTGCGCAAGGGGCTCAGGCGCTCAACCTTTTGCCGGTTCTGGAGGGCGGGGACGATCCCGTCAGGGTCGAGGCGCTTGCCGGCAGGCTCATTGCCGAGGTGCCGGATCTTGCCGGCATCTACAGTCTCGGCGCCGGCGACCAGGGCCTGATCCGCGCACTCTCCGCTGCGCCGGAGCGCCGGCCGCAGGCGGTGCTGCTGCACGAGCTTTCGCCGCATACGCGCCAGGCGCTGGAGGCCGGCCTGGTGGATGCTGTGCTGGCGCAGGATCCCGGCCATATCGCCCGCAGCGCCGTGCGCGTGCTGCGCGCCTTCGCCGATGGCACGAGCTTTGACCCGGCGCAGGAACGCATCCGCATCGATATTTTTCTCAAGGACAACCTGCCGCCCGGCTGAGCCCGTCAGGCCGGGACGGCAGCGTCCCTCAGCGCTTTCCTCACAGGAGACTAAGGCATGTTTCTCGGCATCGATCTCGGCACATCCGGCGTCAAGGCGCTCTTGATGGACGAGGCCCAGCGCATCGTCGGCTCGGCGTCCGCTTCGCTGACCGTGTCGCGTCCGCATCACGGCTGGTCCGAGCAGGACCCGGCCGACTGGATCCGCGCCACGCAGGAGGCCATTGACGGGCTGAAATCCGCTCATCCGGCCGAGCTCGCCGCCGTCAAGGGCATTGGCTTGTCCGGCCAGATGCATGGCGCGACGCTGGTCGACGCCGCGGACCAGGTGCTGCGGCCCTGCATCCTGTGGAACGACACGCGCAGCGCCGAACAGGCCGCGCGGCTCGATGCCGATCCGCGCTTCCGGGCGCTGACGGGCAATATCGTCTTCCCCGGCTTCACCGCGCCCAAGCTCGTCTGGGTCAAGGAAAACGAGCCCGACCTCTTCGCCAAGGTGGCGAAAGTGCTGCTGCCAAAGGATTATCTGCGCCTCTGGCTGACGGGCGAACATATTTCGGAAATGTCCGATTCGGCCGGCACCTCCTGGCTCGATACGGGCAAGCGCGCCTGGTCCGACGACCTTCTGGCGGCAACCGATCTTTCGCGCGCGCAGATGCCGGCGCTGGTCGAGGGCACGCAAGCCGGCGGGCAGCTGAAGGCGGATCTTGCTGCGCGCTGGGGCATGGGCGCAAGCGTCGTCGTGGCCGGCGGGGCGGGCGACAATGCGGCCTCGGCCTGCGGCATGGGCACGGTGGCGGAAGGTCAGGCCTTCGTTTCGCTCGGCACATCCGGCGTCCTGTTCGCTGCCAATGACCGCTATCTGCCGAACCCGGAAAGCGCCGTGCATGCCTTCTGCCATGCGCTGCCCGGCACCTGGCACCAGATGGGCGTGATCCTCTCGGCCACCGATGCGCTGAACTGGCTTTCCGGCGTCACCGGCACCCCGGCCGCCGGGCTCACCGCAGCGCTGGGCGAGACGCTGAAGACACCCGGTGGCGTCACCTTCCTGCCTTATCTCTCGGGCGAGCGCACGCCGCACAATGACGCGGCCATTCGCGGCGCGCTGATCGGCCTTTCCCATGAGAGCGACCCCGCAGCGCTGACTCAGGCGGTGCTCGAAGGCGTGGCCTTCGCCATCCGCGACAGTCTGGAAGCGCTGAAGAGTGCCGGCACCACGCTCGATGCCGTCACGGCCATCGGCGGCGGCTCCCGCTCGCATTATTGGCTGAAGGCGATCGCAACGGCACTCGGCCTGCCGGTGGCCTTGCCCGCCGATGGCGATTTCGGCGCTGCCTTCGGCGCGGCCCGGCTCGGCCTCGTCGCCGCGACAGGCGCGGATCCCCGGCAGGTCTTCACGGCGCCGGCGACCGCGCAGACCATCCTGCCCGATCCTGCCTTGGCGGAGGCTTTCGAGGAGGCCTATGGCCGCTACCGCGCGCTTTACCCCGCCATCCGGCCGCTGTCGCACTGACGGCAGGCCTTCATTCATCACATCACGGAGGAGACACCCATGAGCACCGGATTTTTCGGCGATATCCAGAAGATCAAATTTGAAGGCCCCGACAGCACCAATCCGCTGGCCTTCCGGCATTACAATCCCGACGAGATGGTCATGGGCAAGCGGATGGAAGACCATCTGCGCTTTGCCGTGGCCTATTGGCACAGCTTCGTCTGGCCGGGCGGCGATCCCTTCGGCGGCCAGACCTTCGAGCGCCCCTGGTTCAAGGACACGCTGGATGCCGCCAGGCTGAAGGCCGACGTCGCCTTCGAATTCTTCCAGCTGCTCGGCGCGCCCTACTACTGCTTCCACGATGCCGACGTGCGTCCGGAAGGCCGGGACTTCAAGGAGAACACCGCCAATCTCAACGCCATCGTCGATCACTTCGAGAAGAAGCAGGCCGAAACCGGCGTCAAGCTGCTCTGGGGCACGGCGAACCTGTTCTCGCACCGCCGCTACATGTCGGGCGCGGCCACCAATCCGGATCCGGATGTCTTCGCTTTCGCCGCCGCCACGGTAAAGACCTGCATCGACGCCACCCATCGCCTCAATGGCGAGAACTACGTTTTGTGGGGCGGCCGCGAGGGCTATGAGACGCTGCTCAACACCAATCTGAAGCAGGAGCTGGACCAGCTCGGCCGCTTCCTCAATCTGGTGGTGGAGTACAAGCACAAGATCGGCTTCAAGGGCACGATCCTGATCGAGCCGAAGCCGCAGGAGCCGACCAAGCACCAGTATGACTACGACGTCGCCACCGTCTATGGCTTCCTGAAGACCTATGGCCTGGAGAACGAGGTCAAGCTCAACATCGAGCAGGGCCATGCCATCCTTGCCGGCCATTCCTTCGAGCACGAGCTGGCGCTGGCCAATGCGCTCGGCGTCTTCGGCTCGATCGACATGAACCGCAACGACTACCAGTCCGGCTGGGACACCGACCAGTTCCCCAACAATGTGCCCGAGATGGCGCTGGCTTATTATCAGGTTCTTGCGGGCGGTGGCTTCACGACGGGCGGCACCAACTTCGATTCCAAGCTGCGCCGCCAGTCGCTCGACCCGGAAGATCTGCTGATCGGCCATATCGGCGGCATGGATTGCTGCGCCCGTGGTCTGAAGGCCGCCGCGCGGATGATCGAGGACGGCGCCCTCTCCAATCCGCTGGCCGAGCGCTATGCCGGCTGGGCGACGGACGAAGGCAAGAAGCGCCTGACCGCCCTTTCGCTCGAAGACCTGACGCAGCTGGTCGAAAGCTCCGGCCTCAACCCGCAGCCGCGCTCCGGCAAGCAGGAGCTGCTCGAAAACATCGTCAATCGCTATGTCTGAGCGATGAAAAAGGCCGGTTCGCCGCAAGGCGGGCCGGCAACATCTTCCGCCGCTCGTCAAAGGGGCGGCGGATTAAATGGTTGTTAGTCCCTTACTGTAATTGTTCAGCCTTAAGTCGATTTTTTCCATGAGTGCAAGCATCGTGGCCGCGTGCGACAGGCGGGGCCGGACGAGGATCCGGCCAGGCAGGCCGGGGCCGCGATCGCTCTCATGAAGGACATGTCTGCCGCCGCATCGCATGAGGGGTGCGGCGGATGCGTTGCTGAGGGGCAAGGATGAGCGACCACCACACCGTTTCCCAGGAACTCAAGGCGCGGCTCGACTTCGTCGATTTCGGGCAGAGGCAGGCCGAGGTTCTGGCCGAGGCGCTGCCGACCATCGTCGCGTCGATCGGGCCGGCGCTCGAGCGATTCTACGGGAAGGCGGCCACGCATCCGCATACGGCGAGCTTCTTTCGCGATCGCGCGCATGTGGAGGCGGCCAAGCAGCGCCAGGCGCAGCATTGGCAGTCGATCGCCTCGGGTCGTTTCGATGCCGATTATGTCGGCAGGGTCACGGCGATCGGCAAGGCGCATGCCCGCATCGGCCTGGAGCCGCGCTGGTATATTGGCGGCTATTCCCTGATTCTCGAAACCCTGCTGAAAAGCGTGATCGAAAGCCAGCTCAAGGGCTTCCTGACCCGCGGCAAGGCCGGCGGGCTGGGCGAAAGCGTGGCCGCCGTGGTCAAGGCCGCGCTGGTGGACATGGACTATGCCATCGCCGTCTATCTCGATGCCCTGCGCGAGGAGCGCGAACAGGTAGAAGCCAAGCAGGCGGCGGCGGCCCGCGAGCAGGCGGTTGCGCTCGCCGCGCTGGAGCGCGCGCTTTCGGCGCTCGCCGATGGCGACCTGACGAACCAGATCCGCGAGCCGCTGGCGCCGCAGTTCGAAAGCCTGCGGGAAAATTTCAACCGGGCGCTCGACCGGCTCGACAGCACCATGGGCTCGGTGGTGAGCAGCGCCGAAGAAACGGCCAACAATGCCGACGAGATGCTTTCGGCAGCCGACGATCTCGCCCGCCGCACCGAGCGCCAGGCCGCCTCGATCGAGCAGACGGTGACCGCACTTGAGCAGATCACCACCATCTCCAACCAGTCCGCCAGCCGCACCGATGCCGCCCGCGCCATGGTCGCCCAGGCCAATGAGGAAGCGGGCCGCTCCGGCACCGTGGTTTCAGAGGCGGTGGCGGCGATGAGCGCGATCGAGGAATCCTCGCGCAAGGTAACGCAGATCATCGGCGTGATCGACCAGATCGCCTTCCAGACCAACCTCCTGGCGCTCAATGCCGGTGTCGAGGCCGCGCGTGCTGGCGATGCCGGCAAGGGCTTTGCCGTGGTGGCTCAGGAGGTGCGCAACCTCGCGCAGAAATCGGCCGATGCCGCCCGCGAGATCAAGTCGCTGATCGACCATTCCTTTTCCGAGGTGCTGCGCGGCGTGTCGCTGGTCAACCGGGCCGGCGAGGCGCTGCAGACCATTGGCAACCAGGTGGTCAGCATCAACGAACATATCGACGCCATTGCCGGTTCGGCGCGCGAGCAGGCGGTGGGAATCGCCGAGATCAATTCCGCCATCGGCAGCATGGACCAGTCGACCCAGCAGAACGCCGCCATGGTCGAGGAAACCAATGCCGCCACCCACGCGCTCGCCGAGGTCAGCGGCAATCTCCGGCATCTGATTTCCCAGTTCCGCACCTCGTCCAGCCTCGCCCGGTCGGGCGGCGCGAGCGCGGCCGAAACGCAATGGCGCCGCGCGGGCTGACACGGCGCTGATCGTCTCCTGCCGGGGAGGGCGCACGCCGCAAAGGCGTGGCGCCAGCTTTCGCATGCCTATTTAAGACATTGAAAAAAAGTAAAAAATTCGTTTTCACAAGCGCGTTTTCACACCATCCGTGCTTGCCTCTCCGCAACAAGATGCTACCTTCCGCCCGCACGGAAACGTTTTCGATCGTTCGGTGCGGCACGGTGTCCCCCTGCAGGAGGCAGGCGCGGGGCCCAAGATCCGGTCCGGCATGGCCACGTCTTGACGCAGGGGCCGGGATCATCAGGCGGGAGGAGAAGACATGAAGACGATCAAGGGGCCGGGCATCTTTCTCGGCCAGTTCGCGGGCGATGCGGCACCGTTCAATTCCTGGGATGCGATCACCAAATGGGCGGCCGACAAGGGCTATGTCGGCGTACAGGTGCCGACCTGGGCCGGCCAGCTGATCGACCTGAAGAAGGCATCGGAGTCCAAGGACTATTGCGACGAATTCGCCGGCAAGGCGCGCGAGAACGGCGTGGAGGTCACCGAGCTTTCCACCCATCTCCAGGGCCAGCTGGTGGCGGTTCATCCCGCTTATGACGAGGCCTTCGACGGCTTCGCGGCGCCTGAAGTGCGCGGCAATCCAAAAGCGCGCCAGCAATGGGCGGTGGAACAGGTGAAGATGGCGCTCAGCGCCTCGAAGAATCTCGGCCTGAAGGCGCATGCGACCTTCTCCGGCGCGCTGGCATGGCCCTTCATCTATCCCTGGCCGCAGCGTCCGGCAGGACTGGTAGAGACCGCCTTCGACGAGCTGGCCCGCCGCTGGCGGCCGATCCTCGACCATGCAGAGGACTGTGGCGTCGACGTCTGCTACGAGATCCATCCCGGCGAGGATCTGCATGACGGCGTGACCTACGAGATGTTCCTGGAGCGCACCGGCAACCATGCCCGTGCCTGCATGCTCTACGATCCCTCGCATTACGTGCTGCAATGCCTGGATTATCTCGACAATATCGACATCTACAAGGACCGCATCCGCATGTTCCATGTGAAGGATGCCGAGTTCAACCCGACCGGGCGCCAGGGCGTATATGGCGGCTATCAGGGCTGGGTCAACCGCGCCGGCCGCTTCCGCTCGCTGGGCGACGGCCAGGTGGATTTCGGCGCGGTCTTCTCCAAGCTCACCGCCAATGATTTCGACGGCTGGGCCGTGGTGGAATGGGAATGCGCCTTGAAAAACTCCGAGGACGGCGCCCGCGAAGGGGCCGAGTTCGTCAAGGCGCACATCATCCGCGTCACCGACAAGGCCTTTGACGACTTTGCCGCCGGCGGCACGGACGAGGCCGCCAACCGGCGCATGCTCGGGCTTTGATGTTCTAGAGCATCGGACTGAAATTCGGATACATTCCGATGCTCTATTTTTTGTTTTTGCATCGGATTTTTCCGAAAACCGGTTCCCACTTTTCGGTCCGATGCTTTAAGCCAGCGCTTTCAGAGCGTCGATATCGCCGCTTTCAAGGATGGAGAGATTGGCTTCGAGCTTGTCGAGAGGCCAGTCCCACCAGGCGACCTGGAGAAGGAGGTCGATCACCTCTTGCGGATAGCGCATGCGAATGAGGCGGGCGGGATTGCCGCCGACAACGGCATAGGGCGGCACGTCCCGGCTGACCACGGCTTCCGCCGCGACAATGGCGCCATGACCGATCGTCACGCCGGACATGATCGTGGCATTGTGGCAGATCCAGACATCGTGGCCGACGATCGTGTCGCGGTAGGGCAGGTTCGGATAGCCGAAGGTTTCCGGCGTGAAGATGCGGAACGGATAGGTCGTGAAACCATCCATCGGATGGTTGGCATCGGCGCTGATGAAATAGCTGCCCCGGGCGATCTGCACATAGCGGCCGATCACGAGCTTTTCCCTGCTGCTTTCGAAGAGGTAGGGCGCGAGGATGCCGGCCGTCTCTTCGACGCTGCCGGAATGGGTGTAGTAGCTGAAATCGCCGATCTCCATGCGCGGATGGGTGATCGCATGTTTGAGGTGAACGGTATCCCGATAGACCATGCCATTGGGCAGGGTGATGGGATGCAGGGCGTCGGCATTGAGCACTGGCATGATGATGACCTTGAGACAAAGCTGAGTGTTTCCGCAGCGTGGCAACTGCAGGTGATGAAACGACCTCTTGGCCTTGAAGCTCAGCGGTTCATTGTCAGGGCATCCTCTTGATAAGAGGGGATGATAAGAGATTCTTTCAAAAAAGACAGCCGAAATGGCTTGAGGAGGACAGAGATGGCGATTGAAAGCAGCAATGAAACGAAGCGTGAAGCGCCGATCCGTCTGGGCATGGTCGGCGGCGGCGCCGGCGCCTTCATCGGCGCGGTGCATCGCATTGCCGCGCGGATCGACGGGCAGTTCCAGCTGGTGGCCGGCGCGCTGTCGTCCACGCCTGATAAGGCGAAGGCCTCCGGCCTCGAGCTCGGTCTCGACCCCGAGCGCACCTATTCCGATTTCCGCGAGATGGCGATCCGCGAATCCGAGCGCTCTGATGGCATCGAGGCGGTGGCGATCGTCACGCCGAATCATGTGCACTATGCGGCGGCCAAGGAATTTCTGGAGCGCGGCATCCATGTGATCTGCGACAAGCCGCTGACCTCCACGCTCGACGACGCCCGGGCGCTCCAGGCCCTGGTGGAAAAGAGCGATGCTCTGTTCGTGCTCACGCACAATTACACGGGATACCCCATGGTGCGCCAGGCGCGCGCCATGGTGGAGGAGGGCGCGATCGGCGCCGTGCGGCTGGTGCAGATGGAATATCCGCAGGACTGGCTGACGGAGGCGGTCGAGAAGTCCGGCTCCAAGCAGGCCGGCTGGCGCACCGATCCCGCCCAGTCGGGCGCCGGCGGCTCCACCGGGGATATCGGCACTCATGCCTATAATCTCGGCTGCTTCGTCTCGGGACTGGAGCTGGACGAGCTTGCTGCCGATCTCGACAGTTTCGTCGAGGGCCGCGCGCTCGACGACAATGCCCATGTGATGATGCGCTTCAAGGAGAAGGACGGCGTGCGGGCCAAGGGCCTTCTCTGGTGCAGCCAGGTGGCGCCGGGCAATGAGAACGGGCTGCAGCTGCGCATCTATGGCACCAAGGGCGGCCTGGAATGGACGCAGAAGGACCCGAACTATCTCTGGTACACGCCCTTTGGCGAGCCGAAGCGGCTGATCACCCGCGCCGGCGCCGGCGCCGGCCCGGCCGCCGCCCGCGTCACCCGCACCCCCAGCGGCCACCCGGAAGGCTATCTGGAAGGCTTCGCCAACATCTACATGGAAGCCGCCCGCGCCATCCAGGCCGCCCGCAACGGCGTGGCGGTCGATGCCGACGTGATCTATCCGACCATCGAGGACGGCATGAAGGGCATGCTCTTCGTCGATGCCTGCGTCCAGTCCTCGAAGCAGAACGGGGCGTGGGTCAAGGTCTGATCATCGCTTCCGCCGGGCCGACGTCCTCTGGTCGCCGGCCCGGCTTTTGATGTCCTTGCGGGAGCTGACATCCGAGGCCGCTCCTGTTGTTGCCCAATTGACTTTTCTCCCGTTCGGTTTACTGCAACGTTTCAGTTCTCACCTGAACCGGACCCGCTGCCATGATCGATCCCCAGACGCTCGCCGCCCGTTTCCCTGCCGAATTCCTGTTCGGCGTTGCCACGGCCTCTTTCCAGATCGAGGGCGCGTCGAAGGCCGATGGCCGCAAGCCGTCGATCTGGGATGCATTTTCCAACATGCCGGGCCGGGTCTTCGGAAGGCACAATGGCGATGTCGCCTGCGATCATTACAACCGGCTCGAGGAGGATCTGGACCTGATCCAGAGCCTCGGCGTCGATGCCTATCGCTTTTCCATCGCCTGGCCACGCGTCATTCCCGATGGCACAGGGCCGATCAATGAGAAGGGGCTGGATTTCTACGACCGGCTGGTCGACGGATGCAAGGCGCGTGGCATCAAGACCTTCGCCACGCTTTATCATTGGGATCTGCCGCTGACCCTTGCCGGCGACGGCGGCTGGACGGCGCGCTCGACGGCTTACGCCTATCAGCGCTATGCCAAGACGGTGATTGCCCGGCTGGGCGACCGTCTCGATGCGGTGGCGACCTTCAACGAGCCCTGGTGCTCCGTCTGGCTCAGCCATCTCTATGGTATTCACGCGCCGGGCGAGCGCAGCATGGACGCCGCGCTGCATGCGCTGCACTATACCAATCTCGCCCATGGTCTCGGCGTGCAGGCGATCCGCGAGGCGCAGCCGGAACTGCCTGTGGGCATCGTCATCAATCCCATGCATGTCATCCCCGGCAGCGACAGCGAGGCCGACCGGCAGGCGGCCGAGCGCGCCTTCGACTTCCATAATGGCGTCTTCTTCGGCCCACTGTTCAAGGGCGCCTATCCGGAAAGCGTCCTGAGCGCGTTCGGCGCGCGGATGCCGGCAGTGGAGCCGGAGGATCTGGCCATCATCAGCCAGCCGCTCGACTGGTGGGGCATCAATTATTACACGCCGATGCGCGTGGCCCATGATCCGGCCGAGGGGGCGGAATTCCCGGCGACGGTCTCCGCGCCGCCGGTGAGCCAAGTGAAGACCGATATTGGCTGGGAGGTCTTCGCCCCGGCTTTGGGCGACTGCATCCGCACGCTCAATGCCCGGTACGACCTGCCGGCCTGCTACATCACCGAGAACGGCGCCTGCTACAATATGGGCGTGGTCGATGGCGTGGTGGACGACCAGCCGCGGCTCGACTACATCGCCGACCACCTGCAGGTCACGGCCGACCTGATTGCCGAAGGCTATCCGATGAAGGGCTATTTCGCCTGGAGCCTGATGGACAATTTCGAATGGGCCGAGGGATATCGCATGCGGTTCGGCATCGTCCATGTCGATTACGATACGCAAGCGCGCACCATCAAGAAGAGCGGCCACTGGTATCAGGCACTGGCAAAAGCGCATTCGGCTGCCGCCAGCGCGTGAAACCGACGGACGGGATCGAGGGCATGAGGCGCGCTGCGTTCGCCTCATGCGTGAAATTGCTGGAAGCTGCACGTCTCTTGCGCTAGCCTCATAAGCTCACGCTTGGGGAGCGCTCGATATGGCCCGTTTTGTCCTGCAGCAGCCTCTGTCTCTTCACCAGCCTTTTTCCGGCGATGTGACCCAGACCATCAATCCCTGGACCTGGGTCTTCTCGCCGCAGAACGTCCAGATCGGCCTGTTCAACATCGACCTCGGCCCCTCGGGCGATCCGCAGGTGGAGGCCGAGGTTTTGCGCGATGTGGCGAGCTATGGCCGGCAGATCGGCCGCTGCCAGGATGTGCTGGCCATCCTGCTCGACCGGCTGGAAGCGGTGGAGACGTTGCAAGGTGCCGACCGCGACGCCGCCGAGGATTTCCGCTCTTTGCTGCGCGAGATCGGCAAGGTCAAGAAGCGCAAGGGCAAGCGGTAGGCCAACGAGACGGCAGTCTGCGCGGCCCGGCTCAAACCGACAGGACGAACGCCCGCAGGCGGTGCCCGTCGGGATCGGCGACGGTGAAGGTGCGGCCGAAATCCATCGTGGTGACGGGCTGAAGCAAAGTGAGGCCGAGCGCTGTCCACCGCGCCAGCGTGACGGCAAGTTCCGCCTCGGTTTCCAGCGGAAAGCCGATTTCCAGCGCGCCGGGATCGGCCATGACGGCCGGCTGGACAGCGTCGCGCCGCCAGAGGCCGAAGCGCACCGTGTCGAGCGCGAAGAGGGCGAAGCCCGGCGATTGCTCGACCGGCGTGCGGCCGGTGATTTCCCGGTAAAGCGCGGCGCTCCTGGCAACATCGGTGACATAAAGCAGGAGATAGCTGGGGTTCATGGCAGGCGTCCTTCTGATCTGGCCGGTCCCTGTTGCCGGCGCAGAAGGAGATGCGCCCGCGCGCTGTCAGTTTCTGTCAGGAGCGTTCAGAGACTGCAGCCGGACGGGCCGCCTTTCCAGCTGTTGCCGCCGCCATTCGGCCAGAAGCTGGGCCCGGCGCTTCGGGTAGCGCTGGTCGAGGCGCAGGAGATTGTCGATGCGGTCGGTGCGGAAATGGCGGATCGCGCCGCGCAGCTCGCACCAGGCGATCAGGATGCGCGTGGTCTCGAAAAAACCCAGTGCGAAGGGCCAGACGATGCGCTGGCTGACGGCGCCCGCGCCATCGCGATAAGCGAGGTCGAGCTTGATCTCGGCGCGGATGGCGGCGCGCAAGCTCGCGGTGTCGATGCGCTCGGCTTCCTGGCGGGCGGGCCCGACCAGAAGGTTCTGCTGCTGCAGACGCTCGGCCAGCGGCGCCGGAAGCACCGCCTCGATCTTCGCCAGCGCCTGCTCGGCCGCGCGCGCCAGGTCACCATCGCCGCGCGCCGTCACCCAGCGTAAGCCCAGCGCCACGGCCTCGATCTCGTCCTCGCCGAACATCAGCGGCGGCAGGGTGAAGCCCGGACGCAGCACATAGCCGAGGCCGGCCTCGCCGGCGATATCGGCGCCCTGTCCGCGCAGCGTGTCGATATCGCGATAGAGCGTGCGCACGCTTACCCCTGTTTCCGCGGCCAGCGCCGCGGCGCTGACGGGAAAGCGGTGGCGGCGGAGAATCTCGATCAGCGTGATCAGCCGGCTGGCCCGCGACATGGATGGCGCTGCTCCTCGCAAGATGGCGGCCTGAGCATCGACCCGGAAACCGATCTCCGGTCCGAGGCTTTCAGCTTCCCAGATGCTGGATGCCGCGCTTGCGGGCGAGATCCATCTGCCGCTGGCGCTCGCGATAACGCGCCTTGTCTTCCTCGGAGCGGCTGTCGTGGCAATGCACGCAGGCCACGCCCTCCTCATGCAGCGGCGAGGCGAGGTCTTCAGGCGTCAGCGGCTGGCGGCAGGCATGGCAGAGCACATGCGCGCCCTGCTTCAGCCCATGAGTGATCGACACGCGCTCGTCGAAGACGAAGCAGGCGCCATCCCACAGGCTCTCCTCGGCCGGCATGTCCTCGAGATATTTGAGGATGCCGCCCTTGAGGTGATAGACCTCCTCGAAGCCTTCCGCCTTCATGAAGGCGGTCGCCTTTTCGCAGCGGATGCCGCCGGTGCAATACATGGCGATCTTGGGCTTGTTGTGCAGGCCGGGATTGTCGCGCACCCAGCCGGGGAACTCGCGGAAGCTCTTGGTCTTCGGATCGACCGCGCCGCGGAAGGTGCCGATCGCCGTCTCGTAATCATTGCGCGTGTCGATGACGATCGTGTCGGGATCGGAGATCAGCGCGTTCCAGTCCTTCGGATCGACATAGGTGCCGACGATCCGGTTGGGGTCGATGTTCTCGACACCCATGGTGACGATTTCTTTCTTCAGCCGCACCTTCATGCGCAGGAAAGGCATGGCGGCGGCGCGGCTTTCCTTGTGCTCAAGCCGGGAAAATTCCGGCTGGGCACGCAGGAAGGCGAGAAGCTCGGCGATCGCCGGGTCAGTGCCGGCCACGGTGCCGTTGATGCCCTCATGCGCCAGAAGCAGCGTGCCCTTGATGCCGCGCGCATCGCAGAAATCCTGCAAGGGCGCGCGGAAGGCCTGATAGCGGCTGAAATCCGCAAAGTGATAGAGGGCCGCCACCAGAACGGGCTCGGCCGCAGGCGGCTGCGCCGCCGTCGGGAAAGGGGGATCGATCATGTCGCTCATACCCCGTCAAATACCGCTTCCGGCGATGCGGCGCAATCGCGCGAAAGGGGCACATGGCAGCATCCCGTTCAAGACCTGGCCCGTTCTAGGCTTGGCCGGGAGCGCCTTCTGCGAAGGCTCAGCCGGCATCCTTCCAGAGCCGCTTGATCCGCCGCCGGTCGATCTCGGCATCGATCTCGTAAAGCGCTTCGGCCTTGACCAGCACTTTCTCGCGCCGCGCTTTCAATGTTTCGGCAAGGGCGGCCAGCAGCAAGGGACGGTCATGCTCGGAGAGAAGCTGCGTGTCATGCCCGATCACCTCGTGCAGCACGGCGAGATCGTTGACCGCGCCCAGATCTTCCGAAAGGGCCTTCAGCCGTCCTTCGCGCGCGTTCAGCGGCCCCGGCCAGGCATCGCGCAGGAGCAGATGGAAGAAGCGCCAGTCCTGCGCGCGCTTGCGCAGATCGTGAAAGGCGTCCGCCTCCGGTGCTTCGCGGCAGCGCTTCAGCGCGGCCTGCGCCCGGATTATGCTCTTGTGCCAGGCCTTGGCCAGCAGCGCATGCGGGGCGCCGGCCGTGGTCATCACGAAGCGGCTCGCCGCCTCGCGCGCCTCTTCAAGCGCGGCAAGGGTGGCCGGAAGATCGACGGCCTCGGCGCTTCCGGCAAGGGCGGCATGGCGGGCTTTCAGCGCATCGCCGGCGCGCGCCGCGGCCGCCGAATGCTCGCCCGTGCTGTCCGCTTCCAGCCGGGCGGCGGTCTCGATCAGCACGGCGCTGTCGCGCGTGGCCGAAAGGCCGCGGGCGATCTCGCGCAGCCTGGCATTTTCCTCGCGCTGGAAGAAGGGGGCCGCCGGGGCGATCAGGCGGTAGAGCCCGCGCGTCTTCTTCAGCGCGCGCCGGGATTTGTGAATGGCATGGGCCTCGCCTTCGGGCTGGTCGCGCAGGAGGAGAAGAGCGTGGTCCAGCTCGGCGGTGGCGATGCGGCGCACCGAGCGCGACAGCGGCTTGTCGGCGTGCAGACGATAGGCCATCACGCACCCTCAAGGCCGGCGGTGGCCAGCGCGAAGTTCGAGTAGCGATCGTCGCCGGTCACTTCCCGGCCCAGCCAGTCCGGCAGCGCCGGCTCCTCGTCTTCCGCGTCCATTTCGACCTCGGCCACGACCAGACCCTGATGTGCCCCGGCAAACACATCCACCTCCCAGGTATAGTCACCCCGGCGGATGCAATGGCGCGTCTTCTCGATGATCGTGCCAAAGGCCGCCTGCAGCAGTTCCTCGGCGTCTGGTACGGGAATGTCATATTCGAACTCGTCGCGCGTCATGCCGCCGCGGCCGATCTTGATGGTGAGACGCGCCCGGTCCTGGTTGAGGATGCGCACGCGCACGGCCCGGTCCTCCATCGATGCGATATAGCCCTGGCGGATGACGGACTGCTCATCCACCTCCTTTCGCCAGTCGTCGCTCTCGACCAGAAATTTGCGCTCGATTTCCTTTGCCATGCTCATCCCTGTCCGCCACCGGCCATTAAACGATGGCGGATCACCTAAGTCCTGTCACAATTCCTGCAGCTAATCCGATATGGCTCCTGTCTGGCAAGCGGCAAGGGCAGCGGCGCGGCGGGAATTCGTATAAGACGGTTGCGCCTCGACAAGCGCGCCGCGCGGCGTTATGTCGTGGGCAGGAATTCAATCGGTTTAAACTGGCGGGCGCGGTTTGCCCGACGGTCCACAACGCGGCGTATTCCACGCCCGCGAGCGAACGAGACAGGTCCATCCCATGAATGAGAAGACCCAGAAACTCCTTTCCGTCCTGAAGATGCAGCCGGTCGTTCCCGTGCTGATCGTCGAGGATGCCAAGAGCGCCGTGCCGCTCGCCCGCGCACTGGTCGAAGGCGGGCTGAAGGCGATCGAGATCACGCTGCGCACCCCGGCCGCGCTCGATGCCATCCGCGCCGTCGCCCAGGAAGTCGAAGGCGCCGTTACCGGCGCCGGCACCATCCTCAATGCTCTGCATTACGAGGATGCCGTGGAAGCCGGTGCGCAGTTCATCGTCAGCCCCGGCGCCACCGGCGAGCTGCTCGATGTTGCCGACGACCACGAAGCCTCCTTCCTGCCGGGTGCGGCCACGCCGAGCGAGATCATGGGCCTGCTCGAAGAAGGCTATGAGGTGATGAAGTTCTTCCCGGCCGAGCAGGCGGGCGGCGCGGCCTATCTCAAGGCTCTGTCCTCCCCCTTCGCCGGCACGCTGTTCTGCCCCACGGGCGGCATCTCGCTGAAGAACGCCAAGGACTACCTCTCGCTGCCCAACGTCGTCTGCATCGGCGGCTCCTGGGTCGCGCCGAAGGATCTCGTCGCCGCCGGCGACTGGGCCGGCATCACCCAGCTCGCCCGCGAGGCCTTCGAGTTGCGCGGCTGAGATTGAGGGCGGGGCGCGTCTGCCATGACCTTCCCCGCCACCAACACCGCCGGTCTCGTCCATGCGGTGCTGGCCTGCCTGGAGGCTGCCGACCTTCCCTGCCTGCTGTTCGGCGGCTGGGCGGAAGAGGCGCTTGGCCTGCGCCCCCCGGGTCCGCATGGCGATATCGATCTTGTTTATGTCGGGCCCGGCTTTGCCGGGCTCGATGCGTTTCTGGCTGGCGGCCAGCGTCTTTGCCCGCACGACACGCCGCTTCGGTCGCTTCCGGCAAAGCGTTTCCCGCACAAGCGCGCCTTTCTCGTGGAGGATGTGCTCTGCGAGATCCTGCTGGTCGACCTGCATGATGGCCTGCCGGCCACCTGCTTCTGGGGCGATACGCTGTTCTTCTGGGAGAGGCCGCTGGCCGAGGCGACGCCGGCCGTGCTGGGCGGGCTTCCTGTGCCCGTCATGAGCCGGGCCAATCTCCTTGCCTATCGCGCCCTCCATCGCGAAACGCAGCCCTGGCGATGGCACGATGCAACACTGTCGGAAGCGCAGGCTCCCGATCTCCCGGCGTTCTGACATTCGCTTGATCGCCCTTTGTCAGGCGCGATGGCCCTCCTATCTCCCGAAGCGATTATTCAGGAAACGCCAAGGAGACCGATGATGTTCGACCCGAAAAAGCTTCTCGACCAGTTTCTCGGCAGCCAGGTGCCTGGCGCCGGCGGCAGTTTCGGGCAGCGGGCCGGCCAGCTCGGCCAGATCGCCCGCAACAATCCGCTGAAGACCGGCGCGCTGGCAGCCGTGCTGCTGGGCACCGGCAAGGGCCGCGACATTGCCGGAACCGCGCTGAAGCTGGGCGGGCTGGCCGCCGTCGCCGGTCTCGGCTATGCGGCCTACCGCAATTATCAGGCCGGCAAGGCGCCAGCGGAGGTCGCCCGGCAGGCGCCGGCCACGGAGCTTCTGCCGCCGCCGCCCGAGTCCGGCTTCAGCATCGAGCCCCATGTGGTGCGCAATGATTTCGTGCTGGTGCTGGTGCGCGCCATGATCGCCGCGGCCCGCGCCGACGGCCATATCGATGCGCAGGAGCGGGCCCGCATCATGGAAAAGGTGCAGGAGGTCGGTCTCGACAGTGAGGCAAAGACCTTCCTGCAGGAGGAGCTGAACCGGCCGATCGATCTCGACAGCTTAGTGGCTGCCGCGCGCACGGAAGAGGAGAAGGTCGAACTTTACACTGCCTCGCGCCTTGCCATCGAGCCGGAAAGCCGGGCCGAGCGCGGCTATCTCGACCAGCTCGCCGGCCGGCTGGGGCTGCCGGATGCGCTGATCGACCATATCGAGGCCACGGTCGCCTCCGCCAAGCTCCCGGCGCCCGTGCCGAGCGCCAATTTCGACCCGGCGATCTGAGGATCTCAGGCCGATGCCTGTCCGGCTCCCTTGCCCGGGCAGGCGCAGCCTGTCGAAATTTTTGTATAAGTCCTGAAATTCCCTCGGTCTGTGCGAAGGATGCGCGCGCTGCGGAGCGACGGACGGAAAGTCGGAAGCTGCGCGATGTTCCGACTTTCGTTTCTGCGTCGGATTTTTCCGAAAACCGGTTCCCACTTTTCGGTTGGATGCTCTAGGGTCTGGTCTGATGGTGCCGCGTCTGCGGCAGGGAACGAAGCGGCGATCGATGTCGTCTTGCTCCCTGCCAGGGAGCGGCGCTGCCGATCATTCCCGTTCCGGTCACCCGCGCAGGCCTTTCCCATGTCCGATCTGTCCAACTGGACGCCCCGTCCTTCGCCGCAGCCCATCACCCTTGAAGGGCGCTTCGTCCGTCTCCTGCCCTATGATCGCGCCGTGCATCTCGCCGCGCTCTGGGAGGCTTTTGGCGGGCTGGAGATCAATGCGCGGCTGATCTATTTCGCGCAGCCCGATTTTGCCGGCATCGAGGATTTCGACCGCTGGCTGACGGCCTGCCAGGCCGGCGGCTGGGTGACCGAGCTGTTCCAGTCGGTCGAAACCGGCGCGCTTGTCGGCATGGCAAATTACATGCGGGCCGATCCGGCCAATGGCGTGGTCGAGGTCGGCGGCGTTGCCCATACGCTCGCCATGGCCCGCTCGCCGCTGTCGACCGAGGCGCATTATCTGATGGCGCGCCATGTTTTCGATGATCTCGGCTACCGGCGCTATGAGTGGAAGTGCAACAACGACAACGCCCCGAGCAAGGCGACGGCGCTGCGCCTCGGCTTCACCTTCGAGGGCGTGTTCCGCCAGCACATGCTCTCCAAGGGCGGCAACCGCGACACGGCTTGGTTCTCGATGATCGATGGCGAATGGCCGCTCATCAAGGCCGCCTTCGAGGCCTGGCTCGCGCCGGAGAATTTCGATGCCGAGGGCCGACAGATCCGCCGGCTGGAAGAGATCCGGGCCCAACTGGCGCATGAAGAAGTCGCCCCGTCCGGTCTTGCGCCTTCCGGCGTTTCGTCATGACGGCGCCGGAGACGCCACAGCGCCCTTCTGACGAGCAGACGCCCCCTTCCGAGGAGCAGAAGCGCGCCACGGGTGACCCGACAAGCCTGTCTGCAAAGCAGCCTGGCGCGCCGGCGCCCGAGCGCACGGAGCGCTCCTCGCTGATCGCCGCCGGCCTGATCCTGTTGATCGCGGGCCTGGGCTTCGCCTTCCTGCCGCGGCTGATGCTGGCGCTGGGAACGATCTCGCCCTTTCTGGCCGCAGCCGTCGGCACGCTGTTCGTCGCGGCCTTCTTCCTGGTCTTCTGGCTGCGCGCGCGCGTGCAGCGCCGCCGGGACGGGGGCTAACGACTGGGGCTGACGCGGCGCGCTGATGCTGGCCGAGACGATGCTTTGACGGGCCGCGCCCGGCTCAGGCCGTCAGCGCGGCGCCGAGCAGCAGAAGGCCGATGAGGAGGACGAAAAGCGCGCCGGCAATCTCGATCGCCAGGCCGACCCGTCCTGCGACGCGGCTGCCTGATGTCAACCGGAGCGCGACGCCCTTGGCCAGAACCGCCGTTGCCGCCAGTGCCGATACGGTGATGGCGGTGCCGACCGACATGGCGAGGACCGAGAGCACGCCGCCGAGCATCAGCCCGTTCAGCAGCGCGAAGGAGAGAACGATCAGCGCGCCGGAGCAGGGGCGCAGGCCAACGGCCAGAATGGCCGACCAGGCTTCACCGAGCGCCAGCTTCTCGCCGCCAAGACGCGCCGGATCGGGCAGATGGGTGGTGCCGCAGGCCTCGCAGAAATCCCCCGTTGTGTGGCTCTGGCTCATGCCATTATAGCTCAGGCCAGGGCGCCGGCGCGATCCGGCCGCGGCGCCGCCATCGAATTCGTCCGCCTGCGCGCGGCGGGCCGTGTCGAAGGAAAGGGTGCCGATTGCGGGAACGGGATCGGCAAAAGAAGCCTGCGCCATGCCGGTTCGCCGGCCGAACAGGCCGAGCGCCCTGAGTTTGCGCAGGAGAAGCCAGGCGCCGAAAGCCGCGACCAGCGCATAGCTCGCCGTCTCGAGCGTGGCGGTGGCCCGCGTCAGCGAGATGCCGCTGCCGCGCAGCACGTAATAGGCCGCGCCGATCAGCGCGATGGCCATCAATCCCTGAAGAAAAGCCGAGAGAAAGGACAGCGCCACGCCGCGCTTCAGCTCCACCTCATTGGCCAGCATGTAGGAGGAGATGACCGCCTTGCCATGGCCGGGGCCGGCCGCGTGGAAAATGCCGTAGACGAAGGAAAGGCCGATCAGCGACCAGAGCTGCCAGGGGTCCGAGCGCATGCCGCGCAGCGCGTCTGTCAGCGTGCGGTAGAACAGCTGCTGCTCGCGGTTGACCCAGGCGAACAGGCCGGACAACGGACCGCCCATGGAAATGCTCGGCTCGGCCGTGCCGATGCCCAGCGGCGACTGGGCGGCCGCCGATCCGGGGTGGAGCATCAGAAGCGCCAGCCCGATAAGCAGGAGGAAAAGGGTCAGTCCCCTGCCTGTCATTCCGCTCCTTGTCAGCCATCTGCCCGTCAGCATGTGAACTCGATCCGCGTTGCGAAGAGCTTGGACATGTTGGTTCCCGTGGGGTCGTTGAAGAAGGCGGAGGTGAGCGTGGCCTGGTTCTGGGCGATCACCTCGTCCGGATCGGGCCGCACCACCTTGTGCTTGCAGCTCTTGAACTTGTCGCCGACGGCAACGAGATCGTTGTCGGTCGGGAAGTCCATGGCCGTATACATGGTCGGATCATAGATGCCGATCGAGAAGGTGCCCTTGAGCGGGATCGGCTGGGCCGGCTTGGCCGCGAACATCAGGAGCAGCTGGCCGTCCTTGAAATCCGCATGGATGACATCCGGCTTGGACAGCTTCACGCTTTTGCCATTGTCGAAGATCGTCGTGTAATAATTATACTCGCCGAGGGATTCCAGCACCGTCTGGCCTACTTCGGCCAGCTCCTTGGCATCGAGCTTCGCATCGGAATTGTGATCGAACTCCAGGAGCACGCTGGCGGAAAACATGTCGTCGAAGCGCCAGACATTGCGCAGCTCGCTGACCTGCCCCTTGTCATTGGCCACCACCTCCAGCCGCGCCTGCGCGAAGATATGCGGATGCGCCAGCGCCGCCGGCGCGCCGAATGCGGTGAGCGCCAGCGCCAGCGGCACGATGCTCCAGCCGAAAGAGACGGCGGGGATGCGAAGAGACTGGATCACGAAGCGGGCTCTTTTCTCGGTTCGGCGCGGGAAGGGTTGGCGCAGGGCGCATAAGCGGCGGATGATGCGATCACCTGAAATGCCCTGCCTTCCTGTTTGACGCAATGCCGCAAGGGCAGATGCGCACGATGCCCTGCCCAGACAGCGCAGGCGGATGGTGCCGGATATTTGCGGGGAATCGTCCGCCGGCCGATCACCGCCGTTCTCGCGATGCCCGTCAATTGGGTCGGAATTTCGGCTTTCGCTGCATCAGCCCGGACGAAGACAGAGGCAGGACGCTTCTTCGGCGCGGTGTGGCTCGAGCGAGCGCATGGATCGCTCAGGCCCAAGCGCCCAGATCGCTCAGGCGATGTCCTGCGCGGCTGCCTGCCGCAGAGGGCCGGTCGACTGGCGGATGCGCATTTCCGGCTTGATCAGGTGAATGCCGTCAGGGTCATGGCTGCCGGCCAGCTTGTCGAGCAGGGCGCGGGCGGCGCTGCGGCCGACGTCTGACTGGCCGTTCCAGACCGTCGTCAGCGCCGGCGTTGACAGCGAGGCCTCCTCGAGATCGTCATAGCCCGTCACCGAAATATCCCGTCCGGGCACGAGCCCGGCGCGGGCGATGCCGTTCATCATGCCGATGGCGACGAGGTCGTTCCAGCAGACCACGGCCGTCGGTCTCTGGGGCAGGGAGAGCAGATGCACCGCCGCCTCGAACCCGCCCTGCATGCTGCGGGGCCCGGGAATGCGCAGCTCGGGATCAACCTCGATATTGGCCTTGCGCAGCGCGGTGACATAGCCCTGATAGCGGTCGCGGCCGGTCGAGGTCTGGTCGGTGCCGCCAACCATGGCGATGCAGCGATGGCCGAGACCGATCAGATGGTTGGTGGCCAGCGCAATGCCATAGGCATCGTCGCCGCGGAAGATCGGCACATCGAGCCCCTCGACCGAGCGGGCGATCAGGATGGCCGGCATGCCATTGTCCTCGGCCAGCCGGATATCCTCCGGCGGCGTGCCGATGGCAGGCGACATGATCACCCCGTCGCCGCCCAGCTGCAGCAGCGTTTCGATGAACACCCGCTGCTTTTCGACCGAGTCATAATGGTTTGAGAGGATGAAGGTCTGGCGGTCGCGGTCGAGCTCTGCCTCT
Organism: Xaviernesmea rhizosphaerae; assembly: GCF_001938945.1. Taxonomy (GTDB): domain Bacteria; phylum Pseudomonadota; class Alphaproteobacteria; order Rhizobiales; family Rhizobiaceae; genus Xaviernesmea; species Xaviernesmea rhizosphaerae. Next base: position 135,117 of record NZ_MKIO01000018.1, read on the forward strand.
ATCGCCTTGAGAATTTCCCCGTAGAAGGGGTTCATGATGTCGTGCACCACAACGCCGATGATGCCGGAGCGCGAGGTGCGCAGGCTGGCTGCGCGGCGATTGTAGATATAGCCGAGCGCGCGGGCCTGTTCCTTGATCTTGTCCCGTGTCTGGGCCGCGACCAGGGGGCTGTCGCGCAGCGCGAGCGAAACGGTGGCCGTGGAAACGCCAAGCGTTTCCGCAATCGTCGATAGTTTGATCTTTTGTGCCACGTCGTCTCCCGGCGTGCTCGCAATCTTCGTTTTTATTTTTCCTTAAACTGTTTAAATGACTGACGCAACAGCAGCCTGTGCACCAAACATGCTGCATCGCCGCGCAAAAAGGCGATCGGTAGGGCCGAATGGGCGCCGTTTGAATTCACGGAGATGGTGCAAAGGCGGCGTGCCTTGTGATGGCGACGCGCCGCCGCGGCGGTCAGTCGTCCGCCACGCCGTGCTGCAGATTGGCGTCCAGCGTGCGCAGAAGCTTCATCAGCACCTTGATCTGCTTGTCGCTGAAGCCTTTCAGGGCCTGCTCGCCGGTCTGCCGTCCCGCCTCGGCGATCGCGTCCAGCCGGGCACGGCCCTCCTCGGTCAGGTAGACCTTGGTCAGGCGGGCATCCTCATCGTCGGCGCGCCGGTGCAGGAAGCCCTGGGCTTCCATGCGGCCGATCGTGCGCGTCATGGTCGGAGCCTTGACGCCCAGGCGCGCGGCAAGCCCGCCGGCCGTCATGCCGTCCTCTTCCGCCAGTGCCAGCATCACGCCGTCCTGACCGGCATAGAGGCCGCTCTCCACCAGATTGCGCGACATGACCGTGCGCATGGAGCGCGCGGCCTGAACGAGGATTGCGCCGACCGCCTGGCCGCTCGGTTCCTCATCGATCGCCTCGGGCAGGCGCGAAAGCTCCAGCTTCTTCTTGACGCCCTTGGTCTTCTGTTTCTCGGCTTTGCTCTTCTTGCCCAATTCGTCCTCTTGCGCAAACGGGGTTGCACCCTGATCCGACCTCTGTAGGACAGAGATTTCTGTTATATGACAAATGGCCGGCTTTGCTCGCAAGATCGCTGAAAAGGTTTGAAAAAGATGCCACACCCGTCGCTTTTGCCCGTGCCGGAGGTTCTCAGCGCGGTCGATTGGGTCGCAGCCGGCTCAGCGCACGGCCCGATTGCCGTCCTTCCGCTCGGCGCTTACGAACAGCATGGGCCGCATCTGCCCTTCGCCACCGACAGCCTGATCGCCGCAGGCCTCGTCGCGCGGCTGAAGGGCCGGGTGGCCGCAGCCGGGCTTCATGTCGGCTTCCTCCCGGTCGAGCCGATCGGCTATTCAATCGAGCACGGCTTTGCCCCCGGCACCCGCTCGCTTGAGCATGGCGAGGCCATCGAGCGCTGGCTCGCCATTGCCGAGGCGCTGCAGGCCCAGGGGGTCGACAAGCTGCTGATGCTCAATGCCCATGGCGGCAATGCGCCGCTGATGACGATCGTGGCGACCGAGGCCCGGGTCCGCTTCTCCACGCTGGCCGTGGCCACGCACTGGCTGCGCTTCGGCGTGCCGGAGGGCTGGATGACGCCGCAGGACAAGGCGATCGACATCCATGCCGGCGAGATCGAGACCGCCATGATGCTGGCGCTGCATCCCGAGCTGGTCGATCGCGACAAGGCTAGCGATTTCCCCTCGCGCCAGCGCGACTTCGCCGCGCGCTTCACCCATCTGCGCGCCTATGGCCCGCATGCCTTCGGCTGGACAATGGCCGACTTGAACCCTGAGGGCGCCGCCGGCAATGCCGCGGCGGCAACGGCGGAAAAGGGCGAGGCGCTGATCGACCATGCGGTTCAGGGGCTGCTGGAGCTTCTCACGGATATCGACGCCTTCGATCCGGCCGAGTTCACTTGAAGCCGTTGCCGGCCTGTCCGATCATGCGCATATTGGCGCAAGGAGCGACAGACAGGAGCGAGCCCATGCGCATCTCCCTCGAACAGGCGGCAGGCCAGCTGAGCGAACTCGTGCGGCTGGCCGAGGAAGGCGAAGAGATCGTCTTGACCGAGAACGGCGCGCCGCGGGCGCGGTTGGAGGCAACGAGCCCCATCGACAAGGCGGCAAGGGAGCGATTTTTCCGTGACGAACTGCCCGAGCTTCAGCGTCGTGCAGCCAGCAGGATGATCCCGGGTCCGGATGCCGCCCATAGCCAGGACTTTCTCTATGATGACGAGACCGGGCTTCCGGCATGATAGCCGTCGATACCTCGGCACTGATCGCAATTCTCGCCCGGGAACCGATGGCGGACCTCTGCGCGGAGGTCCTGCGTCAATCGGAAAGGACCGTTATGTCGGCAGGAAGTCTCGCCGAAACCATGATTGTCGCCACGCGGCGCGGCTTGGACCGGGAGATGACGCGGCTCATCGACGGCGCACTGATCGAGATCGTCACCGTCACTCCCGAGCGTGCCCGGCGCGCGGCGGAGGCCTACAGGCGGTGGGGCAAGGGATTTCATCCGGCGGGCCTCAACTATGGTGATTGCTTCGCCTATGGCCTGGCCGAGGAGTTCGCCTGTCCGCTTCTTTTCGTCGGCGAGGATGTCGCGCGCACAAACCTAGTCTCGGCCAGGACGAGAGTTTGAGCACAGAAGCGTCGCTCCGGTGGCTTTGAACTGGCGGCGGTTGGTCTTATATGGAGGCGACGCCCGCCGCCCTTGACGCGGCGGTCCCTTCATCGTCCTTGCGAGGCTATCATGACCGCATCCGCTCCCGAAACCCAGAAGCCCATTCCCGTTACCGTGCTCACCGGCTATCTGGGTGCCGGCAAGACGACGCTGCTCAACCGGATTCTGACGGAGAATCACGGGCGCAAATATGCCGTCATCGTCAATGAATTTGGCGAGATCGGCATCGACAACGATCTGATCGTGGAATCCGACGAGGAAATCTACGAGATGAACAATGGCTGCATCTGCTGCACCGTGCGCGGCGATCTGATTCGCGTGGTGGAAGGGCTGATGCGCCGCCCGGGTCGCTTCGACGCTATCATCGTCGAGACCACGGGCCTGGCCGATCCGGTTCCGGTGGCGCAGACCTTCTTCATGGATGACGACGTGCGCGCCAAGACCGAGCTCGACGCCGTCGTCGCGCTTGTCGATGCCAAGCACCTGCCGCTGCGGCTGAAGGACAGCCGCGAGGCCGAGGACCAGATCGCCTTCGCCGATGTCGTGCTTCTGAACAAGACCGACCTCGTCACGCCGGAGGAGCTCGCGCGCATCGAGGCGACCGTGCGCGTGATCAATCCGAGCGCCCGCATCTACCGCACCGAGCGCTCCAACATCGATCTGTCCCGCGTGCTCGACCAGGGCGCCTTCAGCCTGGAGCGCGCGCTGGAAAACGATCCGCACTTCCTTGACGAGGGTGCGCATGAGCATGACCATGTCTGCGGCCCTGATTGCGATCATGATCACCACCATCAAGGGCACGACCATCATCACCACGACCACGATCATCATGACCATGACCATGACCACGGTCACGATCATGACCACGGCCATCATCACCACGATGCGCCTTCGCCGCTCCATGACGTGACGGTGCAGTCCATCTCGCTGCGCGGTGGCGAGATGGTGCCGGACCGCTTCTTCCCCTGGATCCAGAAGGTGACCCAGACGATGGGTCCGAACATCCTCAGGCTCAAGGGCATCATCGCCTTTGCCGGCGACGAGCAGCGCTACGTCGTGCAGGGCGTTCACATGATCATCGAGGGCGACCACCAGCGCCCCTGGAAGGACGGCGAGAAGCATGAGAGCCGCCTGGTCTTCATCGGCCGCGATCTCGATCGCGAGAAGATCGAGAAGAGCTTCAAGGCCTGCGAGGCACAGACCAACTGATGCCGACCCTTGCCCCGCTCGATCTCTCGGGCCATGTCGTGGCCGTCGCCTATCTTGGCGACGTGCCTGTCTTCGCCGAGGCCTCCGGCCTCGTTCACCGCCTCGACGAGGGGCACAAGACCGTCGAGGCGCATGACGGCCTGCTGACCGCGCTTCACGACCCGCTGACCGACACGGTGTTGACCGGCGGCGAGGACGGCCGTGTGCTGCGGATTGCCGGCGACGGCGCCGTGCAGGAACTCGCCAGCGTGCCGCGGCGCTGGATCGCCCAGGTCGCCGCCGGCCCGCAAGGGGCGGTGGCCTATGCCTCGGGCAAGTCCGCTTTCGTCCGGCTTGCGGACGGCACGGTGAAGGAGTTCACCGAGGAGCGGACGGTGGAAGGCCTCGCCTTCGCGCCCAAGGGGCTGCGGCTGGCAGCCTCCCGCTACAATGGCGTCACGCTCCACTGGGTCGCCATTCCCGGCGCGCCGGTGGATCTGGACTGGAAAGGCGCGCACAACGCCGTGACCTTCTCGCCGGACGGTCGCTTCCTCGTCACCTCGATGCAGGAAAACGCGCTGCATGGCTGGAAGCTTGATTCCAAGCCCGGCGCGGACGCGCGACACATGCGCATGACCGGTTATCCGGCCAAGGTGAAGTCGCTCTCCTGGTCGGCCAAGGGCAAGTGGCTGGCCTCTTCGGGTGCGCCGGCGGCCATCGTCTGGCCCTTCCAAGCCAAGGACGGGCCGATGGGCAAGGCGCCGCTGGAGCTGGGCACGCGCGGCAATGTGATGGTGACGTCGGTTGCCTGTCACCCTGCCGAAGAGGTGGTGGCGATTGGCTATTCCGACGGCATGATCCTGGCCGCACGGCTTTCCGATCAGCGCGAGGTGGTGCTGCGCCGTCAGGGCAAGGGCAGCGTGACCGGCATGGCCTGGCACAAGAGCGGCCAGCGCTTGGCCTTCGCCAGCGAGACCGGCGATTGCGGCGTGATCGACATCAGCGCGTGACCGTGCTCCGGCGCGGCTTCCCGCCGCGCCGTCCTCCTGCATGCTGATCTCAGGTGTCCGTCCGGCGGTGCCGCGTCAGGAACAGCAGCAGAAGCGATGCGCCCGCTCCAAAGGAGGCGAGCCGGATGGCCATGCCGAAATTGTGCAGTTGCGCGATCAGGCCCATGGCCGGCACGGCAAACAGGCCCGCGAGGAACATCGAATTCATGTAGAGCGCCGTGGCCCGCGCCAGCCGCCCGCGTGAAAAGCTCTGGACGAAGCTCAGGCAGGTGCCGGCGAACAGCCCGTAATAGCTGCCTTCGAGTGCTGCGCCCACCAGCATCATCGGCACGGAATGGACCGAGGCAATGATGTTGAAGGCGATGATGGCGAGGACCGTGGCGCCGCCGAGGATCAGGCGCGGGCTGATGCGCCGCGCCATCCAGGGGGCGACCAGGATAAAGATCACCTCCATAGCGCATTTGACGCTGAGCGACAGGCCGGGCGCATAGGCTGGAAGCCCGGCCTCCCGCACGAAGAACACCGGCAGGGCCGAGGCGCAGAGCGAATGGGCGAAGGAGAGGCAGAAGCTGATCCCCGCTGCCAGCCACAGGCCGACATTGCGGCCTTCCGGCGCATCCTGGTCGCGCTTTTCCATCGGACAGGTCTGCCCGCGCGGAATGACCGCCATGGCGATGGCCACCCAGATCAGCACGATCAGCATGGCATTGACGAACACGAAGCGCGCACCGGCGAAATCGGCGACCAGATAGGCGGCGGCCGGCATCACCATCCAGGCGAGCGAGACCGTCATGCGCAGAAAGGCATTGTAGCCCACCGGCTCCAGCCCCTGCATCCGGCCGTAATGGCGACCATAGCTGAAGACCAGGGTGCTGGCGGCATTGGTTAGCCCCATGCCCGGCGCTGTGACGAGGACGAGAAGCGGCAGGCTGCCGACGAGCGCGGCGGCGGAGGCCAGAAAGGCGGCAAACGCGCAGGCAAAGAGCAGCGGCCGGATGCGCGCGCCGCGATCTACCCATTCGCCATAAAGCCGGCTCGACAGGATCGAGATCGTCATGGCCGAGAGGCTGTAGAGCCCGATGGTAACAGGGGCATGCCCCAGCACCTCGACGATGTAGAAGCCCATGAAGGGCACGATCGCCGCATTGGTAGCGCCGGAAACGAAGACCAGAAGCGCGATCAGCAGCGCCTGCTGATCGGACCTGTAGGCCAGGGCCTGCTTTTCGGACATGGGCGCGGTCGCTTGGGAATCACGGAGGGGAGCCGGCACCATCTGGCACCCGCTCGATCGCGCTGGCAAGCCACTTGGCCGGAGCATGACAAGAAGTCATGTCACGGATCACGCGCGCGTGAAGCACGCCGCCTTAGGCGTATTAAACGTCCTCGGCAAAACCAGGGATAAGCCTGATCGGTCTGAAACATCGGACTGAAAGACCGACGCAGCCCGGTGCTCCCGTCTTCTGTTCTTGCAGCGCATTCCTTCCGAAAACAGGTTGTCGCTTTTCGGTCCGATGCACGCGGCCGCGCTGATTACACCGCCTTCGCGGCCCCGATGATTTCGCCGAGCAGACCGTGCAACGCGTCGCGGTAGCCGGTGCGGGCGGAAGGAGCGGTTTCGTCCGAGAGCATCACCACCGTCAGCCTTTGCGACGGCACGATGTAGAGCATCTGCCCGCCATAACCCCAGCCATAATGCACGGTTTCGCCTGATATTTCGCGGGTAAACCAGCCATAGCCGTAATCATCGCCGGTGAAGCGCGACTGGGTGCGGGCCTGAAAGGATTGGTGGATCCAGTTTTGCGAGACGATCTGCCGCCCGTCCTTGGTGCGCCCGCCATTGCGGTAGAGCTCGCCGAAGGCTGCGAGCGAGCGTGCGCTCATCGCCATCTGGTTTCCGCCGAGATAGATGCCCTGGGGGTCACGCTCCCAGGCACCGATACGAAAGCCCTCGACGGGACCCAGCCACTCGCGCGCCAGCGCCAGCGTCGAGCGGCCCGAGACCTTGGTGAGGATCGCCGAGAGCAGATGGGTCGAGGCCGTGGAATAGAGCATGTCTCCGCCCGGCTCACCGTCAAAGGGGGCGGCGAGCGCGGTGCGGACCCAGTTGCCGCTCGCCACCCAGCGCCCGTAATTCGGGCCGGACATGCGCTGCAGCCCCGCCTGCATCGACAGGAGATGGCCGACCGTGACCTTGGCAAGCCGCGGATCAGGGTCGCGCGGAAGATCGTTTTTAAGGATCGAGGCGACCGTTTGGTCCGGTCCATCGATCAGGCCCTTGTCGATGGCGATGCCGACCAGCGCCGAGACGATCGATTTCGACGCCGATTTGATGTTGGCGCTCTCGCCCGGCCCATGTCCGTGATAGCCGCGTTCGACCACCGTCTCGCCGTCGCGGGCGACGATGATGGTCTTCAGGGCCGGCAGGGCCTTGGCCCGATCGAGGATCGGCGTCAGGCGCTGCTCCATGGGAAAGGCGGCTTGCGCTTGCGATGCCGATGCGGAGACGGCTGCTGCCGGCAGAGCGGGCGAAAGCAGCGCGGCGGTCAACAGAAGCGGAAGGATGCGCCTGTTTGGCAGGCGAAAGATCGATTTTTCGGTCATGGGAGGGGAAGTGGGGCCCCGGCCGGCCCCGGACAACGGCCCCGGCGCGCGTCTCACGCGGAGTTGACGGGCGCCGGAAGCCTTGAAGGCCTCCAGCGCTGTCCAGTCTACCAGTCCAGCTCCACATGCGGCCGGCCATTGGAAGTCCGCTCCACTGTCCGCCCGGTTTCGTCCACGGTGCAATGAACGCGCTGGCGGAAGGCGGAGAAGCTGTCGAAGGTGACGACATCGACGGGCTCATCGAAATGCAGCGTCAGCCGGTAGCGGGGTGGGTCGCCTGAAACCTGCTGCACGCCGAGGACATCCGCCTGGAAGGCTTGTCCGAGATAATGGCCCTGAAGCCGCGATCCGATCCGCCAGGGGTCGAAGGGCGGGCGGTTGCCGAGGCGGGCGTGCAGCGTGTTCCAGTCGCGAAAGCCATATTGGCGGGCGATCAGCTCCAGCGCGCGGCTGTGGCCGATGGTCTCGCCGCTCTCGGCCAGAGCCTGGCGCAGGCGTCTCGCCTGGTCCTTCAAGCTGTCAAGTGCGGGCAGGCTGTCGCGCGCGGGCAGGCTGCCGAGTGCGGGAAGCGAGAGTGCGGGGCGGCCGCCAGGGGAAGGGTCTGTGGATTGAGTGCCAGCGGATGAGGGGCTGGCGATCCGCGAGGATGATGTCACGATCGGGGTCTCCGGACCGGCGCGGGATCGTCGTTCTAGGAGGGTGTCCGCATTGCCGCCTGATCCTGTGCCGGATTCGGTCGATCGAAATGTCGCGAAAGGAGCTTCACCGGAGCAGATCCTGCTTGCGGACGGCGGGCGCTCCCCAAAGGCCCTGCGCTCTCTATAGCGCATCGATGATCCCAGGGAAACCGGCTTTTTGCCGGAGCGGGCGGGCAGGGTAGGGGAAGCGGCCATGCGGACAAACGTAAACCGCCCCGATGCTGGAGGTCATCGGAGCGGGCATGAAACGGACTGAACGGAGGCTCAGGCGACCCTGGCGATGCCCGGCTGGGAGAGGCGGGTGCCGGTGCCGACCAGAAGGCCGGCGGCACCGGTGAGCCAGCCGGCCTTCAGCTCCAGGCCGAGAAAGCGGCGGCGCTCGAACGGGCCGGGCATGACCAGATGGGCGGCCTTTTCGGCAAAGAAGCCGAAGCGCTCGTAATATTCGGGATCGCCGACCAGCAGGATGGCGCCATGGCCGCGCGCGGCGGCCTCGGTGATGGCAGCGCGCATCAGAGCCCCGCCAATGCCCTTGCCCTCGTAGGCGGCATCGACCGCAAGCGGCCCGAGCAGCAGCGCGGGAATGCCGGCGCCATCCGGACCCACACCGGCTTCGACGTGCCACAGCCGTACCGTGCCGATCACATGGCCATCGAGATCGCGCGCGACCAGCGCCAGCCCCTGCGCCGGCACGCGGCCACGGCGGATCGCCTCGGAGGATTTGCGCTTGCGGCCCGGGCCCATGGCGCGGTCGAGCAGACGCTCGCGCTGGACGACATCGCCCGGATGCTCGGCGTCAATGGTAAACTCTGCCTTACGGAAAAAGGACAGCGCAGCGTCAAGAACAGCGGCCATGGATTGGCCTCCCGCACTCAAAACCGTCTCAGAAACGGCACTCGAATTAAAAGGTGAAGGCCCGCGCTTGCTCTTCAAGAGCAGGCGCGGAGAAGGCGCATCAGATGACGTAGGCCTTGAGCGGCTCGAAACCGTTGAACGCCACCGCCGAATAGGTGGTGGTATAGGCGCCCGTGCCCTCGATCAGCACCTCGTCGCCGATCGAAAGCGAGATCGGCAGCGGATACATGGTCTTCTCGTAGAGCACGTCGGCCGAATCGCAGGTCGGGCCGGCCAGAACGCAGGGTTCCATCGTATCGGCGTCACGCTCGGTGCGGATCGGGTAACGAATGGCTTCGTCCATGGTTTCAGCGAGGCCGCCGAACTTGCCGATGTCGAGGAAGACCCATCGGTGATGGTCGTTGTCCGACTTCTTGGAGATCAGCACCACTTCCGTCTTGATCACGCCGGCATTGCCGACCATGCCGCGACCCGGCTCGATGATGGTTTCCGGCAGCTGGTTGCCGAAATGCTTGCGCAGGCTTGCAAAGATCGCCTGGCCATAGGCTTCCGCCGAAGGCACGTCGCGCAGGTACTTGGTCGGGAAGCCCCCGCCCATATTGACCATCTTCAGCTCGATGCCCTGCTTGGCCAGCTGCACGAAGACGCGCTTGGCATCGGCGAGCGCGGCATCCCAGGCGTCGAGCTTGGTCATCTGCGAGCCGACATGGAAGGACACGCCATGCGAGACCAGGCCCAGCTGGTGGGCATAGACCAGCACGTCCACGGCCATCTGCGGCACGCAGCCGAACTTGCGCGACAGCGGCCATTCGGCGCCTTCGCCATCGGTCAGAACGCGGCAGAACACGCGCGCGCCGGGGGCTGCGCGAGAGATCTTCTCGACTTCCTCATGGCTGTCGACGGCGAAAAGCGAGATGCCGAGCGCATGGGCGCGGGCAATGTCGCGTTCCTTCTTGATCGTGTTGCCATAGGAGATGCGGGCAGGCGTGGCGCCGGCCGACAGGGCCATTTCGATTTCGGCCACCGAGGCGCAATCGAAATTGGAGCCGAGGCCGGCCAGCAGGCGCAGGATCTCCGGCGCGGGATTGGCCTTGACCGCATAGAAGATGGCGCTGTCGGGCAGGGCATGGCGGAAGGCGCGGAAATTGTCACGCACGACATCGAGATCGACGACGAGGCAAGGGCCTTCCGGACGGCGGGTCTTCAGGAAATCGGCGATACGAGCGGTCGTCATGATGGTGTCCCCATGGTCAAGGGCTCCGGCGCGAACCGGAGGACAAAGGGCAACGCCTACACGTCCTGGAACCAGCCGGTGGAGACCCCGGAACCAAGCGCGCGCATGCATTGCGCAAACGGTGGAGCAAAGCCTGCCTCAGGCTTCGATCCGGCTCTGTCTGCCATGGATTGGACGGGGAGACCCGACCGCACGTCCGGCAATGAAGGTGTGCCTCTTCAGTAACTCCGGCTGATGGAAAGCCGGACGAGAACAAAAAGGCCCGCACCGTCGTTGCTTCAAGGTGTCCTCGCATTTCCCGGTTGGCCGGAATAGCGACTGGAGCGGTTAGTTCCAGGTACCTTACCGATTTCCTCACCACATCGAGGGTCGGCGGACACCCACAGGCACGTGCGACTTTGGGCAAGGCGTAGATAGGGAAAACGCCCGCGCGGATCAAGCGGTTTTTTGCGCGCTTATAAAAAACTTTTGTGACAACCGTACGACACAATTAGCCGGCTTTTCGCAAGCGATCTCACAGGCTTGCGCGAAGCTTGCCGGAAACTTGCGCAAGGCTTGCCTAAGCCTCGTCTCGGCACGCGAGCGGGATCTTGCCGCCTCCCATGCTTGCCTCGCAGTCGCCCGCCGGGATAGGGTCGCCTGCTGTCATGCCCAACGCCCCGGGAGTTTCATGGATACGCTGACCCGCATGCGCGCCTTCATCGATGTGGTCGATGCCGAGGGCTTCTCCGCCGCCGGCCGCCGGGTCGGGCGATCCAAGGCGCTCCTGTCGAAATATGTCCGTGAGCTGGAGGACGAGCTGGGCGCGCTGCTGCTCAACCGGACGACGCGTCAGTTCTCTCTGACTGAGGCCGGCCATCTCTATTACCGCACGGCCTCCGAGATCCTGAAGGAGATCGACAATCTCTCCGATCTCGTTCGCGCCGGCAATGCCGACCTCAAGGGGCGCATCCGCATCACCGCGCCACGCACCTTCGTCGATGCCGAGATCGGCCAGTCGCTGATCGATTTCCGTCTGGCGCATCCGGAACTGTCGCTGGAGATCATTGCCGACGATCGCTTCGTCGATCTGGTGGAGGAGGGCTTCGACGTGGCCATCCGCATCACCAAGCTCGAGGATTCGACGCTGATCGCCCGCAAGCTGTCCGATTTCCAGATCATCATCTGCGCGGCGCCCGACTATCTCAAGCGCAGCGAGCCGATCCTTCATCCCTCCGATCTGGCGCGGCATGCCTGCATCATCGATACCAATGGCCGCTCCTACAGCAGCTGGCGCTTCTGCGAGCCGGATGGGTCTCCCTTCAGCGTGTCGGTAAGCGGGCCGATGGAGGTCAATAGCCCGCTTGCCAGCGTGCGCGCCGCCCGCGCCGGGCTCGGCATCGCTGCCGTGCCGGATTTCATCGCCCGGCCGAAAGTCGCCTCCGGCGACCTCGTGGCGATCCTGCAGGATTTCTGCCCGCAGGATCGCGGCATCTATGCCATCTATCCGCACCGGCGCTATCTGCCGGCCAAGGTGCGCACCCTGGTCGATTTTCTGCACAGCTGGTTTCGCCGGGGGTAGCCGCCGGCTTGCCCCTTTTTGTATGTTATCACTTACCTAATTCGGCTTGTGGCTTGCAGCTTCGCCCTGTGGTCCTGTTGGCCACGCCGCTCCCTTTCCCTGTTGTCAGGGCATCCTCTGGAGGTTTCATGTCGAGCGATCATCGTCCCCTCATCGTCGTGCCCGGGCGCATGCATCCCCGGGTTCTCGCGCGCCTGCCCGGCGATTTCGAGATGGTGCAGCTCGATGCGGCCGATCCCGCCCTGGTCACCCCGGATCTGGCGGCGCGGGCGGCGGGCATCGCTACGACCAACCGTCTGCCGGCCAATTTTCTCGCGGCCTTCGAAACGGTGGAGATCGTCGCCAATTTCAGCGTCGGCTATGACGGGATCGATGTCGATGCGGCCGCCGCGCGCGGCGTCGTCGTCACCAACACGCCTGATGTGCTGAACGAGGAGGTGGCCGATACGGCCATTGCCCTGCTGCTCAACAGCCTCAGGCGTTTTCCCGCGGCGGAAGCCTATCTGCGCGCCGGCCACTGGGCGGAGAAGGGGCCTTTTCCGCTGACGCCGCTGAGCCTGCGCGACCGGACGGTCGGCATTTACGGTCTCGGGCGTATCGGCCAGGCAATTGCCAAGCGGCTGGAAGGGTTCGGCGTACCGATCGGCTATCACACCCGCAGCAAGCGCGAGGATGTCGCCTACACCTATTATCCGAGCCTCAAGGCGATGGCGGAAGAGGTGGACACGCTGATCAGCATCGTGCCCGGCTCGGACGAGACCCGGCACACGCTGAATGCCGAAATCTTCCAGGCGCTGGGGCCGCGCGGCGTGGTGATCAATGTCGGCCGTGGATCGACGCTGGACGAGGCGGCGCTCGCCGCCGCGCTGAAGGACGGCACGATCGCGGCCGCCGGGCTCGACGTGTTCGAGAACGAACCGCATGTGCCTGAGGCGCTGATCGCACTGGAGAATGCCACCCTGCTGCCGCATGTGGCCTCGGCTTCGGAAGACACGCGCAACGCCATGGCCGATCTGGTGGTCGACAATCTCAAGAGCTGGTTTGCCACAGGCGCCGCCTTGACGCCGGTGCCGGAAACGCCGTTCCGGCGCAAGGGCTGAGGGGACGGCCGCGCATCCCGTGACGGTTCAGAGGCGACACCGGCGGATCGGGCGACAGAGGAAGGGTCAGGCCGAGAGCCTGGCCGCCTGCCGCGCGCGGACATAGTCCGTCAGCGCCTCGCCGAAAGCGGAAAAGATCTGGCCGGAGGGGCTGTCGGTGCCGACCCAATATTCGGGGTGCCACTGCACGCCGACGGCAAAGCCCTTGGCATCGATGACGGAGACGGCCTCGACGGTGCCATCGTCGGCCAGCGCTTCGACGGCAAGGCCCGGGGCCAGCGCGGAGATCGCCTGGCGATGCAGCGAGTTGACCTGGATCTCGCCAGCGCCGACCACGCGGGCCAGGCACGAGCCTTCCTTGACCGAAACGCCCTGGCGAATCGCATATTTCACGTCGCGGTCGGGATCCTCCGGGTGGCGGTGGTCCCAGATGCCCGGCTGTTCCTGAATGTCGTTGGCCAGCGTGCCGCCGAGCGCGACATTGAGTTCCTGAATGCCACGGCAGATGGCAAGCACCGGCATGCCGCGCTTCAGCGCCGCGCGGATCAGCGGCAGGCTGGTGGCGTCGCGGCCGGGATCGAAAGGCCCGTCCTGTTCGGTCGCCGTCCGGCCATAAAGCGAGGGGTGGACATTGGAGCGCGCGCCGCTGACAAGCAGCCCGTCGACGCGGTCGAGCAGCGCGTCGGCGTCATTGCCCTCTTCCAGGGCGGGAACGAGCAGCGCCATGGCGCCGGCGCCCTCGACCGCGGCGCGCACATATTGATGCGCTACGGCATGCCAGTCGCTGCCCTCGAATTCGCGATAATCACAGGGAATGGCGACGATCGGCTTGGTCATGCGGCAATCTCCGGAGAAACGGGCGGCTTCCGCCAGGGACGGCGCCGCAATGGATCTGCGATGCCGCAGGCGGCGCGCCGCGTCAAGACGGCACGGCCATTGAGGCGGCCGGACGGATTGCGCCGCCGGACAGTTTCGCTACACTGGCGGCGGAGAGAGGATGCGGCGCCGGCTGGCATCGCGATGAGGAGGAAGAGAGGACAAGATGGCCAAGCACAGCGACGGACCGGCCGAAATCGGCGCGCCGATGGACTATGCCGAACACGAAAAGACCTATAGCGGCTTTCTGGCAGCGACGAAATTTCTGACGATCTTCTGCGTGGCGCTGCTGATCGCCATGGCGGCGCTGTTCTTCACCAATGCGGGCGCCATCACCGCGATCGTCCTGTTCATCCTGCTGAATGTCGCCGGCCATTATCTGATGCGCTGAGGGCCTGCGCTTAGAGCATCGGACCGAAAAGTGGGAACCGGTTTTCGGAAAAATCCGATGCAAAAACAAAAATCTAGAGCATCGCAC
>NZ_MKIO01000019.1 GCF_001938945.1 Xaviernesmea rhizosphaerae
CAAGACGGACGTCAGCTTCATGGCCTGGATCTTCCTGCGCGCGACACACCTTCGACTCAAATGAATGTCAACGCGCCTTAGAAAGCGATAGGCGCGCCAGGGGGAATCAGGCAGAATGCGCCGCACCATGACCTCATCTCCCATCATGACGATGTTCGACCGCGCCGTTTCCCAAGGGCGCGGTGCCCCGCTCGACGTGCTCAAGTCCGTCTATGGCTATCCTGCCTTTCGCGGCCAGCAGGCCGATGTGGTGTCGCATGTGACCGGCGGCGGCGATGCCGTCGTGCTGTTTCCGACCGGTGCGGGCAAGTCGCTCTGCTTCCAGATCCCGGCGCTCTGCCGGCGCGGCGTCGGCATCGTCGTCTCGCCGCTGATCGCCCTGATGCGCGACCAGGTGGAGGCGCTGAAACAGCTGGGCGTCAGGGCTGCAGCGCTTAATTCCGCCCTGTCGCGGGAAGAATATGCCGAGATCCGGCGCGCGATTTCGGACGGGACGCTGGAGCTTCTCTATGTCACGCCCGAGCGCATCACCACGCCGGGCTTCATGGAGCTGATGTCTGGCCTCGATATCGCGCTCTTCGCCATCGACGAGGCTCATTGCGTCTCGCAATGGGGCCATGACTTCCGCCCGGAATATCGCGCGCTTGGCCTCCTGCGCGAGGCCTTTCCCGGCGTGCCGCGCATCGCGCTGACGGCAACGGCCGATCCGCACACCCGCGAGGATATTATCGAGCGGCTGGGGCTGCAGGGCGCGGCGGTGTTCTCCACCAGCTTCGACCGGCCCAACATCTCCTATGCCATTGCCGAGCGCGAACAGCCGCGCCAGCAGCTCCTGCGCTTCCTGTCACGCCATGAGGGCGCGAGCGGCATCGTCTATTGCCTCTCGCGCGCTAAGGTGGAGGAAACGGCGGAGTGGCTGAACATGCAGGGCATCAAGGCCCTGCCCTATCACGCCGGCATGGACCGCGCGCTGCGCGACGCCCATCAGGATGCCTTCCTGAAGGAGGAGGGCCTGTGCCTCGTCGCCACCGTCGCCTTCGGCATGGGCATCGACAAGCCCGATGTACGCTATGTCGCCCATCTCGACCTGCCGGGATCGGTCGAGGCCTATTACCAGGAGACCGGCCGCGCGGGCCGCGACGGCCTGCCGTCGGAGGCCTGGATGTTTTATGGCATGGCCGACGTGATGCAGCGCCGGCGGATGATCGACGAGGGCAATGCCGCCGATGAGATCAAGCGGGTGGAGCGCGGCAAGCTCGATTCGCTTCTGGCCATTTGCGAAACCGCCACCTGTCGCCGTCAGGCGATCCTCGCCCATTTCGGCGAGGCCCATCCCGGCGGCTGCGGCGCCTGCGACACCTGCCTCAATCCGGTGGAGACCTGGGACGGCACGGAAGCCGCGATCAAGGCGCTGGCCGCCATCTACCGCACCGGGGAACGCTTCGGCGTCGGCCATCTGATCGACGTGCTCACCGGCGTGGAGAACGAGAAGACGCAGCGCTTCGGCCATACGTCCATGCCGGTCTTCGGCGCGGGCAAGGATCTGGCGCCCAAGGTCTGGCAGTCGGTCTATCGCCAGCTGCTCGCAGCCGGCCTGGTGCGGGTCGACCACACGGCCTATGGCGCGCTCAAACTGGAGGAGGATGCCCGCTCCGTCTTCCGCCGGGAGCGGACCGTGCTCCTGCGCAAGGACCGGGCGGTGGCAACCGGCAAGCGCGCGGCCAAGGGCACCAAAGGAGCCGACAGCGCCCGCTCGACCCTCTCCGGCCGCGATCTCGCGCTGTTCGAGGACCTGCGCGCCTTGAGGGCAAAGCTGGCCAAGGAGATGAACGTCCCGCCCTATGTCATCTTCCCAGATACGACGCTGATCGCGCTTGCCCAGGCGCGGCCGGCCAGTCTTTCGGCGCTGACCGGCATTCCAGGGATCGGAGAGACCAAGCGCGCGCGCTTCGGAGACGCCTTCCTGGACGCCATTCGCGCGGCCTCCTGAAGGATTGGACCGGCCTGCGGGATACGGATGCCATCGGCCAATCCTGGCCAATCCATGGCGTTATCAGGGGAATCCTTCGGTTGGAGCGATTCGCACTCGTCTTCCGCTGTCGATGGAACATGCGTAAACTGGCCTTCCGGCCTTCCATCAAGGATTCGATCCTTGGTCATCCACAGGACGAACCTGGTTTTGATCGAAACGAAGGAAAGGCTTGGGCGGGCGGGCGGCCTTGTCTTTTTCCCAGGCATTCCTACATGTTGCGACGGTATGACAGGCAAAGGATCCGCTCGCGCCCCGACCTTTTTGCGAAGCCGCCGCTAAATTTCGCTGGAAAAGCTTGACTGTTGGGGAAATTCTGGGAATCACCATTTTTGGACCCAGTGCGAGTTGGATACGGCGGATACGGCCATCATGCAAGTGATGTTGAACGCGTGCTGCTGTCGCAGCCTGTCGGCTGGACCACGATGATGTGCGTGGTTAATCCAGAATTAAAGACCGACCCTTTACGTCAGGGAACTTAAGTGAGCGGTGGGACAGGAATCGTCCCGGGCCTTAGTCACAAGGCGCACCGCCAAATGCGTTAAAGGCCTGTCCAAGGAAAGCGACGAAGAATGGCAACCAAGGTCAAAGAGAACGAAGAAGCTGAGTCGGAACGCGACGGTGCGCCGGATGGTCCGCTTCTCGATCTCTCCGATGACGCGGTCAAAAAGATGATCAAGGCCGCCAAGAAGCGCGGCTACGTCACCATGGACGAGCTGAATTCCGTCCTGCCCTCGGAAGAGGTGACCTCAGAGCAGATCGAAGACACGATGGCCATGTTGTCCGACATGGGCATCAATGTCGTCGAGGATGACGAGGTCGACGAGAACGCAGCCGGCGAGGAGGAGGAATCCTCCGAGGAAGGCGAGAGCGAGGGCGGCGAGCTGGCCACCACAGGCAGCACCGCCGTGGCCACGACCAAGCGCAAGGAACCGACGGACCGCACCGATGATCCGGTGCGCATGTATCTGCGCGAGATGGGCTCGGTGGAGCTTCTGTCGCGCGAGGGCGAAATCGCCATCGCCAAGCGCATCGAGGCCGGCCGCGAGACCATGATCGCCGGGCTCTGTGAAAGCCCGCTGACCTTCCAGGCCATCATCATCTGGCGCGACGAGCTGAACGAAGGCCAGACGCTGCTGCGCGAGATCATCGATCTCGAAACCACCTATTCCGGCCCCGAGGCCAAGGCGGCGCCGCAGTTCCAGAGCCCCGAGAAGATCGAGGCCGACCGCAAGGCTGCCGAGGAGAAGGAAAAGACCCGTCGTCCGCGTCCGATGGCCGATGACGACATCACCAATATTGGTGGCGACATGCCGCCGCCGGAAGAAGAGGAAGAGGACGACGACGAGTCCAACCTCTCGCTGGCGGCCATGGAAGCCGAGCTGCGCCCGCAGGTCATGGAGACGCTCGACCGCATCGCCGAGACCTACAAGAAGCTGCGCAAGCTGCAGGACCAGCAGGTGGAGGCGCGCCTGAGCGATGCCGCCACGCTCTCGCCGGCCCAGGAGAAGAAGTACAAGGAGCTGAAGGACGAGCTGATCACGGCGGTCAAGTCGCTGTCGCTCAACCAGAACCGCGTCGACAATCTCGTCGAGCAGCTGTACGACATCAACAAGCGTCTGGTGCAGAACGAAGGTCGTCTGCTGCGCCTGGCCGAATCCTATGGCGTCAAGCGCGACTCCTTCCTCGAGAACTACACCGGCTCCGAGCTCGACCTGAACTGGGTCAAGGGCATCGCCGTCCTGCCGCAGCGCGGCTGGAAGGATTTCGCCGCCAAGGAAGAGCGCAACATCAGCAAGATTCGCGCCGAGATCCACAATCTGGCGACGGAAACCGGCATTTCGATCTCGGAATTCCGCCGCATCGTCCATATGGTGCAGAAGGGCGAGCGCGAGGCGCGCATCGCCAAGAAGGAAATGGTCGAGGCCAATCTGCGTCTCGTCATCTCCATCGCCAAGAAATACACCAATCGCGGCCTGCAGTTCCTGGACCTGATCCAGGAAGGCAATATCGGCCTGATGAAGGCGGTGGACAAGTTCGAGTACCGGCGCGGCTACAAGTTCTCGACCTATGCCACCTGGTGGATCCGGCAGGCGATCACCCGTTCGATCGCCGACCAGGCCCGCACGATCCGCATTCCGGTGCACATGATCGAGACGATCAACAAGATCGTGCGCACCTCGCGCCAGATGCTACACGAGATCGGCCGCGAACCGACCCCGGAAGAGCTGGCCGAGAAGCTGGCCATGCCGCTGGAAAAGGTGCGCAAGGTCCTGAAGATCGCCAAGGAGCCGATCTCGCTCGAAACGCCCGTAGGTGACGAGGAAGACAGCCATCTCGGCGACTTCATCGAGGACAAGAACGCGCTGCTGCCGATCGACGCCGCCATCCAGGCGAACCTGCGCGAGACGACCACCCGCGTGCTCGCCTCGCTCACCCCGCGTGAGGAACGTGTTCTGCGCATGCGCTTCGGCATCGGGATGAACACCGACCACACGCTGGAAGAAGTCGGCCAGCAGTTCTCGGTCACGCGCGAGCGCATTCGCCAGATCGAGGCCAAGGCGCTGCGCAAGCTCAAGCATCCGAGCCGCTCGCGCAAGCTGCGCAGCTTCCTGGACAGCTGAGCCTGTCTCAAACAGCGCTTTGCGCCAGCCACTCTCCTGATGAAACCCGGCCGGGACACTGGCCGGGTTTTTTCTTGCCCTGCGGTCTGTTGATCTGGTTTCTTCTGTGCCAGCTTTTGGAAGCCGGATTGCCGGAAAGAGCAGCCTTCCCTTTTGAAAACCTTCACCGCTCCAGTCTTTGTGAATGCCCGCCCCTCGCCTGCCGGCCGTTTCGTGGTTAGAGCTTCTTGCGAAGGCATGTGCCGCAAGACGGCCCGGCCGGCCATGATGTTCCTCGCGACAGCGCATGAGGACAGGCCAGGGATCGCGGCGGTTTGGGATGAACGCGGGAATGCAGGAGACACCCAAGGATACAGGCGCTCCCTCGGTGGCGCCCGTGGAAACGCCGTCAGGGCCGCCCCTGGCGGCACACGCCGAACCTGCGCGCAAAGCTGCGCGCTGGGGTCTCGTCCTCTCCGTGCTTGCGCATCTCCTGCTCGTTGCCGGCTTCCTCGCCAGCCCCGCTTTGCCGGATCTCAAGCCACCGCAGGAGGAGGCCGTCACCGTCGAGATGGTGCCGCCGCCCGAGCCGGAGAAAAAGCCCGAGCCCGAGAAAAAGGAAGAGCCCAAACCGGAAGACAAAAAGCCGGAGAAAAAGGCTGAAACGCCGCCGCCCGTCTCGCCTCCGCCCCGGGTGGCGATCCGCCCGAAGCTGAGCACCGCGCCGGAGCGCGAGGATCAGCTGGGCGAGACGCAAAGCACGGACAAGACGGTAGAAACCGGCCCCGACGCACGCCCCGACCAGACCGAGGCCGCAAACCCCCAGACGGCCGATCAACCCAGCGCGCCCGACAGGGCGCCGGGCGGCGGCGCCTCCGAGCCGCCAACGCCGAACGCTGCAGAGCCGGAACCGGCCCGTTCCGCCCCGCCGGTCGCTCAGCCAAGCACGGAGCCGCCGCCGGATGCGGCCAAGGCCGACCCCGCCGCCCTTGCCGAAGCACCGACGAGCGACGAGGGCGAGGCCCAGGCCAGCCTGCCGCCCGCCGATGACGGCTTCTCGCCCACCCTGCCCGACCGGAACGCACCCACGCCGAGCGCCCGCCCGGCCTCGGCCGATGCATCTGCCGGCGCGGGCGGCGGCCGCGCGCTGAAGGCAGCCAAGGTCATGAACGACGCGCCGATGCTGAGGGACCCGCTCGCCCGCTTCGCTCTGGGGCAGATGCCGCGCAAGCAGCAGATCAGAAACCTCTGCGTGTTCGAGGCAGCAGCTCAGGTGCGGCGCGCGCGGCCGGACAGCAATCCCGAAGGCTTCTGGCTGGGCGACCCTGTTGGAAACACCCTGACGGCGCCGGAGAGCCGTTACCGGAGCCGCGGCAAGCAGTACCGCATCGATTTCACCTGCACCGTCAACCTCAACAACCTCACCGTGACGGATTTCCGCTTTCGCCTGGGGCCCGAGCTGCCAGCCAGGACGGAAAAGACGCAGTAGCGCAAGGGGGCGTCACGGGACGTCAAGGGATCGCTCGCGGATCACATGGGGCAGAGCCTGTGACCGTTCTGCGGGCGCGGCGCCCTCTTCCTTTCCGGGCATTTGCTTGACAAAGACGAGCAGCCTCCGCCATTCTCTTCCCATGATCATCGCCCGCCTCATGCTCACGACCGTGCTTTGCACGTCCCTTGCCGGACGTGGGCGGTCGGTCATGCGCTGAAAATGATCTGACTGCCCGCAACCGGCCCTCACGGACCGGCTGCGCGACAGAAAATGGCACCGGTCCCGGCTCTCGTCTTTCAAGGACCCTGTCATGCCCCATGCCCCTTTCGACGTCTCCGCTCCCTCAGGAATCATCATACGCGCCGCCGAGCCGTGCGATGCCATCGGCCTGGCACGGCTTTCCAACCAGCCGGGCTATCGCCATGGAACACTGCGCCCGCCCTTCCAGAGCGAGGAGGCAACCCGGCAATGGCTGACGGCCGGCGGCGCCAAACGGCTCGCGCTCGTCGCGGTCGAAGGGGAATCGGTTGTCGCCGCCGGCGGGCTGCATCGTTTCGAGGGCCGCCGCCAGCATGCCGCCGAGCTCGGCATCGGCGTGGATGACGCCTGGCAGCGGCGCGGTGTCGGCCGGGCGCTGCTGGCCGCGCTGCTCGACAGCGCTTTCAACTGGCTGCAGATCCGCCGGGTCGAACTCACCGTTTTCACCGACAATCACCCGGCCATCGCGCTTTACCGCCGCTTCGGCTTCGTGGAGGAAGGCCGCCTGCGCGGCTATGCCTTCCGCGAGGGCGATTATGCCGATGTGCTGGCCATGGCGCTGCAAGTGGACGGACACGCAGCGGCGGCGTGATATTATCGGCAAGCTTTGGCTGAACGGAAGCAAGTGATACCGTTTCCGGTTGCTCAAACCGGAAACCGTATTCTTCCCATCGAAAATCTGGCCTTCCGGCCAGAGATTTTCGATGGTGCTTGTTTCCGGTTGGCGAAGCGATCAGCCGGAAACCGTATGACAAAGCCGGGCCGTATTTTCCGGTTGAAAGCCTGAATGCCTGCAGCATGTTTGCAGGACGATCGACAGAATGCAGGGCAGGGCAGGACACGCCCAGCCCTGCGGCGGTCCGAGGCCGTTTCCTCGAAAGCCGATGAGGAAGCGCCGGTCGGCGCGCAATCCTGCCGGAACCATCTGCTAGATCCGGCGCCATCCCCTTGGAGGAGCCCCATGCCCCAGACCCTTCTCACCCTCCAGACCCGCGGCGCCGGTCTTTACGAGTTTACACGTGAGGCCGCGCAGTTCGTGCGCGACAGCAGCGTGCAGGAAGGCCTGCTCACCCTATTCGTGCGCCATACATCCTGCTCTCTGCTGATCCAGGAAAATGCCGATCCCGATGTGCGGCGCGATCTCGACGCCTTCTTCGCCCGGCTGGTGCCACCCGCCGATGACCCCGGCATGGGCTGGATCGTCCACCGCGACGAGGGCCCTGACGATATGCCGGCCCATATCAAGGCGGCGCTGACGGCCGTGTCGCTCGGCGTGCCGGTGGGCGGCGGCCGGCCCTTGCTCGGCACCTGGCAGGGGCTCTATCTTTTTGAACATCGCGACAGACCGCACCGGCGCGAGATCGTGGCGCATCTCAGCGCCTGAGACGGACGGGCGAAACCCGGGGAGAGGAGAGCAGATGACGGACGCACAGACCCTGGCCAGCCGCTTCATGGAGGCGCTGAACGCCCGCGATTTCGGCGCGATCGCCACCCTGCTCCACGAGGACGCCGCACTGGATGCCCTGGCCGGCGTCCGGGTCGTGGGCGCGGAACCCTTTCGCCTGGCGGTGATCCAGTATCTGCGCCATTTCGATGAGAGTTTCGGCGATATCGTGGTGCTTCATGACGCCTATGGCCAGCGCGCCGCCATCGACACCACTGCGCGCGGCCATTACCGCGAAACGCAGGACGGCTTTCCGCCGGCCGCGGACCAATCCTATTCGATCCCCAGCCTCTTCGTGTTCGAGGTGGAGGCCGGCCTGATCATCCGCGTCTCGCACTACCGCAACCTGCGCCTGTTCGAGGCGCAGCTTCTGCGTTAGCGCATGGCGGCATCCCGCCTCACGGCCAAAGAGCCGGGGCATACCGGCTGAACCTGGGGTGAACGGCCGGTTCCGTTTGCGTTCAGTTTCACCGACATAAGGTGTGACCATGCCAGCCGGTCGGGCCCCGTAAAATCGAAGGTTGCCGGCATAAGGCACAATGACACTGCGGAGCTCAAGGGGTCGATAAACCCTGCGCTTCGCGGTTTATCCGGATCCGCCACGTTTGCCTCGGCAGGCAGGACGGCGGGTCCAAGCAAGGGAGATCGACACCATGAAAACCATGCTTGCCCGCCTGGCGCTTGCCGGCTTCGTTACCCTGTCCGGCTTTGCCGCCACCCAGGCCTCGGCCGGAAACCTGACGGTCGGCATCTATGCCGGCGAGGCCATGCCGGTTCAGTATCGCGATGAGCGCGACTGGCGCGGCGGCCCGCCTCCCGGGCCTCGCCATGGCTGGCGGCCCGAGCGTGCCGGCCGCTGCGCGCCCTGGCTGGCGGAAGACAAGGCCCGCGCCTATGGCCTGCGCCGCACCCGCGTCGTCGCCGTCACGCCCCGCCGGGTGATCGTCGAAGGCCGCCGCTTTGGCGACTTCCGTCGCATCAGCTTCGCCAATGTCCGCGGCTGCCCTGCGCTGCGATAAGCGCCACGAACAATCTGCTCATGGATCGGCCCGCATCAAGATGCTTGATGCGGGCCGATGGCGTTAAAGACGGGCGCAGTGCGCGACGGACGGGCGGGAGGTCGGGCAGGCAACAGCAAGAGCGCGGTCTGGTGTCACCATCCCTGATCTGCCTTGATCGCAGGCTGGCAGGCAAACCAAGCACTTTCTTCGCCCGCAAGCCAGCCCAGCTGCATTGCAGCGCTCGATAGAGACCGCGCGGGTGTCATAGCCCTCTTTACAATGACCGCTCTGTGTCTTTGGGCGCCGAAAGGCCTGCGGCACCCGGCGCCGGCATCAGCTGCTCCCTCAGGGAATGATATCGAGCGCACAGGCCATCCAAGACGTGCCGCTTGCCGATGGCAAATGGCCATGTCTGGGCGTCAGATGATCGCATGGGCCAAGCACGCTGTGCTCGGCCCTTCGATTTCACGCTTTGCGTAGGCCGACGGCGATTCTCAGCCAGACCGTCAGTTCACGATCTCGAACTGCATATCGACATTGACGGTGACGCTGCTCTCACCGGCGGCGACAGGAACGGCTTCCGCGGCCATATCCTTGGCCATGGCGCGCGCCATCATCGGCACTGGCTCCATCCGCCCGGCCTGCTCGCGCACGTCCACCACCTTGCCGAGCGTGATGCCTGCGGCCTGCGCCAGCGTGCGCGCCTTGGCCATGGCATCGGCAACGGCCGCCTTGCGGGCCTCTTCCTGCAGGGCTTCGGGCTTATCGATCGAGAACTGGATGCCGCCGCCCTGGTTGACGCCGAGCGTCACCGCCTGGTCGAGGATCTCGCCCAGCTTGTCGATCTGGCGCACCCGCACGCTCAGCGTATTGGCGACCTGATAGCCAACGAGCTGCGGCGGATGGTTGTCGCCCTCCTTGTTCTGCGGATAGACATATTGCGGATTGATGGCGAAGCCCGAGGTCTGCAGGTCGCGCGGCTCGATGCCCTGCGCCTTCATCGCCTCCAGCACCTTGGCCATGGCCGCATTGTTGCCGGAGAGCGCAGCGCGCGCTTCCTTTTCCTGCGTGACGACGCTGAAGCTCACCATCGCCATATCCGGCGCCGCACTCGCCTGCCCTGTGCCCGTCACCGCGATGACCGGACGCTCCGGCTCGGCATGGGCCGCGGGGGAAAAGGCCATGACACCGGCCATAAGCAGGGCGGCGCAGGGCAGCGGACGGAAAACAGACACAAGCTTCATCAAACGCATCTCCAAAACGGATCCTCCAATCGGCAGGCTCTCGGGCTCACCCCTCGGCCCGCCATGACGACACCTCTCCCGTGCACGGGTTCACGGCAGAGGCTCCCCCAATTCATGTCAACCGCATCGCGCGCGGCGAACCGACTCGGGCACGCGAAATTCTCCCAGATCCCGGGAACATAAAGCACCCATCGAAATCATCCAGCCGCACTGGCGAGACATCCAACACCTATCGCGCATGGCATAAAAATGGCGGCATGCCGCCGCGCGCCTCGCTCATGGTCTGATCTTGACATTTGATCCTCGAGATCGCTGCAGGTGGCTATCAAACGTCAAATTCCTTCCAAGCGACAGGCAAAACCCGGCCCGACACAAAGCGTCCGACCAACAAGCCAGCAGGACAGCAATTCCGCATGATTTGCGCTGAGAAGCCGAGAGCTGCCGACGAGCACCATGCGCAAACCGCGATCTCCGCCGGCCGCAGCCGGATCCGCCGAACACGAAGCCAAACATCCCTTGATCAGGCCAAACATCCCTAGATCAGGAATGTGCGGTGATTACGACCATCCCTTGCCGCTTGCGCCGATTTCGTCTAGAGCCAGAACACGGCCGGCGCCCATTGACGCCGCCACCGCCCGCCTTTGTCATAAAGGCCCGGGCCGGGCCTGTAGCTCAATGGTTAGAGCCGGCGGCTCATAACCGCTTGGTTGGGGGTTCGAGTCCCTCCGGGCCCACCATTCATGTTGCCTCTGATGATGATCGGTATGTGCTTTGGCGATCAGCGTGTAACCAAACGCGACTTTTCGAAATTTTGACACGTAAATTTGGAATTTTGATTTTCTGGCGTAAGCAACATAGTGGCTTTTTCGCCTGCTCACTCTTCGGATTTTAGAATGCCTCTAGATTTGTACTTAATTGTCATCGGAGGGCTTCGAGGGGTCGTCCCTCTCGGGCAATGAGCCGCTGGCGTTAAAAATCTGGGCAGTACCCAACAGCTGGCCTGCGGTGGCAAGCCCAACTAGAATCGCATACGTAAAACTCAGAAAACCTACAACTGACGTGCCATCGTTCGGATAGGCCATGCAAAGAAGCGCCAAAATAATCGCCAGGGTTTGCACCAGGATGAAGTGGTAAAAGTTCGCGACGACCGTCACAAAATAGGACGTCGGGGAGCCACTTTGGGTGATGGCGCGAAAGATGCTGGCGTTAGAGAACGCCAGCATGATGGCCATGCCGCCCATCGAAAATCCAAGCATGCTTGGAACTGTGTCGATAGCTGTTTGCGCCCATAACCGCTGTCCTTCATTGTTGACGCTTCGCCAGAATGGAAACAGCAACCCAGTCAGTCCGGCAGCGATATATAGGTAAGGTGACCCGAAAAGCGCTTTAAATCCGCCGTATAACAACCAGTAGGTTCTAAAGATCTTGACTGCCGGCTTTGCGGACCATCGTTTCTTTAGCGACCTGAAGTGCGAGAGCAAGGTAACCACCAACTTCTCCCAGGGCTTTACGGATGACACGAGGATAGGCTCGGGTGCTGAACTCAATTTTGTTGCCATCGTCGTCTCTCCCGGTTCCTTCGACGTATCCATTTGTTTCGGCAACCTCGGCCTGCGCTCGTGTCCGCTGATTAGGGTCGATACCTTCAGACTGGGCCGCCGCCACTAGGATGATGTCCTGACTGCGAGCGCCCTGCTCCATCAGTTCATCAAGTACAGTAGCTGGATCTATGTCGTCTGCATTGGGCCGGACTAGGTGGATCTTAAGTCTCTTAAGTACGGGCATCGACAAGATCCGTTTGAGGGCATCCTCTTCAGGCACGACTGTCACTTCCACGGCTGGCATGTCTTTGCCAATTATTTCTGGACTGAATAGTTTTCGAAAGATCTTTGCGGCGCTGCCGGGAGATAGGCGCTTTCCGAACTCGTTCCTGGTCTCAAGGAACAGCATGTGGTCCTGGACACGCAGTGTGTAAAAAAAGACCCTCCCGTTGAAACCGATGTTGGGGGGAAGTTCCAGGTCCAAGTCGTCGAAATCGACCGGATCTAGATTATCGAGATTCATTGCCTGCTCAGTGGTGTCGATCTCGACCCATGTGGCTAGCCTTCCTTGGAAAAAGCCATCATCTGCTTCGCGAGGAGCTGAAACTGTCGCGAAATGAGAGCCAAGGTAGTTCACCTTCTTTTTTGCTGCTCGCTCTAGAAGGCTCACGTAAATCCCACTTGGGTGCGGGTTTGCGGCGATGTTAAGAACTGCGTACTCGATAGATGGATTACGCTGCATGGAGCCCCCCACAACCTCTCTGGTGCAGATAAGCACATGTTTTTCTCCGCCCCAACGTGATTTATCCGTAGTTCAAGCTGGATGCCGATACCCTTGCTCAGCCGGGAGGCTCTTCATTGGAAATGATTACCTCTTTCACATGCTTGCTAAGGCCATTCCCACTGATCGAATAGACACAATCGACCTCCTCGATCGGAAACATTGAAAACTTCTCGAAGAGGCCTCGAACGCATTTAAAGACAGGATGAACTGGCCAGCCATCCGCCCTGCCTTCCTTACTTCAACAGCTCCTTCAGCACCCCCGAAGCCTTGGAGAAGTCCATCTGGCCGGCGTGGCGCTCTTTAAGCAGGGCCATCACCTTGCCCATGTCGCGGGGCGAGGTGGCGCCCGCGTCGGTGATGGCGGCCTGGACGACGTCGCGGATCTTTTCCTCGGAAAACTGCTCCGGCTGGAATTCGCTGATGATGGCGATTTCCGCGCGTTCCTGCGCGGCGAGTTCCGGGCGGCCGGCCTCGTCATAGACGCGGGCGGATTCCTCGCGCTGCTTGACCATCTTGGCGAGGATCTGCAGCAGCTCCTCGTCGCTGGCGGCCTCCTTGCCGGCGCCGCGATTGGCGATGTCGCGGTCCTTCAGCGCGGCCTGGACAAGCCGCAGGGTGGACACGCGAAGGGCA
Source organism: Xaviernesmea rhizosphaerae (assembly GCF_001938945.1). Lineage (GTDB taxonomy): Bacteria > Pseudomonadota > Alphaproteobacteria > Rhizobiales > Rhizobiaceae > Xaviernesmea > Xaviernesmea rhizosphaerae. The sequence goes on from NZ_MKIO01000019.1 coordinate 13,030, forward strand.
TCCTTGGCCTTCATCGCCGTCTTCAGGGCCTCGCTGATTGCATCACGCATCGTCGTCATCCTTTCATCTCGTGCGCCGGCGCCGCGGGCTTTTCCGTAAAGCGCTGTGCGGGGCAGGCCTGGTTTGCTGGCTGTGTTCTCGCGCCGATCCGATCAGGCGCCAGCGCCTGGCGGTCTTTTAGAGCATCGGACCGAAACGTGGGAACCGGTTTTCCGTCCGCTGCCCTCGATGGAATCATCGCGGGAAGACAAAGCCTGTCTTGCGGCTTGATATAGGCGGGCGAAGCGCCGTTCCCAAGCGCCTGTCGGCACGGCGGGTCGCATGGCGCCGAGCGACACCAAGATGGCCTCTGAAACAAGCGGTTGGTCGGGTCTTGTGACGGGATAAAGCCTGCAAGCGCCTGCCCACGGCCGCGCGCGGGGTTGACCGGTCTTATGCCAGGGTCTATGTCCGGCACCTGCACGAAATTTGCCGAACACGCCGCGAAGCGCTGCGCCGACCCGCGCCGCCGCTTCGGGCAGGAATGGCGCGCGGGCCTTTGATGGCGCGATTGGGCTTCATGAGGGAGCCCGCCGCCGCCCGCCGGAACGGGATGACTGAAGACGATGAGCGCGACGACCCCCTGGACGACTGAGACGCCGACCGCCCTCCTGGTGCTGGCGGATGGAACCGTGATCGAGGGCAAGGGCGTGGGCGCCACCGGCGTCATCGAGGCGGAAGTCTGCTTCAACACGGCGCTGACCGGCTATCAGGAAATCCTCACCGATCCCTCCTATCTCGGCCAGATCGTCACCTTCACCTTCCCGCATATCGGCAATATCGGCGCCAATGGCGAGGATATCGAGGACCTGACGCCTGCCGCCCGGCGCGGCGCGGTCGGCGTGATCTTTAAGGCCGACATCACCGACCCCTCGAACTACCGCTCCGCCCAGCATCTCGACCAGTGGCTGAAGACGCGCGGCGTCATTGGCCTCTCCGGCATCGACACCCGCGCGCTGACGGCCTGGATCCGCGAGAACGGCGCGCCGAATGCGGTGATCGCCCATGATCCGAACGGCCAGTTCGACATCGAGGCGCTGAAGGCGCGCGCCAAGGCCTGGAGCGGGCTGGAAGGCCTGGATCTGGCCAAGGAAGCGACTTCCGGCCAGTCCTCGCAATGGAACGAGAAGCCCTGGGTCTGGAACGAAGGCTATGACGAGGCCAAGCCCGAAGAGGCCGCCTATCACGTCGTCTGCCTGGATTATGGCGTCAAGCGCAACATTCTGCGCCTGTTCACCGGGCTCGATTGCAAGGTCACGGTTCTGCCGGCTTCGGCCAAGGCCGAGGATGTTCTGGCGCTCAATCCGGATGGCGTCTTCCTGTCCAACGGCCCTGGCGACCCGGCCGCCACGGGCGAATATGCCGTTCCCGTGATCCAGGAGCTGATCAAGACCGACCTGCCGATCTTCGGTATCTGCCTGGGCCACCAGATGCTCGGCCTGGCACTGGGCGCGAAGACCGAGAAGATGCATCAGGGCCATCACGGCGCCAATCATCCGGTCAAGGACCATACGACCGGCAAGGTCGAGATCGTCTCGATGAACCACGGCTTCGCGGTCGCCTCCGCCTCCCTGCCCGAGGGCGTGGAGGAGACCCATGTCTCGCTGTTCGATGGCTCCAATTGCGGCCTGAAGATCACCGGCAAGCCGGTCTTCTCCGTCCAGCATCACCCGGAAGCCTCGCCTGGCCCGCAGGACAGCCACTATCTCTTCCGCCGCTTCATCAACCTGCTGCGGGAAAAGAAGGGCGAGCCGGCGCTGGCCGAGCGGGCCTGACCTTTCTTCTGCTTCGCACGGAATCAAAAATGCCGCCCCGAAAGGGCGGCATTTTTGTTGGACGGAGGGGAATGGCTGGCTGGAGCATCGGACCGAAAAGTGGGAATCGGTTTTCGGAAAAATCCGATGCAAAAACAAAAATCTAGAGCATCGAACTGAGGACTGTTTTCAGTCCGATGCTCTGGCGTTCAGCCGAGCAAAGCGCGCTCGCGCCGCACGAAGCGATAGACCCGCCAGTTGAGCGAGACGGCGGCGGCCGTTAGGCCGATCAGGAAGCCGTACCACACGCCGATGCCCCCGAAGCCGAGCGGGAAGGCCAGCGCCCAGGCGGAGAGAAAGCCGATCGCCCAATAGGAGATCAGCGCCAGCACCATGGGCACCGTCGTGTCCTTCAACCCGCGCAGCACGCCGGAGGCGAGCGCCTGCAGGCCGTCGACCAGCTGGAACGCGCCGGCGACGATGAGAAAGGGCGCGGCCAGCGCCAGCACCTCGGCTGCATCGCTCCGGCTCGTATCCAGATAGAGCGAGGCGAGCGCGACCGGGAAGAGCGCGAAGATCAGGCTGCCGACCAGCGCGCAGAGGCAGCCGAGCACGAGAACGGCGACGGCGGCGCGCACAAGCCCCTCCCCGTCCCGCCGCCCATGCGCCAGGCCAACGCGCACGGTCGCCACCTGGGCGAGGCCCAGCGGCACCATGAAGGCGATCGAGGCGAATTGCAGGGCGATGCCATGGGCGGCCAGCTCGGTCGTGCCGATCATGCCCATCAGCAGCGAGGCGACGGTGAACAGGCTGACCTCGGCGAGAATGGTGATGGCGATCGGCAGGCCGAGCCGCACCACCTCGAAGAAAGCCGACCAGTCCGGCCGCCAGAAGCGGGTGAAAAGCGCCACGTCCCGCGTCTCCGGCAGGCGGCGCAGATAGGTCACCGCCAGAACCAGGCTCATCAGATTGACCAGCAGTGCTGAAATGGCCGCCCCTTCCATGCCGAGCGCCGGCAGGCCGAGATGGCCAAAGATCAGGATGTAGCAAAAGAGCGCATTGAGCCCGAGAACGGCGAGCGTGATATAGAGGATGACGCCCGCGCGTTCGAGCGCGCTCAGAAAGGCGCGCAGCACCATGAAGCCGAGCGCGGGGAAGATGCCCCATTGCGCGATGCGCATGTAGCGGCCGACGAGCGCGGCGACATCGGGCTGCTGCCCCATCAGGATCAGGATATGCTCCGCATGCCAGAGCAGCGGCGCGGTCAGGAGCCCGTATAGCAGGACCACCCAGAGGCCCATGCGCACGGAGCGGCGGATCGACACGGGATCACCGCGGCCCTTGGCCTGGGCCACCATGGGCACGACGGCATTGGCAAAGCCGGAGCCGAAGACGAAGACCGTGAAGAACACCTGGCCCGAAAGCACCATGGCGGCCAGCTCGACCGTGCCGAGACGGCCGATCATCAGAATATCGGTGGTGTGAATGGCGACCTGGGCGACCTGCGCGGCGATGAAGGGCAGGCCCAGGAGCAGGCTGGCGCGAAAATGCGTCCACCAGGAATTGTCGGAAATGCCGCCTCGCGGCATCGCGCCGGTGTGAGCGTGCATGAGGAAAACCTTGAAAACATGGCTGAAGGCGCCATGGACCATCCTGCCCGGCGCGACCGTGCTCTTCTACAGGAAGGTTGCACAGAAAGGCAAATGCGTAAATTTTATGCAATCCATCAGGATTTATGATCTGTCGCAGCGAAAGCCCCGATCCGGGGATCAGCGCAGGCCGACCCTGCGCAGGAACACCACGAAGGCGACCGCCACCAGCGTGGCGGCCAGGGCATAGGGCGCGCCGGGGGTTGACCATGGCAGATCCGTCCGGGTGCCCAGCTCGAACACAGAGGCGAACATCAGGGGACCGATGATCGAGGTCAGCGAGGACAGGCCCGAAAGAGCGCCCTGCAGCTCCCCTTGCGCGGAGGGCGGCACCTGTGCCGCCGCAAGGCTGCGCAGCGGCGGGTCGGCCACCGCCTCCAGCGGCGTGGCGAGGATGACGAGATAGACCATCCATCCCTCCCAGGCGAAGGCATAGCCCATCAGCGCGATGACGCCGACAATGAGCCCCAGCGCGGCCGTGCGCCGCTCGCCGATGCCGGCGATGATGCGCGGCAGGATCAGCGCCATGGTCAGCGCGGTGCAGATGCCATAGACGCCGAGCGACAGGCCGATCTGCCCCTCCGACCAGCCATAGCGATAGCTCGTCACAAACGGCCAGACGGCCGGATAGACGGCATGGGCCTGATAGACCAGGAAGAAGACGGCGAGCACCGGCAGGATGCGCGGATAGGAGCGCATCTGCCGGATGGCCCCGAGCGGATTGGCGCGGCGCCAGTCAAAGGCCCGGCGCAGATGCGGCGGCAGCGTTTCCGGCAGAAGGAAATAGGCCGCGCAGAAATTGGCGAAGGATAGAGCCGCCGCGCCGAAGAAGGGCACGCGTGGCCCGAAACTGCCGAGCAGACCGCCGATGACGGGCCCGAGCGTGAAGCCGACACCGAAGGCGATGCCGATCAGCCCGAAATTGCGCGCGCGTGTCCGGTCGTCGCTGACATCGGCGATGAACGCCGAGGCGGTGGAAAAGCTGGCGCCGCTGATGCCGGCCAGCACCCGCCCGACGAACAGAACCCAATAGCTGCCGGCGAGCGCGCAGATCAGATTGTCGAGCGCGAAGGTCAGCACTGAGACGAGCAGCACCGGCCGCCGCCCGAATCGGTCGGACAGATTGCCGACCGTGGGCGCGAAGAGAAACTGCATGGAAGCATAGACGAACAACAGCCAGCCCCCATCCAGCGCGGCCTGCGCCGCCTGATCGCCGGTCAGTTCCTGGAGAAAGGTCGGCAGAACCGGCATGATGATGGCGATGCCCATGATGTCGAGCAGCATGATGGCGAACACCACCATCAGCCCGCGCCGTGCCGCCACGGGCGCGGGTTTTGCCTCCGCCTGATCCATCTGGTTCGTCCTCTCCAGCCCTTGTCCAATCCCACAGTCGCGGGCCGGCGCCAGCGGTAACCCAGTTGCAGCGCGGCTGCAATCGCGTGGGGGCGCCCGGCGGGCGATGGAAGCCCGGCAAGGACTCCGAATAAGGGAGTGGGAGCCGTGCCCTTGGCACCGCGTAGCCGCCCTCCCCTGGCCAAGGCTCAACGCAAAGCAGCAATCAATGTCGCCTGTTTTCGCATAAGCGAATTTATCACTTGAATTTAGATATCGTTTACGGTTTGAAGCGTTTCGAGGGAGGCTGATCGCGGCCATCGTCTGGTCCTAGGAACTCCCGGTCCCAATTTCCGTCGAAAGGATTTCCTGTGGCTCCGATCACGCAAAATCGAAAGGCCGCGCAAGCGCCTATGGCTGCTGCCGCCGGTTCCTACACGCCCGCGCTCGTGGCGTTGACCAGCCTGTTCTTCATGTGGGGTTTTATTACCTGCCTGAACGACATTCTGATTCCGCATCTGAAGAATGTGTTTGAGCTGAATTACACCCAGTCGGTGCTGATCCAGTTCTGCTTCTTCGGCGCCTATTTCATCGTGTCGATCCCGGCCGGCGCACTGGTCAAGCGCATCGGCTACAAGGGCGGCGTGGTCGCCGGCCTGATGATCGCCGCCATCGGCTGCGCCCTGTTCATTCCTGCCGCTTCCATGCGCGTCTATGGCTTCTTCCTCGGCGCGCTCTTCGTGCTCGCCTCGGGCATCACCATTCTCCAGGTCGCGGCCAACCCCTATGTCACCGTGCTCGGCGACCCCAAGACCGCCCCGGCCCGGCTGACGCTGACCCAGGCGTTCAATTCGCTCGGCACCACCGTCGCGCCAATGTTCGGCGCAATGCTGATCCTCGGCGGCAGCGATGCCGCGGCCTCCGCCGCCGATGGCGCGGATGCCGTGCGCGGGCCCTATATGATGCTGGCAGGCGCCTTTTTCGTGCTCGCCGCCATCTTCGCGCTTCTGAAGCTACCCGTGATTCAGGAAGAAGCGCCCGCCGTGCGCGTGCACGGCCAGGCCTCCATCTGGTCCTATCGCCATCTCGTTCTCGGCGCCGTCGCCATCTTCGTCTATGTCGGCGCGGAGGTCAGCATCGGCAGCTTCCTGATCAACTTCATGGCGGATCCGGCAATTGCTGGCCTGCCGGAAGCCTCTGCCGCGCATTACGTCACCTATTTCTGGGGTGGCGCCATGGTCGGCCGCTTCATCGGCGCCGTGGTCATGCGCACGATCGATGGCGGCAAGGTTCTGGCCTTCAACGCCGTGATCGCCGGCCTGCTGCTCGCCATCGCCGTGCTCACCACCGGCCCGCTGTCCATGTGGTCGGTGCTGGCCATCGGCCTGTTCAACTCGATCATGTTCCCGACCATCTTTAGCCTGGCGCTGAACGGTCTGGGCGACCGCACCAGCGAAGGCTCGGGCGTTCTGTGCCTCGCCATCGTCGGCGGTGCGCTGATCCCGCTTGCCCAGGGCGCGCTGGCCGACGCCATCGGCGTTCACCACGCCTTCGTTCTGCCGATCGTCTGCTATATCTACATCGCCTATTACGGCCTGAAGGGCTGCAAGCCGGCCGCCTGAGCCGCGGCAAAGGCAGATCACATCGTGAAAAGGGCGCCCATCGGCGCCCTTTTTTGCTGTCGTGATCGTTCTCAACCCTCAGACCGGATTGTTGAACGTGTCGCAGGCCGAGAGCTTGCCGCTGTCGTAGCCGCGCTTGAACCAGGTGGTGCGCTGCTGCGAGGTGCCATGGTTGAAGCTTTCGGGCACGACATAGCCCTGGCTGCGCCGCTGCAGCGTGTCGTCGCCGATCTGGGTTGCGGCGTTCAGCGCCTCTTCCAGGTCGCCCTGTTCGAGCAGGCCCTTCTGCGCGGTGTATTTGCCCCAGATCCCGGCGAAGCAATCGGCCTGCAGCTCGGTGCGCACCGACATCTGGTTCGACTGGGCCTCGCTCATGCGCTCGCGTGCCTGATTGACCTTGGGCAGGATGCCGAGCAGATTCTGCACATGGTGGCCCACCTCATGGGCGATGACATAGGCCTGGGCGAAATCGCCCGACGCATTGAAGCGCTGCGACAGCTCGTCGAAGAAGGCCATGTCGAGATAGACCTTCTGGTCCGCCGGGCAGTAGAACGGGCCGGAGGCGGAAGAGGCATTGCCGCAGCCCGAGCGGATCGCATTGCGGAACAGCACGAGCTTCGGCTCGCTATAGGTCTGGCCATTGGCCTTGAAGATACCGTTCCAGGTCTCTTCGGTTTCGGCCAGCACGGTCGAGACGAAGGCCTTGGTCTCCTCCTCGCCCGGGTTGCTGCTTTGCTGCGCGCTCTGCTCATAGCCGGACGGGCGCGGCGCCTCGCCGCTCACGACCTGAAGCAAGTCGATGCCCATGGCCTTGAAGATGAAATAGATCACCACGAGAAAGATGATCGTGCCGATGCTCAAACCGCCGCCGCGGCCCGAGCCCACGGGAATGCGGAAGCCGCCGCCCGGCCTGTAACCGCCGCCGAGCCCGCCACCGACAGGACCCTCCGCGCGACGATCCTCGACATTGCTGGACTGACGACGCCCTTTCCATTCCATGGATGATCTCCCTCTCCACCGACCGGCCCCGCCCAGCCTGACAGCGGACGACCTGATGGACACAGGCTGACAGGAGGCAAGGGGCACATGCGGCGAGATAACGCGGCAAACACCGTTTTGTGTCCATGCCTTTCCGTCCTCCCGCCCTGTTTTCCTGCGGGAGCGCCCTGCGCACCCTGATCAGCGCCGCAAATCCGCCCCACCATGCATCTGCGGCAAGGCAGAGATCGCAGCGACGAAATCGCCTTGGCGGCTCATGCCCGATTTGGCGAGGATGGATTTGACATGGCTGCGGGCGGTCTCCACCGCAATGCCGAAGCTGTCGGCCGTTTCCTTGATCGTCGCGCCCTCCACCAGGCTCTGCCCGATGCGCGCCTCCGCCGGCGTCAGATCGAACAGGCCGCGCAGAATGTCGGTGGAGACAGCCGCCTGACGCTTGAGCGGGGTGATCACGACGAAAAAGGCGGCACTAACGAAGATATCGCGCACCGCCCCCGTCACCGGCAGGAGATGCAACACGGCCGGCAGGCTGCCCGGCCGGGACGGAATAGGAAAGGAGCGGCTCGGCGGCGCGCCTTCGGCCGACCTCTGGCGTGCCTGCGCCAGAAGGGCATAGAGCGCCTGGTTGACCTCGCGGTGCCGCACCAGAAGACGGTCCTGGCTTTCGATCGTCGCCTGATCGACAATGCCGGAAAACGGAGCGTTGGCGGCAATCACCCGGCCATCGGCCCGGATCGACGCCGCCGGCAGACCGGCAAGGGCGAGCGCCTCCAGCGATGCCTCGATGCGGGCAAGGGCGAAGCGGCAGGCCAGCAGCGCGGCCCGCGCCAGATGCGGCCTGAGATCGTTGAGCAAGTCCAGCTCGCCGCGATCGAGCCCGCGCTCGCCGCGCTTCTTTTCGATGGAGATCGTCACGCGATCGCCGTTCGGCGATTCGATCACCGTTCCCGCCGCATAGCCGAAGCCACGCGGCCAGTAGAAATCACGATAGACCGGCTGCTCCGCCATCCAGGCATCGCTGAGATGGTCGGCATCGCAGAAAAAGCCGCCGGCGGGCTGCGACAGGAGCGCCTTGGTCTTGGCGTTGTTCTGCAGCCAGCCTCCCCGGAGAAATTCGTCATAGAGCGCCGCCACGCCGGGGCTGGCGATATAGGGAATGGCGGGATCGCTGATATTGGCGATCACGGCACCTTCCGCCGCCACCGCCCCCGCCAGATCATGGAGCACGGGCTGCCAGAGATCGGACAGGAAGGCGGCTTCGTAGATTCTGCTCGTGAGATCAAGCATGGGCGTGGTTCCGGCGGCACGCCTGCCAACACACAACAGATCGTGAAGCCTGGCAAGCATCGATTGCCGGCCCCGTTAACGCCCCCGCACGCGCATGGCCTGAGACCGCAGGAACACGCCCGCCGCCAGGGCCGGCAGGAGGCCGAGCCCGGCAAAGAGGCCGAGCTCCGGCCAGGACGGATCGCCGAAAAGCACGGCGCCCATGCGCCGGCCGGGCAGAAGCGTGAACAGGCCGGCAAGGCCGATGGCGCCGAGGTTCAGCTGCCGCATGCGCCGGCGATGCCCGGCAAGATCGCCGGCCCGCGCGCGGGCGACGGCATCCCACAGGCCGAACAGCGTAAGCACAGAGAGAAGATGGATCGGGCTGAAGCCGAAGACGCCGCCGATCTCGTGAATGAAGAAGCTCGCCAGGGCGGTCGCCGCCATCAGCCCGACCCAGATCCGCCCGAAAAGCCGGTGCAGCCGCGTTCCCTTGCGGCCGAGCAGAAGCACGATGCCGAGCACGGCAGCCGGCAGCACGGTAGCGACGTGGATCTGCACGGCAAGCGGCGCATCCAAAAGCGGCTGAAGCGTCATGAAACCTCCTTGATGATGCAGAACAAGCCTATCGGCCGGCGCGGCCCCGCTCTCTTCCCGGAGAGACCAAGGCATTGCGAGGGGGGCATTGCGGGGGCATTGCCGGCCGGCGATTGAACTTGGATGCGCTTTCGGCCAAGAAGGATGCGCGCTCAACCGAATTGGCGCGATTGACGGAAGGACTTCGTGAAGCAACCGCTCTTGCCATCCGCGCTTCGTGAAATGCAGGCCGTTCTGCGCGCGCCGCGCTTCTGGGGCACCTTTCTCACGATCGTCGCGCTCTTCGCCGTGACGGGCCCCTATGGCACGCGCGAGATGATGCAGCCGGCCGAGCGGCTGGGCTATTGGCTGGCTGTCCATGCCGTGACCTGGACGATCGCGATCGGCGCCAGCATCCTTGCCGATCTTGCCTTGAAGCCGCATCTGGAGGGGCCCGTGCTGCGGATGATGCTCGGCTCGCTCCTTGCCGCCCTGCCGATCGGCCTGGCGCTGGTGGGGCTGGATGCGCTGATGCGCGGGGTGCCGCCGATGCTGGACAACGTGCTCTGGCGCGCGGTCCAGGCGCTTCCGCTCTGCGCGCTCTTCTGCATCCTGACGATTCTCACCCTGCGGCCGGAGCCGGAGCGTCGCTCCAGCGGCTCGCTGCTCGACTGGCCGATGGCGGAGCAGGAAACGGCCGGGAAGCGGCCCGAGCAGGCGGCCGCAGCGTCATCCCCGGTTTCGCCCTCCACGGCCCTTCCGCCGGCCGCCGCCGCGTCGCCCGCCGTTCCCCTTCTCGACCGGCTGAAGCCGGAGCATCGCGCGGCCCTGCTGCGGCTTTCGGTCCAGGATCATTATACCGAGATCGTCACCGCGCGCGGGCGCGAACTCGTGCTCCTGCGCTTTTCCGATGCGCTGCGCGAAGTGGGCGGCACGCCGGGGCTGCAGGTCCATCGCTCCCACTGGGTGGCGGATGCCTTCGTCGCCGATCTCAAGCGCGAGGACGGGCGGCTGTTCGTCGTCACGCGCGATGGCGGCAGCCTGCCCGTCAGCCGCAGCTTTCAGGAGAGCGTGCGCCAGCGCTTCGCCCGCGCCTGAGCGGGGAGACTGAACGGGATGGGCCCCTTTTGCTGTCGATCGCGCGATTTATGGGGTTCCGTTTCCGCCGCCCTTTCCCTATAAGCCGCTTCTAGCCTGAATTTGATAAAAAGCTTGCGCACCCGGCCGGTGGACATCCGCCTTGCCGGCTTTTCGCGCGAGCCCGCTGGATGGAAAAAGCCGATGCCGAAGCGCCAAGACCTCAAATCCGTTCTCATCATCGGGGCTGGCCCGATCGTCATCGGTCAGGCGTGCGAATTCGACTATTCCGGCACCCAGGCCTGCAAGGCGCTGAAGGAAGAAGGCTACCGGGTCATTCTGGTGAACTCCAACCCGGCGACGATCATGACGGATCCGAACCTGGCCGATGCGACCTATGTCGAGCCGATCACGCCCGAGGTGGTGGCCAAGATCATCGCCAAGGAGCGCCCGGATGCGCTCCTGCCGACCATGGGCGGCCAGACCGCGCTCAACACCGCGCTCTCCCTCAAGCGCATGGGCGTGCTCGACCGCTACAATGTCGAGATGATCGGCGCCAAGCCCGAGGCCATCGACAAGGCCGAGGACCGCGCACTGTTCCGCGAGGCCATGGCCAAGATCGGCCTGGAAACCCCGCGCTCGATGCTGGCCAATGCCACCGACATCAAGGACCATGACCGCAAGGGCCACGAGGCCGCCCGCGCCAAGCTGCGCGAGACGCTTTCGGGCGACGAACTCGACAAGGCGCTCGACGCGCTCGAAAACCAGTGGAACCTCGGCGAGACCGACCGCAAGCAGCGCTATATGAGCCATGCTATGGCAGTTGCCGCCCAGGCGCTCGACCATGTCGGCCTGCCGGCGATCATCCGCCCTTCCTTCACGCTTGGCGGCACCGGCGGCGGCATTGCCTATAACCGCTCGGAATTCTTCGAGATCGTCTCCGGCGGCCTTGATGCTTCGCCGACCACCGAGGTGCTGATCGAGGAATCGGTGCTCGGCTGGAAGGAGTATGAGATGGAGGTCGTCCGCGACAAGGCGGACAATTGCATCATCATCTGCTCGATCGAGAACATCGATCCGATGGGCGTGCACACCGGCGATTCGATCACGGTCGCCCCGGCGCTGACGCTCACGGACAAGGAATACCAGATCATGCGCAACGCCTCGATCGCGGTGCTGCGCGAGATCGGGGTGGAGACCGGCGGCTCGAACGTTCAGTTCGCCGTCAACCCCAAGGACGGCCGCCTGGTCGTCATCGAAATGAACCCGCGCGTCTCGCGCTCCTCCGCGCTCGCCTCCAAGGCCACCGGCTTTCCCATCGCCAAGATCGCCGCCAAGCTCGCCATCGGCTATACGCTGGACGAGCTGGACAACGACATCACCGGCGGCGCGACGCCGGCCTCCTTCGAGCCGTCGATCGACTATGTCGTCACCAAGATCCCGCGCTTCGCCTTCGAGAAGTTCCCCGGCGCCTCGCCGGTGCTGACCACGGCGATGAAGTCGGTTGGCGAGGTTATGGCCATCGGCCGCACCTTCGCCGAATCGCTGCAGAAGGCGCTGCGCGGCATGGAAACCGGGCTGACCGGCCTCGACGAAATCGAGATCCCCGGCATCGACGACGGCGAGGGCTCGAAGGCTGCGATCCGCGCCGCCATCGGCAGGCCGACGCCGGACCGGCTGCGCATGGTCGCCCAGGCGCTGCGCTTCGGCTTCTCCGAGGCAGAGGTGCATGAAAGCTGCAAGATCGACCCCTGGTTCATCGCCCAGCTGAAGGCCATCATCGACATGGAAGCGCGCGTGCGCGAGCACGGCCTGCCCGGCGACGCGGAAAACCTGCGGCGTCTGAAGGCCATGGGCTTCTCCGACGCCCGCCTCGCCACGCTTTCCGGCAAGCGGCCCAAGGAAGTGGCCGAGCTGCGCAACGGGCTCAACGTGCGCCCGGTCTACAAGCGCATCGACACCTGTGCGGCCGAATTCGCCTCGCCGACCGCCTATATGTATTCCACCTATGAGACGCCCTTCGTCGGCCAGGCCCGCTCGGAAGCCGGCATCTCCGACCGAAAGAAGGTGGTGATTCTCGGCGGCGGTCCGAACCGCATCGGCCAGGGCATCGAATTCGACTATTGCTGCTGCCACGCCGCCTTCGCGCTGAAGGATGCGGGCTTCGAGGCGATCATGGTCAACTGCAACCCCGAGACCGTCTCGACCGACTACGACACCTCAGACCGGCTCTATTTCGAGCCGCTGACGGCCGAGGACGTGATCGAGATCCTCAAAGCCGAGCAGGAAAAGGGCGAGCTGGTCGGCGTCATCGTCCAGTTCGGCGGCCAGACCCCGCTGAAGCTTGCCGAAGCGCTGGAAAAGAACGGCATTCCGATTCTCGGCACCGCGCCCGACGCCATCGACCTTGCCGAAGACCGCGACCGTTTCCAGAAGCTTCTGATGAAGCTCGACCTGAACCAGCCGAACAACGGCATCGCCTATTCGGTGGAGCAGGCGCGCCTCGTCGCCTCCGAGATCGGCTTCCCGCTGGTCGTGCGCCCCTCCTATGTGCTCGGCGGCCGCGCCATGCAGATCCTCCATTCGGAAGGCCAGCTGCAGGGCTACCTGCTCGACACGGTGCCGGAACTGGTGCCCGAGGACATCAAGCAGCGCTATCCCAACGACAAGACCGGCCAGATCAACACGCTGCTCGGCAAGAACCCGCTGCTGTTCGACAGCTATCTGAGCCAGGCGATCGAAGTCGATGTCGACTGCCTGTGCGATGGCAAGCAGGTCTATGTCGCCGGCATCATGGAGCATATCGAGGAAGCCGGCATCCATTCGGGCGACAGCGCCTGCTCGCTGCCGCCGCGCACGCTCTCGCCGGAAATGCTGGACGAGCTGGAGCGCCAGGCCGAAGCCATGGCCAAGGCACTGAAGGTCGGCGGCCTGATGAACGTGCAGTTCGCCATCAAGGACGGCACGGTCTATGTGCTCGAGGTCAATCCCCGCGCCTCGCGCACCGTGCCCTTCGTCGCCAAGACCATCGGCGCGCCGATCGCCAAGATCGCCGCGCGCGTCATGGCCGGCGAGAGCCTGGACCAGGCTTTTGCCGCCTATGGCGAAAAGCCCGATCCGCGCAAGCTCAAGCACATCGCCGTCAAGGAAGCCGTCTTCCCCTTCGCCCGCTTCCCCGGCGTCGACATCCTGCTCGGGCCGGAAATGCGCTCGACCGGCGAGGTGATCGGCCTCGACACCGATTTCGCCGTTGCCTTCGCCAAGGCCCAGCTCGGCGCCGGCGTGGACCTGCCGCGCGAAGGCACGGTGTTCGTCTCGGTGCGCGACGATGACAAGGTCGGTGTGCTGCGCGCCATCCGGCTCCTGACCGAGATCGGCTTCAAGGTTCTGGCAACCGGCGGCACGGCCCGCTACCTCGAAGAGCAGGGCATTGCCGCCACCAAGGTCAACAAGGTGCAGGAAGGCCGTCCGCACATCGAGGACGCCATCCGCAACCGCCAGGTCCAGCTCGTCATCAACACGACGGATAGCAACAAGGCGATCTCGGACAGCAAGTCTCTGCGTCGGGCGACGCTGATGCAGAAGGTGCCCTATTTCACCACCATGGCCGGCGCCGAAGCCGCCGCGGCGGCGATCAAGGCGCTGAAGGCGGGCAATCTGGAAGTGCGGCCGCTGCAGAGCTATTTCTGAGACAGGAGATCCGGAACGTCTGGATGTCCAGCCATGCTCGCGCATCACAATCAGGGTGGGCGCGGGTATCGCCTGATGTTACCTGCTTCCTCGAAAACAATCGCCCTGCAACGATACCGTTTCAAAAATGACACGGCATCCAACCTGGGATTGACTCTCAATTGCCTTGTATTCGATACTGTGCATGCAACACGCTTGACGGCGTGTTGCGAACCAGCTGGGCAATTGATTTTCGTGGGGCCTGAAATGAAAAAAATTTACAGAAATTTGGCTATTTTAAGCACGCTTGTCTCTGTCATGCTGCCGCTTGAGGCCAACGCCGAGTCATTTTCTCAGCTGACCGCAAACGGCGCAACGGTCAGCAAGATGACCGAAAATCAGGCGGGACTTGCGGGCTGGTTCGTGACCAGCAATGGCAGGAAATACTTCTGCAAGTTGAATGTTGGCCTTGCCATTGCCGACGCAAAAACTCTGGTCTCCTTCACCTCCTCGGGGCGCATGGTCAAAGTCGACAGGGTGACCTACGAAAACCACGTTGGCGGACCGGACAAGTCGATGCCGACGCTGTCGGATTTGAAGAACGGGCGCTTGCGGCCGTCGGATGTCGGCCAGTGCACTTCGACGGGCAAATGAACTCTTTCGGCTGAAAGCTTATGGCTATCTCTGAACGCCAACAGCTGGTGAAGAGAGCAGGATTTTCAAACCTTCGGCTTCACCAGAACGTTCTTCAAGGTTGGCGCTCAAGCTTTCGTCAGGCATCGCAGCAACGGTTGACGAGGTCATCCTCCGATTTGAAGACGCGATTGGAGAGCGAGTTTTCGCGCATGAAGCGCCAGTGGTCTGACCGAAACGGATGGTCCCCTCCGTTTCGACAAGCCAGCCCACAAAGGATTGATCTGGTGGGGCGATTTGTCCTGACAGGTAGGTATGGATCTGTCAGGATCGCACCACTGCAGATCAGACTAAAAATCACTACTTACTTTTGGGTCCGATGCTCCAGCGGCACCGCCATTGGGAAAAGCTTCGTCCAATGGACGATGACTGTCATTGCGTAGATTGACTGTTCCGATCTTTCAAGAACGTGGTCGTCCCCGGCGGTGATCACGGCACGGAAGGCGTGCCAATCTCGAAGTGCGGCCGCTGCAGAGCTATTTCTAAGCGCTCCGCCCTTCATCGGATATTCTGCATAAAAATAGAAGTTGAAATTTCCTTAACTTCTGCCACCCTCTGATTATCTTCAGGGGGTGGCGCAATGGCGAAGAACATTGTCATTCTGTTCGATGGGACCTCGAACGAAATCTCCGCGGACAGAACGAATGTTCTTCGCCTGTTCGGCATTCTGGAGCGGAACGACAGGCAGCTCGTCTATTATGATCCCGGCGTTGGCACCTTCGGGGCCGATAATGCCTGGTCGAAGAGGACGCGACAAGCTGCAGAAATCTGGGGTTTGGCCACCGGCTGGGGGCTCGACGAGAATGTCAAGGAAGCCTACCGGATGCTGGTCGATGTGTACGATCCGGGCCAGCCGGACGAAGCAGGCCATCATCCCGATCCGGACCGGATCTTCCTCTTCGGCTTCAGCCGCGGCGCCTATACCGCACGTGTGCTGGCAGGCTTCATCAACGCCTTCGGCTTGACCAAGAAGATCCATCTGAACCTGCTCGACTACGCCTATCGCGCCTACAAAAGCATTCCTGTGGAAGAGCAGGAAAGCGACGACATCTCGGCGGAAGGCCCTGCCCCCTCTGCTTTCCGCACCATGCGCCTTTACGAGCGGACTTTGCGCAACATCCGCCCGCCGATCAAGCTGCTCGGCCTGTTCGATACGGTCGCCTCGGTGATCGAGATGGGGAAGTGGCTGCCGCAAACCCGATCCCATCCTTTCACGCATCACAATCCGAGCGTGGAGGTTGTGCGCCACGCGGTAGCCATCGATGAACGCCGCACCATGTTTCAGCCCGAGCTATGGCGCGCCGGTCAGGACTATTATGGCGGACCCTTCACGCCGAAGCTTGGGGAAACAAAACCTCAGAATTTCAAGGAAGTCTGGTTCGCCGGCGTCCATGGCGATATCGGCGGCGGCTATCCCGAAAGCGAAAGCGCGGCGATCAAGATTCCACTGCAATGGATGATCGAGGAAACGCGCGGCCTGGGCCTCGAATTCAATACGGGCACCATTGCCACGCTGATTCTCGGAGAAGGCGAAGATGGCAAGGGATACGAGCGGCCCTGTGCGCTGGCACGGCTGCATAACTCCATGAATGTCGGCTGGAAGCTCCTGGAATTCGTTCCCCGCAAGGTCCCTATGTCATCCTGGCGCAATGAGGCGCTGAAGAAGAGCAGCTACTACATTCCTCTGGAGGACCGGCGCTACATCGCGCCTAATGCCTTCATTCATAGGTCGGTGGAGCGGCGCATCAAGGACACGCATTACGCGCCTCCCAATCTTCCAAAGCAGCCGAATTTTGTCGATTGAGCGCTCTGCTCCGCGACCCGACACGGCCGCTGGTCACACCTGCGTCGGCTTGATCGTATCGACCCGCACCAGCCCCTGAACCACCCCGCGCGCGCCGGCGGCGGCAAAGCCGCACTCCTCGCCGGCTTCGATCACCGTGTAGAGCTTCTCGTCGCGAAAGGCGCTGGCCATGCGGGTATCGGTGCCCTCCGCCGGCTTGGCGTCGATTTCAGTAAAGTCAAGTTCAGCTTCGGCGGCAGTGATGCGGGCATCGGCCGGCGAATGCGCACGCACCAAGACCTCGCCGTGACTGGGGGCATTGTCCCAGCGGGGATAGTCCGGCGCGGCGGTCGGCACGAGACGGTAGAGATATAGCGGGCGGTCGGGTCCTTCAGACATCGCAGGGAACGGATCAGTCAGGTGGTCGCTGTTGGGGCTGCTCATTCCGCTGCCTCCCGTTCCGATGCGGCGCCAGTTGGCAGGGCGAAACCTGGCTGCGCGGCGGCGCCGGTCGCGTGGGCCTGCGCGTCGAGAGCATCGCGCCGGGCAAGTGCTGCGGTCAGCACGGTGCGAATTTCTTCCGTGGCGATCTCCTGGCCGGCAAAGGCTTGATCGGGGAGGACGCCCGGATCCTCCTCCTGCGTGTCGACGATTTCGGCATCGGCCAGCATGGCTTCGATCGCCGCGCGTCCGTCGTCGCGCCGGGCAAGCTCGGTGGCAAGGCCAATCAGCAGGCGGCGATAGGCGTTGAGCCGGCCTTCGAGCTGCATTCCGCTTTCGGTATTTATGGTGGATGCGGTCTCACTCGTCATAGCGGTCTTTTCTCCTCCCGCGGGCCGCTCGCCTTAAGCGAGACAGACCGTCAGATGCGCATGTCGGGCCGGATGACACAGGTGGATTGAACAGGTCATGGCCCTTGAAGCCGGCCTCGTTCTGCTCCATCTCTTGTCGATCGGTCGCAGCGATAATGTGCCGCCGATCAACGCCGGACGGGCGCCAAGAGTTCCCGTCAAGAGCCGCGCGCAACAAGGCGCAACAGGCCCGGCGCCCGAAAATTCTGGCTTTTGCGGGTCTCATTCTGCTATAAGCCACAGCCTGGTGTTTGGACGGTTTCGGAGCTCGCGCTTCGCAAACCGTTTTATTTTTGCGTTGGGGCCGCCTCTTAAGGCTGGGCGGGCCTGCGCGCGAGCAGTGAAGGACAGGGAAATGGTCGAAAAAGTACCCATGACGCAGACCGGCTTTGCGAAGCTGCAGGAAGAGCTGCGCTGGCGCCAGCAGGAAGAGCGTCCGCGGATCATCGAGGCGATCGCCGAAGCACGCTCCCATGGGGACCTGTCGGAAAATGCCGAGTACCACGCCGCGAAGGAAGCCCAGAGCCTGAATGAAGGCCGCATCGGCGAGCTGGAAGATTTCGTGGCACGGGCGGAAGTGATCGACCTGTCCAAGATGTCCGGCTCGACCATCAAGTTCGGCGCCAGGGTGAAGCTGGTCGATGAGGATACGGACGAGGAAAAGATCTACCAGATCGTCGGCGACCAGGAAGCCGACGTGAAGGCTGGCCGCATCTCGATCTCCTCCCCCATTGCCCGCGCCCTGATTGGCAAGGAAGTGGGCGACAGCATCGAGGTCGTCGCGCCCGGCGGGTCCAAGGCCTATGAGATCATCGGCATCAACTGGGGTTGAGGCCGCGTGAAGCCTGATGCCCGCGACGCCTCGGCCAATCCTGTTCAGTCCGACTCCCTGCCTCATGCCGGGGATGATGTCCGGCCCGCCCGCGGGCCGGATGTCTCAGGCGCGGACTGGCAGGACCTGCCGGAAGCATCTCTGGCCGCGCCAGCGCGCGCTGTCGGGAACGTCGATGGCGACAGGATCGATCCCGCCGCCATCGACGTGATCGCGCCGAACTTCAAGCGGCGCCTGTCGGGCGTAACCTCCACCATCATCCAGCTCGTGCCGGTGCAGCGCCGCCTGGGGCGGCGCATTGCCGTGCTCGGCCCCGGCCTGCCGACAAGCCTGCCGCATCTGCACTGGCGCGATCTCACCCAGCTCTGGACGCCGCCGGCCGGCCGGCCAGCGCGCGTCTGGCATGCGCGCCGCAATATCGAGATGCTGCCGGGCCTGATCCTGCGCGATCTCCTGCGCATGCCGCTGCGTCTGGTGTTCACCTCCGCCTCGCAGCGCCGTCACACCGGCTGGACCAAATTCCTGATCAGCCGGATGGATGCGGTGATCTCCACCAGCCAGCGCACCGCGCATTATCTCGACCGGGACAGCACGGTGATCCGCCACGGGATCGATATCGAGCGCTTCGCGCCCGCCAAGGACAAGGCGGCCGCCCGGCGCGCGCTGAAACTGCCCGAACAGGCGCAGATCGTCGGCTGCTTCGGCCGGGTTCGTCGGCAGAAAGGCACCGACCTTTTTGTCGATGCCATGATCAGCCTCCTGCCGATCCGGCCGGACTGGATTGCCGTCATCGCTGGGCGCGCCACCGCACAGCATGTCGCCTTCGAGCGCGAGCTGAAAGAGAAGGTGGCGCGCGCGGGACTGTCCCACCGCATCCTTTTCGTCGGCGAGCACACCAACATCAACGACTGGTACGGCGTGCTCGATCTCTTCGTCGCGCCGCAGCGCTGGGAAGGCTTCGGCCTGACGCCGCTTGAGGCCATGGCGAGCGAAGTGGCCGTGGTCGCCACCGATGTCGGCGCTTTCAGCGAGCTTGTGGTCATCGGGGCCGAGGAAACCGGCATCGTGGTGCCGGCGGGCCAGATGGGCGGGCTGATGGGCGCTTGCGCCGAATTCATGGACCATCCGGAGCGCCGAATTGCGGCCGGCCGGCGCGGACGCCGGCATGTCGCCGCGCAATTCACCATCGAGGGCGAGGCAACGGCCATCGGCGCCGTCTATGATACGGTTTCCGGCTCATCAGACCGGAAACCGTAGGACAGCGTCATGGCCGGCGCTTGAACAGGTCGATGTAAGCGCCTGCAATCGCCTCTTCCGAGAACTGCGCCATCAGCGTTTGATGCCCGCCCTCCGCCAGGCCTGCGGCCAGCCCCGCATCGTTGAGCGCCGCCGATATGGCCCGGGCGAAACCGTCCACATCCTCGCTCTGCACCAGAAGCCCGTTCTCGCCATCGCGCATGAACCAGGCGGGGCCTTCCACGCGGGAGGAGATCACCGGCCGCTTCTGCGCCCAGGCTTCAAGAATCACATTGCCCAGCGGCTCATGGGTGGAGGGCATGACGAAGACATCGGCCGCAGCGACGAAAGGGCGCGTATCCTTCTGCCAGCCGAGAAAGCGCATGCGCCCGCTCATGCCTTTTTCCGCCGCCAGCGCCTCCAGCGCCGCCCGCTCCTCGCCGTCGCCGGCCAGCCAGAGATGGGCATCGGGCAGGCGCGCCACCGCCTCGATCAGCGTGTGGAACCCCTTGCGCCGGACGAAGCGGCCCATGGACATCACCAGCGGCACCTGCTCGGGCGTGTTCCAGGCCGCGCGCGCCGCCGGGGCCACGGCCTGCGTGTCGGTAAAGTTCGAGATCACCTCGACGCCGCGCGTCCAGCCGATGCGGCGCACATGGTCGGCAATGCCCGGCGTGTTGCAGACCAGCACGTCGGTGTTGCGGAAATAGCCGAGATGGGTCGGATAATCGCCGAGGCGCGACAGCTTGATGCAGCCGCGATAGGCCGGCATCAGCCGGCTCGCCCGCGTGGCCCAGGAAAGCATCGCATCGGGCTTCTCTCGCCGCGCCATCAGCGCCACGCGGATCGGCAGCAGCAGGCGGTCGGGCGTGGTGTTGCGGAAATTGCTTTCGATGATGCGCGCATGCGGATCGATATCCTTGCGCCAGATCCGGTTGGGCCGGATCACGGCGGTCTGCTTCACCCCGCGCCGGCCGAGCGCGCCCACCAGATGGACGAAGAATTTTTCCGCGCCGCCATCCTTGCCGAAGTGGAAGTGGAAAATGTTCATGGGGGCCTCTTCAACCAATGCGCTGCGCAGCCCGGCCGGCCGCAGGCGCCGACCTCTCGATGCCGGCCCGCCCGGCAGGCGGATGCGGGAGCCTTGGGATGAGCGGGCCTGCCAAGTCAAGCCCGAAGTGCGGCTTTTGCCATGGCCGCCTCAATGCGCGCCGGCGTCGTCCTCGTTCGGCCGGCGGCGCAGCGCGGCGCGCTGATAGAGCTTTGCCTGGGTGAGGAAGGCATAGACCGCCCCGGTCATGGCCTCGATGAAGCCCGGCAGGCCGCAGCGCCACAAGCCATTGCGCAGATAAAGCCGCAGGAAATAGAGCATCGGCGAGAAGACGAGCTTGCCCGCCTTCGGCTTGCGCCCTTCTGCTGTCTGCTGGTCGGCCTTCAGCGTCGAATATTTGTTCTCCTTGAGGATCTGCTCGTCGAGCGGCAAGGGACGGAAATGCAGCAGGCTGCCGGCCTCTGCCTTGGCCACCCTGCCCTGCGGCACGATGCCTTCATGCACGGCCTGGGTCAGGTCATAAAGGCCGCGCCCTGCGCGGATCAGGCGCAGGTTCTTACGCTCCTTCACCTTTTCGGGCGTGTAGCCATAGCCGATCAGATAGGGCCGCCGGGCGATCTTCCAGCCGACGATGGAAGCCGGTGCATCCAGGAGCTTCGGCAGGCTGGCGCGCAGGGCGCCATCCAGCCGTTCATCGGCATCGATGTTGAGGCACCAGGGCTGCGTGCACAGATCGAGCGCCAGCTGCTTCTGCCCGGCATAGCCGCGCCAGGGCTCATAGACGAAGCGGATCGGCCAGCCCTCGGCGATATAACGCTCCACCAGCGACCGCGTGCCATCCGTCGAGCCGGAATCGACGATGACGATCTCGCGGCAATCCTTGAGGCTGTCGAGACAGGCGCCGAGATAGGCCTCTTCGTTCAGCGTGATGATGAAGGCCGAGAGCGGCAAGCGGGGTTCAGACATCGGCACGGCTTCTCCTCAAGCATCGGTCCGGAAAGCGGAAACCGGTTTCGGAGAATCCGGCGTGTAAGCAAAAAGCGGCGCGGCTGGCGCTCAAAGCCCCACCGGCACCGTTTCCTTGACCTTGCGAATGGTCAGCATGGTTCGGACCGTATCGACATTGTCCGTGGCCGTCAGCCGCTCCAGCACGAAATCCTGGAAGGCGGCCAGATTCTCCGCCACGCAATGCAGGAGATAGTCGCTGTCTCCCGACACCATCCAGGCATCGCGCACCATCGGCCAGTCGCGCGTGCGCGCGGCAAAGGCCTTGAGATCGGCTTCGGCCTGATGCTTCAGGCCCACCATGCAGAAGGCCACGAGATCATAGCCCAGCGCCGGCCCGTTGAGCAAAGCGCGATAGCCGCGGATGATGCCGGCCTCCTCCAGCTTGCGCACCCTGCGCAGACAGGGCGGTGCGGAAATGCCGACGCGTTCGGCCAGATCCACATTGGTGATCCGCCCGTCCTCCTGCAATTCGCGCAGGATCTTCAGATCGATCGCGTCGAGCTCGGCCCTGAGCACACGTCCCCACCTTCTTGTTCTTGGTTGCCTCCCGGTGCCGCAGGCTCGGGATGGGGCAGATGTGCCATGTCTCCCGCGCTGCATCAAGCGCCGGCCCTGTGAGGAACGGGCGCTGACAGGAAATCAGGCCCAGAGGCTGTGCATGAAGCCTTGCGCCACCAGATCCTGCGGCCCGGTGAACTGGCGCGTGCCGGGATAAAGGAAGTTCAGGTCGCCGCCCTCCTCCACATGGCCGAGAATGCGGCGATAGACTTCGGCATTGCCGAAATGCTGCTGCTGCGCCACGGCCGCGCGGGTCTTGTCACGATAGTCCGAGAAGAACTTGAAATGCAGCAGCATTCCCTGCGGCACGACGAAATTGCGGGCGAAGGGCAGCGGCTGGTGCACGCTGATGCCAAAGCTGCAGTCCGCATCCCAGTAGAGCAGAGGATATTTGGCAAGCTCCGCCTCGGTGTTGAACAGGCGATGGCGCGGCCCGCCCTTCAGGCTGAGGAAGCGATGGTTGGGGGCAAGCGCATAGCCGTCCCCATCATAGCCGTCGGCCACCTGCCAGGGCATGGTCTCGTCCGTTCCGGCAAAGGCGAAGCCGCCCACGGACCCGCGCGGATAGAGATCGAGCATCGGCGCGAAGAGTCGCTTCTGTCCCTTCGCTTCCAGCTGGCGGATCAGCGCCGGCAGGGGATGGTCGAAGCAGCCATCATAGACGAGATATTCGTCCGAATCGATCGAGACATACCATCGGTTCACGCCGTAGCGCGCCATCAGCGCCTCGCGCCAGAGCTTGCCGCGCCGCGCCTCCTTGTAGCGCAGCGGCGAGCGCCAGAGATCGACATCGGCCTGTTGCGTCAGGAACTCCACGGTCCCGTCATCCGAGCGGTCGTCGACGATGATGAAGCGGCTGATGCCGAGCCGGCGGTAATGCGCCAGGAATGAGCGCAGAAACTTCGCATCATTGTGCGTGAACGTGACCAGCGGCAGGTCGGCGGCCGAAAGCGGACGCGGCTCCGCCCCCGTCGCGAGTAAAAGCGGCACGTTTTCGCTTGCACGCGCGCGGCGACGGCTGACGCGGCGGGTCTCCCAGTCCGAGCGGAGGCGCTCCAGCAGGCTGCGCTGAACGGCCCGCGGCGATAAAGGCGGATAGGGGAAAGAGCGTGGAGGCAAGCGGGCGTTCCCTGGGTGCAAAGGGTCATTGCGCGACGCGCGAAAGCGGACGGCAAGCTCGTCGCGGCGCTTGCGC
Source organism: Xaviernesmea rhizosphaerae (assembly GCF_001938945.1). Taxonomy (GTDB): domain Bacteria; phylum Pseudomonadota; class Alphaproteobacteria; order Rhizobiales; family Rhizobiaceae; genus Xaviernesmea; species Xaviernesmea rhizosphaerae. The sequence goes on from NZ_MKIO01000019.1 coordinate 36,220, forward strand.
ACCGATAGGAAGAAGAGGAGACGCTGTCAAACCATGCCGCAGCGCCGTGATGCACGCGTCGCATCACGGGCATGGCCCGCATGGCGCACGATCAAAAATTGGTCAACAGCCCACTTTGCGCAGCGCAAAATGGGCTCGCGCTTGTGGTTAAGCCGGTTGCGCCCTTGAAAGGGGACGGGGATACTCCCTAAACTAGGGGAACAAAACCATAGCGGCGTCAGGCCCTTTCCCCTGATCTCCGCCAGTCGAGGACTATGCATGACCTCCCGCCATACCAAGGTGCTGATCATCGGCTCCGGCCCGGCCGGCTACACGGCCGCCATCTATGCCGCCCGCGCCATGCTTCAACCGGTGCTGATCGCCGGCATGGAACAAGGCGGCCAGCTGATGATCACCACGGATGTGGAAAACTATCCCGGCTTCGGCGATCCGATCCAGGGCCCCTGGCTGATGGGCGAAATGCTGAAGCAGGCCACCCATGTGGGCGCGGAGATCGTCAGCGATCTCGTCACCGGCGTCGATCTCTCAGTGCGCCCCTTCCGCCTGACGACGGACAGCGGCACGGCCTGGACCGCCGACACGCTGATCATCGCCACCGGGGCCCGCGCCAAGTGGCTGGGGATCGAGACCGAGGAGACCTTCAAGGGCTTCGGCGTCTCGGCCTGTGCCACCTGTGACGGCTTCTTCTATCGCGGCAAGGACGTGATCGTTGTCGGCGGCGGCAATTCGGCGGTCGAAGAGGCGCTTTATCTGTCGAACCTCGCCAAGAGCGTGACCGTGGTCCATCGCCGCGACGGCTTCCGCGCCGAGCGCATCCTGCAGGACCGGCTGTTCGCCAAGCAGAATGTGCGCATTCTCTGGGATCACGAGATCGCCGCTTATCAGGGCAGTGCGCCCAAGCCGCCCATGCCCGCCTCGCTAACCGGCGTGACGCTGCGCAATGTGAAGACGGGCGCGACGACGGAGATGGTCGTGGACGGCGTGTTCGTGGCGATCGGCCATGCGCCGGCGACCGACCTGTTCAAGGGCCAGCTGCGGCTGAAGCCGAATGGCTATCTCTGGACGGCTCCCGATTCGACCGCGACGGACATTGCCGGCGTCTATGCAGCCGGCGACGTTACGGACGACCAGTATCGGCAGGCGATCACGGCCGCCGGCATGGGCTGCATGGCGGCGCTGGAGGCGGAGCGTTATCTGGCCGGTCATATTCCTGTCGCGATCGCCGCGGAATAGAGACGGCGGCCACCGACGGTCGTTCGGTGTGCGGCTGCACGGCTGCGCGGCGAAGGACGGGCAGGATAAGACGGACTGAGGCAAGCCCGACTGGGGCAAGACGGACTGAGGCAAGACCAGGCATTCGGCGCGCCGGCATCAGGCAGCGCCGAATGCAGCAGACGACCATGTGAACCGCGGAACCGAATGCCGCGGACGGAAACAGGGGGAGAGGGAGGAAAGCGGCGCAACAGAGCTGTTCGCCACTGCCCGCCCCCATATCGGGGAGACGGCATGCCGCTCGACTGGGACAAGTTGCGCATCTTTCATGCGGCGGCGGAGGCCGGATCGTTCACCCACGCGGCCGACAAGTTGCATCTGTCGCAATCGGCGATCAGCCGCCAGGTCAGTTCGCTGGAGCAGGATGTCGGCATCAAGCTGTTTCACCGCCATGCCCGCGGCCTGATTCTGACGGAGCAGGGCGAGATCCTCTATCGCACGGCGCATGAAGTGCTGATGAAGCTGGAGAGCGTGCGCGTCCAGCTGACGGAAACCACCGACAAGCCGAGCGGCAAGCTGCGGATCACGACAACTGTGGGTCTCGGCCAGGGTTGGCTGACCGACAAGGTGCAGGAATTCCTGGCGCTCTATCCCGACATGCAGGTGCAGCTGATCCTCGACAATGAAGAGCTTGACGTGAACATGCGCCATGCCGACTGCGCCATCCGCCTGCGCCAGCCGCAGCAGTCGGACCTGATCCAGCGCAAGCTGTTCACCGTGCACATGCATCTCTATGCCGCGCCGTCCTACATCAACAAGCATGGCGAACCGCACTCGATCGCCGATCTCGACAATCACCGGATCATCACCTTCGGCGAGCCGGCCCCCAACTATCTGCTCGACGTCAACTGGCTAGAAATCGCCGGGCGCGAGAGCGACAATCCCCGCCCCTCACATCTGCAGATCAACAGCCAGACCTCGATCAAGCGCGCCTGCCTGCTCGGCATCGGCATCGCCATGATGCCGGACTATATCGTCGGACGCGATCCGGGCCTGATCCAGCTGCCGATCCAGGCGGATATTCCCTCTTTCGATACCTATTTCTGCTACCCGGACGAGATGAAAAACGCCGCCAAGCTCAAGGTTTTCCGCGACTTCATCGTCGCCAAGGCCAGAAACTGGAGCTTCTGACAGGCCTGCCTCGTTTTTATGCAGGGCGACGGACCAAATTAAACGCTTAGAAGCCTGAAGTTTTTCCCCGACACCCCGCGCAGCCCCTGCGCGGGGTGTTGTCGTTTGCCGCATTTCCGGGCAGGGCTGCGCTTCCCTCATGGCTGACATGCATATTTATTGATTGTTTGCAGCGCAAAAAACGAGCATACCGCACTCAGTTGATGCACATGGCGGTCGTTTCTCCCAGTGCCGCCGCATCAGCTGTTCCCCTCTGGAGGTTTTAGACCTTCACACTTAAAGGCCCCAAGTTTACTTGTGGGCCTCTTTTTTTGCCGGTTCTTCAGCGTTCTGCCATTTTTTGAGCCGGCTCCCCTTGTTTTCCATTGGGCGTTGCACCATATCGAGTCATAGCTGAGGCACTTGATGGCCACCTCCCAGTGCCATCGCTTCAGCTGTTCCCCTCTGGAGGTTTCAGAACCTTCACACCTACGAGGCCCCGGCGCATGCTGTGGGCCTTTTTTTTGCGGCCGCCCTTTAAAACGTCTTCTTGCGATCTACATATCGCTATATCGAATTTTTTCGATATAGCAGGCGGGATCCATCACCCTTGAAACGGTGAGATCCCCCCACCGCACAGGAGACCGATCGTGGACCGCGCCGAGATTCTCAAAGCCCTGTCGAACCCGGCCAGGCTGGACATTCTCGCCTGGCTGAAGGAGCCGGAGGCGCATTTCTCCAGCCAGGAGCATCCGCTGTCCATGGGCGTCTGCGCCAGCCAGTTCGAGCGCTGCGGCCTGTCGCAATCCACCGTCTCCGCCCATCTGCAAGTGCTGCAACGCGCCGGCTTGGTCACCACGCGGCGCGTCGGCCAATGGATTTTCTACCGCCGCAATGAGGAAACGATTGCGGCCTTCCTGAAGGATCTCGGCGAAGCGCTGTGAACCGCGCTGCCCCTCCCCGCTGGCCTTCCCCGTCACCCTCCCCGTCCCAACGAAAGGACCTGTTCATGCCCTCTCTCTTCGATCCGATCACGATCGGCGACATTACGCTCTCCAGCCGCGTCGTCATGGCGCCGCTGACGCGCAACCGCTCGCCCAAAGCCGTTCCGAACACGCTGAACGTCACCTATTACGAGCAGCGCGCCACCGCCGGCCTGATCATCACCGAGGCGACCGCCATCACCCATCAGGGCCAGGGCTATGCCGACGTTCCCGGCCTCTACACGCCGGAAGCGCTGGATGGCTGGCGCAAGGTGACCGAAGCCGTGCACAAGCAGGGCGGCAAGATCGTCGTGCAGATGTGGCATGTCGGCCGTATCTCGCACACAAGCCTGCAGCCCGATGGCGGCCAGCCGGTCGCCCCCTCGGCCATCGCCGCCAAGTCGAAGACCTATCTGATCAATGAGGACGGCACCGGCACCTTCGCCGAAACCTCCGAGCCGCGTGCGCTTGAGGCCAGCGAGATACCCGGCATCGTCGAGGACTACCGCAAGGCCGCCCGCGCAGCGATCGATGCCGGTTTCGACGGCGTGGAAATCCATGCCGCCAATGGCTATCTGATCGACCAGTTCCTGCGCTCCAGCGCCAACAAGCGCGAGGACAATTATGGCGGCTCGGTGGAGAACCGCGCGCGCTTCCTGTTCGAGGTGGTCGATGCCATCACGCAGGAGATCGGTGCGGGTCGCACCGGCATCCGCATCTCCCCCGTCACCCCGGCCAATGATGTCAGCGACGACGATCCGAAGCCGCTCTTCACCTATGTGGTCGAGGGCCTGGCCCGCTACGGCCTCTCCTATATCCATGTGATCGAAGGGGCCACCGGCGGCGACCGCGCCTTTGCCGGCTTCGATTACGATGCCCTGCGCAAGGCCTATGAGGCTGCCGGCGGCAAGGCGGCCTGGATGGTCAATAACGGCTATGACCGCCAGATGGCGCTGGACGCGGTTGAAAGCGGCAAGGCCGATCTGGTCGCCTTCGGCAAGCCTTTCATAGCCAATCCCGACCTGGTGCGCCGCCTCAAGGAGAACGCGCCGCTCAACGCGCTCGACCAGGAGAACATGTATGGCGGCGGCGCCAAAGGCTATACCGACTATCCCTCACTGACCCAGGAGGCCGCCGAATAAGGCGCATTCCGCTCTGCAAGTGAGACCGAAGGCCCGCCCCCGTTGGCGGGCCTTTGCCTTCTCGTGCCGCTCGCCTCACCGTTTCGGACCGCACGCCTGCCGCCAGGCGGAGCGCGCTATCCGCATCACTGCGCCGCGATCTGCCGCCCCACCGGCACGACGGCAGCGGGCTCTTTCAGGCAGTCCAGCGAGGCCAGGCTTGCGCGCACGGCCGCGTCCAGCGGCGTGTGCGGCTCGGTGCCGATCAGCGAGACCAGCCGCGCATTGTCCATCCGGATCGTCTGTCGCCAGAGATAGCGCATCTCCCAGAGCTCCCGCATCGTCTGCGAAAAGGGCGCTGCCAGCGGCAGCAGCCACCAGGGAAAGCGGCGAACCGGCAGGTCTGGGTGGCCGACCACCCGACGGATCGCTTGCACGATCGCCGTCCCGTCCTCATCCCAATGTCCGCCGAACTGAGCGGCCTCGAAGCCGGCCAATTCGTCGCGCCGATCGAGCAGAGCCAGCATGGCGGCTGCGACATCGGGCAGATAGGCCCATTGATGGCCCACGCCGTCCCGGCCCGGCTGGGTGATTGCCCGCACCGGCTGGCCGGCCTTGACGACGGCCTGGCCGAACCAGCTGTTCCCGGCGCCCGGCCCGAAGAAATCGCCCGCGCGCAGGACGATGCTGCGCAGGCCGGTCTCCGCCGCCTGTTTCAGCCGCTCTTCCATCTCGCCGCGAATCCGCCCCTTTGCCGTCTGCGGGTTCTGCGCCGCACCGTCGCGGATCAGCGGAAAGACATCTGGTCCGAAATTGTAGATATTGCCGGGAAGCAGCACCGTTGCGTCCGTTGCCCGGGCTGCGGCGATGGTGTTGTCGAGCATGGGCAGCACCAGCCTGTTCCAATCGCGGTAGCCCGGGGGGTTGACCGCATGAATGATCACCTGGACACCTTCGGCGGCGCTGAGAACGTCGCCTTCCACCATGGCATCGCCCTGTCGCCAGTCGATCCGCGCATCCCGCTGCGCCTGCCGGGCGGCCTGGCGATGCAGCGCGCGCAGCGAAACGCCGCGCGCCAGCAGCGCCTCAACCATTGCCCCGCCGATCCCGCCGGTGGCTCCCAGCACCAGAACCGTGTCGCCCTGTCCCATCTTTTGCATGACTGTCTCCTGACCGTTTCGATGTCTGGAGAATGGCGCCGGCACAGCCGAAAGGAAATTGCATGAATTTCTGGCGCTGCTATACAAAAATCCATGAACCCGATGGAGCCGAGCTGGGACCACTACCGCACCTTCCTGCATGTGCTGCGCGAAGGCTCGCTCTCGGCTGCCGCTCGGACGCTTGGCCTGACGCAGCCGACGGTCGGACGGCATATCGATGCGCTGGAGGCGGCCGCCGGCGCGCCGCTGTTTCTGCGCTCCGCCACGGGACTGACGCCGACCGATGCGGCGCTGACGCTCGCACCGTTCGCCGAGGAGATCGCCGCGAGCGCCGCCGCATTCCTGCGCACGGCGGCCAGCGCCCGGGGGCCGATGGCCGGGCGCGTGCGCATCAGCGCCAGCGAGGTGATGGCGATCGAGGTGATTCCGGCCATTCTGGCGCAGCTTGCCGAGCAGCATCCGCAGCTGGTGCTCGAGCTGTCCGTGTCGGACATGGTCGAAGATCTGCTGCGCCATGAGGCGGATGTGGCCGTTCGGATGGTGGCGCCCCAGCAGGAGGCGCTGGTCTCGCGCGCGCTCGGCACGCTGGAAGTCGGCCTCTTCGCCCATCATCGCTATATCGCGCGCCATGGCCTGCCGCAGACGGAGGCGGATCTGGCCGATCACAGGGTGATCGGCTTCGACCGCAACAGCGCCTTCCTGCAGGCGGTGCGCCGCCGGGTGCCGATCCTGGACCAGCTTTCCTTCGCCCTGCGGACCGACAGCAATCTGGCGCAGCTTTCGGCTGTGCGGGCCGGCTTCGGCATCGGCGCCTGCCAGGTGCGGCTGGCCGAACGCGACCCGGACCTGAGGCGTGTTCTCGGCGAACACTTTTCCTTTCCGCTGCCCACCTACCTCGTCATGCACGAAAACCTGCGCACCGTCCCGCGCTGCCGGGCCGTGTTCGATGCGCTCGCCGAGGGGCTGTCCGTCTATATCGCCGGCAGGACGGCCGGCGCGCGGGAAGGCCTGGAAGCCGGCCGCTGACACCGCCTGCCGCTGACGGGGAAATTACGCCGTCCGCGCCTCGAGCGCGCGCCCTTTCAAAGCGGGCACGCAGGCAAGCGCCACGAAGACCAGCGGCAGGCAGACGAGATAGGAGGCGCGGATGCCCGCCTGCTCGGCGACGAAACCGAGCAGCGGCGGCGCGAGAAAGAAGATGACGAAGGTCACCTGGCCGATGGCCGCGACATTGACATGGGCGGGCCGATCCGTCCTCTGCGCGGCGGCCGAAACCGCCAGCGGGTAGACCGCGCTGCAGCCGGCGCCGAGCATGGCGAAGCCGACGAGCGCCATGGCCGGATGCAGCGAGAAGGCAACCGCGCCGAGCCCGGCAGCCGAGAGGCAGAGAAGAGCCGTGGCCACCGCGCGTGGCCCGAAACGCTCCACCACCCCATCCGCCGTGAGCCGCGCCAGCGCCATGAAGAAGGTGAAGAGCGTCAGCCCCAGGCCACCGATGACGGGCTCCACGGCATAGATGTCGCGCATATAGATCGCCGACCAGTCGACCCCCGCCCCCTCCACCAGGAAAGCGGCGATGCCGATCAGGCAGAGCGGCAGCAGCCCGAGCGTGGGAAAGGCAAAGCGCGGCGCAGCCTCGGCCGCCTGTTCTGTCGCCGGCGCCGAATCGATGAGCCCACGCATGACGGGCACGCCGAAGACGGCGACCACGACAAGAGCGGTCGTCAGATGCAGCGCCATGGAGATCTCCGCCTGGCGGATGAAGGAGGCGAGCAGCGCGGTGACGAAGAAGCCGGCGCTCCAGAAGCCATGGGCGCGGCTCATGATCGACCGGCCAGTGGCCGCCTCGACCCGGCCGAGCTCGACATTGAGATTGATCTCCAGCGCCCCGGCCATGAGCCCGGCGCAGAAGAGCACGGCGAACACCGTCGGCGCATTTGGCATCACGGGCACCAGCGCATAGCACAGGGCCGTTCCGACAACGGTGACGAGCGCGGTCTTGCGGGCGCCGGCGCGTGCGATCAGCGGCGAGGAGACGGTCAGCGAAATCAGCGCGCCGATCGACATGCCGATCAGCGTCAGCCCCAGCTCGGCCTTGTCGATGCCGAGCCCCTCCTGCAGATCCGGCATGCGCGCAAGGAGCGCGCCGAGGCTCAGGGCAAACAGGAAGAAGCAGAGATAAAGACGGTGATGCTGCGCCAACTGCATGAAATGCCTTGTCATAAATGCCCGGAGGAAATGTCTGCCGACAGTGTGCGCAACGATGCCATTTCACAAGAGCGCAGGGCAAGATCAAGCAGGTCTGCGGCAAGAGCGAAGACCTTGCCGCAGAGCAATCATGACCAGATCAGACGGTCAGAAAAATGCCCACCGCGACAAGTCCCCGGTGGGCATCGATCTGTCAGGAATGGTTCCGCGAAGCCTTACCGGCAGGCGGCGCAGAAGCGCTGGATGCGCTTGCAGGCTTCCTCGAGCAGGGCTTCCGAGGTGGCGTAGGAAATGCGGAAGTTCGGGCCGAGGCCGAAGGCCGAGCCGTGCACGACCGCGACACCTTCCGATTCCAGCAGTTCCGAGACGAAGTCCTCGTCCGTTGCGATCACCTTGCCCGAAGGAGCCGTCTTGCCGATCAGCCCCTTGCAGGAGGGATAGACATAGAAGGCGCCCTCCGGCGACGGGCATTCGATGCCCACGGCCTGGTTCAGCATGGAAACCACGAGATCGCGGCGTCCCTCGAAGATCTTCTTGTTCTCGGGGATGAAGTCCTGCGTGCCGTTCAGCGCTTCCACGGCCGCCCACTGGGCGATCGAGCAGGCGCCCGAGGTCTGCTGGCCCTGGATCATGTCCATGGCCTTGATCAGCGCCAAGGGACCCGCGGCATAGCCGATGCGCCAGCCGGTCATGGCATAGGCCTTGGACACGCCGTTCATGGTCAGCGTGCGCTCGTAAAGGCCGGGCTCGACCTCGGCCGGCGTGGCGAACTTGAAGTCCCCATAGGTCAGGTGCTCATACATGTCATCCGTCAGGATCCAGACATGCGGATGCTTCATCAGAACGTCGGTCAGCGCCTTCAGCTCGTCATGCGTATAGGCGGCGCCCGAGGGGTTGGACGGCGAGTTGAAGATGAACCACTTGGTCTTCGGCGTGATCGCCTTGTCCAGGTCCTCGGCCGTCAGCTTGAACTTGTTTTCCTGGGTGGTGGCGACGAAAACGGGCGTGCCGCCGCACAGCGACACCATCTCCGGATAGGAGACCCAATAGGGCGTGGGGATCACCACCTCGTCGCCGGCATTCATCGTCGCCATGAAGGCGTTGAACAGGATCTGCTTGCCGCCTGTGCCGACGATCGTCTGCTCGGGCGTATAGTCGAGACCGTTTTCGCGCTTGAACTTCGCGGCAATCGCCTTGCGCAGCTCCGGAATGCCGGAAACGGGCGTATATTTGGTTTCGCCGCGCTTGATCGCCTCGATCGCGGCATCCTTGATATTGTCAGGCGTATCGAAATCCGGCTCACCGGCGCCGAGCCCGATCACATCGCGGCCTTTGGCTTTTAGCTCGCGCGCCTTCTGGGAAACAGCGATGGTGGCGGACGGCTTCACGCGGGAAAGGGCATCGGCAAGGAAGGCCATGATTTAAGGTCCTGGGTCGTTGTCACGGGGGTCTGGCAGCGGCGCTGTCCTCTTGAAACCATCAAGCCCCACCCGTCGTCCCGCAAAGGGCGACGCCCGACCCGGCGGATCGCCACCGGGCGGAAGGTGCTGACGACGACATGCCGCGTGGATCGGCCGTCCCCCGTAAAAGCCGGCCGACCGACGATCAAGCTGTATGTCGAATGTGGCGGGGGACTTCAAGCGCAAAGGCGCGGCCGGTTCAGGAAAAGCCGCTGCCGGCGGTGTGGGCCTGGCGTCACAGGGCCTTGAAAAACAGCGAATCGCGGGGCGGCGCGACGCTGACCGAAAACCTACCAAATCCTTAATATCTCCATGGACTTAACAGAGGTTTCAACGCCTTTGTTTCACCATGAAAAATGGCCCCGTCCGCCACAATTCCGTCGCCATGACGCCGTCTTGCAGGCCTTAAGTCATCAGTGTTGCGATGAATCGCTTCATGGAGCCCCCACATGCCGCCCTTCCGTCCAGCCGCACGCGCGTCCTGGCGCGCTCGCGCCATTTGCGCCGCCGTTTTTTTCTCCGCCCTCGCGCCGCTGTCCGCCGCGGCAGCGCAGACCGAGCCGACAGCGCCCGTCACCGTCGAGCAGCGGCTTTTTCCGCTCGGCACGCCAAAAGCCATGACGGAAGCCTTGGCCGATGACGGCCAGTCGGCCGCCGCCGCCCTTGTCGGCGTGGTGAGCGCCGCCGATCGTTTTGCCGTGGATCGCACGATCACGGGCTCCATCGCCCCATCGCGCGCCCTCTGGCAAGAGCGTCACGTGCCGGCCGACCGCCATATCCTCTTCGGCGCCATGCTTCTAGCCGTCTCCATGATGGCCTCGACCGCCTTCGGCCTGTGGCGCTGGCAGCTGCGCGGCTGGACGGCGGAGGCATGAGCATGGCCGAGAATGACGCCCGCACCCTTCCCCCTGCCAAGCAAGCGGCCGCGCGCCCCAGCTTTCTGGCCGGGCTGAACGCGCTGGAAACCATCATCGTCGCCGTCATCGCACTCGTGGCGCTGGCCGGCCTGCTGATGATCGCGAAGGGACTGATCCTGAAAAGCGACGGCGCCTTCTTCAGCGCAGGTCGTCCGGTCTGGGAGCAGAGCGGCACGACGGCCTGACGGAGCTTTGGCCGTTTCCAGTGCAAGCGGCTTTTCCCTTCCGGGTGCGCGGGGAGAGCGGCCCTGATCTCACGGAAATCGGAATCGTGCGGAGGATGCGGCGGGGGCCGGCATCGGCTCAGAATTTCGCGCTTCCATCGCCGATGCCTGATCAAGGGGCCTGATCCAGGCGAGGCTGTTCTCCTGCCGTCACGCGAGAACAACGAAGAGGCCGGCTCGACCTCTGCTTGAAGCGCAGCGTTTCACCTGATAGTCGGACAGGCCTCACGGCCGGCGGCGCCAGGGGCGGTCGGACGCATGCAGCGCACCGGGCGCGTGGGTCGCGCGGCCGGCATGCCGATCGCTGCGAGAACTGCTGCCATGACCCGTTTGAACGCCAATCTCTGCCTGCTGCTTGCCGGCGCCATCTGGGGCGCGGGTTTCGTCGCGCAATCCACCGCCATGGCCGCGATCGGCCCGCTCTGGTTCATCGGCCTGCGCTTCGTTCTGGCCAGCCTGGTCGCCGCGCCGCTCGCCTGGCGGGAAGCGCGGCAGGCGGCCGCGCCGGTATCGCGCCGGGACTGGCTGGGTTTTCTCGCCACGGGGCTGGCTCTGTTCACCGCCGCCGTCACCCAGCAGATCGGCCTGCTGACGACCACCGTGACCAATTCCGGCTTTCTCACCAGCCTTTATGTGGTCTTCACCCCGCTCCTGTCGCTGCTAGTTCTGCGCCGCGCGCCGCATCGGCTGATCTGGCCGGCGGCGGCTCTCGCCTTTGTCGGCATCTTCCTTCTGAGCGGCGGCTCGCTGACCGCCTTCAGACCCGGCGACGCCTGGACGCTGCTCTGCGCGCTGTTCTGGGCCATGCAGGTTCTCCTGGTCGGAGCCTTCGCCGCGCGCAGCGGCAGGCCGATGGCCCTGTCGCTGGCGCAGTTCCTCGTCTGCGCGGTCGCCAGCCTGATCGCCGCCGCGGCATTCGAGCCGATCAGCATGGCGGCGATCACCGGCGCAGGCATGGAAATCCTCTATGCCGGCATCTTCTCCAGCGGCATCGCCTTCATTCTTCAGGTGGTCGGCCAGCGTTTTACTACGGCGCCGCAGGCCGCGATCTTCCTGTCGAGCGAGGCGCTGTTCGCCGCCCTCTTCGGGGCCCTTCTCCTCGGCGAGAGCATCCCCGCCGCCGGCTATCTCGGCTGCGCCGCGATTTTCGCCGGTATTCTCCTGGCCGAACTTGGTCCTTATTGGGGCAGGCGCAAGCTCACAAGCTAGGCAGCCATGCGGAATATGAGGAAAATCTAATTGAATTCATTTGTTTTTCAAAGGCTTGTGCTTTCCTAGCAAAACCGCCGATATGCTGCGCTTTTAGGCGTCTTGTGGATGAAATAACGTCGTATTACCGTCAGAAAACTTTTGCTTGCTTATTGGCACTAAACACAGCAAGCTAATGATGTTCGGGCAAGCTGCGAACACGGGAAGACCAATAATGATGCGCGCCGGAAGCGCAAAAAAACCTTCCGGGTAGGCATGAGAAACGCCCGCGTTTCCCCTGTCTGCAAGAACAGGATCCTTTCCTCACAGTCGAGACCTGCCTGCCGCACGCTTAACATTCGAATGCTGCCCGCAAGGACACCGGGCAGAGGAAAAAGGACCTGACGCATGGCCGAAACTGGCATCGTAAAATTCTTCAACACTGACAAGGGCTTCGGCTTCATCAAGCCTGACAATGGCGGCGCCGATATCTTCGTGCATATTTCGGCTGTACAGGCATCGGGACTGAACGGCCTGTCTGAAAACCAGAAGGTCAGCTTCGACACCGAGCCGGATCGTCGCGGCAAGGGCCCCAAGGCCGTCAATCTCCAGATTGCCGGCTGACGCGGTAGCCGCATTTCAAGCCCGCAAATTTGCTGCAAGACGGCGGGCGGCCTTTTCAAGAGGCCTCCCGTATAAGCATTTGGATCTGGAATTTTTATCACTTTATATCCGGCGTTTTGCCGGTTGCGGGAGTAAGTTCGTCGCGAAAAGGCGGCAGGTTCCCGAACAAACATTCCCGCCTGCTACGCCTGCGCGCCATCGTCACAACTGATCCGTTCCGCTGTCCCGCAGGGCTCCTTGTCCAGAGTTCTCGGGACGTGACATTCCGTCTGCCGTCTCGCTCTGGTCCCGCCGGAGCCTGTCGCGCAAAACGGGTCACCGAGTTTTCAATCGCGCGATGCGACAAACAAGGTCGCAAGGCGGGCGAGGCGGAATTGAAACATGGCAGATGACGCAGAGGCTTTATCGCTCCGCCCTGCCCAAGGTGATCTTTGTCCAGCGATCTTTGTCGGGTGACGTTTGTCTGGCGCAGGCGCATGCCTTGCCGCCGCCACAAGCGGCTCCTAGATCCTCAATAAGCGGAAGGGATCGCACCTTGCGGTGCGCCATTTTCGTTCAGGCCCGGTTCAGCCAGACTGATGTAAGGTCCTGTCATCATCCGCCGGAATCGTCCGGCACCCGCAAGGATCGAGACCATGAAACAGGGTATCAAAGCTCTTGTTCTCACCGTTGCCACCGCGGCAACCGTTCTGCCCGTCACCGCCGCCCATGCGGATGACTGGCGCTACCGCCACCATCGCCATGGCGTCTCCACCGGTGATGCCGTTGCCATCGGCGCGCTTGGCCTCGCCACCGGCCTGATCGTCGGCGGCGCGGTCGCCAGCCAGCCGCAGCCGGTCTATCAGGATCGTGTCTATATCGATCCTCCTCCGCCGCCGCCGCCGGTCTATCGCCCGAGCTACACCTATGTTGAGGAAAGCGTGCCGGTCTACCAGCAGCGCACCGTGGTTCGCACCTATGGCACGCTGGAGCCCTGGAGCCAGTCCTGGTACCGCTATTGCGCGGACCGTTATCGCTCCTTCGACAGCCGCTCCGGCACCTATATCGGCCTCGACGGCCGCTCGCATTTCTGCACGGCCGGCTGATCGCCGAGGCGTTCAGGACATGGAAAAAGGCCGGGTTCGTCCCGGCCTTTTTCGTTGGTGACAAAGAGGCGTTATCGAGCTCCGGGAGCAGCGGACCGTCACAAACCGCGCAGATAGGGATTGCTGCGCCGCTCCTCGCCAATGCGCCCGCCCGGGCCGTGGCCGCAGATGAAGCCCATCTCGTCGCCGAGCGGCAGGATCTTGGTGCGGATCGAGTCCATCAGTTGTTCGTGATTGCCGCCCGGCAGGTCGGTGCGGCCGATCGAGCCATGAAACAGCACATCGCCGAGATGGGCGAAGTTCTGCGCGCGGTTGACATAGACGACATGGCCGGGCGCATGGCCCGGGCAATGCAGCACCTCGAAGACATGGCCGGAAAAGGAGACGGCATCCCCCTCCTCCAGCCAGCGGTCCGGCACGACATTCTCCACCTTCATGGACAGGCCGAAGCGCTCCGCCTGCGTTTCCAGCCGCGCGAGCAAGGGCGCATCGTCCTTGTGCGGACCGATGATCTCGACCCCAAGTGCTTCTTTCAACTCCTTGGCGCCACCCGCATGGTCGATATGGCCATGGGTGATCCAGATCGCCTTGATCGTCACGGCATTTTCGTCAAGCGTCTGAAGGATCACATCGACATCGCCGCCGGGATCGACAACAACGCCCTCTCGGGTTTCGCTGTCGAACAGGATGGTGCAATTCTGATGGAAATGGGTAACGGGGATGATGCCCGCTTGCAGCATGGGTCGCGCCTTCTCGTTTGAAGCGTTTCCCTGCCTCTATAAAGCGATCAGACGGTTCTGGAAACATCGGCGCGGCTGCGATGCATGCCACGCCGTCGTCGCACAGGCGGCTCCTGCGCCCGGACCGTGAGCGGCGGACTGAGCACAGCAGCCAATCCGACACTCTTGCAAGCCTCCTTACTCCACGTCGGCCGCGACCACTTCGCCGGGCTGGATCTGCGGCGCGGGCAGGTTGATCGTCGTCATCAACAGCGAGAAGACGGCAATATTGGCGGCGATCACGGCCATGACGATCGGGCGGAGCTGGCGCGCGGTGGAGGAAGACGGGTCGCAGACGGTGGGGTTCATCATCTCTGTCCTTTGGCGACGCGCCCGGTAGCATCCGGGCCAACGTCATTCATGTGAAAGCAGCGTTGCGCGCGTCGTATCCGGGAACCAGCCGCCTGCGCGCATCAGGTGATTTGCGGCGAAAACGGCCCTTTTTGCGATTTGGTTCCGCTTTTTGCACAGCACAATGCGCAGCCGCGCCTTGTGCCGGACAGGCGTTGCAAAAACGCCACAAATTAGCGTTTGACCGGCCGAAATTTCCTGCAAGGAACAGCGCCCTCGGCCGCATCCTCGCGCTTTCTGGCAGGATTGACGTGAAAAGAGGTTACCCACCGCGCCGGACATGTTGTACTGACCTGAAGAGGACGTAAGCGGGCGACGGTCTTGCCGCCTGCAGTAAAGCCATTGGATCAAGGTGTGACAGCACGAGACGACAGATCGGTGATGAAAGCTATGGCGGCGCGGGCCGACAAGACGGGTGATTCCGCGGCCGGCGATCCCGCGCTCGACTACGAGATCATCGAGCAGCTCTTCTTCGCCTATCGCGACTTCACCGGCGATCCCGATGTCATCCTGGAAAAGCGCGGCTTCGGCCGGGCTCATCACCGCGTGCTGCACTTCGTCGATCGCGAACCTGGCATGACGGTGGCCGATCTGCTGGATACGCTCAACATCACCAAGCAAAGCCTGGCGCGGGTGTTGAAGCAGCTGATCGACAGCAATTATATTCATCAGGTGGCCGGGCCCGAAGACCGGCGCCAGCGCAAGCTCTACACCACGCGGGAGGGCAAGGCACTGGCCCGCGCCTTGGCCGAGCCACAATCGCGCCGCATCGCCGAGGCCTTGGCGCGCTCGGGCCCCGGTGCGCGCGAAACGGTAATCCGCTTTCTCAATGCCATGCGCAATTCCGAGCACGGCTGAGCGGCGGATGGCTGCTGCGCGATCATTGGGCAGGAGAGACGAGCATGGAGCCGAAATTGATCCGCGTTGCTGACGATGCGCCGCATCTTCTCGTCGTCGATGACGACCGCCGCATCCGCGATCTGCTCAACCGCTATCTCGTCGACCAGGGCTTCCGGGTCACCACGGCAAGCGATGCGCCGGAAGCGCGCCGGCGGCTTGATGGCGTCGATTTCGACCTGTTGATCGTCGATGTGATGATGCCGGGCGAGACCGGCCTGTCGCTGACACAGAGCCTGCGCAAGATCAAGACCGTGCCGATCATCATGCTCACCGCGCTGGCCGAGCAGAACGCCCGCATCGAGGGGCTTGAGGCCGGCGCCGACGACTATTTGCCCAAGCCCTTCGACCCGCGCGAACTGGTGCTGCGCATCAACAATATCCTGCGCCGCCATGCGCCCGCCATCTCGCCCAAGGTGGAACAGGTGATCTTCGGCCCCTTCACCTTTTCCGTGGTGCGCAAGGAACTGCGGCGCGGGGCCGAGCATATCCGGCTGACGGACCGCGAGCAGGAGATGATGATGCTCTTCTCCCAGCGCGCCGGCGAAACGATCCCACGTCATGAATTGGTGGGCGACGACGCCGAGGTCGGCGAGCGCACGATCGACGTGCAGATCAACCGCCTGCGCCGCAAGATCGAGGACGACCCGTCCAACCCGATCTTCCTGCAGACGGTGCGCGGCATCGGCTACAGGCTGAGCGTGGACTAATACCAAGGCTCGCTGATAGGAACCCATAGGACCGTCTTCCCGTCGTTTCCGGCTAGGAGAGGTCCGAAGAGCGATGCCGTTGCATCGGTCGAGGGCGTCGACACCGCCGGAAGCGTCGGGAAGACGGCCGGAGGTGGCACAGGCTTGACCGCTGGCGTCGTTGCGTCGCTTGGACGATGCGGTAGCATCGCCCT
The DNA here is from genome assembly GCF_001938945.1 of Xaviernesmea rhizosphaerae. Taxonomy (GTDB): domain Bacteria; phylum Pseudomonadota; class Alphaproteobacteria; order Rhizobiales; family Rhizobiaceae; genus Xaviernesmea; species Xaviernesmea rhizosphaerae. The sequence continues at coordinate 52,503 of NZ_MKIO01000019.1, forward strand.
GCGCACCGCGCCGAGCCAGCGATCAAGCCTGTGCCATCCTATGAGTTCATATCAGCGAGCCTTGGTATTAGGCGCGCGAAGCGCGACACCCCATGGATGGTGTCATCCGGGGATGCGAAGGGAAGATCGATGGCCATCAGCGACACCGTTTCCACCGGGGTGAAGCCGCCTTCCGGCTTTGGCCCTTATCGCCGCGCCACCCGCTGGCTGCGCCGGCAATTGCCGATGGGCCTTTATGCGCGCTCGCTGCTGATCGTTATCATCCCCATGGTGCTGCTGCAGTCCGTCGTCGCCTCGGTCTTCATGGAGCGCCACTGGCAGCTCGTCACCGAGCGGCTCTCCGCCGCCGTCGTCGGTCAGATCGCCGGCATCATCGAACTCATCGAAAGCTCGCCGCCGCAGGAATATGACAATATCGTGCGCATCGCGCGCGAGCATATGAACCTGACCGTCATCATCGAGCCGATCCAGCCCTTCCCGCCGGAGCGTCCACGCCCGCTTTTCGGCATTCTCGACCGGATTCTCGGCGACGAGATCGAGGACCAGATCAAGAAGCCCTTCTGGCTCGATACCTTCGGCGACACGGTGCAGATCCGCATCAGGATCGACGATCACCGCATGGCCCGCGTCTTCGTGCGCCGCAATCAGGCCTATGCGTCCAACACCCATATCTTCCTGGTGTGGATGGTCGGCGCGTCACTGGTGCTGCTGACCATCGCCATCCTGTTTCTGCGCGGGCAGATCCGCCCTATTCTCGCGCTCGCGCGCGCGGCGGAAAGCTTCGGCAAGGGGCAGAAGATCGACGATTTCTCCCCGCGCGGGGCGGAAGAGGTGCGGCGCGCCGGCTTCGCCTTCATCCAGATGCGCGAGCGCATCGAGCGGCAGATCGAGCAGCGCACGGCCATGCTGACCGGCGTCAGCCATGACCTGCGCACCATTCTCACCCGCTTCAAGCTGCAGCTGGCGCTGGCCGGCGACAATCCCGACCTGCAGGGGCTGAACGAGGATGTCGCCGACATGCAGAACATGCTGGAGGGCTATCTGGCCTTCGCGCGCGGCGAGGCGGAGGAGGATGTGGGCGAGCTGCGGCTAAGCGACGTGATGACCCGTCTCAAGGTGGAGGCCGAGCTGCATGGCAAGGACCTGACCGTCGATGTCGAAGGCGAGGATCTCATCGCCGTGCGCCCGAACGCCTTCACCCGGCTCGTCGCCAATCTCGCCTCCAACGCCTATCGCTATGCCGACCGCGTGCATGTGGAGGCCCGCCACAGCGCCCGCTGGCTGACCATCACTTTCGACGATGACGGCCCCGGCATTCCCGAAAGCGCGCGCGACGATGTGTTCAAACCGTTCTTTCGGCTGGACGAGGCCCGCAATCTCGACAGCTCCGGCACGGGCCTCGGCCTGGCCATTGCTCTCGACATCGCCCGCAGCCATGGCGGCAATGTCACGCTCGGCGACAGCCCGCTCGGGGGGCTCAGGGCCGTGGTGCGGGTGCCTGCGTGAGAAGAGAGCCACGAACAAGGCTGGAGCTCTCGCTCAAGGTCCTACACGGCCACGAACTCGACCTTGATCCGATCCGGATCCTCGACATAAAGGGCGTAATGCGTCTCGCCGCCGGCGAAAGGGTAGCGCTCGTCATAAAGTGAGACAATTCCGGATGACAGGCAGAAGGCCCGCAGCGCATCCACCGCATCCCGGCCTTCGACGCGAAAAGCGAGGTGGTTGAGGCCGACTCCGCAGCGGTGATAGGTCTGCTCCCGATATCTCTCTTTGACCTGAACGAAGGTGAGGTAGGCATCCCTGTGGTTTCCAAGGGTAAAACCTTCACCCCAGAAGGCCGTCTCCTCATAGCCCAGTTGCGCGAGCAGCGTGGACCAGAAGTCGAAGGAGGCATCGAGATCGGAGACGTAGATTTCGACATGATGCAGCATGGCGCACTCCTGTTTCCGGCCGCACTCCACCCGTCAGCCATCATGGATGCCGCCGGCAGAGATCGATAACGGTCCAGAAACGCCTACATCAGCCGATGGCCGTTCGGCACCGGCCGCTCGACGCTCGCCAGAACGATGGCGCCGTTCTCGTCGGCGAAGCCGAGCGTGAGCACTTCCGAACGGAACGGACCGATCTGGCGCGGGGCGAAATTCACCACAGCGAGCACTTGTCGGCCCACCAGCCCCTCAGGGGTATAGTGGACGGTGATCTGCGCGGAGGATTTCTTCAGCCCGATCTCGGGGCCGAAATCGATCACCAGCTTGATCGCCGGCTTGCGCGCCTCGGGAAAAGGCTGCGCCTCGACGATGGTGCCGGTGCGGATATCGACCTTCTCGAAATCGGAAAAGGGAATGGTGTCGCTCATCGGATTCAGGCCTTGCCCAGTTCTTCCGCGCGCCGGCGGGCGGCGGCAATGGCGGCGTCGAACACCGGCTGCAGGCCATCCTCGGCCATGAGCACGGACAGTGCCGCCGCGGTGGTGCCGCCGGGAGAGGTAACGTTCTGTCGAAGCGTGGCCGCGGTGTCGGGGGACCGGTGAAGCAGTTCACCGGCCCCCGCGACGGTTTCCCGCGCGAGCCGCATGGCGAGGTCCGCCTGGAGACCGGCCTTGCGACCGGCCTCTGCCATGCATTCGACGAGATAGAAGACATAGGCCGGGCCGCTGCCGGAGACGGCCGTGACCGCATCGATATCGGCCTCCGTCTCGACCCATTCGACCGGGCCGCTGACCTTGAGAAGCGCATCGACGCGGGCGCGCGCGGCGGCATCGACGGCGGCATTGGCAAAGGCGCCGGTGACCCCGCGGCCGATCATGGCCGGCGTGTTCGGCATGGCCCTGACCATGGCGGCCGGGCCGAGCAGGCTTTCGAAATAGGCGAGCGTGCGCCCGGCGGCGACGGAGACCACGGTCGTCTGCGGCCCGACGAGGGTCTTCAGCGGCGGCAGCACATCATCCATGATCTGCGGCTTGACCGCGAGGAACAAAATGCCGGCCGTCAGATCCTGCGGCGCCTCCGTTTCCAGCCGCGCGCCCTTCTCGGCGATCAGCGGCGCCAGCGCCTTGGCGCCGCCGGGATCGACCACGACGATGCCGCTGGGATCGACGCCGCTGTCGAGCCAGCCCTTGAGCATGGCGCCGCCCATATTGCCCGCGCCGATGAGAACGATCGGCCCGTCACCCGTCTGCTGCATCGGTCTCACGCCTCGCCAACCGTTTCGAACAGGGCGGCTTCCACCGCCGTGCGCGCATCCACGCCGCAATTGACGACGAACTGGAAGGCCTGGAAATAGCTCTCGCAGGCATCGAGAGCGCTCGACAGCAGCACCTCGACCTGGCGGTCGGTCGGCTCGGCGCCGCCGGCGAGCAGCAGCGACTGGCGGAAGATCACCACATCCTCCTGCCGCCAGAGATCGAAATGGCCCATCAGCACCTGCCCGTTAATGTGGGACAGAAGCTCGTTGACCGCGCTCACCCGGCTATCGGGGATCGCCAGATCGAAGGCCACGGCCAGATGCAGCGCCTCGAACTCTTCCATCCAGGAAAAGGAGATGTGGTAGTCGGCGCAGGTGCCCGCGACCGCCATGGCAATCTCGTCCTCGCCCGAGCGCTCGAAGCTCCAGTCATTGTTGGCGGCGACGAACTCGATCATGTCGACCGGGTTGGATTGACGCTGCAGTTCCATTCTCATCGGGCTCTCGCACCATGTTCGGCCAGCGGGAGAAGGAGCTTCCCCTTCCCCACGGCATCTTCCTTCTTCGCCTGCCGAAAGACCAAGCGACATCGCGCCCACGGGCGGCGAAAGCCCGCGAAACTGCATCGGCAAACAGCAAACTCATGATTTCACCGAGGGCGAGACATTTTCCCGGGCCTGCTTTCAAGCCTGCCGGGCACTGCGCCATCCGTTCCGAATCATCATTTAAAATCAGTGTATAATGACGGATTCCGCAAACCAGCCCCCGGCTGCAAAAAAGCCGTGCAAGGCCGCGTTTCAGCTTGGAAAATTGATTCAGCGAGCCGGGATAAATGATTCAGCGAACAGCGTTTTTGCCACATGTCCACAGGCTGCGATTTTTTCATGAATCGCAACGGGAACGAGCCTCCAAAGCGCAAGGAAGCCCCGCCGCCGAACGCAAAAACGGCGCCGTTGCGGCGCCGTTTTCAAACAGATGGAGACAGAGGCAACCGCTCAAAGCGGTGTCGCCGTCCCGCCCTCCGTCGGCTGCGCCGGCTCGGCAGCGGCGAGCTTGGCTTCGAGCGCGGCGAGACGGGCCGTCAGCGCGTCGTTTTCCTCGCGCGCCTTCAGGGCCATTTCCTTCACGGCCTCGAATTCCTCGCGCTTGACGACATCAAGCGAGTTGAGGAAGCGCTCGGTCTGCGCCTTGAAGGCGGTTTCCATCTCGCGCCGGACGCCCTGGGCAGCGCCGGCCGCATCGGTCATCAACTTGGCGAAGTCATCCATAATGCGATTGGTGCCTGTGGTCATCGAAATCTCCGGCTCTCATGGGACCTGTTCCTGAGGTAGGGGGAGCGCGCATCCGTTGCAAGGAAAATAGCAGTGAATCGACAGCCTTAACCGCCCTGCCCCGGCTTGACCGCTCGGCCGCGCGCCGTCATGGTCCAGCCGAGACAAGGCTGGAAGACCGCTTTTGCACACCGTCGCGACCCTTTTGTCGATTTTGCCCTTTCCCCAGATCGATCCGGTGATCGTGGCGATCGGCCCGCTGAAAATCCATTGGTATGGGCTGGCCTATGTCGCCGGCATTCTCGTCGGCTGGCGCTATGCGCGCATGTTGCTGGCCACGCCGCGCCTGTGGCGGCGCGACACGCCGCCTGCGAGCCTCGAGGCGATCGACGATTTCATCCTCTGGGTGGCCGCCGGCATCGTTCTGGGCGGCCGCATCGGCTATGTGCTGTTTTACGATTTCGCCGCCGTGGTCGAGAACCCGCTGCGGGCGCTGCAGATCTGGAATGGCGGCATGTCCTTCCATGGCGGCCTGCTGGGCACGACCCTTGCCATGGTGCTCTTCGCCCGCAAGCGGGCGATCCCGATGTGGAGCCTGTTCGATATCGTCGCGGCCGTGGTGCCGATCGGCCTGTTTTTCGGGCGGCTCGGCAATTTCATCAATGGCGAGCTCTGGGGCCGCATCACCGATGTACCCTGGGCCATGGTGTTTCCCACCGGCGGCCCCTTCGCCCGCCATCCGAGCCAGCTTTACGAGGCCGGGCTAGAAGGCATCGTGCTGTTCATCGTGCTGGCCGTGCTGATCTATCGCGGCCGTGCGCTGAAGACACCGGGCCTGATCGCCGGCGTCTTCGTCACGGGCTATGGGCTTGCCCGCATCGTGGTCGAGAATTTCCGCGAGCCGGATGCGCAGCTCGGCTATCTCCTGGGCGGCTGGCTGACCATGGGCATGCTCCTGTCGCTGCCGATGGTGGCCGCGGGCCTGTGGGCCATCTGGCGCGCGCGCCGCGCCGCGGCCCTGGAAGGAGCGCGCTGATGCCGACCCCGCTCGCTCGCAAGATCGCCAATCTGATCCGCACCAACGGACCGATCAGCGTTACCGACTATTTCTCGCTCTGCCTCGCCGATCCCGAATTCGGCTATTACAAGACCCGCGAGCCCTTCGGCCTGCAGGGCGATTTCATCACAGCGCCGGAGATCAGCCAGCTCTTCGGCGAGATGATCGGCATTTTCCTCATCGAGGTCTGGCAGCGCCACGGCACGCCGGAGGATGTGCATCTCGTCGAGATCGGCCCCGGCCGCGGCACGATGATGGCCGATATCCTGCGCGTCATCGCCCGCCTGGCGCCCGAGCTGTTCGAGCGGCTGGACGTGCAGCTGGTCGAAACCAGCGAGCGCCTGCGCAAGGTGCAGGCCCAGACCCTGATCGAGAACAAGTTCAAGGTCACCTGGCACGACAGTTTCGAGAGCCTGCCGGAGGGCTTCACCCTGCTGGTGGCCAATGAACTGTTCGATGCCATTCCGATCCGCCAATTCGTCAAGACGGCGACCGGTTTCAAGGAGCGTCTGGTCGGCCTCGACAGCGAGGACCGGCTGACCTTTGCCGCCGGTATCGCCACGCTCGACCCCGCGCTTCTGCCGAGCCCGGCGCAGAACGTCCCCCTAGGGACGATCTTCGAGATCGCGCCGGCCCGCGATGCCGTGATGCAGGCGCTCTGCACGCGGCTGAGGGACAATGGCGGCACCGCGCTGATCATCGATTACGGCCATCTGGCGACCAGCTTCGGCGATACGCTGCAGGCGGTGCGCGACCACAGCTACGATCCTCCGCTCGCCCATCCGGGTGAGGCCGACATCACCAGCCATGTCGATTTCGAGCAGTTGGCCCGGCGTGCCGTCACCGAAGGGCTGACAGTCAATGGCATGGGCCATCAGGGCGACTTCCTGCTGGCCCTTGGCCTGTCCGAGCGCGCCGGCGCGCTGGGGCGCGACAAGGATAGCGGCGTCCAGGACGGCATTCGCCAGGATGTCGAGCGGCTGGTCGGCGTCGGCGAAGGCAAGATGGGCGAGCTGTTCAAGGTGCTGGCCGTCAGCTATCCGAAGGTGCCGATCCCGCCCTTCCGCAACCGAGATTGACCCTCTTCCGCCGTCTGCTGCCGCGAGGATCCTGCCCTGATGTCGGTCCTGCTGATCACCCTCACCTTTCTCCTGGCCGGCATGGTCAAGGGCGTGACCGGCATGGGGCTGCCGACGGTCGCCATGGGGGTTCTCGGGGCACTGATCTCGCCGCTTGCCGCCGCCAGTCTGCTGATCGTGCCGTCCTTCGTCACCAATCTCTGGCAGCTGATCGCCGGCGGCCCGGTGCGCGGTCTGATAGGCCGGTTCGCGCCGATGATGCTGGCCATTCTCGCGGGCACCTTTGCCGGTTCCTTCTTCATGGTCGGCGGCGCGGTGCGGCAGGTGACGGGCGCGCTGGGCGTGGTGCTCTCGGCTTATGCGCTCTATGCGCTGCTCGCCCGGCCCCGCCGCGTGCCGGCGCGGCACGAGCGCTGGCTCTCACCGCTGATCGGCCTCGTCACCGGCGTCCTGTCGGGCGCCACGGGCGTCTTCGTCGTGCCCGCCGTGCCCTATATCCAGGCGCTGGGGCTGGAAAAGGACGAACTCGTGCAGGCGCTCGGCCTGTCCTTCACCGTTTCCACCGTGGCGCTGGCGGCAAGCCTTGCCTGGCATGGCGCCTTCCAGGCTGACAATCTCCTGTGGTCGAGCGCGGCCGTCCTGCCGGCGCTGGCGGGCATGGCCCTCGGCCAGATCATCCGCCAGCGGATCAGCCCTGCAGCCTTCCGGCGCGGCTTTCTTGTCTGCCTGTTGCTGCTGGGCCTGGAAATGGCGCTGCGCCCGTTGCTGTGATGGCCCCTTGCTGTGATGGCCTGCGTCCGTCACGGCGAGGGTGATTGACAGTAGGAAGCGCGGCGACCAACATAGGGCGATGATCTGGCAGGCTTGGCCGGGCGCATCGGCCGCCGCCAGATCGAGGCCGGCGCAGCAACCCTCCGCGTTTTTCCAGAAATGGGCGTGAGGCTGCAGCTCCAAGAGGCCTTGAGATCGACATGGCTTGAGATGATGAGGCCCTGACACCGCCCGCACCCTTCGCTCTCCCTGCCTGAATCCTGACGCATCCGCGCGAACCGGTTTCCCGTATCAGGCGTTTATCCCGGCCGGTGGCACGCGCCGGCACATCCCATGCTCCGAAAGGCCCCCACGTCATGCTCCATGCTCTTTCGCCGGTCCAGAGCCCGCTTCTGGCGGAGCGCGCCGGCGCCGTCACCCGCCATGGTTTCTTCACGCGCGAAGGCGGCGTCTCCGAGGGGCTCTATGCAGGGTTGAACGTCGGTCTCGGCTCCCGCGACGTACCGCAGAAGGTGGCGGAAAACCGCGCGCGCGTGGCCGCCTGGTTCGGCGCCGATATCGACCACCTGGCCACCGTGCATCAGGTTCACTCCCCTCGCGCCGTCACTGTCGACGCCGGCAACGCGACCGAGCGCCCGGAGGCAGATGCCCTTGTCACGGCAACGCCCGGTATCGTGCTCGGCGTGCTCTCGGCCGATTGCGGGCCGATCCTGTTCTGCGACCCTCAGGCGCGCGTGATCGGCGCGGCGCATGCCGGCTGGAAAGGCGCGCTGACGGGCGTTCTGGAATCCACCATCGACGCCATGGTGGCGATCGGCGCCGAGCGCCGCCACATCGTCGCCTGTCTCGGGCCCTCGATCAGCGCGGCGCATTACGAGGTCGGCGCCGAATTCGTGGCCCGTTTCCTGGAAGCCGACAGCGCCAATGCCGGCTTCTTCACGCCGTCGATCAAGGAAGGACATTTCATGTTCGACCTGCCGGCCTATACGCTCGCGCGTCTTCGCCGGGACGGTATCCAGGCGGAATCGCTCGCGGATTGCACCTATGGCGATCCCACGCGCTTCTTCTCCTATCGGCGCACCACCCATGCCGGCGAACCCGATTACGGCCGGCAGATTTCCGCAATTTCCCTGAAGGAGGCTTGAAATGGCCCTTCATTTCGGCGACGACGAATATGCCGCAAGGCTGCAGCGGCTCACCGCCCGCATGCGCGAGGAGAAGCTCGATGCGATGCTCCTTTTCGCCCAGGAGAGCATGTACTGGCTGACGGGCTATGACACCTTCGGCTACTGCTTCTTTCAGACGCTGGTGGTGAAAGCCGATGGCGAGATGGTGTTGCTCACCCGCTCGGCCGATCTGCGCCAGGCGCGGCACACCTCCAACATCAAGCGCATCGAAATCTGGGTCGACAGGGTCAATGCCGACCCGACCATGGACCTGAAGAACCTCCTGAGCGAGCTGGACCTGCTCGGCTGCCGCATCGGCGTCGAATATGACACCCATGGCATGACCGGCCGCATCGCCCGCCTGCTCGACCACCAGCTTTCCACCTTCGGCGAGCTTGTCGATGCCTCGCTGCTGGTCGGCCGTCTCAGGCTGATCAAGAGCCCGGCGGAAATCCTGCATGTGGAAAAGGCGGCATCGCTGGCCGATGACGCGCTCGACGCCGCCCTGCCGCTGATCCGCCCCGGTGCCAGCGAGGCGGCGGTCCTTGCCGCCATGCAGGGCGCCGTCTTTGCCGGCGGCGGTGATTATCCGGCCAATGAGTTCATCATCGGCTCCGGCGCGGATGCGCTTCTGTGCCGCTACAAGGCAGGCCGGCGCCTGCTCGACGACAATGACCAGCTGACGCTGGAATGGGCCGGCGTCTCCGCGCATTACCACGCGGCGATGATGCGCACCGTGGTGATCGGCGAGCCGACCAACCGCCATCGCGAGCTTTACAGCGCCGCGCGGGAAACAATCCAGGCGATCGAAATGGTCCTTCGCCCCGGCAACAGCTTCGGCACCGTCTTCGACGTGCATGCGAAGATCATGGACGAGCGCGGCCTCACCCGCCACCGCCTGAATGCCTGCGGCTATTCGCTCGGCGCCCGCTTCTCGCCCTCCTGGATGGAGCAGCAGATGTTCCATGCCGGCAATCCGCAGCCGATCGAGCCGGATATGTCGCTCTTCGTCCATATGATCATCATGGATTCCGACAGCGGCACGGCCATGACGCTCGGCCAGACCTATCTGACCACCGATGGCGCGCCCCGGGCCCTGTCGCGCTATGGGCTTGATTTCATCGAGGTCTGACAGTCTTTCCAACAATCGCCGTTGGCCGCCTGCAAATGGCAATTCTGGAACAAACTGTAAGCCCCGCCTCCCGCTTCTGCACCATGGCGGGGCATGTCCGGCCCCGCTCGTCCCGGCTTCACCGATGGGTAAGGAAATCCTGCTACCGTTCCTTAAGAGCATGCGGTGAATTTTCCCGGCGCCCTGTTTCTGGGCACCGGGAAACCGGACCGCGCGCTTGCGAGTGAAGGGCCGCATCCTTGGCGCATGACGCGTCCGTGGCCCGCTCTTGAACCTCAAGAGGAGGGTCCGGATGAGCCGAATGACCGGCCTCGTGGCACAAGGCCTGCTGATCGCCACCACGCTCAGCGCCTGCAACACCACGGATGCGCTGATTCCAAAGGTGGATGTCGGCGAAAGCTCGATCAACTCGCCGCCGGTGACGCAATCGGATCTGGCCGCCGTCGAGCACCAGCCGGAGGTGGTGCACGCCGCAAGCCGCCGCGCCGCGGCCTCCATGGCCCCCATCTCCGAAAGCCCCCTCGCCCCCGTGTCCACCGGTTCGGTCCAGCCTTTGCCGCCGTCGGATGTCGCCTATGCCGCCCCCTCGACCGGCTATCGCGACCCCGCCGGCTCGCTCGAGGCGCAGGCCGCCCGGCTGCAGCGCGGGCCCGACCGGCTCGACACGCAAGAGACGGCACCCCGCCGCGGCCCCGTGCGCGAGACGGCCGCGCTGGCCGAGCCCGCCGCCGCCGAGGACCTGCCGCCCGCCCGCCGTCAGGCATCCCCCCCAGCCGCCGAACAGGCCCCCGCCGACCAAACCGCTGCGCTTGCGCCGGCCGAGAGCGGCGATGCGGCCACTGTCCGCTTCCTGCCGATCATCGGCGCGCCCGTCGGCGCGGTCGAGCCGCTGTCGCGCGCGCTCGGCGCCGATGCCCGCTCCAACGGGCTGAAGCTCAAAACATCGGCTGACCCCAATGCGCGCCATATGCTCAAGGGCTATCTGTCGGCCCTGTCGGACGGCGGCAAGACCACGGTGACCTATGTCTGGGACGTGCTGGATGCCTCCGGCAACCGTCTGACGCGGCTGCAGGGGCAGGAAAGCGTGCGCGGCACCGCCCGCGATCCTTGGTCCGCCGTGCCCGCCGAGACGATGCAGGCCATCGGCAGCAAGACGATTGCCGCCTATCTTTCCTGGCGCTCGGGCAACCGGGGCTGAGCGGGATTAATCTTTTTCGGATAAAGCGGGACAGAGCCTTGCAAGGCCCTTGCATTCGGCTAGATCGGCGTTAAGAAGCGGCCAATCGGCCCCTGCTATCTCCCTTGAAGAGGCGTTCAGCGTCGAACGGGCCGGTGTTGAAGGTTCTCGACACGACGCTCCCCGCCAGCGGCCAGTTTCGCGCTTCCTGGGAGCCGGACATGCAGGATCCTGTGCCTTTCCCGACGAGGGAAAGCGGACGGGGTCAAGCGGTAGATCGATTGGGCTACAGCGTCCTTCGCGCCATGAGGTGCTGCGCTGTAAGTCAGACAGGCGGGCGTTTCATGAAGGTTTTCTCGGGCAACTCGAACCGGTTTCTGGCCGAGGCGATCTGCAACTATCTCAATCTCCCGCTCGGGCGCGCCACGGTCCGCCGCTTCGCCGACCAGGAGATCTTCGTCGAGGTCCAGGAAAACGTCCGCGGCGAAGACATCTTCATCATTCAGTCGACCTCGTTTCCGACGAACGACCATCTGATGGAACTCTTGATTATGATCGATGCCATGCGCCGCTCCTCGGCCAAGCGCATCACCGCCGTGCTCCCCTATTTCGGCTATGCCCGCCAGGACCGCCGCACCGGCGGCCGCACGCCGATCTCCGCCAAGCTGGTCTGTAACCTGATCACCGAAGCCGGCGCCGACCGCGTTCTGACGCTCGACCTGCATGCCGGCCAGATCCAGGGCTTCTTCGACATCCCGACCGACAATCTCTACGCCGCGCCCATTCTCGCCCGCGACGTGAAGGAGCATTACGATCTCGGCAATGTCATGGTCGTTTCGCCCGATGTCGGCGGCGTGGTGCGCGCCCGCGCTCTGGCCAAGCGTCTCGACTGTCTTCTGGCCATCGTTGACAAGCGCCGTGACCGCCCCGGCGAATCCGAGGTCATGAACATCATCGGCGATGTCGCCGGCAAGGACTGCATCCTGATCGACGATATCGTCGATTCCGGCGGCACGCTGTGCAATGCGGCGGAAGCGCTGCTGAAGAACGGCGCGACCAGCGTCACGGCCTATATCACCCACGGCGTGCTCTCGGGCGGCGCGGTGGCCCGCGTGGCCTCCTCCAAGCTCAAGGAGCTTGTGATCACCGACTCGATCCAGCCGACCACAGCCGTCCAGTCCGCGCACAATATCCGCGTCATCAGCACGGCCGGCCTGCTCGGCGAGGCCATCAACCGCACCAGCGAGGAAAAGTCGGTTTCGAGCCTGTTCGACTGATCGATCGGCAATCGATCCGCAAAACAAGGCCCGCTGCGAGCCATCGCGCGGGCTTTTGTCGTTCAAGGTCCGAGAAAAGCGATGCGCTATCGCGGACGAAACACCAGCCGGGAATAGCCGAGATAGGACAGCGCCATCGCCACTGCCGAGCCCGTGGCCAAGGCGAGAAGCGGCGGCAGCGAGGGGAGAAGCGCCAGCGCGGCGCTATAGACCAGATAGTTGATGGCGCTGGTCATCAGCCCGACGCCGCCATAGCGCGCGCCTTCGGCGACATTGGCCCTGCCCTCGACCTGGAAGGTCACCGTGCGGTTGGCGAGGTATGTGGCCCCAAGCGCCACGAGAATGGCGAGGAGGCGCGCGGCAAAAGGGTTCAGCCCGAGATGCACCAGCGCCAAAGTCGTGCCGGCATCGACCAGAAAGCCGAAGGCGCCGACGCCGAGAAAGCGCAAGGTGCGGCTCACGCCGCGCCCGCCTTGCCGATCGGCACGACGGTGGGCTCGCGCTCTTCCATGGCGGTGGCGGCCGCGAGATCGTCCAATAAACGGGCGGGCGACGGCAATTGCATATAGTGCAGGCGCAACTGCTCGGCTCGGGCCCGCGCGAGGCTGTCAAGGATCAGCCCCGCCATCAGCATCAGGCAGCCCATCAGCGACAGCACCAGCGAGAGCATCCAGGTCGGCAGGCGCGGCACGAGCCCGGTCTCGGCATAATCGATGAGAACCGGCACGGCGAGCAGCGCCGAGAGCCCGAGCAGGGCCGCCGCCAGCGCGGCGAAGAAGATGAAGGGCCGCGTCTCCTTCATCAGCATGGCGAACATCCACAGGATCTTCGCCCCATCGCGCCAGGTCGAAAGCTTCGATGTGGAGCCCTCGGGCCGCCGGCCATAGTCCAGCACCATCTCCGCCACCGGCAGCTTCAGCCGGGAGGCGTGGACGGACATTTCCGTCTCGATCTCGAAACCGCCGGAGACCGCCGGAAAGCTCTTGGCGAAGCGGCGGGAAAAGACGCGGTAGCCGGAAAAGATATCGGTGAAATCCGCACCGAACAGGCCGCGATAGAGCCGGTTGAACAGACGATTGCCGAGGGCGTGGCCCTGGCGGCCGGCATCCGCGGTCACGCCGCGCCGCGTGCCGACCACCATGTCGGCGCCTTCCGAGAGCAGCCGTCGCACGAGGTCGGGCGCATCCTCGGGCCTGTAGGTGCCATCGCCGTCACACATCACATAGAGATCGGCCTCGACATCGGCGAACATGCGCCGCACCACATGGCCCTTGCCCTGGCGCGGCTCGCGCAGCACCGTGGCGCCGGCAAGCTCGGCCCGCAACACCGTGTCGTCGGTCGAATTGTTGTCATAGACATAGACGCGCGCGCCGGGCAGCGCCGTGCGAAAGCCGGTGACGACGGAAAGGATGGTCGGCCCTTCATTATAGCAGGGCAGCAGCACGGCGAGCCTGAGCCCGGTCCAGGCGATGTCGCGCATCCTTGTTCATCCTCCTTGCCGCGCCGGCAGCATCCGTCTTGCGACCGTGCCACCGCCAGAGCCTGGATTGCTCCGGGGTCGCGACAGCCACACGCTCCGGTAACGGGATCAGACAGGGCCTCGCTTGAGCGGCAATCCACGCGCGCTGAGGTCCGGTCGTCTCGAAGGTCCGTCATGGACCGATGCATTCACCCTTTCTTATGCAGGTTAAGCCTAGGTTGAGACCGCGCGACGGGCGCCGGAAGCCCTGTCCTGTGCTTAAGAATTCGTAAACCGCCGGCCCTGCCGTCCACGCGGCCAAGCGCCGCCACGGAGAGCAGCCTTGGCCACCACCCGCGAGACCTGCGGCGCATCCGCCCGGACCGAGCCCGCCAACAACGCGAGGCCAGTTTCGCCGGGCCAGAGGCCGGCAGGGCGCGGATGGCTGGATCGCCTGCCGCCTTTGGCGCTTGCCAGCCTCTATGCGCTGCTGTCCATCGCCCTTGCCGCCCTGCCCCATCTCCTCAATCCCGGCGATTATGTCGGCGCCGACAATGACGATGTGATGCGGCTGATCGAGGTGCGCGATCTCCTGGCCGGCCAGAGCTGGTTCGACATGGTACAGCCGCGCCTCGGCCTTGACGGCGGCACGCTGATGCACTGGTCGCGCTTCATCGATCTGCCGATCGCCTTGTTGATCCGTGGCTTCTCCCTGTTCCTCGCCCCGCTCCAGGCGGAGGCCGCCGCGCTCGCCGTCTGGCCACTCTGCCTGATCCTGCCGGTCTTCTGGGGGCTTGCACTCGGCGGGCGCAATCTCGGCACCCGCGACACCGTGTCGATCGCCTGCCTGCTCGGCCTGTTCTTCATCGTCGGCACCGCCCGTTTCGACCCCGGCGCCATCGACCATCACAATGTGCAGATCGCACTCGTCTCGCTGCTGACGGCCATGCTGCTCGATCCGCGCCGGCGCGCGGCAAGCCATGCCATCGCCGGACTCTGCGTCGCCCTGGCCATGGCGGTGGGCGCGGAGACCGCGCCCTTGATGGCGGCGGCCTGCGGCTGCGTCGCCCTTGCCTGGGTCTGGCATGGTCGCGACATGGCGCGCGCCGCCGCAAGCTTCGGCCTGACGCTGGCGGCAGCGCTCAGCGCTGCCTTCTTCCTCACCATTCCGCCGAGCCATTATGGCATGGTCACCTGCGACAACCTGTCAATCGGCTTCGTCTCGCTCGGGGCGGCGGGGGGCGCGATGCTGCCGGGCGCGGCACTGACGCTCAGCGGCCGGTCGCGCGCCGTTCGTGCGAGCGCCCTGGGCGTTGCGGCGCTTGTCGTGCTCATCCTGGCCCGCGCCATCGCGCCGCAATGCCTCGCCGATCCGCTTGCCAATCTCGATCCGCTGCTGCGCCGGCTCTGGCTGGATTATGTCTCGGAAGCGCAATCGCTGCCCGCTCTCTGGCATAACGCGCCGGAACTCGTTCCTGGCGCCTATGCCGTCGGCGTCATCGCGGTGGTCGCCTGCCTCGTCGCGCTTGTCCAGCGCCGGCGAGTCGAGGCGCATCTGACGCTGCTCGCCCTTCTCCTGATCCAGCTGACCGTCGCCGCCATTCAGGTGCGCGGCGGCATCTTCGCCTGCTTCATCGCGCTGTTTCCCCTGTCTGACGCCCTGACGCGTCTGCGCCAGACGGCGCAGGCAAGGCCGCGCACGCCTGCCTTTCGCGCCAGCGCGCTCAGGACCGTCGCCTTTCTCGGGCTGTTCGCCGCCAGCGTGCCGTTCGTCTGGTCGCTTTTCGCCATCAGCCTGACCCGCAATCCGGGCGCGATCACCACATCCATGCGCGGCGCCGACAAGGCGATCCGCAAATCCTGCATCGCGCCTGCTGCGCTGGCCCCGCTTCAGGCAGAGCCGGTTGGGCGGGTCAGTGCCTCCGTCGATCTCGGAACCGCGATCCTGCGCTACACCGACCAGCGCGTTCTCTCGGCGCCCTACCACCGCAACCAGGCCGGCATGCTCGCGCAATTGCGGATCGGCATGGCGAAACCGGAGGACGCGCTGGCGCTGATACGACAGGCGCAGGTGACGCTGGTGCTGCTCTGCCCCGGAGAAGGCTCGGACGAATTGCTCGCCCGCGAGGCGCCGGACGGCCTTTCGGCGGCGCTTCTGGCGGGTCGCATCCCGGACTATCTGACGCCGGTCGAGACCGTGACCGAGAGCCCGATCCGGCTCTATCGCGTCAAGCCGGCATAGGGCGCGGGGTCAGCGCCCTTCGCGATACCAGGTCGCCGAAAGCACCAGCAGCAATGCGGCAAGACCCAGGAAGCCGGCAAAGAGCGGCAGCGAGGTCACGCCCTTCAGCACCGTCTCGTCGGTCATGCGCAGCGACAGGCGCTGGGCATCGGCCACGCGCACGGCGCCGCGCACCGGCAGGATCGACGGCAGATCCACCTGATTGCCCTCGCCCGCCACGCGGTGCACCAGGCCCTTGGTCTTGTCGGCCCAGGGCTGCAGCAGCGCCGTGGTCGAGACGGTGGCCTTGAACTCCGGCGCATCCACCGCGCCGACATGGACAAGGGTATTGAGGTCGCCATTGGCGATCTCGAACAGACCGGTCTCGGCCGTCTGCAGGCGCGTGCGGTAAAGGCCGGGCTCGGCCTCGCCCAGCGTCACGGTCTCCTGCCGGCCGGAGGGCAGGGTCACGGTGGCGGGACCGGGATCGCCCTTGATCGTCTGGCGGTCGATTTCCAGCATGCGGCCGGTGGCGTGTGCCGTCAGCGCCTCTTCCTCCAGCGCCGGCTCCTGCATCAGCCAATGCGCCATGCGGCGATAGAGCGGCACGCTCGGCCCGCCGCCTTCAAAACCGCGCGACCAGAGCCAGCCCTGATCGGAGAGCAGCATGGCGACGCGGCCCTTGCCGACGCGGTTCAGCACCAGGAGCGGCCGGCCATCGGCCGCCTGCATCACCGTCTGCCCCTGGGGACGGTCCACATCCACGGTGCGGAACCAGCGGCCCCAGTGCGGCGGCTCGGAATCGGCCCCTTCCAGCCCGCGCGTGACGGGATGCTTTTTGCCCTCGTCGGTCAGGCGCGGATAGAAGCCTTCATTGGTCATGCTGCCGGTGGGGCTGGCGGGCAACACGGCGGCCAGCGGCGTGGTGGCGATCGAATCCGGTCCGGCATGTTCGGGCCCGGCGGCAATCAGCAGGGCGCCGCCCTTTTCCACATATTGGGCAATGTTGTCGTAATAGATGATCGGCAGAACGCCGCGATGCTGGTAGCGGTCGAAGATGATCAGGTCGAACTGGTCGATCTTCTCGACAAAAAGCTCGCGCGTGGGAAAGGCAATCAGCGACAGCTCGTTGATCGGCGTGCCATCCTGCTTTTCCGGCGGCCGCAGAATGGTGAAGTGGACGAGATCGACGGCCGCGTCCGACTTCAGCAGATTGCGCCAGGCCCGTTCGCCCGAATGCGGCTCGCCCGAGACCAGGAGCACCCGCAGGTTCTCGCGGATCCCGTCCAGCACATGAACGGCGCGGTTGTTGGCGGCGCTCACCTCGCCGGCCAGCGGCGCGACGGCGACTTCGAGAATATTGTTGCCGCCGCGCGGCACGGTGAAGCGGAAGGGAATGTCGGTGTCGGGCGTCACCGGCTGGCGGGCGATCTCCTGGCCGTTGAGGCTGATGGTCACCTCGGCCGGTCCGTCCGGCGTCGGCCCGTCATCGATGACCCGGTAGGTCACCACCTGCTCCTCGCCGACGATGCCGAAGCGCGGACCGCTGACGATCTCCACGCGACGATCGAATTCGTCCGGCCGGCCGGTGATCAGCGCATGGACGGGGGCATCGAAACCGAGCGGCTGGTTGATGCCGGGCACGTCATGAACCTGGCCATCGGTGATGAAGATCGCCCCGCCGACGCGCGCTGGCGGCACGTCGGAGAGCGCGCTGTTCAGCGCCGTGAACAGCCGGGTCGATGGGCTCTCGGTGTCTGGATCGTCGGCCGCCTCGACAATGCGCGCCTCGATCTGGGGAAACTGCGCCAGCCGGTCCTTCAGCCCCTGCAGCGCCGCGTCGGTCATCCTGATACGCTCGGGGCTCTGCTGGCTCTGGCTGCGGTCGACCACGACGGCGACGATGGTGGAAAGCGGCGCCCGCTCCTCCTGCGACAGGATGGGATTGGCCAGCGCCAGCGCGACGACGGCGAGCGCGACCGCGCGCACCAGCGTGCCCCGCACCCGCTGGACGAGGCCCAGCGCAGCCAGCAGCGCGGCAAGCGCGGCAAGCGCGCCGATCGCGATCCACGGCAGGAGGGGAGAGAATTCGATCGTCATCGCGTCCTATGTCCTTGGGCATGGAGGGGGGCATGGAGGGCCGAGACCGGCACCCCGGCGGATCCATGCGAACCCCCTGTCTACTGGGTCGACTGGGTCTACTGGCCCAGCCGCTCCAGCAGCGCGGGGATGTGAACCTGGTCGGCTTTGTAATTGCCCGTGAGCATGTACATCATGATGTTCACGCCGGCGCGGTAGGCATATTCGCGCTGCATCTCGTCAGGCGGAACGGTCGGCAGAAGCGGACGGCCGCTGTCGTCGATCGCCCAGGCCCCGGCCAGATCATTGCCGGTGATCATGATCGGCGTGACGCCATCGCCGGAGCGTGCCGGCCGTCCCGTCTCCTCGCCGTCACTGCGCGGCTGCGCCTCGATCCACAGCGGGCTTCCGGTGTAGCGGCCGGGGAAATTCGACAGGAGATAGAAGGACTTGGTCAGCACGTTGTCGGCCGGCACGGGCTCCAGCGGCGGAATGTCGAGCCCGGCCAGGATCGCCTGCAGCCGCTCGCCATTGGGGCTTGTCGACTGCTCGCCGCCAAGGGTGGAAAACTGATCGCGCGTGTCGAACAGCACCGTGCCGCCGGCGCGCATATAGGCGTCGATCCGGCTGATCGCCTGCGGGCTCGGCATCGGCGCCGTGGCAGAGATCGGCCAGTAGATCATCGAATAGACCGACAGCTCGTCCTTGGCGATATCGAGGCCGACGGGCGCTCCGGGCTCCAGCGTCGTGCGGTAGGTGAGGAACTCGGTGAGACCGAAAAGCCCCCGCTCCGACAGCCTGTCCACCTCCGCCTCACCGGTGACGACATAGGCGAGATGGGTCTTGTCCAGCACCTGCAGAAGCTGTTCGTCGCCCGGCTTGACGTCGCTCGCCTTGGCGGCGCGCGGCGGCAGGGCGACAAGCGCGGTCAGCCCCACCAGAGCCAGCGCCGTTGCCGCCCGCCGACCGCGAAGGCGCGACAGAGCGCCCCCCATGAAGAGCACGATCAGCGTATCCACGAGCAGCAGGAGCATGGCGAGCGTCAGCAGCGCCGGTTTCAGCGACCAGCTTTCCGCGCCGATCAGCCGTTCGGCGGCATGCGGCACGGAGAGGCCGGAGAGATCGATCGGCGCCAGCGCCGTCTCGCGCGGCAGGAGATTGACGGCGACGAAGCCTTCCTCGGAACCGTAAAGGCCCGGCGGATGGTCATAATCGGCGGAAGGCACCGCGGTGCCGGCCAGTTCCAGCGGCCGGGCGCGGCCGGTTTCGCTCACCAGCACGCCCTCGGCATTCAGCAGGCGATAGGGCGGCAGGGCCTGCGGTTTGCCGCCGCCGGCCTCGCCCACGCCGCCGCTGCGCGACAGCTGCACCACGCGCCGGAGCATTTCGACGAAATCGCCCGAAATCGGCAGGTTAGACCAGGTGGCCTCGGCGCTGACATGGAAGAGCACGATCCGCCCAGCCCCTTCGCTGCGCGTCGTCACCAGCGGCGTGCCGTCGGCAAGGCTTGCCCAGGTGCGGCTGGCGAGATCGGCGGTCGGCTCGGCCAGGACCTGGCGATTGACGGTGACGGCATCCGGCCGGCGCAGGCCGACGAACGGGCTGCCGGCCGGATAATCGGCAAGCGGCTGCGGCTGCGACCAGGAAAGCGCGCCGCCCAGAGCCCGCTCGCCCTGGCGCAGCGTCACCGGCACCAGCGGATCACCCGCAGGCGCGGCGGCAAGGCGCGGGCCGGCAAAGCGCACCAGCGTGCCGCCATTGCGCAGCCATTGCAGCACGGCGCCGGTCGTCTCGTCCGGCAGGCGGCCGATATCGGCCATGATCAGCATGGAGGGCTTCTGCGCCAGAAGCTCCGGCACGGCGACGGAGAGATCCGACTCGCTCGGCTGGATCAGGTCGGCATAGGGCTGGAGCGCGCGGTTGATGTAGTAGAGCGGCGAGAGCAGTGGCTGCGACTGGTCCCGCGCCTCGCCCGAGAGCAGCGCCACGCGGCGGCGGCGGAAGCCATCGTCCAGCAGCAGCACGCCGCCGGCATTTTCAGGCTCGGCCAGCGTGATACGGGCAAAGTCGTTGCGCAGCTCGAAGGGGGCGGCGAGCACGCCGCTTCCGGTCGCCGCGCCGGCGGCAAAGTCGATCGTGCCATTGGCGATCGCCCGCCCCCGCGCATCCAGCGCGCTGATCGCCACGCTGCGCGGCTCTGATGACGGCAGGCGCGTGGCGGTGATGCGCATGCCATCGGCATCGTTGTCGGCCTTGGTCAGCGCCACCAGGCTGCCGGTGTCGCCGCTGATGATGCGGGTATTGGCCGGCTGCAACGCGACGATGGCCGAGGTCACGCGGGCATCGTTTTCCGCAAGACCATCTGTGAGAAAGGCCAGCGTGCCCAGCCGCGTGCCGGCAAGGGCGGTAGAAAGCGCATCGAGCGCGCGGATGCGATCGACAGGCAGAGGCTGTGGCCGGGCGGCGGCAAGCCGCGTGCGCGCCTCAGCCGCCGTGCCGGGCACGGCATTCTGCTCGCGCTCGGCGGTAAAGACGATCGAGACAGGCACGTCACGCGCCTCCTCGGCATCGGAGACAAGCGCCTCGGCCGTTTCCACGCGTCGCGTCCAGTCGCCTGCCGTGGCCCAGCCATTGTCGATGACAAGCGCCAGCGGCCCGTCGGAGGACAGGCTGTTGGCACGTGGATTGACCACGGGATCGGCGAGCGCGACGATCAGCGCCGCCGCCATCAGCATGCGCAGGAGCGTCAGCCACCAGGGGCTCTTCGACGGCGTCTCCTCCCGCCGGATGACGCTGGCGAGAATGCGCAAAGGCGGAAAGGCCTCGGTCACCGGGCGCGGCGGCGTCATGCGCAACAGCCACCAGATCGCCGGCAGGGCGATCAGCCCGGCCAGGACCAGCGGATTGGTGAAGACGAAGGGCAGGAAATTCATGAGCTCGCCTTCTGCCCACGGCCGATACCAGCCTGGCGCTCGGCCGCCGGCATGCCCGAAAGATACATATGCACCGCCACCAGCGCCTCCGAGGCGAGATGGTCGGTGCGATGCGGCGTGAAGGTCCAGCCGAGATGGCGCAGCGCCTCGCCCAGACTGGAGCGCCGGGCGAGATAGGCGCGCTGATAATCCTCGCGCAGCGCCTCGGCACGCCCCGCCGTCAGCTTCTCGCCGGTCTCAGGATCGGTGAATTCGGTGCGGCCGGCATAGGGAAAGGTCTCCTCCGCCGGATCGGCGATCTCGACCACATGCCCCGTCAGCCCGCGCCGGGCGAGCGGGCCGAGCCGCGCCATGACCCGCTCGGCGGGATCGAGAAAGTCACCGATCAGCACGAGATCGCTGAACCCCCTCACCATGCCGGTCTGCGGCAGGCCGTCGGAAAGATCCGCATGCATGAGTGCCGTGGCCAGCCGCTCGGCCGCGTTGCGCGCCGCCACCGGCTCCATCACACCCGGGCAGCCGATGCGCTCGCCCGAGCGCGCCAGGATTTCCGCCAGGGCCAGCATGATTACCAGCGCCCGGCTCTCCTTGGAGACCGCGCCGAAGGTGGATTTGTACATCATCGAGGGCGAGAGATCGGCCCAGAGCCAGATCGTGTGCGCGGCCTCCCATTCGCGGTCGCGCACATAGGTATGGTCGTCACGGGCCGAGCGGCGCCAGTCGATGCGCGAGAGGCTCTCGCCGTCGCTATAGGGCCGGAACTGCCAGAAATTCTCGCCAATGCCGCGCCGGCGCCGGCCATGCCAGCCCGAAATCACCGTATTGGCGATGCGGCGCGCCTCGACCAGGCAATCGGGCACCAGACGGGCACGGGCCTGCGCGCGGGAGAGAACCTCGCCGGAGGGGGTACGCGCGACAGTTTGGCCGATCGTTGCCATCAAGCCACCCCGCCTCAGGACGCGCGGATGGTTTTCACCAGCCCGCCGATCACATCCCGCACCGACATGCCTTCCGCCCGCGCGGCGAAGGTCAGGGCCATGCGGTGCTGCAGAACCGGCTCGGCCAGCGCCGCCACATCGTCGATCGACGGCGCCAGACGTCCGTCGAACAGCGCGCGCGCGCGCGCGCAGAGCATCAGCGCCTGACCGGCGCGCGGGCCCGGACCCCAGGCCACGTGGCGGTCGGTCTCGGCATGGCCCTGGCCGGGGCGGGCGGAGCGGACCAGGGCCAGGATCGCATCGACCACGCTGTCGGAAACCGGCATCTGGCGGATGAGCTGCTGGATCTCCAGGAGCTGGCGCGCCGTCATCACGCTGCGCACCGCGCTCTCGCCGGTGCCGGTGGTTTCCAGAAGGATCTGCCGTTCGGCGGCCAGCGAGGGATAGTCGACATCCACTTGCAGCAGGAAACGGTCGAGCTGCGCTTCCGGCAGGGGATAGGTGCCTTCCTGTTCCAGCGGGTTCTGCGTGGCCAGCACGTGGAAAGGCCGCGGCAGGTCGTTGCGCTGGCCGGCCACCGTCACATGATATTCCTGCATGGCCTGCAGCAGCGCCGATTGCGTGCGCGGGCTGGCGCGGTTGATCTCGTCGGCCATCAGCAGCTGGGTGAAGATCGGGCCGGAGACGAAGCGGAAGGAGCGCCGGCCCGTCTCGTCCTGGTCCATGACTTCGGAGCCGAGAATATCCGAGGGCATCAGGTCGGGCGTGAACTGCACGCGGCTGGCATCCAGCCCCAGAACCGCGCCGAGCGTCGTCACCAGCTTGGTCTTGGCAAGGCCGGGCACGCCGACCAGCAGCGCATGGCCGCCGGAGAGAATGGCGAGCAAAGTGCGCTCGACCACGCTTTCCTGCCCGAAGATCACCTTGCCCACCTCCCGGCGGACCACGGCAATCTCTTCCAGCGCCTTTTCCGCCGCCGCGATCACGGCCTTCTCATCGAGCAGGCTTTCGGTGGAGGCGATCACGCCCATGCTTCGTCTCCTTGCGATCAGCTGCGCGGCCCGGCGGGCGCGGCAGGATGGGCCGTTGCATCCTGTCTTCGCTCATCGAAGGAAAACGGATGATGCAGAAAATCCGATGTGCCCCTTTGGGGCTGGCGCGCGAATCAACCTGACGGTATCCGAAGGCCAAATTCCAACTTAGACGGCGGGTTCCCGCTGACAAGACGCGTGCGCCGCACTATCTCGTGAAACGCAAGGCCATGATTTTGCCGGCGGCCGCACGTTGCCGCCAGCATAGGACGAAACGGGACGGAACGATGGCAGAGGCCGAGAGAAACGACATCGCCGCAGCCGCGGGCACGCAAGGGGCCTCTCCCGCCATGGACGGCCTGTCGGGCCTGATCGCGCGCGCCAGCGAGGAATCAGGCGCGCGCGGCAAGGGGCCGCCGCCGGTCGAGCGCTGGAACCCGCCCTTCTGCGGGGAGATCGATATGGAGATCCGCGCAGACGGCAGCTGGTGGTATCTGGGCACGCCGATCGGCCGCGCGCCGCTGGTGCGGCTGTTTTCCACCGTGCTGCGCAAGGACGAGGATGGCGTGACCTATCTCGTCACCCCGGTGGAAAAGCTGCAGATCCGCGTGGCCGATGCCCATTTCCTGGCGGTGGAAATGCATGCCGAGGGCAGCGGCGAGGCCCAGAGCCTGACCTTCCGCACCCAGGTGGGCGATGTCGTCACCGCCGGGCCGGATCACGCTCTGCGCTTTACCATTGATCCCGGGACGCAGGCGCTCAAGCCCTATCTGCATGTGCGCGGCCGGCTGGAGGCGCTGCTCTCGCGCGCCGTGACCCATGAGCTTATGGCGTTGGGCGAGGAGATCGAGATCGACGGCGCGCCCGTCTTCGCGCTCCGCTCGCAGGGTACAGTCTTCCCCGTCCTGCGCATGGCGGAACTGGAGGCCTCCGCCCTGGACGCATCCGGGTTGGACTCACGGACGGCATGAGCGCGCCCTTTTCGCCCGAAGCCTTCCGCGCCCGCGCGGCGCAGCAGGCCGGCAATCCGGTGGACACCGCCTGGCGCGACCATGGCGACATGCTGATCAATCCCGGCATCCTGCCGGTTCTGGAAAGCATGGCGCTGAAGGATGCGGCGGTGCTGGTCGGTGTCATCGACGGGGGGACACGCGACGGACGGGTGATCCTGACGCGCCGCACGGCCAAGCTGCGCAAGCATTCCGGCCAGATCGCCTTTCCCGGCGGCGCGGTGGACGCCACCGATGCCTCGATCGAGGAGGCGGCGCTGCGCGAGGCGGAGGAGGAGATCGGCCTTGCCCGCGACTTCGTTGAGCCTGTCGGCCGCCTGCCGCATTACCGCGCGCTGTCGGGCTTTCGCATCACCCCGGTTCTGGCAACCGTCAAAGCCGGCTTCACGCTGACACCCAATCCTGACGAGGTCGACGAGGTGTTCGACGTGCCGCTGGCTTTCCTGATGAATCCGGAGAATCATCGCCGCGGCAGCCGGCTCTGGAACGGCGAGGAGCGGCATTTTTATGAAATGCCCTTTGAAGGGCGCAATATCTGGGGCATCACCGCAGGCATTCTGCGCATGCTCTATGAAAGGCTTTACGCATGATCTCGCTCGCCGATGAGGCCTGGTTCAAGGCCGCGCCGCTGCGCCGCATCTTCGCCCTGCTCGATGCCGAGGGCGGCGAGGCCCGCATCGTCGGCGGCGCCGTGCGCGATGCGCTGATGGGTCGGCCGGTCTCCGATATAGACATGGCCACCACGCTCCTGCCGCAGGCCGTGCTTGAGCGGGCGGAGGCAGCCTCCATCAAGGCCGTTCCCACCGGCATCGCCCATGGCACGGTAACGCTGGTCATCGACGGCAAGCCCTTCGAGATCACCACGCTGCGCCGCGACGTGACCACGGATGGTCGCCATGCCGAAGTCGCCTTCAGTACAGACTGGGAAGAGGATGCTCAAAGGCGAGATCTGACCATCAACGCGCTCTATGCCGATGCGCAAGGCCGCATCACCGATCATGTCGGCGGGCTGGCCGATATCGAGAGCCGCACCATCCGCTTCATCGGCGATGCTAGCGCGCGCGTGGCCGAAGACTATCTGCGCATCCTGCGCTTCTTCCGCTTCTTCGCCTGGTATGGCGCGGGACGGCCGGATGCCGAGGGTCTGCGCGCCTGCGCCCGGGCGCGCGACCATCTCGCCACACTCTCGGCCGAACGCGTCTGGTCGGAGCTGAAGAAGCTGATGACTGCGCCCGATCCCGGACGCGCGCTTTTGTGGATGCGCACCGTCGGCGTGCTGACCGCGCTTCTGCCTGAGACGGAGAAATGGGGCATCGATGCGATCCCCGGCCTGGTTGAGGCCGAACGCGCCTTCGGCTGGGCGCCCGATCCGCTGCTGCGCCTGGCCGCCATGCTGCCGCCGGACGCCGAGCGGATCGCCGCGCTGTGCCAGCGGCTGAAGCTCTCCAAGGCCGAGACCGCGCGGCTGACACGTTGGGCCGCCTGCCTGCCGATCCCCGACGGCACGGCGGAAAGCGCGCTCGACCGGCGGCTCTATCGCGAGGGACCGGACGGGGCGATCATGCGGCTGCGGCTCGATCTGGCGCTCGCCCATTCCAAGCGGGAGACGGAGACGGCGGCGCTGCCCCGCATCGCCGCGCTGCAGCGGCTTCTCGCGCGCGCCGAGCGCTTTGAAAAGCCGCGCTTTCCGCTTTCGGGCGCGGATGTGCTGGCCGCCGGCCTTGCCGCTGGCCCAAAGGTCGGGGAGCTGCTGGCGGGGCTGGAAGAGGCCTGGGTGGCGGAGAACTTCGCCGCCGACCGCAAGACCTTGCTGGCCAGGCTGCAGGCGGAAGCGGACAAGGCCGGCAATTAGGGGCGTCGGCCGGCTGTTGGATGCGAGCATGGATAATGCTTCGCCCCGGCTCAAGGCACCACGGCAGCTATTTATTCAGGCGCTCTGGTGATGAGAAATTTGATGGTTGATCCTGACGACCGCCGCAGATGGGTCTGAACTGTCAAATTCATTGTCCCGCTGTCATGCAGTTGTTCCGATGATCGGACCCTGTTCCGCCTGACCGCTCGGAATGGGAACCTCTATGCTGCCAGATTGCAGGACGACTTGAGTTTTCGTAGGATCACCCGGTGGAAAGGTCACCGCATGAAGCCTTCGGTTGCGCTGGAGCAGAATCGTGAAGCCATCAGGGCCGTGGTTGGCCGCTTCCGGGCGGCAAACCCGCGCGTCTTCGGGTCTGTCCTGCGCGGAGACGACAGGGACGGCAGCGATCTCGATATCATCGTTGATGCTCTGCCGGGCGCAACGCTGTTCGATCTCGGTGGCCTTCAGGTGACGCTTGAAACGATGCTGGGAGTGCCCGTCGATCTTCTTACGCCGGGCGATCTTCCGGAGATGTTTCGTGCCGACGCATTGAAGGACGCTTGTCCCGTATGATTGAAAATCGCCTAAGCGATTATCTTTCGCACATGCTCGACGCTGCCAACCAAGCCTGCGCCTATGTCAAGGGCATGGAAAAGCAGGACTTCCTCGCCGACAAGCGAACACAGCAGGCCGTCATCCTCAACATCGTCATAATTGGCGAAGCAGCGACGCGGCTGTTGAAGGACTATGACGGCTTTCTACGCGGACACCCCGAAATTCCGTGGTCTGCGATGAAGGGTATGCGCAATCGCATTGCTCACTGCTATTTCGACATCAATCTCGATATCGTCTGGGATACCGTGAAAACCGCACTCGCCGATCTGTTATCTGCGCTTCCGAGAGTTCAAGATGCTGCCAGAGCAGAGAACCGTACGTAGCCCAACAGAAAGGCCAGGCAATCCTGGCCCAGCCTCTCCGGTGGTCTCATTGCAGCTCTTCGCCTCGGAAGCGCACTTACGCGGCAGGCTCGACCGCCGCATCACGAATGCGCGCCTTGATGTTGTTGACCATGGTCTCGCGGATCATCGCCTCGCCATGGGTCTGGCGCAGATGATCGACGGCCCGGCGCACCACTTCGGCATCGTTGTCGGCACGGGTGTGCCAGTCGCAGCCCGGCACCAGCGTGCCGCATTCAAACAGTCGCATGATGTCCTCCTATGTCCGGCCGGCCCTTGGTCCGTCGTCCGCGGGATGGGCGATCAGGCCCTCCTTGAACCGTGGCGATCGACCGTTCCCGCGCGGAGCACGCGCCGGCTTGAGGGTGGAACACGCAGCGTCGGGCTTCGGTTCCCGCAGCCCTTCCGCTGTTCCGGGCGAAAGCGGCGCCAGGCGCCAAGAAACATGTGCGAAGCGCTGCGGGGAATGCTATGCCTCGGCGTCAAAAACAGCTTGTGAAGGCTTTATGCTTCCCATGACCGCTTCCCTGAAACAGGAACTCGAAGCCTCGATCCGTGCGATCAAGGACTATCCGAAGCCCGGCATCGTCTTTCGCGACATCACCACGCTTCTCGGCCAGCCGCGCGCCTTCCGCCGCGCCGTGGACGAGCTGGTTCATCCTTTCGCGGGCAACCGGGTGGAAAAGGTGGCCGGCATCGAAGCGCGCGGCTTCATCCTCGGCGGCGCCATCGCGCATCAGCTCTCCGCCGGCTTCGTGCCGATCCGCAAGAAGGGCAAGCTGCCGCACGATACGGTGCGCATCGCCTACAGCCTGGAATATGGCGTGGACGAGATGGAGATGCACCGCGACGCCATCGTTCCCGGCGAGAAGGTCATTCTGGTGGACGACCTGATCGCGACAGGCGGCACGGCGGAAGCGGCCTGCCTGCTCTTGCGCCAGATGGGCGCGGAGATCGTCGCCGCCTGCTTCGTCATCGACCTGCCGGAACTCGGTGGCCGCAGGAAGCTCGAGGCGCTGGGCGTCGAGGTGCGCACGCTGGTGGAATTCGACGGCCACTGAGCGCCGCAGCGTCCGGGCGCGATAGTGCCCACGCAATCGCATTGAAAGATCAGGCAGCGGACCGAGACCGGCCCGCTGCCTTAAGAGGCTTACGTGTTGAAGCGGAAATGGATGACGTCGCCATCCTGCACGACATATTCCTTGCCTTCGTCGCGCGCCTTGCCGGCTTCCTTGGCGCCGGTTTCCCCGCCCAGGCGGATGTAGTCCTCATAGGCAATTGTGTTGGCGCGGATGAAGCCGCGTTCGAAATCCGAGTGGATGACCCCGGCGGCCTGCGGGGCCTTGGTGCCGCGCTGGATCGTCCAGGCGCGCGTTTCCTTCGGTCCCACGGTGAAATAGGTGATGAGATCGAGCAGCTTGTAGCCGGCGCGGATCAGCCGGTCGAGGCCAGCCTCTTCCAGCCCGAGCGCGGAGAGGAAGTCCTTGGCTTCGTCCTCCGGCAGCTGCGCCACTTCGGATTCGATCGCGGCGGAAATGATGACGGTCTCCGCCCCTTGCGCCTTGGCCATCTCGGCCACGGCCTGCGTGTGGACATTGCCGTCCACCGCATCGCTCTCGGCGACATTGCAGACATAGAGAACGGGGTGCGCCGTCAGCAGGTTGAGACCCTGCAGGATGCGCGTATCCTCGGCATCGAGCTTGGAGAGCAGCGTGCGCACCGGCTTGCCTTCCTGCAGGAGCTTCAGCGAAGCGTCCATGATCGGCAGGGCGGCGAGCGAATCCTTGTCCTTGCCGGTGGCGCGCTTGCGCGTCTGCTCGGTGCGCCGCTCCAGGCTGTCGAGATCGGCGAGCATCAGCTCGGTCTCGATCGTCTCGGCATCGGCCACCGGATTGATGCGGCCTTCGACATGGGTGATGTCGTCATCCTCGAAGCAGCGCAGAACATGCACCACGGCATCGACTTCGCGGATATTGGCGAGGAACTGGTTGCCGAGCCCCTCCCCCTTCGACGCGCCGCGCACCAGGCCGGCAATATCGACGAAGGAGATGCGGGTGGGGATGATTTCCTTGGACTTGGCGACATCGGCGAGCGCGCGCATGCGCGGATCCGGCACCGCCACTTCGCCCGTATTGGGCTCGATCGTGCAGAAGGGATAGTTGGCCGCCTGGGCCGCCGCCGTCTTGGTCAGCGCATTGAACAGGGTGGACTTGCCGACATTCGGCAGCCCGACGATACCGCATTTGAAGCCCATCGGCCGAAATCCGTCGATTGTTGGTGTTGCCGTGGCTATGGGCGAAACGCCGGGGCCGGTCAAGCCCGCCCGGCCCTTGCCGAACCGGGACGGGAGGCTTAATTTCCCGGGCGTAGTGGCATCGGCGCGCGAGCGGCATACGGTCGGCAACGCTCCTGAAGGCCGCGGCGGACGCCCTGCGGTCGTGCGAAGAGACGCGGGGCCAGCCGCAGGCAGCCACACCATCATGCACAACCGCACCGTCGGATTGCCCGCAGATTGCCCGGAAACGAAAGCCTCCGCCCGCGCAGATGCGCGCCGCAGCGGGAGCAAGCACAGGTCGAGGCCGCCATGAGCGACAGCACCACCAAACCGAAGACCACCACTCGGCCGAAGCTGGAAAAGCCGAAGCTCTACAAGATCATTCTCTTCAACGACGACTACACGCCGCGCGAATTCGTCACGCTGGTGCTGCGCGCGGTCTTCCGCCTGAACGAGGAGACCGGCTATCGCATCATGATGACGGCGCACAAGCTCGGCTCCTGCGTCGTCATGGTCTGCGCCAAGGACATTGCCGAGACCAAGGCCGCCGAGGCCATGGATCTCGCCAAGGAGGCGGGTTTCCCCATGCTGATGAAGACGGAGCCTGAGGAATAGGGCGGCGCCCCGTCGCCGGCCTCAGCTCTCGCGCGGGCCGAACATTTTCTTGAGCATCTCGGCCATCGGCCCGGTTTCCGGCACGGCCTTTGGTCCAGACCCGCGCGCCTGGCGGATATGCGACTGTCCCTGGGGCTTCTTCGCCTGACCTTCCCTGGCCGGTCCTTCCTTTGCAGGCTTGCCCGGCCGGCCCTGGGCCTCCGCCGGCGCGCCCACGGCGAGCGCCAGCTTGTTGAGAAACTGCGACTCCTCGCCCCGGATCAGGAGGTCGGCATGGTCTCCCACAGCCTCCAGCAGCGGCTCCAGCCAGTCACGATCACCTTTGGCGAAATCGCCGAGCACATGGCCGTTCACGCGCTCCTTGGCGCCGGGATGGCCGATGCCGAGCCTCAGGCGGCGATAGTCCGTGCCGCAATGGGCGTCGAGCGACTTGATGCCATTATGCCCGCCATGGCCGCCGCCGGTCTTGATCCGGGCGCGACCCGGGGCAAGATCCAGCTCGTCATAGATCACGGTGAGATCGGCGGGGGAAAGCTTGTAAAAGCGCATCGCCTCGCCGACCGATTCGCCCGACAGGTTCATGAAGGTCTGCGGCTTGATCAGCAGCACCTTCTCGCCGGCAAGGCTGCCTTCGGCGATTTCGCCCTTGAACTTCTTCGACCAGGGCGAAAAGCCATGGCGGCGATGGATCGCGTCCAGCGCCATGAAGCCGATATTGTGCCGGTGACCGGCATATTGCGCGCCCGGATTTCCGAGCCCGGCAAGGAGGCGCATCGCCCTGTTTCCTTCTTGTCATCAACCGCCTGACGCCAGGCGCTCAACACCCGGCGCGGCGCCAAGGCCGTCCGAGCCGGAGTTGCCCGTCGGGGCAAGCCCCGTCGGCATGAGGATTTAGAACATCGGGTGGAAAAGGGGAATCGGCTTTTCGCTCTTGCCTCGGGATCGGATCGCCCCGGTTTGGCTTAGCATCTATGTCGGCCGGATGCCGAGGGTGTTCGGCAAGCCGCTCACGGACCTGCAATCCCCGGTCACGGCGTGGTGCTGACCCCAAATCGCGTGAGGATCTCCGCCTGTCGCCCATCGGCGATCATGCGGTCGAGCGCGCTTTGTAGGGGCGCGATCACCGCATCCGGCGTCTGGGCGTTGCAGGCCAGACCACCCACGGCGTGATAGGCCTCGACCGCCGTCTCTATGGCGACGCCCTGCTCCCTCAGCCGATCGACTGTCGAATGCGCCATGTAGATGAAATCAACCCGGCCGTTCAGCAGCTTTTCCACCGTGGTGTTCATGCTGGGCGAGGTGTCGATCTGCTCAAAGCCGTCGCTTTGCGCCAGTTCCGCGGCCACATCGTTGATATAGACGCCGACAACGCTCCTGCGCGCTTGCGCGAGCGTGACCGGCGCCGCATGGTCTTGCTGCCTGCGGGCCAGAACCTGCGTCTCGCGATAGAGTGGGGCAACCCATTTGAAGCGCTTGGCGCGCCGGGGCGTGATCATGGTCGAGAAGACGCAGGTCGACGGCTCCATCTCGGCCAGGTTGTAGCCCCGAGCCCAGGGCAGGATCTCGATCGTATAGGAAAGCCCCGTTTCCGCGAGGATCAGCTTCAGCTGCTCAACCGAACTGCCGGTCAGGCGGCCGGAATTGTTGTAATTGAAGGGCGGGTAGACCTCTGTGTAGAGCGTCAGATCGACGGGCGCAGCCGAGGCCCACGGAGCCGTGAGAGCCGCCAGGAACGACAGTGTCATAATGCGCGCCAGCCGGCGCGGGCGGCGCCCGCCAGAGGGACGCTCAGGCGCTCGCGTTCGCCTTGTCACGATAATGTCTCTCCGTGGAACGCGCGGAATTCTGGTTCTTGACCTCGGATTTCTCCTCGAGCATGCCCATCATCTCATCGATCGAAAGCGGCGCGCTGAAAAGATAACCCTGTCCATGGTCAATGCCGAGACGGCGCAGGGACAGCCACTGCTCATTGTTCTCGATGCCCTCGGCCACCACGGTGCACCCCATCTGCTGAGAGATCGTGCGAATGCCCTTGATCAGCATCCGGCTCTTGCGGCGCACCTCGGGTTGGTCGCTTGCAAGCGTCCGGGTGAAGGACTGGTCGATCTTGACGATGTCCACCTGGAACCGGTTGAGATAGCTCAACGAGGAATAGCCCGTACCGAAATCGTCGAGCGCGATGCGGCAGCCAAAGGCGCTGAGCTGCGCCATGACCGTATGCATCTCGGCATTGTCGGCCAGAAGCACGGCCTCGGTGATCTCGATGACGATGCGGGTGGAGGCGATTTCATATTTGAGCAGCAACGCGGCCAGCCGGGTCGGCAGCGATGGCTCGAACTGGAGCGGCGAGAAATTGAGGGCGAGATAAGTCGATTCGATCCCGTCCAGAGCGCTGAGCCGCTTGAGGTGCTGTGCCGCCTTTTCCAGAACGCGCTCGCCAATCTTGCCGATAAGCCCGGTCTCCTCGGCGATCTCGATGATGCGCGAGGAGGCAAAGGCGCTCTCTTCAGGCTGGTCAAGCCGCATCAGCGCCTCGAAGCCGGCGATCCGGCCCGTGCCGAGGTCGATGATCGGCTGGAGATAGACGTCGAAGAGGTCCTCGCGCAGGCCGCGCTCGATTGCCGCCTCGATCTCCAGCCGCTCGCGCACCGCGTCCATCAGGCTCGGATGATAGACGAGCACACCGTTCTTGCCGTCATGCTTGCGGGCATACATGGCCATATCGGCCTTGAGCAGAAGATCGGCAGCGCTGTTCGTATGGTCGGGATAGACGGCAATCCCGATGCTCGAGCTGATGGTGGCCACGGTGCTGCCGAGTTCGAGCGGCTCGGCCAGCCGTTCGCAGATCCGCTCGCCGAGCGTCTTGGCGATGACCATGGCGTCCCGGTCGAGAATGAGAATCGCGAATTCGTCGCCGCCAAGCCGCGCCAGCTTGTCCTGGTCACGCAGCACCGAGCGGATGCGCTGCGACGTCTCGCGCAAGACGATGTCGCCCATGGCATGACCGAGCTGGTCGTTGATCCACTTGAAGCGGTCGAGGTCGATGAAGAGACAGGCCAGACTGACGCCGAGCGTATCGGCGGCGCGGATCGTGTCGCCCAGGGCGATCTCGAAACCCTGACGGTTAAGCTGGCCGGTCAGATGGTCGGTCATCGCCTGCAGGTGATTGCGGCTTTCCGCCTGCTTCAGAGCGGTCACATCGGTCATGACCGAGAGCGTGGAATGTTCGCCATCAATGCCGTCGGGCTGACGCCGCTCGACGATCAGCACCGTCATGATCGTGTCGTCGGCCTTGCGGAACGGCACCGTGACCTGGCAGAGATCGCAACTCTGCGACATCACGGCAAGGCGATGGGCAATATAGGCCTCATGCGCCTCCGGCAGCAGGAAATCCGTGAAGATGCTGCCGCGCACGGCCTCGCGCTCGTAGCCCGTCGCCTGCAGCCAATAGTCGCTGACCGCTGTCAGCCTGTTGCCCTGGCCGATCGAGAACAGCATGGCCGGCGTCATGTTGTAGATCTCGGTGGTGCGGCGATGGGCTTCCAGAAGCTCGGCCTCGTCGCGCTTCAGCCGGGCCTGCATATCGTTGAAATTGCTGGCAAGGCGGCCCATCTCGTCATCGGAATCCCACAGGACCTGATGATGCGACCCCGACAAGCGGGTGGCGTCGATGGCATCGGCCAGGCGCGCCAGCGGGCGCATGATCGTGATACGGTTGCTGACCACCGCGGCGAGGAAGATCGCGCACAGGGCGACGAGGAAGATCGCGAAGGCCCCGAGATCGCTCAGCCCCAGACGGCCGATCATGCCGAGCTTGCGCACGCCGATCTCGATCCGGCCGATCGCCTTCTGGCCTTTCGGCGTTTCATAGGTGACCGGCAGGGACAGTGTCTCGACATCCGTCGAGACGCGCGAGCCGGCCTCGGGCAGCGCCATGGAAAGACCGCCGCTCGCATCCGTCAGGGCCGCGTTTGCGATGTCGTCATGCTTGACGAGCGCGGACAGGACGGTTTCCACGGCTTCACGGTCAAAGTCCCAGAGCGGCTTGGCCACGGCGCTGGCGCTGGTGGCAAGCAGGGCCTTGGCGTTGTCGATCCGTTCATGAGCGATACGCTCGGCCGACAGGCTGAGAAACAAAAAGATCAGCGGCGTCGCCACGATGGCAACGGCCGCGCAGATGGTCGCAACGAATCGGCGTTCAACAGAATGCATCATCCCTCGTTGCGTCCCACAGCCTCACACAACCGGCTTCAATCATTGTCCGGTCTTCTCATGCGGCCATTGAACCAAGAAAAGCTTAAGCAGTCCTGAAAATGCACGCTACATTGCGCATCGCAACAAAAAGCCCGCTGTGCTTGCGCAGCAGCGGGCTGATCTCAGCAATGAGGTGCCGAAGGGGTCGGCGCTTCATCGCGAAAAGGCATTAAATCATGATGATTTACGCGGAGGCTTCGCCTTCGGTGCCCTCTTCGGCTTCCGGCAGAACGTCCGGAACGGCGATCGTGGCGATGGTGAAGTCGCGGTCCGAGATCACCGGAGCGGCATTCTTCGGCAGCTCGACCTGCGAGATGTGGACGCTGTCGCCGACGTTCAGGCCGGCCAGGTCAACGGTGAGCGAGGCCGGAATGTCGTCTGCCGGAACCGTCAGCTCGACCGTGTGGCGTACGATGTTCAGCACGCCGCCGTTCTTGATGCCCGGAGCCTGGTCTTCATTGATGAAGTGGACGGGAACGTCGACATCGACGGAGCTGCCCTTGCTGACGCGCAGGAAGTCGACATGCATGGTGAAGTCACGGACCGGATCCAGCTGGTAGTCCTTCGGCAGGACGCGGATCTTTTCGCCATCGACGTCGATCGTGGCAACCGTGGTCATGAAGCCGCCAGCGTGAATCTTCAGCGTGACGTCCTTGGTGGACAGCGCGATGGAAATCGGCTGCTGCTTGTCGCCGTAGATCACGGCGGGAATAAGCCCGTTGCGGCGCAGTTCGCGGGAGGACCCCTTACCAACCCGGTCGCGCTTCTGGGCCTTGAGCTCGTAGGATGCGTTGCTCATGGCGATACCTTATTTTTCATCTTCAATGCTGGAGAGTCGCCCTTCGGTGCGGCAGGGCCGCATCAGGCGGGAGTCGCCGAAGCGCTCCGTCCGCGTTTGCCTCCAAGGGTGTCCGCGCAGACGCGGCTCCATAGACGAGATCCCGCCGTTTTTCAACAGCAGCGAACGCCATCTCGCCGAATTTGCGCCATTTCGTTCAGTTGTTGCGCATTTTAGCGGGTGCCGGGCACAAAAGATTAACAGCCCTGATGCATGGTGCGGCGCAGGAGATCTGTTACGACGCTATGATTCCCGTGCTCCGCGCGCACAGCAGCGGCGTAACCGGTCATGCGCGGTGACAATTGGCAGGCAGAGGACCATGGGGTCAATCGTGAAGTCTGAAAAACGGGTTGGGGCATGGCATGCCTCGGCGCTTTTCGCCCGTGCATGCGCATCTGCAGGATTGGAACGCCGCCGATGATGACAGTCCTATCCTGCATCGGGACCAAGCACGACCCCCTTCTTTTCGGGGTGGCTGCTCTGATCTGCATCCTGGGCTCCATCATCACCACGCAGCTTTATGCGCGCGGGCGGCGCACAATCAGTCTCCAGCGGATGAGCTGGCTCTTCATGGCCGGCATCATCGGCGGATCGACGATCTGGACGACGCATTTCGTTGCCATGATGAGCTATGAGCCGACGGTTCGCCATGCCTTCGCCGCGGATCTGACGCTCGTCTCGCTGGTGATGGCGATCACGGCGACGCTTCTGGGCATGGTCGTCAGCACGCTGACCACAAAGGGGCCGGCGATCGAACTTGGCGGCCTGATCATCGGCCTGGGCATCGCACTCATGCACTTTACCGGCATGGCCGCCTATGAGGTCGAGGGGCAAAAGGTCTGGGACCTTGGCATGGCAACCGCCTCGATCCTTCTCGGCGCCACCTTTGGCATTCTGATGTGCAATCGCATCGCCCGGCCGATCTGGCGCTTCTGCCGCCATGGCGGCACGGCAGCCCTGATTCTGGCGATCGTCACGATGCATTTTACCGCGATGACCGCCCTGACGATCGTGCCCGATCCCACCGTCGCCGTTTCATCGAGCTTCGTTCCCGATGACTTCATGGCCGTTCTCGTGAGCGCCATCACCATCATCATCATCAGCTTCGGCACGGCGGCCTATTTCATCGACATGCAGACCCAGCGCAACACGGCCGAGCGCTTCCGCCATCTGGCGCTGCATGATGCGGTAACCGGCCTGCCGAACCGCAGCAGCCTTGTCGATTATATCGACAGCGTGATCACGCGCGATGACGAGGCGGGGCAGTTCACCCTCATCAAGATCGGCCTCAGCGAACTCAAGCACGTCTCCGAACGCCACGGGTTTTCCGCGGCCGACGCCCTGCTGCGCACCGCGGCGCAGCGGCTGCGCCTCGCCCTGGACAGCGACACCTTCCTGGCGCGCGGGACGGCGGATGCGCTTGTGGTCTGCGTATCGCGCCACACAAAGACGGAGGCCCAGCGGCTGGCCCACCATCTCGTCAAGGTGCTGAACGAAACCATGATGTGGGATGGGACGCATCTGGCCATGGGCGCCCATGCCGGTCTGGCCACGCTCAGCCGCGCTCCGGGCAGGGACTCGCAGCAACTGCTGACCGAAGCAACGATGGCGCTGGACCGGGCGAAAGAGGCCGGCGCCGGTGCCGTGCGGGTCTATGACCGCGCGATCGACGACCTGACGCGCGCGCATGTGGAGATGACGATGGCGTTGCAGACGGGGATCGAGCGCAACGAATTCTTCCTTGTCTATCAGGCGCAGAACGATGTTGAGAGCCGGGCGGTCGTCGGCTACGAGGCGCTGGTGCGCTGGCGCCATGCAGAGCGCGGGCTGATCCCGCCTTCCGAATTCATTCCGCTGGCCGAGAGCACCGGCTTCATTCATCGTCTCGGCGACTGGGTCCTGAAAACCGCTGCGCTGGAAGCGGCCGGCTGGGCCCGGCCCCTGTCGATCGCCGTGAACGTCGCGCCGGCGCAGCTCGCCGATATCGCCTTTCCGCTGCGCGTCCAGCAGATCCTCAACGAAACCGGGCTCGACGCGCGCCGCCTGGAGCTGGAAATCACCGAAAGCGGCATCATCGCCGACCAGCAGAAGGCGCTGGCGATCATCCAGCAGCTCAAGCAGCTGGGCGTGCGCATCGCCATGGACGACTACGGCACCGGCTATTCTTCGCTGTCGATGCTGCAGAGCTTCCCCTTCGACAAGATCAAGATCGACCGCAGCTTCGTGGATGCCGTCGCCGTCAGCCGTCCCTCGGCGGCCATCGTCCGCTCCACCATCATCCTGTCGCACAGTCTCGACATTCCCGTGCTGGCGGAAGGTGTGGAGACCGAGGAGCAGATGGACTTCCTGCGTCAGGAAGGCTGCCTCTGTGTCCAGGGTTACCTGTTCGGCAAGCCACAGA
The DNA here is from genome assembly GCF_001938945.1 of Xaviernesmea rhizosphaerae. GTDB lineage: Bacteria > Pseudomonadota > Alphaproteobacteria > Rhizobiales > Rhizobiaceae > Xaviernesmea > Xaviernesmea rhizosphaerae. The sequence goes on from NZ_MKIO01000019.1 coordinate 89,484, forward strand.
CCGCCGAGCAGATCGCTGCCGTCACGGGCATGGCCGTTTCCGCTTCGGCCGCCTGAGGCAGCGGCTCAGACGCGGCGGCCCGCCCGGGCGATCAGCAGCATGGCGCCGCCGGCGGCCAGCCCCCAGAATGTTCCGGAGACGCCGGCAAAAGACACGCCGGAGGCGGTGACGAGAAAGGTCACGGCCGCGGCCTCACGAGTCGCGGGCTCCCTGAAGGCGAGACTCGCAGCACCGGCGAAAGCGCCGATCAGCGCAAGCCCGGCCACTGCCTCGATCAGGATTGCCGGGGCGAGCGCCACCAGCGCGGTGATGGTGGGCGCCAAAACACCGAAGACGATATAGGCAACACCCGCGACGATCGCCGCCCAGTAGCGCCGGCGCGGGTCGGCATGGGCGTCCTCGCCCGCGCACATGGCGGCGGTGATTGCGGCGAGATTGACGGCATGGCCGCCAAAAGGCGCGCTGAACAGGCTGAAAACGCCCGTGGCGGCAAAGAGGCGGCCCGGCGCCGGCTGGTAGCCGCTGACATTGAGCACCGCAATGCCGGGAATGTTCTGCGAGGCCATGGTCACGACAAAGAGGGGCAGCGCGATCGTGATGAGGCCGGACCAGGTGAAGACCGGCGTGACCCATTCAAAGCGCAGGCCGATGCTGTCCGCCAGGCGCGCGCCGGCATTGGCGGGAATCTCCACGCCGAGCGCCACCACCAGGCCGAAGGCGATCAGCGCCGCGGGCACCGCTGCCAGACGGTGCATCCGCCCGGCCACGGCCCAGGCGAGCACGATCGGCAGGCCGAGCCGGGGATCGAAGGCGACGGCCTTGACCGGCGCCAGGCAGAGCCCGACCAGCACGCCGGCAAGCATGGCGCTCGCCAGAACCGGCGGAATGGCGGCGACAAGCCGGCCGAAGGGCTTCAGCAAGCCGGCCGCGACGATCAGGAGCGCGCAGAGAATGAAGGCGCCGATAGCGGCCGGGAAACCGCCCTCGATCCCGCCCGTGGCGGCCAGCAGCGCCGCCCCGGGCGTGGACCAGGCGATGCTGATCGGCAGGCGCGTCCAGAGGCTGAGCAGGATGGCGCAGAAGCCCATGGCAATCGACAGAGCCGCCAGGCCGGACGCGGCCTGCGCCTCGCTCGCGCCGGCACCGACCAGCCCGTGCAGGACGACGGCGAAGGAACTGGCAAAGCCGACAAAGGCGGCGAGAAGACCCATGACGGTGCTTTGGGCCGAAAGATCACGCAGCATGGAGGAAATCCGGACTGATCGACGGGGAGAAGCGCTGATTCCACCGTTCTTAAAGACCGGACGGAGGGTTGCCTACCCAATAATGTCGCGTCCCCTGGCGGCGGGAAAGCGCGGAGCCTGCCGGCCCGTGCGGCAGTTCGGCATTTTCTCCAAAGGAGGCGTCTCCTCAAAATGGGGCGCAGTCGCCAGTGCCCTCCCCGATCACGCACCGCTGTCCGCCTTTTGATCCGGCATGAGGCCTGCAAGGCTTGAGGATGGACGTGCCTGCGGCTTAGGCTTATAGTCCGTTTCGATCTGCTTTCGGGGAGGAGAGCTGATGAACCATTCCGATCATGTCCAGGCGGTCGCGCATCATGCGTCGGCAGCCGCGAGTTCGCCTGTTGCCGCATCCTGGCGGCGCTGCCTGACACTTTACGGTCTTTCGCCGGAGGAGAGCCGCGCGCCGGAGCGGCTGGGCGAAAGCGAATTCCTGGCCGCGCGCGAGCGCAGTCAGCCGCTGCTGGAGGAGGCGAGCAGCGAGCTGGACCGGCTGTTTTCCACCGTTGGCCGTTCCGGCTGCTGCCTGCTTTTGACGGATGAGCGCGGCGTGGCGCTGGATCGACGTGGCGCTGCCGGAGACGACAAGGATTTTCGCGGCGTCGGCCTCTGGTCCGGCACTGTCTGGAGCGAGGCGAGCGTCGGCACCAATGGCATCGGCACGGCGCTCGCCGACGAGCGCCCTGTGCTGATCGAGCGCGACCAGCATTTCCTCAGCCGCAACACCCGTCTCTCCTGCGCCACCGCGCCGATCCGCGATCACCGCGGTCGGGTCGCCGCAGCCATCGATATTTCCACCTGCCGCGACGATGCCAATGATCTGGCGCTGATGGTGCTGCATCATGCCGTGCGCGAAGCGGCCCAGCGGATCGAGACCAATCTGTTCCGCCGCGCCTTTCCGCAGGCCCGCATTCTGCTGGTTCCGGCAGACAAGGCGGCCCCTGCCCTTTTGGCGATCGACCGGGACGATCTGGTGCTCGGTGCCACCCGCGCTGCGCGGCTGCGCCTGGGGCTTGATGACGAGCGGATCGCGGCCGGGGTGCCGGCGGGCGATCTTCTGGGAGAGGGAAGCCAGATCAGGGGCGAGCCGCTGCTGGAGGCCGAGCGCGCGGCCCTGCGTCGAGAATTGTCGCGCAGCGGCGGCAATGTCTCCCAGGCCGCCGACAATCTCGGCATCAGCCGGGCCACGCTTTACCGGAAGATGAAGCGGCTGCAGGTGAACTGACGCCGTGCCTTCGCCGGCGCACCACCCCGGCAATCAATGGCCTGCGGCAAAAGGACGGGGCGCAAGCTCTTGCCGTCCGAAGCCGCATTTTCAGGATCACACGCCCGTCCGCCGGCACGCAGGCAAAAACGTGAAAGAGTTGCCACTTCGGATTCACTGTCCGGCCGATGCATACCCGCCAAGGTGATGGCGCAAAGCTTGGTGCACGGATTCTTAAAGTCCGTTGATCTAGATATAATCGCAGACAGCCGGCTCGACGGCCGACATGTGCCCCGCACCGGCGAAAGACCCTGCGATGGCCATGGTGGACAGGCTGTCCCCGGACCCATCTGGGTTCGGCGTTGCGGGACGTTCGTCTTCGGGGAGAGACGGGTCGGGCGTGCCAGGCGTTAAGCGGCGATCATGATGGCGCCGAGGGGGAGAGACGAGATGGGAGACGATTGAGGGTTTAGTTCGGGGTAACCTCATGTCCATCACGGACGCAGTCAAGGGGCCCGGCGAGCGCGCCGTATCATGGCACGAGCCGCCAGACCGGGTCGAAAACGAAGCGGCACGCATAGCGCCTGCCGCATTGCCCTCGCTTGCGCCCGCCCTCGTTCCTGGTACGCCCAGCATCCAGGAGATCGTGCAGCAGCTTGCGGAAAATCCCGAACGGGTGGAACTTATCCATAGGATCGGCTGGCCGCTGACGGCGAGCGAGAAACGGGATCCGGCCTTCCCCTCCGGCCCGGGCGAAGACCCCGCCGCGCCAGCCGACCGCACGGAGGATGACAGCGCCCGCCCGAATCGGGACGTCGAGGCTGTGCTGGAAGATCTGGCCGCCGCCGGCCAGGCGCTCTCCTGGCTCCGGCAGGAGATCTCTACCGTGCGCCAGCAAATGGAGTCCATGCGCCAGGATGCCTGGAGCCTGCGCGACGAACTGACCCCCTTTCGCAGCGACATGCTGGCCCGGCTGAACGTGCTGTCCGGCCGCCTCGGCGATCTCGAAACCACACTCGAAACCGGCTCGGTCAATCTGCGCGGCATGCGCGCCGAGGCGATGGCGCATTACAATCAATCACTGACCCAGCAGCGTCAGGACGACCGCCCGTCGATCCGCGACTTGTCCGCCCGGGTCCAGGCGCTCGAGCAGCGAATCGCCTCCAGCTGAACAGGCCCCAGGCCTTATTGTCGGCATGGTTCGCGTCAGCTCGCCGCCTTGCGCCAACCGGCGGCCAACAGCCCCGCGCCGATCATCAGCGAGCCGCCGGTGCGGTTGACGATACGCTGCACGGAAGGTTTGCGGATCGAGCGGCGCGCTGCAGAGGCCGTCAGGCCATAGAGCGCGGCATTCAGCGACGCGAGCACGAGGAACGTGGCTTCAAAGATCAGCATCTGCAGCGCCAGCGGCTGCCTTGTATCGAGAAACTGCGGCAGGAAGGCCACGAAGAACAGGATGCTCTTCGGGTTGAGCGCGGTGATGACATAGGCATGGGCGAAGATGCTCCATGGGCGCATCGCGGCCGCGCCCTCGCTGCCGTCAGCCTGCCCGGGATCGCGCACCGGCGCACGCCAGAGCTTGATCCCCATATAGATCAGATAGGCCGCGCCCACCCATTTCAGCGCCGTGAACAGCGCGGCGGAGGTGGACAGGAGCGCGCCGAGCCCCAGCATCGACGCCGTCATGGCGGTGAAGTCACCCAGCGCCACGCCGGCCACGGTGGCCGTTGCCGCGCGGCGACCATGGCTGAGCGCATAGGAAATGACCAGCAGAATGGTCGGCCCGGGAATGGCCAGGACCACGGCGGAGGCGGCGACGAAAGCAAGCCAGTGTTCGATCGACATGATGGATCTCCTCTCTTCCAGCACGATCAATCCACAGGAGCGAGCGGGCGGCAAGGCCCTCTCCGGGCTTTTCGCAACAAAGCATCAGCAGGCCATTGCAGCGCAGCATGCTTGTCGCGTCGCGGCTGTCGCAGTTTTGAAACAGGGATGTCGGGCAAGAGAGGATGCCGGCTTGTTGATGCGCCGCGTTCTGCCCCACCTTGGCCCTCAGACAGATGACTGCAGTCTGTTTTTCGGAGGAGGAACCACCATGCTGCACCAGAAGATCGTCGAAAACCCGTTCAAGCAGAAATACGGCAACTATATCGGCGGGGAGTGGCGCGACGCGCTGTCCGGCAAGACCTTCGACAACACCACGCCGGTCACTGGCGGCGTTCTGTGCCAGATCGCACGCTCGCAGGCCGAGGATGTGGAAGCCGCGCTCGATGCCGCCCATGCGGCCAAGGACAAATGGGCCCGCACCTCGACCACCGAGCGTGCCAATATCCTGCTGAAGATCGCCGACCGCATGGAGGCCAATCTCGAGCTGCTCGCCAAGGCCGAGACCTGGGACAATGGCAAGCCGCTGCGCGAGACCATGGCCGCTGACATTCCGCTCGCCATCGATCATTTCCGCTATTTCGCCTCCTGCGTGCGCGCCCAGGAAGGTACGATCGGCGAGGTGGATCACGACACGATCGCCTACCACTTCCACGAGCCGCTCGGCGTGGTCGGCCAGATCATTCCCTGGAATTTCCCGATCCTGATGGCCGCCTGGAAGCTGGCCCCGGCGCTTGCCGCCGGCAATTGCGTGGTGCTGAAGCCGGCCGAGCAGACCCCCGCCTCGATCCTGGTCTTCGCCGAACTGGTCGGCGACCTGCTGCCGCCCGGCGTGCTCAACATCGTCAACGGCTTCGGCCTGGAAGCGGGCAAGCCGCTCGCCTCCAATCCGCGCATCGCCAAGATCGCCTTCACCGGTGAAACCTCGACCGGTCGGCTGATCATGCAATATGCCAGCCAGAACCTGATCCCCGTCACGCTGGAGCTCGGCGGCAAATCGCCCAACATCTTCTTCGCCGACGTGATGGCCGAGGATGACGATTATCTCGATAAGGCGCTGGAAGGCTTCGCGATGTTCGCGCTGAACCAGGGCGAGGTCTGCACCTGCCCCAGCCGCGCGCTGGTGCATGAAAAGATCTATGACCGCTTCATGGAAAAGGCGATCGCCCGCGTGGCGGCGATCAAGCAGGGCAACCCGCTCGATCCCCAAACCATGATCGGCGCCCAGGCCTCGTCCGAACAGCTGGAAAAGATCCTGTCCTACATGGACATCGGCCGCCAGGAAGGCGCCGAGGTCCTGATCGGCGGCGAGCGCAACACGCTTGAGGGCGATCTGGCCGGCGGCTTCTACGTCAAGCCGACCGTGTTCAAGGGTCATAACAAGATGCGCATCTTCCAGGAGGAGATCTTCGGGCCGGTGGTCTCGGTCACCACCTTCAAGGACGATGCCGAGGCGCTGGAAATCGCCAACGACACGCTCTACGGCCTCGGCGCCGGTGTGTGGAGCCGCGACGCCAATCGCTGCTATCACTTCGGCCGCAATATCCAGGCTGGCCGCGTCTGGACCAATTGCTACCATGCCTATCCGGCCCACGCCGCCTTCGGCGGCTACAAGCAGTCGGGCATCGGCCGCGAAACCCACAAGATGATGCTCGACCACTACCAGCAGACCAAGAACATGCTGGTCTCCTACAGCCCGAAGGCGCTCGGCTTCTTCTGATCGGACTGATCCGCCCCCCCTAATCGTATGGCGGGGATTTCTCAACGGCGGAGCGTCATCGAGCGCTCCGCCGTTTCGCTTGCACCAATCCGCCACGGGCGGACCTCGACCAGGAGCCGTCCGCTCTGTGCTTCCGAATGAGTTTGTCCAAAATCATGAACAGCACTGGCTGCGCGTGAGGCTTTGACACAAAGTGCCACGAGGCTCGCGGTTAAGACGAGCCCATCATTGCGAGGAAGAACACCATGATCGAAGCCCCCGCACTCTCGGCCGAGACGGAAGGCGAGCCGCGCGTCACCGCCACGCCCGCCGCCCTGGCGCTGGTCGAGGAGATCCGGCGCGATCACCCGCAGATCCTGTTCCACCAGTCGGGCGGCTGCTGCGACGGTTCTTCGCCCATGTGCTATCCGGCCGATGATTTCATCGTCGGCGACCGGGATGTGAAGCTCGGCGAGATCGGTGGCGTGCCCGTCTATATCAGCGAGAGCCAGTTCGAGGCCTGGCGCCACACACAGCTGATCATCGATGTGGTGCCGGGGCGCGGTGGCATGTTCTCGCTCGACAATGGTCGAGAGCGACGCTTCCTCACCCGGTCCCGGCTCTTCTCGGGCGGCGAGGCCTGCGCAATCCCCGTCATCCGGCGCGGCGACGAGGCAAAGGCGGGATAGACCGGCTTACGAGCCGATGAATTTCCGGATCGCGTGCAGATATTGCGCCGGATCCTGCGCCAGCGCGAGATGGCTGACATTCTTGAGGATCACCAGCTTGGCGCCGGGGATCGTCTCGGCGAGATAGCGTGAATGTTCCGGGCGGATGAATTCGTCATGATCGCCGACGACGATCTCAGTCGGCACCGTGATCGACTTCAATTCGTCCTCTGAGAAATTCGGCTCGTTGCGCCACATGGTCTCGATCGCCGCGCGGAACGCCCTGAAATCGTCCTCGTCATCGAGATCGCGGGTGAAGTCGTGGCCGTTGACCGAGCTGCTGACCTCGAACAGGCCATCGGGCGAGGCATTGGCGGCCTGGGCGAACAGCTTGCTCAGCCGCTCGGGGTGGTGAATGGCCATGTCCAGCCCGATGATGCCGCCATCGCTGAAGCCGACCAGCGCCACCTTGTCGATGCCGAGACGGTCGAGAAGCGCGACATAATCCTCAGCCATCAGGTCATAGGTATAGGTCATGCGCAGCCGGGTGGAGCGCCCGTGGCCGCGGCTGTCGGCGATGATGACCTCATGCGTCTTAGCGAGCTCCGGCACCTCGAAGCCCCAGGCGTCGCTGCTGCCCATGCCGCCATGGATCAAAAGGATCGGATCGCCCCGGCCCTTGCCGAAAATCTCGTAGAACATGTGAATGCCGTTGACGGCGGCATAGCCGCTCTCGTCGGCCCGGGGCAGCGGCGGTGGCGGCATGGAGTTGCGCCAGCGCGGCGCGGGCATGGCAAAAGCCCAGTAGGAGAGCAGACACAGCACCGTCGCGAGGGCGCCGAGACGCAAACGAGAGACCATCCTCCACCACTTTCCTGGTTGACGCGAGACCGTTCGACGGCGGCCGATAACGAAATGCTAACGCAATTTACCTTTCGGTCAATTCCGCTCACGAAGATATGAAGACAGGAAAGCGAATGCACAAAAGCCTTGCGCAAGCCCGGCGCGGACGCGCTTATGTCATAAGCCGGATAAGATCAGATCGGTCGCCAGGCAATCAGACCGGGAAGCCGCGCATGGACATTGTCGGCGAGCGGCGCGACGAGAATGCGCGCGGCATCCACGGGCCCGGGAAATTCCAGCACGCCATAGGCGACCGGCTCGAAGCCGAGCGGCCCGTAATAGGGTGGATCACCGACCAGAAAGACGGCCTCCGAGCCCTTTCGCCGCGCCGCCTCGACGGCGATGCGCACCAGTTCGCGCCCGATGCCCTTGTTCTTGTGCGAGGGCCGCACGGCCAGCGGCCCGAGCAGATGGCCGCGCACAGTGCCTGCCATCACCGGCGTCATGCGGACCGAAGCGATGGTTTCACCATCATCGGCACAGACGAAGGAAAGGCTCCGATCATGCGGCCCCTGCTCCCGGATGCGCGCCGCAGCCCGGGTGAAGCGCCCGGGGCCAAAGGCTTCCCGGTTGATCAGATCGATGGCGTCGGAATGGGTGGCGTCTTCGGTGAGATAGACGAGATCGTGCTTTTTCTGGAACATCAGGCAACCTGGCAGAACATCGGCGGGCAAACGAACAGGCGGAAATGGCCTTTTCCCAAGATGGAAAAAGCCGTCCTGATGGTCAGCGTCGTCGCGAGCGTCCTGCGGGAAACAAAGCCTGATCGTCCTCTTCCAGAGAGTGCGGGCGGCCTCTTGACCGCAACGCTTTGCCGGATAGCAGAACTGGCGCCGGGGTCAAGCGGAAACGCACTGTTCAGCCGCGACGATCTATGAATGTCACGCGCAGGGCTTATCTGACATCTGTAACGGATCGAAACGGAGGGCGGATCATGGGCATGCTGGTGGACGGCGTCTGGAAGGACGTGTGGTACGACACGGAGAAGACCAAGGGGCGCTTTCAGCGGCAGGATTCGCGCTTTCGCAACTGGGTGACGGCAGATGGCAGCGCCGGACCGACCGGCGAAGCCGGCTTCAAGGCCGAGGCCGGGCGCTATCACCTGATCGTCTCCTATGCCTGTCCCTGGGCCCACCGCACGCTGATCGTCCGGCGGCTCAAGGGCCTCGAACCACTGATCTCGCTGTCCGTAGTCGATCCCCTGATGCTGGAGCGCGGCTGGGAGTTCAAGAATCGCGACGGCGGCACCGCCGATCCGCTGTTCGACGCCGAAACCCTGGCCGAGATCTATGTGAAGGCCGATCCCGGCTTCACTGGCCGGGTGACGGTGCCGGTGCTCTGGGACAAGGCGCAAGGCAAGATCGTGTCGAACGAATCGGCCGAGATCATCCGCATGTTCAATTCCGCCTTCGACGGGCTGACGGGGTCGACACTCGACCTCTATCCGGCCGATCTGCGCGCTGAGATCGATGCGCTGAACGCGCGCATCTATGATGCGGTCAACAATGGCGTCTACAAGGCCGGTTTCGCCACCCGCCAGGACGCTTATGAGGAGGCAGTCGCCGCGCTCTTCTCCATGCTGGATGAGTTGGAGACGCGCCTGTCCAGCCGGCGCTATCTGATGGGCGATCGACAGACGGAAGCGGACTGGCGGCTGTTCACCACGCTAGTGCGCTTCGACGCCGTCTATGTCGGCCATTTCAAGTGCAACCTGCGCCGCATCTCAGACTATCCGAACCTGCAAGCCTATCTGAAAGACCTCTACCAGGTGGAGGGCGTGAAGGAGACGGTGGTCTTCGACCATATCAAGCGGCACTATTATATGAGCCATCCGACGATCAACCCGACCCGGATCGTGCCCGCAGGCCCCCTTCTCGACCTGGACAGCCCCCACGGGCGCGACGCGCTGACGGAACGCTGAGGCGCTACCAGACGTCGTCGGGCGAAAGCGTGCCGGCGATTTCGGCCAGGCGGCGGCGGGTGGACCCTGTCGTCTCCGGCGGCAGGGCGTCGAGCGCGAAGAAGTCGGCCTCGCGGATCTCGGCATCGGGTTTGCGCGGTGCGGTCTGGGTCACGTTGCGGCAGACATAGAGAAGCACATGATCGCGCCGGCTGGCGGCGCGGTTGAAATAGACCTGCAGCAGGCGCGGCGCGTCGCCCAGCACCAGATTGCCTTCCTCGCGCAGTTCCTTGGCCAGCGCCTGCGCCGCCGTCTCGCCGCGCTCGACGCCGCCGCCCGGCAGATGCCAGCCCGGCACATAGCCATGGCGGACGAGAAAGATGCGACCCTCGGCATCGAAACAGGCGGCCCGCACCCCCAGCGTCATTCCCCTGGTGAGGAAGAAGACGGCGTGGACCGCCCGTAAGAGCAGCTTCCGCCGCCAGCGGCGCCATGTTCGGGGCGCGGCGTGCCCGCTCGTTGCGCTCATCCGGATGCGGCCTTTCTGTTGATCGACAGGGGTACGCTGGCTGGCGGCCCGCCCGGTGCGTTTTCGCCCAAATTCTTGCGCCGAGCGTTTTCTTTGGCGCCATCGGCGGCTAGGGTCAGGACCCATTAAATTCATGCCATCTGTTCGCGCGCATGAGCCGGCTGATCGCAACCAATGCTCGGCAAGGCTAAAAGCCTTGCCTTGCGCTTGTCTGCTTCCATCCAATCCCATGCGCGCGAACAGATGGCATGAATTTAATGGGTCCTGACCCTAGAGCATCGGACTGAAAACAGTCCTCAGTGCGATGCTCTATATTTTCGTTTTTGCATCGGATTTTTCCGAAAACCGGTTCCCACTTTTCGGTCCGATGCTCTATCAGAAAATTTAGAGCGGAATTCCAGACGAAACCGCGCACACTTTTCGCCATCCCGCTCTAGTTAGGCCTCATGTTCAAGCTCGCCCATATTTCCGATGTCCATCTCGGCCCCCTGCCCGATCTCTCCCTGCGCGAGCTCGCCTCCAAACGGATCACCGGCTTCGTCAACTGGCACCGCAACCGGCGCAAGCATATGGTGGGCGACACGCTGTCCGTGCTGATGGATGCGGTGGAGGCGGCAAACCCCGACCATCTCGCGGTCACGGGCGATCTGGTCAATCTCGCCTCGTCGCGCGAGATCGAGGCGGTGCGGCTCTGGCTGCAGGAGGAAGGCAAGCCGGACCGCATCTCCGTCATTCCCGGCAATCACGATGCCTATGTGCCGGGCGCCTACGAAAAATCGGTCAAAGCATGGTATCCCTACATGCGCGGCGACCGGGGACCGGAGGCGTGGAACGAGGATTTCCACTGTTTCCCTTATCTGCGCGTGCGCGGCCAAGTCGCCATTATCGGCTGCTCCACGGCGGTTGCCACGCCCCCCTTCGCCGCCAGCGGCTATTTCGGCCGGCGCCAGGCGCGCGAGACGGTCAATCTCCTGCGCGCGGCCGGCGAGGCCGGGCTGTTTCGCGTCGTCTTGATCCACCATCCGCCGATTCGCGGCGCCACCTCCATGCACAAGCGTATGATTGGCATCCGCCGCTTCGGCGCGGTGATTTCGTCGGGCGGAGCGGAGCTTGTCCTGCATGGTCACACACATTTGAACACGGTCTACCAGCTGCGCGGCCAGATCCGCCCGGTGCCTGTCATCGGCATTGCCTCTGCCTCCCAGGGCCCCGGCGGCCACAAGCCGCCCGCCGGTTTCAACCTGTTTTCCATCGATGGCGGCCCCGGGAACTGGCGTTGCGAGCGCCAGCGCTTTGAAATCGCGCCGGAGAGCGGCGGCGTCAATCTGGCGCAGACGGACATGTTCTGACGCCTGTCGCGCAACGGCCATAGTGAAGCCTGACCTCGCTCGTCCGCTGTGGAAGATGGCGGAGGCCGGGCTTTTGTGCTAGGGTGGCATTCATAGACTGCTTCGTGCGCGTCTCCTGCGTCCCGGCCACTGGGTGGCCGTCACCGGGCCGCAAGGAAGCCTTTCCGTCACATGCGGGTTCAAGCGATCACGGCGCGCGCGAATCCAAAAGGAAACCGGATCGATGCGCCCGGTCGCTGAGAGGGAGCGGCAGGGCTGTCACTCGACAAACCGATGGTTGGAAAGCGATGCATCCAGCAGCGGAATCCCATAATTTCATGAAGGATCTCGTGGCGCTTCTGCCGCGCCTGCGTCGATTCGCCATGACGCTGTGCCCCAGCCCATCGGCGGCGGACGACATGGTCGGCGCGGTGACGTTGCGGGCGCTGGCGCATGGCCAGCCCGCGGCCGACATCCGCCTCGACGCCTGGGTCTATCGGCTGATGAGGGCCCTGCGCCAGGAAACCGTGGATCAGGGCTATGAGCCGCCGGATGCTGTCGCCGCCGTCAGCCGCTCGATCCCGCTTCCCGTGGGCACGGCACCGGCGTTCCTGCTCGTCAATGTCGAGAAATTCCGGTATGAGGTCGCGGCGGATGTCCTTGGAATCGCGCGCGAACAGGTGATCCGGCAGGTGGCCGAGGCGCGCCTGTCCTTTGCGGCCGCAGAGACGAAAACATTTGAGAAACGAGCATAGATCCTTGCCCACGACAGGTTCCTCCCTTGCCTTGCGTCTGTCCGCCCTCATCGATGGCGAGGTGGACGACGCGGAAAGGCGCGAGCTGGAGCGTCTCGTGGAGAGCGATGACGAGGCGCGCCGGCTCTATCAACGGCTGAAGGCCGGGGGCGCGGCCGGCACGCAGGCTTTCGATGCGATGCTGAGCGACCCGCTGCCGCTCGCCCTCGTGCGCCAGATGCGGCAGGGAACCGATCAGCCATCCGCCACGCCGGAACGCGTGGCGACGCCAGCGGCAACGGCAAAGCCGAAGCGGGTCAAGCTGTGGCCGCGCTTTGTCGCCGGCGGCGTCGGGCTGGTGCTGATCGGCGGCTCCACCGGTTTCCTGATCGGCCGGACCATGAATGACGAAATGCCCGCCGACATCCTGGCCCCGGCGCGCAGCTGGCGTGACGACATCGTCGATGCCTATCGCATCCACACCCGCCAGCAGGGCCATCTCGTGGAAATGACCGCGACGGAGCCCGATCGGCTGGTCGCGTGGCTCTCGCAGGGCGCCGGGCTCAGCCTCACCCTGCCGACGATCAAGGACCGGCCGCTGACGCTGGAAGGCGGACGCCTGATCGTGGCCGAGGGCAAGCCCGTGGCCACCCTGCTCTACCGGACCGAGGATGGCGACGTGATCGCCCTCTGTCTGATGAAGGCGCCGCTCGGCACACCCGACGACAATGCGCGCACACTCTCGGAAACCATGCGCGACAATCTCGCCATGCTCTCCTGGAACGCCGGCGGCGTCACCTATGCCGTGCTCGGCCCCTCCTCCGACCCGAAGCTGCGCGCACTGGCCGAAGAGATCGCCGATCAGATGTGATCGGGTGAAAGCCCGATCACTTTGGAAGATGTGAGCGGCGAAATCCCATGCCAACAGGGTAGCGTTGCGCCACTTGTCCCGGGACTTGTGGTCAGCGTGATCGCGCGAAAAGCGGCCGTTGATGCGACGGGCATGCGAGGCCGCGCATGTCGCTACGTTCGCCCGTGTCGCTTCAATCACCGGCACCGCGGAGGATTCCCGCAGAAGAAAGCAGACCGAGGCAGGCCGACGCCTGCCCCGCCCCTCATCATTCCCGTATCAGACGCCCACCACCCGGTTCGCCGCCGAGACGATGGCCTCCAGCGAAGCAGCGACGATGTTGGTGTTGATGCCCACGCCGAAGAGCTTGCCACCGGGATGTTCCAGCTCGACATAGGCGATGGCGGCAGCATTCGAGCCGTGCTGGAGCGAATGTTCGGAATAGTCGGCGACCGACATGGGGATGCCGAGATAGATCGACAGCGCATTGACGAAGCCGTCGATCGGCCCGTTGCCCTTGCCTTCGATCCGCTTGACCTCGCCGCGATCCTCGATTTCCGCCGCCACCACGCGCACGCCGCGATGGTCGGTGCCGGCCGGATAGGTGTGGTGCTCGATGAACTTCATCCGGGCGCCGGGCTGCTCGACATAGCGCTCGAGGAAGCGGGCATGGATCGCCTTCGACGGCAGCTCCTTGCCGCCCTCGTCAGTGATGCGCTGGATGTCCTCGCGGAACTCGACCTGGAGATTGCGCGGCAGGTTGATGCCGTAATCCTCCTGCAGGATATAGGCGATGCCGCCCTTGCCGGATTGCGAGTTGATGCGGATGATCGCCTCATAGGAGCGGCCGACATCCTGCGGATCGATCGGCAGATAGGGCACTTCCCACAACGTGTGGTTGGCGGTCTTGATCGCCTTCATACCCTTGTTGATCGCATCCTGATGCGAGCCGGAGAAGGCGGTGTAGACCAGCTCGCCGACATAAGGATGCCGCTCGGGAATGACCATCTGGTTGGAATATTCATAGACCTCGCGCATGCGCACGATGTCGGAGCAGTCCAGGCCCGGATCGACGCCCTGCGTGTACAGGTTCAGCGCCAGGGCCACGACATCGACATTGCCGGTGCGCTCGCCATTGCCGAACAGCGTGCCCTCGATGCGATCGGCGCCGGCCATCAGGCCGAGCTCGGCGGCGGCGATGCCCGTACCCCGGTCATTGTGCGGATGCAGCGAGATCAGCACGTTTTCTCGGTTGTCGATGTTGCGGCACATCCATTCGATCTGGTCGGCATAGATGTTCGGCGTGGACATTTCCACGGTCGAGGGCAGGTTCAGGATCAGCTTGTTGTCGGCGGTCGGCTTGATGATCTCGACCACCGCATTGCAGATCTCCAGCGCCACCTCCAGCTCCGTGCCGGTGAAGCTTTCGGGCGAATATTCAAAGCGGTAACCGCCGCCGGCCTTGGCGGCCATGTCGGCGATCATCTTGGCGGCGTCGGTGGCGATCTGTTTGATGCCAGCGACATCCTTGCCGAAGACAACGCGGCGCTGCAGCTCGCTGGTGGAATTGTAGAAATGCACGATCGGCTGATGCGCGCCTTCCAGCGCCTCGAAGGTGCGGGTGATCAGCTCCGGCCGGCACTGCACCAGCACCTGCAGCGAGACATCCTTGCCGACATGGCCCTCTTCCACGCACCAGCGGGCAAAGTCGAAGTCGGTCTGGGAGGCAGAGGGAAAGCCGATCTCGATTTCCTTGAAGCCCATGTCCAGGAGCAGCTGGAACATGCGGGCCTTGCGGTCGTGGCCCATGGGGTCGACCAGCGACTGGTTGCCGTCGCGCAGATCGACCGAGCACCAGATCGGCGCCTTGTCGATGATCTTGGACGGCCAGGTGCGATCCTTCAGATCGACCTGCGGATAGGGGCGATACTTGCGCGCGGCATCGGGCATGCCCTGCTTGACGGGATGGGTCTTGACGATCATGTCTCGGGTTCTCTTCGTCTGGATGACCGACGCGGCGCAGCCTTTGCTCCCCGGATCGAAAAGGGTCAAGCGAAGGCACGGTGCGACGCACTCGGCTCTGTCTATGGCTCAAGGAATGGACGAATTGCAAGGAGCTGTGCCGGCAGGCTTTTCGGCTGCCGGGCGCTCCTTCAAAGAACCCGGCAACCGCGCGTAAGGCCGAGAAGAAGAAGGGACGTGAAGGCACGGGCGCGCTGGCCGACGCTGTCGCGTTCGCGCGGGCTCTGGTGCATCTCTGTCACGTCGATCTTGGTCATGCACCCTGTATATCGGCCGCCGCAATAAAGGGCAAGCCTTGCCGTGAAATTCGGCAGAGTGCCGTCCCTGAGGCCACTCTCCGACGGGCGATCCGGCTTTGCCAAGAGCGGCCGGAAAGGCTATTCTGCGACCCATGACCATCCTGCCGCTGATCGAGGCCGAAGGCCAGTTGAGAGAGCTTGCGCGCCGCGTGGAAGCGGGCGAACGCATCACGCTGACGCTCGACGGCAAGCCGGTGATCGAACTCGTGCCGCCGGAAAAGCCCAAGGAGGCTGCGTCGCTGCCGGGCCTTGAGGCATTTCGCGCCTATAAGCGGGAAAAAGGGATCGACCGTTTCTTTACCTATATTGCCGAGGATTTCGATGATCCTCTGCCGGAAGACTTCCTGATCACACCGCTCCCGCCGCTTGACGGCGAAAAATGAGGCTGCTGCTCGACACACATATCCTCATTTCAATCTTGATGGGCTCGACAAGCCGGCTACCGGCAAACATCAGGGCGATTCTTGATCCGCTGACATCGGGCCGACTTGGCGATGAAGACGAAATTTTCGTCAGCGTAGCCACGCTTTGGGAAATGGCGATCAAGGTAAGACTGGGAAAGCTTGGGCTGGGTGTATCGATCGACATCCTGCCCGATGTCATTGCCCGTCTTGGATTGACGATTCTTCCCGTCGAGGCGAGCCACGCGCTGTTCCATGTCCAGCCGGAACCACCCACGCGCGATCCTTTCGACCGGCTGCTGCTGGCCCAATGCGCCATCGAGGGGCTGCGGCTGGTGACCACCGACCACGCGATGGCCGATCATCCGCTCTCGGCAACGCATAACGGCTGAACCTGCCGCCGCCCATGAAAAAGGCCCCGCCAGCTTTGCCGGCAGGGCCTCGATCTCAAATGACAGCGAAAATCCTCAGATTTCCGAAATATTGGTGACGACGCGCGAGACCAGGCCGTAGCTGACGGCGTCCTCGGAGGAGAGCCAGTAGTCGCGGTCGATGTCCCGGGCGATCTTTTCCTCCGGCTGGCCGGTGGCCTTGGAGAAGATCTTGATCAGGCGCTCGTTCATCTTGATGATCTCGCGGGCCTGGATCTCGATATCGGAGACCATGCCGCGCGTGCCGCCCGACGGTTGATGCAGCAGGAAGCGCGTGTTCGGCAGGCAGAGGCGGCGCTCCTTCGGCACCGACACGTAGATCAGCGCGCCGGCGGAGGCGACCCAGCCAGTGCCGATGACCCAGACCTTCGGCTTCACGAACTTGATCATGTCGTGAATGCTGTCGCCGGATTCGACATGGCCGCCCGGCGAATTGACGAAGATGCGGATGTCCTCATCGCCGGCGGCGGCCAGCGCCATCAGCTGCGAGCAGACCTTCTGCGCCAGTTCCTGCGTGATCCCGCCATAGATGAAGATCGAGCGAGACTTGAACAGATTCGCCTCGGTTTCCTTGCCCAGCGGCAACTCCGTCTTCTTCTCGTCTTCGTCTTCGTTCATGCGTCTCTCCCCAAGGGATGCTTCGTGGTGTCCGTTCATCAGATAAGGCGACTCGTGCGCGATGACAATGCGCCTTGCGGAACTAGCGCCGCAGGCGCGCATCCCGCGCCTCGCTTTCCCCGCATATGGTTTCCATCTTCGATGCGATCAGGCCATGGCGCGAGCGCGCCGCTCCCATTGCGGGCAGGCAGGGTGCGCCCCGTCTATCGGATTACGCAAATGTAAGGAAATACGGTCTTCCTTTTGCGCCCGTCGCCGCCTACCTCCTTATGGACCGGCCGATCAGACCGGCGCCGCCGCAGCCGCGATCCGACAGAGCCAGGACCATGCGCGCGGGCGGCTTGAACCAATGACGAAGATGCCCGTTTCGGACGGAAACCCACGGTATCTTCAAGGAGGCGACGATGTCCCCGGATGAAAAGCAGCTTTTGAGCGCCCTGTTCGACAGGGTCAGGACAGCGGCAAACACCCCGCGCGATCGCGATGCGGAAAGCCTGATCGAGCAGGCGGTGCGCGCCCAGCCCTCCGCGCCCTATTATCTGGCCCAGGCGGTCATCATCCAGGAAGAGGGCCTGAAGGCGGCCTCCGCCCGCATCGAGGAGCTGGAAGCCAAGGTTCGGACGCTGGAATCCTCCGCTCGGCCGCGCGAGGAGCCCGAACAGGGCGGCGGCTTCCTCAGCTCGATTTTCGGCAGCGGAAACCGGCCGCAGCCGCAGCCCCAGCGGGACGATTACCGCGCAGCACCGCCCGCCCCGGCCGGCGGCCCCTGGGGTCCGCGGCCCGGCAATTATGGGGCAGCGCCGCAGCCTGCCTATGGCGGCCAGCAGGGCTATGGCGCGCCACAGGGCTATGCCGGCAATTCCGGCCCTGCCCCCTGGGGTGCCGCGCCGCAACAGCCTTCGGCCGGCGGCAGCTTCATCCGTGGCGCTCTGGGCACGGCGGCCGGCGTGGCCGGCGGCATGTTGCTGGCCAATTCGCTGAGCGGCCTGTTCGGCAGCCATATGGCGCAGCAGGGCCTGACGGCGCCCGGCGAAATGCTGGCCGGCACGCCGATCGAGGAAACCACGATCGTCAACAATTACTATGGCGAGGACGGAGCCCAGAACGCCTCCGACGCCGGCAATGTCGCTGACGCAGGCTGGGGCCAGGACAATGGCAACCAGGACAATGCGGGCCAGGATTGGGGCGGCCAGGATGATGGCGGCTGGCAGCAGGCCGATGCCGGCGACAGCTTTGGCGATGATGGCGGGTTCGGAGACGACAGCTCCAACGTCTGACACGGCTTCCGGTTGATCAGCCGGAAACGGTATGACACGGCATCGGACCAAAACGACAGAATGCCAGAAGGCCCGGATCGCCGATCCGGGCCTTCTGCTTGGTTAGAGAAACTCTGTTCAGCCCCGGCCGCGATAGGGCTGCACGCCCTGGTCCGGCAGCCAGACGCCCTCCGGCGGTGCGCCGGTCTGCCAGAAAACATCGATGGGGATACCGCCGCGCGGATACCAGTAGGCGCCGATCCTGAGCCATTTGGGCGCCAGGAGATCGACCAGCCGCTTGGCGATGTCGATCGAGCAATCCTCGTGGAAGGCGCCATGATTGCGGAAGGAATGCAGGAACAGTTTCAGCGACTTGGATTCCACCAGCCATTCGTCGGGAACATAGTCGATGACGATATGGGCAAAATCCGGCTGACCGGTCATCGGGCAGAGCGAGGTGAATTCGGGCGCGGTGAAGCGCACTACGAAATTGGTGCCCTGATGGCCGCTCGGCACACGCTCCAGCACCGCCTCGTCCGGCCCGGCCGGCAGGTCCGTCTTCTGTCCGAGCAGCGACAGCCCCGATACATCCGTCTTCGTCATGGCTTTCGGCCTCCTGTCAGTTTCACGCGCACGCCGTGCGCCTCTTCGCTTTCCGGCTCCACATGGATGGCGATCTTGGCCGTTGCGTGAACGGCACGGATCGCATCCTCGATGCGGTCGCAGATCTCATGGGCGGCCCCCACCGTCATCTCGGCGGGCACGACGAGGTGGAAATCGATGAAGATCACCGAGCCGCCCTGCCGGGTCTTCAGGTCGTGAACGCCGAGCGAGCCGGCGGCATGGGCGGCGATGGCCGCCTTAATCGCCGCTTCCTCGTCCTCCGGCACCGCCCGGTCCATCAGCCCGTCGACCGAGCGGCTGATGACCTTGGAGCCCTGCATCAGGATGTTGCAGGCGACCAGCACGGCCAGAAGCGGATCGAGCACCGCATAGCCGGTGAGAAAGGCAAGCGCCAGGCCGATCAGCACGCCGCCTGATGTGACGACGTCGGAGAGGATATGGTGGCCGTCGGCCTCGAGCGCTGGCGAGCGCAGCGCCTTGGCCGCCCGCATCAGCACGCTCGCCCACACCGCGTTGATGACGCCCGCCACCGCATTGATCGCCAGGCCGAGGAGCGGCGCTTCCGGCAGCTTCGGATCGAAGACCGCCGGCGCGGCCTCGTAGACAATCATCAGCGCGGCGACGACGATCAGAACGCCCTCGATGACCGCCGAGAAATATTCCGCCTTGTGATGACCGAAGGGATGGGAGGCGTCCGCGGGCTTGGCGGCATAGGAGACCACCACGAAGGCGATGACGGCCGCGACCACGTTGACGATCGATTCCAGCCCGTCCGAAAGAAGCGCGACGGAGCCGGTGACCCACCAGGCCAGCAATTTCAGCCCGAGCACGCCGATCGACAGCGGGATGCCCCAGAAAGCCAGGCGGCGCACCCTGGCGGCGTTGACTGCATCCATGGGAAAGTCCTCGAGAAGGTTCAACTCTGTGGCCGCATCGGCGGCCGGTAAAAGGCTGGAGCCATCGTGATGCCGTCCACAGCAGGCAACGACAAGCGCCGCTGCGCCCGTCATTCCTGCCAAAGGGAGGAATGACGATGGCGGCACGATCCGGCAAAACCGTCAATTTTCCGCGAAGCGCAAGCCCGCAAAATGACCGAAGCGACCGACGGCCGCGAGGGCATCGCCCGACAAGGCCGGCTCATAGACCATCAAGACCGGAAAGAAAACCGCGACCCCTGATCGGCCATAGAAGAGGCGTGACAGAGGGCACCACATCAGCACGCAGCGAAAGATGGCTACTCCGCGCTCGCCTCCTCGCGCAGGAGCGCCATCTGGATGGCGTCGATGAAGCGGCCGTCGATCAGGATCGCCTTGCGCGCCAGTCCCTCCTCGCGGAAGCCGACCTTGCAGTAAAGGGCTGCCGCGCGCGGATTGTCATGATGGCATTCGAGTTCGATGCGCGACAGCCCGGCCTCCCAGCCCGCTGCGATCGTGCGCAGGATCAAGCGCCGGCCAAGACCGCGATCGCGAAATCCGGGGAGGATGCCTATGCCGAGAATGCCGCAATGGGCCCGCGTCGGCCGGTCCACGCGGCGGATATCACACCAGCCGACCACCTGCCCCTGCGCCAACGCCACCATCTGCGGATGGCCGCTGGCGATGTTGTCGCGCACGAAGGCGCGGGTGCTCTCCAGCGGCGGCGCCTCGAGAAAGGTCAGATAAAGCCGCTCGCGCGCAACAATGTCGAGAGCCTTGTGAAAGCCCTCGACATGGTCCTCGCGGATCGGCTCGATCGTGATCCCATCATCGGCCACGAAGCTCAGGCCGCCTTGACCTTCGCCCGCTTGGCCAGATGCGCCACCACATTCTCGATCATCCGCATACCGGCATCATGGCCGAGCGTCATGATCGATTCCGGGTGGAACTGCACCGCGGCGATCGGCTCCTTGACATGCTCGATGCCCATGATCGTCCCGTCCTCGCTTTCGGCGGTGATCATGAAATCGCGCGGCAGGGTGGAAGGATCGGCGAAGATCGAGTGGTAGCGCCCGACCGTCACCTCCTTGCCCAGGCCGGAAAAGACCAGGCCGGGCTCCAGCACGCGGATGCGCGAGGGCTTGCCATGCATGGGCACGGCAAGCTGGCGCAGGTCGCCGCCATAGGCTTCGGCCAGCGCCTGCAGGCCCAGGCACACGCCGAAGATCGGCAGCTCGCGCGCGCGCGCCTTCTTGATCGTCGCCTTGCAGTCGAAATCCTTCGGGCGGCCGGGACCGGGCGAGAGCACGACCAGATCCGGCTTGACGCTGTCGAACACCTCCTCCGGCACCGGCGTGCGCACGGTGACGACGGTGGCGCCGGTCTGGCGGAAATAGTTGGCCAGCGTATGGACGAAGCTGTCCTCATGGTCGATCAGCAGGATCTTCACGCCGGCGCCGACGGGGGCGACATCGCGGGCGATCTTGTCGCGGTTTCCGGTCTTGGCATCACGAATGGCGGCGATCATAGCGGAGGCCTTCAGTTCGGTTTCGGCTTCTTCCTCGTCCGGATTGGAATCGTTGAGCAGCGTGGCGCCGGCGCGCACCTCGGCAATACCGTCCTTGATGCGCACGGTGCGCAGCGTCAGGCCGGTGTTCATGTCGCCATTGAAGCCGACCATGCCGACCGCGCCGCCATACCAGGCGCGCGGGCTCTTCTCATGGCTTTCGATGAATCGCATGGCCCAGAGCTTCGGCGCGCCTGTTACGGTCACCGCCCAGGCATGGCTGAGGAAGCCGTCAAAGGCATCCATGCCGTCGCGCAGGCGTCCCTCGATATGGTCCACCGTGTGGATCAGGCGCGAATACATCTCGATCTGGCGACGGCCGATGACCTTGACCGAGCCCGGCTCGCACACCCGGCTCTTGTCGTTGCGATCGACGTCGGAGCACATGGTCAGCTCGGACTCGTCTTTCTTGGAATTCAAGAGCTTGAGGATCTGCTCGCTATCGGCGATCGGATCCTCGCCGCGCTTGATCGTGCCGGAGATCGGGCAGGTCTCGATCCGCCGGCCCGAGACGCGCACGAACATCTCCGGCGAGGCACCGACCAGATATTCCTGCACCCCAAGATTGATGAAGAAGGAATAGGGCGAGGGATTGATCGCCTTCAAGCGGTTGGAGATCTCCGAGGGGCGGCTGTCGCAGCGCTCGAAGAACTTCTGGCCCGGCACCACCTCGAACAGGTCGCCCCGGCGGAAGCTCTCCTTGGCCTTGGTGACAAGCTCGGCATATTCGCCAGGACGGTGATCGCCATGGGGCGGAATGCTGTCCACCGTGCGGAAAGGCTCGGGCGCCACGTCGCCGTCCCTGCCTTCGGTCGTCAGATCCCCCTTGGCGAAATCATAGCGGTCGATCCAGGCCTTGGCGGCATAATGGTCGACGACAAGGATCTCGTCGGGCAGAAACAGCACCATGTCGCGCTGGTCGTCGGGACGCTTCAGCTTCAGTTCGATCGCGTCGAACTGGAAGGCGAGATCATAGCCGAAGGCGCCATAGAGACCGAGGCTCGCATCCTCGGGCGAGAAGAACAGGCCGGTAATCGCACGCAGCACCGTGAAGACGGTCGGCATCTTCGAGCGCTCTTCCTCGGTGAAGACGCGGGTCGGCGGATCGATGGTGAGATCGAGGCGCCGCGCCGTGCGCGCGCCGAGCGTCACATCGTCCGTGCCCTCAAGATGGGCGGCGATGAGTTCCAGCAGCACCTCGCCCCGCTCATTATAGGCCTCGATCCACAGCGCGCGGCCGAAAGACGAGATGCCGAGCGGCGGATCGACAATGGCCGTGTCCCAGCGTGTGTAGCGCCCAGGATATTCGTAATTGGAGGAAAAGACCGCGCCGCGGCGCTCGTCGAGCTGGTCGACATAACGGGCGATCGACGTGCCATAGGCCGCCTCGCGCCGGCGGCGGGTGACGGCGATGCCGCCCTTGGTCTGATAGGCCTCGCCACCATCGGCCAGAATAGTCGTCGCCATGTGCTTCACTCGCTCCGTTCGGCCCGGTTTCGCGCTGCGGCTTGACTATGAAAAAAGCCGCCTCGAATGTTCGGGCGGCTTGTCGTCTCAATCACGCATCTTACACGCATGAGGGGTCGAGGCCGCTTTCAGCGGACCCACCACCAGTTCATGCTCTCAGAAACCTTGCTCATGGCGGTTCTTCTACACCGGGATGCGATCAGGCGCAAGATCGCCGCTTGCGCCGGCAAACGCGGTTTTGCCGCCGCGGACAGAGGCATCGGACGGACGATCGTCAAAGCCCGATGCACTGAATTTATTGCCGAGCCCCTGAAGCCAACCCGGTGCAATGCCCTATTCCGCCGGTGCCGCGTGCCTGCGCATCACGCTGACAGTGACGAACCACAGCACCACGCCGAGCGCCAGGAGCGCACCGGCAATGACATATTGCACCGGGTCGCGCCCCGTCCATGGGCCGGCGAAGAAGACGCAGCTCAGCGTACCCAGAACCGGGAGGATCGTCGGCGTGCGGAAATGCTTGTGGCGCACGGGATCGCGCCGGAGCACGAGAACGGCCACGTTGACGATGGCGAAGACGCAGAGCAAGAGCAGCGCGGTCGTGCCGCCCAGCGCCGGAACGCTGCCCGCGAAGACGATCAGCGCCAGCGCAATGGCGCTGGTGAAGAGGATGGCGACATAGGGCGTGCGCCGGCCGGAATGCACCCGGCCGAGAACGGCGGGCAGAACCGCCTCGCGCGCCATGCCATAGATCAGCCGGCTCGCCATCATCATGTTGATCAGCGCCGAATTGGCCACCGCGAACATGGTGATGATGGCGAAGATGCCGATCGGGAAGCCCGGCGCGCCGGCCTGCACGACCTTCAGCAGCGGCGTCTCGCCCTCGCCGAGCTCTGCCGCCGGCACCAGTGTGATCGCCGAGACGGCCACCAGAACATAGATGATGCCCGTCAGGATCAGGCCCGCCAGCAGCACCTTCGGGAAGATGCGGCTCGGATCCTTGCACTCCTCGGCCATGTTGACCGAATCCTCAAAGCCGACCATGGCGAAGAAGGCGAGCGAGGTGGCGGCCACCACGGAGAAGAACAGGCTCGTGTCGCCGGGTGTTTCAAAGACGAAGGCGCGCGAAACGTCGCCCTGCCCGCCGAAGATCGCATAGGCGCCGATGCCGATGATCAGCAGCAGCCCGCTGAGCTCGACCACGGTCAGCACCACATTCATCTTCACGCTCTCGCCGACGCCGCGGAAATTGACGAGGCCGACCAGCGCCAGGAACAGCGCGGCGACAAGCGTCACGCCGATCGTGCCCGCATCGAGGCCGACGGTGGCAGCGAAATTGGCGGCAAAGGCGCGCGAAGCGGTCGAGGCCGAGGTAATGCCGGAGGACATGACCGCAAAGGCGACGATGAAGGTGAGGAAATGGATGCCGAATGCCTTGTGCGTATAGAGCGCGGCGCCGGCGGCCTTGGGATATTTGGTGACCAGCTCGAGATAGCTGAAGGCCGTCAGCAGGGCGACGAGGAAAGCGATCAGGAAAGGCAGCCAGACCACACCCCCGACCTTCTGGGCCACTTGCCCCGTCAGCGCATAGATGCCGGTTCCGAGAATGTCGCCGACGATGAAGAGCAGCAGGAGACCGGGGCCCATCACCCGCTTCAGCTCGCCCGCCTCCTCGCCCGCTCCAGTCAGATGCAGCTGCCGCTCGCCCATCGCCCGTCCCTCCCGACATGAACACTGGAATTGCAGCTAGCGCGGGGGATCGGGATGGGAAGGGAGCAGAGCACCGGTCAAAATTGCAACGGCACAGACAGATGCTGGTCAAAACTCGCCGGCGGCGGCGAACATGCGACATAAGGAGTCGCGGACGCGGCGGCATGGGAAACCTGACCCCCTAAACTGCTCATCAACATCAGCACGCTTGAGTTGGCGAAGAATTGATGATTGGCTAACCAGAGATGAGAAGGGGAATAGCATGCGCATCCTTAGCAGACAGACCGTGATCCGGGCCCTGGCCCTCTCGCTTGCCGCCGCCTGCGCCGCGCCGGCCTTGGCCGCCGAGCCGAAGAACTGTGGCACCGTCCGTTTCTCCGATGTCGGATGGACGGACATTACGGCGACGACCGCCACCGTGGCCGCCATCGTCGAGGCACTCGGCTACAAGGCCGACATCAAGGTGCTCTCGGTTCCGGTCACCTATCAGTCGATGAAGAACAAGGACATCGACGTCTTCCTCGGCAACTGGATGCCGGCGCAGGAAAAGGACGTCACCCCCTACCTCAAGGAGAAGACGGTCGATTCGCTCGGCGTCAATCTGGAAGGCGCGAAGTATACGCTCGCCACCAATGCCAAGGGCGCCGCCCTCGGCATCAAGGACTTTTCCGACATCGGCAAGCACAAGGACGCGCTTGACGGCAAGATCTATGGCATCGAGCCGGGCAATGACGGCAACCGCCTCGTCATGTCGCTGATCGACAAGAAGGAAATGGGCATGGGCGGCATGGAGCTTGTCGAAAGCTCCGAACAGGGCATGCTGGC
Organism: Xaviernesmea rhizosphaerae; assembly: GCF_001938945.1. Classification (GTDB taxonomy): domain Bacteria; phylum Pseudomonadota; class Alphaproteobacteria; order Rhizobiales; family Rhizobiaceae; genus Xaviernesmea; species Xaviernesmea rhizosphaerae. The sequence goes on from NZ_MKIO01000019.1 coordinate 114,594, forward strand.
CCAGGTCGCCCGCGCGGACAAGGCCGGCAAGCCGGTGGTCTTCCTCGGCTGGGAACCGCACCCGATGAACACCACCTTCAAGATGACCTATCTGACCGGCGGCGATGCCACCTTCGGCCCGAATTTCGGCGGCGCCACCGTCTATACGAACACCCGTGCCGGCTACGTCACCGAGTGCCCGAATATCGGCAAGCTCCTGACCAACCTCAAGTTCACGCTGGGGATGGAAAACCAGATCATGGGCAAGATCCTCAACGACAGCGAAGAACCGGCCAAGGCCGCCAAGGAGTGGCTGAAGGCCAATCCGAAAGCTGTCGAGCCCTGGCTGGTCGGCGTGACCACCAAGGATGGCGGGGACGCGATGAAGGCCGTCAAGGGCGAACTGGGCCTTTAAGGCCGCCTTGCGCAGGCAAACCCGGGATGGCGGGCCTCTTTCGAAGCCGTCCATGCCTCGCAATGCGCGCGCATCCGGGCAAAACAGCCCCAGGTGCCTGTCTCGGTCCATCGACCGAGGCAGGGCACCAGGGCTTGAAGCGAGCTGATAGCATCCTGCGCCGCAGCATCTGTACGCGGGGTTTGTTGACATTAAAGACGGCGAAACCCGCCCAGAGGACGGGCAGGCTGTGCTATGGCCAACCGGCCATAGCGTCATCTTTTCTGGGTCCGCGCTTCGCTCCGCAGATGCCATCCGGCCCGTCCTGGCCATTCGGCCTGCACGCATCGGACCGGAAAGCGGGGCCCGTTCCGGGATAAGCCGATGCAGGAACAGAGAACCAGAGCAGCGTCTACCTATGAGGTTCAGTCCGGTGCTCTCGCTTGTCAGCCGGAGGCGCCAGAACATCACGGTCGCGCGTGGCGCAGGCAGGCATCGCCATCGACGGCGCGCCTATCAATTGCAACCCAAAGTTTCAACAAAGATGGACTTTAAGCCGGTGGATTTTCTAACGGAACATCGTGTCCCGATCGGCCTCGCCGCCAAGGCGTTCGTCGATTGGCTGACGACCAATTTCGAGCTGTTCTTTCAGCAGCTCTCCAATCTGCTGCTGGCCGTCGTCAATGCGCTGCTGTTCGTGCTGCAGACGCCGCATCCGCTGATCGTGGTGGCGGCCGTCACGGGCCTGTCCTGGTGGCTGCGCCGCTCGGTCGGCATCACGCTGTTCACGCTGTTCGGCCTGCTGTTGATCATCAACCAGGGCTACTGGAAGGAAACCACACAGACGCTCGCGCTGGTGCTCGCCGCCAGCGCCGTCTCCATGGCCGTCGGCATTCCGCTGGGCATTGCCGCCGCCCGCCGCGCCTGGTTCTATGCCTTCCTGAGGCCGGTGCTCGATCTCATGCAGACGATCCCGACCTTCGTCTATCTGATCCCGGCCCTGATCCTCTTCGGGCTCGGCATGGTGCCGGGCCTGATCGCCACCGTCATCTTCGCCATTCCCGCGCCGATCCGGCTGACGCGGTTGGGCATCATTTCCACGCCGCCGTCACTGGTGGAAGCCGCCGTCTCCTTCGGCGCCACCCAGGGCCAGGTGCTGCGCAAGATCGAGCTGCCCTTCGCCATGCCGCAGATCATGGCCGGCCTGACGCAGACGATCATGCTCTCGCTGTCGATGGTGGTCATCGCCGCCCTGGTAGGGGCTGACGGTCTCGGCGTGCCGGTGCTGCGCGCGCTGAATACGGTGAACGTCGCCAAAGGCTTCGAGGCCGGCCTGTGCATCGTCATCCTGGCCATCATTCTCGACCGGCTGTTCAGATCCTCCGACGCGGGAGACGCGTGATGAACGATGCAGTGATTTTCGGCAATGTCGACATCGTCTTCGGCGAGCGGCCCGAGCGTGCTCTGGCCATGGTCGATCAGGGCAAGACCCGCGACGAGGTGAGCGCCGCCACCGGACTGGTGCTGGGCGTCGCCGGCGCCTCGCTCACCGTGCACGAGGGCGAGATTCTCGTGCTGATGGGCCTGTCGGGCTCGGGCAAATCCACGCTTTTGCGCGCCGTCAACGGGCTGGCGCCGGTCGTGCGCGGCAATGTCAGCGTGCGCACGGCCAAGGGAACGGCGATCGATCCCTATCGCGCCTCCGCCAAGGCCCTGCGCGATTTCCGCATGCACACGGTGTCCATGGTGTTCCAGCAATTCGCGCTGCTGCCATGGCGCACGGTGGCGGACAATGTCGGCTTCGGGCTGGAACTGGCCGGCGTGCCGGATGGCGAACGGCGCAAGCGGGTGGGCGAGCAGTTGGATCTCGTCAATCTGACGAAATGGGCCGACCGCAAGGTGCAGGAACTCTCCGGCGGCATGCAACAGCGCGTGGGCCTCGCCCGCGCCTTCGCCACCGGCGCGCCGATCCTGCTGATGGACGAACCCTTCTCCGCGCTCGATCCGCTGATCCGCACCCGCCTTCAGGATGAGCTTCTCGAATTCCAGCGCCGGCTAAAGAAGACCATTCTCTTCGTCAGCCATGATCTCGACGAGGCCTTTCGCATCGGCAACCGCATTGCCATCATGGAAGGCGGACACATCATCCAGTGCGGCACGCCGCAGGAGATCGTCAAGAATCCGGCCAATCAATATGTCGCCGATTTCGTGCAGCATATGAACCCGATCACCATGCTGTCGGCACGCGACGTCATGGCGGCCGGCATCGTGACCACGCCGCAGTCGCAGGGCGTGACCGCCACGGCCGCGCCCGAGACGCCGCTGATCGACATTCTCGACGCGCTGGCGCGCCAGCCGGGCACAATCGGCGTGGTGGAAAACGGCAGCATCATCGGCACGATCGAATCGCGCAACGTGATCGAAGGCCTCACCCGGCATCGACAGGCGCGCGCATGAACGAGAAGAACCCGACGCCACCTGCGGGGGCGGACGGTTCTCCCGCCGCCCGGGCCGAGGATATCGCTCTGGCGCGCCGCCTGCTTGCCGATGCGCCGGATGCCGCGCTCGCCGTCCTCGACGACAGCGGCCATCCCTTCGTCAGCCGTGTTCTGGTGGCCACGGACAGGGACGGCACGCCGTTCCTGTTCGTCTCCGCCCTCTCGCATCATACGAGAGCGCTCATCCGTGATGGGCGCTGCTCGCTTCTGGTCACCGAAACCGGAAAGGGCGATCCCCTCGCCCATCCGCGCCTGACCCTCCAGGCGATGGCAGCGCCGGTGGCGCGCGATGCACCGGAGCGGGACCGGCTGCGGCAATACTTTCTCGACCGCCACCCGAAATCCGCGCTCTATATCGATTTTCAGGATTTTCTCTTCATCCGGCTGATGCCGATCAAAGGGCATCTCGTGGCGGGGTTCGGCAGCACCGCTATGCTCACAGCTCACGCAGTTTTGAACGAAACCTAGCGTTCAACAAAGCGAATCCTAAAATTCAGCTATCACCTTAGCTCTGAGTTTGAGATAGTGAGGGACCGCAGCGATCTTTATGTCCGATTCTTTTTAAAGAGACACGGAACTATCGCCGTCGTGAACCGTTACTGACGATCGACAGAGCCTAAAACACGTTTGCGAAAGCCTCACGCAAGGTTCAGCTTGACCCCTGATCCTGACCGCGCAGTGTTATGACCGCTTTCCGCAGAACTTCCTGGGCTTTGTCACGCCCAACTCGGGTTTAAATCGTTAAAAACACCCCTAAATCTCGCAGTACATGGTTGTCCTTTCATGCGAACGCGCTAATGATCGTCTGGGCTAACCTTGTATTGCAAATGCGCCAGCGCATGGAGTTCGAAATATGCCAGCGACGAATCCCAATGATCTTGACGAGGCAGAAGTAGCTGCCGAGTTCCTGTCAGCCATGGCCAATCCAAAACGGCTGATGATCCTGAACTATCTGGTAAAGGAAGAGATCGCCGTTGGTGCCCTCGCCAACCAGGTCGGACTGAGCCAGTCTGCTCTGTCCCAGCATCTCTCCAAGCTTCGCGCGCAGAATCTGGTCAGCACGCGGCGTGATGCGCAGACGATCTATTACTCCAGCTCGTCGCAGGCCGTGATGAAAGTTCTCAGGACGCTGACCGAGATATACGGCCAGGAGAACAAGCCGGAGAGCAGGGCTGAAGACATGAAGAAGCGGACGGCCTGACGGTCGTTTCGGGCGTTGCCAGACCTGCAGAGCGGATGCCCGCCGTCTCTGTTCAGCGATGTGCAACTGCCAGCCGTGCAGGAAAGACGCCGGGAGGGATGGCGCCGGGGCGAGAGGGCTTCGGATGCCGCAAACGACTGCATGATCCTTGGATCGTGACCGATTTAGGGATCGCTTCATGCAGGTGATCTGAAACGTTGCAGCGACTTTGTACGTCTTGATTCGCGCATAGCCCGCTGTAGGCCCGCGATGATTTTCACGATCCTCGTCCGTTTGCCCTTCCCGGGCGTCTGCCGGCGTCAACGCATGCGCTGGCGCTAGAGCATCGGTCCGAAAAGTGGGAGCCGGTTTTCGGATAAATCCGATGCGGAAACAAAAGCCTAGAGCAGCGAACTGCGTGCGATTTTCAGTCCGATGCTCTAGCAGACTTCGGCGGTGCGCAACCGTCCCCCTGCCCTTTCTTCTCCCATCCCATTCAGACCCTGCCCCGCTTCTGTAACCCGGGCCGTGTTCGCATGTCAGAGTGGCTCTGGCCGGCATTTGCATCTTGCGCCGTGGACACCGTCCATAAGAGCGCCATCCCAGCCTTTGCGTGAATTGGATAAGGCGCGTCGGACGGACCATGCACGGGCCGGATGCAGGAGCCCCATAGGCAGGCCAGTTGCACCGGCCGGTCGCGATTAAGGAGAAGCTCATCTTAAGCCGCTATAGGGTTTTCCTCGTATTGCTGCGGCCTGGCCCGGGAGCTTGGGCAAAGCAGGCCGGCAGCACGCGCAGGGAGCACAAGGGAAACCATGGGTCTTGGCAAAGAGCAGGTCCGCTGGGGGGTCATCGGTGCGGGCGAGATCGGCATCGCCTTTGCCCAGGACATCGCACAGACCCGGCATGCCGTCGTTACCGCAATCACGAGCCGGCGCGAGGACCGGGCAAGGCTCTATGCCGAGCGGTTCGGTGGGCTGGCCTGCCTGCCGGATCTCGACGCGCTTCTGGCAGAAGAGGCGGTCGATGCCGTCTATATCGCCACGCCCAGCAGCCAGCATGCCGAGCAGACGCTGCGCGCCCTGTCGGCGGGCAAGCCGGTGTTGGTGGAAAAGCCGCTGGCCGTCTCCGCCGCCGAAGCGCAGGCCGTTCTCGACAGAGCGCGGCAAACGGGTCTCTTCGCCATGGAGGCGCTCTGGACCCTGTTTTTGCCCGCGCTTGCCGCTCTGCGCGCGCATTTGCGCCAGGGCACGATCGGCCGCGTCAAGGCCGTGCGGGGGCAGCTGGCCTATTTCAAGCCAGAAGATCCACACAGCCGCTTCTTTTCGCCTACGCTGGGCGGCGGCGCTCTGCTCGACCTCGGCATCTACCTCATCGCCCTGACGCTCAATCTTTTCGGCACGCCAAAGGCAATGACGAGCCGCTGGCAGGCGGCAGCGACAGGTGTCGATCTCTGCGCGCAGATGGGGCTCGCCTATGACGGCTTCGAGGCGGAGCTTGCCTGCGGTTTCGACCGGACGGACACCAACCGCTATGTGATCGAAGGCGAGACCGGGGCGCTGATCATCGACCAGCCCTTCATCGCCGCGCCACGGCTTTTTCTCTCTCGATACGCCGGACTGACGCGTGAGCTCGGCGCCGAGGGCAATGGGCTTGCGGGCCGCATCCTGTGCAAGCTGACGGCCCTGCCGATCGTGCCGGGCCTCACCCGGCTCGACCATCGCTATGTCGGAAATGGCTTGTCTTTTGAAATCGACGCGGCGAGCCAGGCGATTCTCGCGGGCGAGACACGATCGGGGATCATGCCGCTCGAACGCAGTGTCGAAGCCCTGTCGCTGCTCGACCGGATCAGGGCACAGCCGCCCGAACGCTTTCGCTGACAGAGCACGGCGTGGAGGCCTCAGCAACTGCCGGGCCGTGACGGGTCACGTCAGGCTGATGCGCATGCTCTCATGGCTGCGAAAAGGATTTACCCTTGGTCGCCCACAAGCGCGGTCTGCGCCGGCGGCAGCGGCGCGTGATCGTTCAGCCCATTGTGCAGAGACAGGGCGATATCGGTCAGATGCAGCGCCGTGCGACCGGAGAAGAACGGCGTCCGCCCCTCTCTGATGGCGGCGGCCTGCACGGCAACGCCGCGGGCGAAATCGATGCGGGAGGGATAGGCCGGCAAGGCCAGCTTGCGGCGTGCATAGGGCATGGTCCGCCCGGCCGTGAGGCGGAAGCCGAGCTTGCGCTGCAGCTCATGCTCCAGTCGGTCCACCAGACGCGGCCAGAAGGGACGGCGGCCGAAGGGCTCCAGCTGCACGGCGGAAAACTCGTCCCAGAGATCGCGCACCACGAGAATGCCCTCCTCGCCGACCACGGTCAGCGAGCGGTCGCGCGGGGCGCCGAGACCGCTGGTCAGCCGTGCCGAAAGGCCGGAGCGAAAGGCCATGCAGCCGACGGAAAAATCATGGCCGAGTGACAGGCCCTCCGTGCCCGGCCCCTTGTTCGGAAACGCCAGGGCGGAAAAGGCGGTGACGCGATCCACCGCGCCGAACAGCGACACCAGCCAGCTCGCGGCATAGCCGGCATGTTCCAGCGTGCAGCCGATGGAAAATTCGTGAACGCCGGGCCAGGGCGCGCCGGAGCGGCTCTTCCAGCTGCGCCAGTTGCCGCGGAAAACCGGCCCGTCCTCCATCTCGGCATAGGCCAGGCGCGGCGCACCGATCGCCCCGCTGCGGATCAGCGCGGCGCAATGGGCGCGCGCCGACGACAGCGCATTGGCTGGCGCCCCCGCAATCACCAGACCCCTCGTCTCGGCCAGTTCCACCACCGCCTGCGCATCGTCCATCGTCATGGCCAGCGGCTTCTCGCAATAGACATGCTTGCCGGCCTGAAGCGCCGCGCGATTGATCTCGGCATGGGTTTCGGGCGGCGTCAGATTGACGACGATCTCGACAGAGGGATCGGCGAGCAGCGCCTCCAGACTGTCATAGGCGCGGGCGGACCAGAACCGCGCGAAGGCGGCCTGCCGCTCCGGCAGGATGTCGAACACGCCGCAAAGACGCAGCTCGGGATGATTCTTCAGCGTCAGCGCGTAGTAGTCGGCGACGAAGCCGCAGCCGATCAGGGCGATCCCGGTCATCAAAGGCTCCGATCAGCGCGCATCGGCGAGGAAGGAGGCCATATAGACCAGCGGCGCATTCCAGTTGATCGCCATTTCGTTCGAACCCCAGGCATTGATGTCATCGAGATAACAGAGCTGCGGCGCGCAATTCTTGAGCTTCGCCCGCGCCAGCTCGTCGACCAGGGTGGAGTTCGGGCCGCCCGCCAGCGTGCCGGCCGGCGGATGCGGCAGGGACGGATCGACCTGATTGGCATACCAGCGGCTGTGCTGGTTGCGTGAAAAGCGCGTGCCATAGCCGGTGATATAGGAAAGGTTCATGGCATTGCGGCCGAGCAGATAGTCCATGCCTTCGCGCGCGGCGTCACGATAGCTCTGCCGCCCGGTCACGTCATAGGCGGCGGCCACCACCACCATGTTCTGGAGCATCATCTGATTGGAGCCCCAGTCATATTTGCCGTCGCCGGGACGATAGATCTGGCCGAAGCCCTCTTCGGCCTGCAGCGCCAGGAAACGATCGGCCGCAGCGACCACCGAGGCCTGCACCTGGGCCTGGTCTGCGGCCGGAAGGTTCTTGCCGAAAAGCGCGAGCTGGACCCGGCCGAGCCCGGCGGTGCTGCGCCAGTCGAAGGCGGTATTGCTTCGGAAGAACACATCGTCATTCCAGTGGGGCGAGCGCTTGAGACGGTCGAGAAACGCCGGCGTGCCCGTCGTCAGATAAAGCTCGGCGGCGGCCCAGTAGGTTTCGTCCTCGATATCGTCGTCATCATAATCGCCGCCGCCCTGCTGGCCGTCGGAAACGGGGGCGTAGAGCACGGGATTGGCGCCGGCCGCCTTCCAGGCCTTCTGCGCGGCCTGAGACAGGCGCGCGGCGAAGGCGGCATCATAGGCGCCGAACAGGCGCGCGCCTTGCGCCGCGGCGGCGGCCACGGCAAGTGTGGCAGCCGTCGAGGGCCGGTGCAGCGCCCGCTCCATCGGATCCGCCGCCGGCAGCATCGGCACTGCGGTCCAGCGGGTGTCATGCACCTTGTGATGGACCATGCCGGCCAGAGGCTGCCCGTCGGGCACCATCATCTTCAGCAGGAATTCCAGCTCCCAGCGGGCCTCGTCCAAGAGGTCGGGCACGCCATTGCCGTTCTCGGGACTGCGCGAGAGGCTGTCGCTGAAGACCGGCGAGCTGCCGCCGGCAAAATGCGCCCCGCGCTCGAAGGCGGCCATCAGCTGGGCGGCGGAGATCGCCCCGGTCACGGCATATTTGCCCTGGTCGCCGGCATCATACCACCCACCGGAAACATCCAGCCGATAGCTGCAGGACCAGCCGGGATAGAGCGTCTGCGCCACCTTGCCCTTGAGGCAGGCCACATCGGTATCGCCCCGATTGGGGGCAACGCCGATATGGCCGGCGGCCCGGGCATAGCCGGCGCCGGCGATGCGCCCATTGATGGCGATGCCGCTGCGCTGCGGATAGAACCAGGAAAGCGCATCGATGCGCAGGGCGGCAAAGACGTCCTGTCCCATGGGAAACGGATCGCTCTCGGTGGTGCCCACCTTCAGGCGGAAATCCTGGCCCGTGTTCTCGACCGAAGAAAAATCAAGCACATGCACCGGCGCACCGGCGCTCGCATCATAGCCGAGCGGCTTGCTCCTGGCCGTCAGCAGCGTCTTGCCCGCGGCATCGATCAGGCTGAAATCGACCGGGGTCTCGTCCCCGCCGATGAAGGTGGCACGCTTGGGCGCGCCCCGGCCATAACCGCTCTGATTGACGACAACCGTCGACACGACCTTGCGCCCGCTTTTCGGAACCACGGAAACGATGCTCGCCTGTGTCAGGCAGAGGCTGTAATCGGCCGCCGCGCCGCCGAGATGCAGCACGAACTGCGTCGGCCGGCTGTCCTGCGCGACGAAGTTTGTCGAGAAACTGCCCGGCTTATTGGCCTCCACATGGGCATCGAGCCGGCCATGGGCCTGATAGGGCGGCGCATCCACCTGAACCAGCACGGGCACCGTCACCGCTGTGCTGCTCTCCAGCCCGATCGAGAGCCGGTAGGTCTGTCCGCCGCGCAGCTGGAGGCCGTTGATGCCGATCATCCGATCCCAGGGCGAGCCGCCGGCGGGCACGTCGACGCAGATCGCCTGCGCGGTGGTCTTGGGGTTGAGTCCCTCCGAACCCCAGACCTGGGGAACAGGCTGACCGTTCTGGAAGGATATGTCGAGCACAGGCGCAGGCCCTGCGGTCTTGGCGGTGCCGGCAGCACCTGCGAGAAGCAGCGCGGCAAGGATCGGACGCTTGAGCACGGCGTAGGGTCCCTCTTCGGATCGTCATTCCCTGTCATCGCGGCCATGGCTGGGCGAGACCTCGGGGCCACTGTATCGGCAGATCATACCGCCACAAGCCAAACCTATATGGCACAGCAAGCCGCACGGATGTAGCGGCCATGCGACAATCCAGAGAATGTCGTTAACGATGCAAGGCACACGGATCTGTCGTGGCGGAGCCGTGCTTCCGGGCTTTTCGCCCGCCTGCCTTGCAATGGCCTGACAGAGCGCCTATCTTTGCGGGATCGAACTTTGCTAGCGTCTTCGTCTGTTGCCCCCGGGCCCTGTCTGATTTCCTCTCATTGTCGATTTTAAGCCGGCTCTCTTGGCCGGCCCCATCAACGGTTGAAAGGAATCGTTATCATGAACAGTGGCACCGTTAAGTGGTTCAACAGCACCAAGGGCTTCGGCTTCATCGCTCCGGACAATGGCGGCGCGGACATTTTCGTCCACATTTCCGCTGTCGAGCGTTCCGGCCTGGGCACGTTGAGCGACGGCCAGAAGGTCAATTTTGAAATCGTGCGCGACAAGCGCTCCGGCCGCAGCGCCGCCGAGAACCTGCAGGCAGCCTGATCCGTCTTCCCCCAGGCCTTCGCGCCGCTCCGGGTCGAAGGATCCGGATCAAGACGAGAGGATGAAACTGCGTGCCTTGCACGCCGTCGTCCAGGATGCCACGGACTGGCCGGGCTCGACCCGGCCTTTCCTTTTACACCATGCTTGCATGCCGGTTTGCCTTTGCGTCACCTGTTTCCGGCACGATCGTAGGCATTGCCCCATGGAGAACCGACCCATGGGCGCAGGATCGCTTCGGCCTGACACGCGCGCTTTTTACGCAGGTTAGGCCGTGCTGCTTCACCATCCGGCCGAACACCAGTGTGCGCTTTGCGCCGAAGTCGGATGACAAACAGAAATCCGGAGGGTCGATCGATCGCGAGGATCGGCCGGACGCTCCGGCATCGAACGCCACGATCCCTGTCCACCCCCCGTCAAAACCATGGCAGCCTCAGGCTGCGGAAGGAGAGATCTTGCAGGTTCTTGTTCGAGACAACAATGTCGACCAGGCGCTGCGCGTCCTGAAGCGCCGCATGCAGCGCGAGGGCATCTTCCGTGAGATGAAGGCGCGCAGCTTCTACGAAAAGCCGTCCGAGCGCCGGGTGCGCGAGAAGGCCGAGGCGGTTCGCCGCGTCCGCAAGCTAGCCCGCAAGAAGGCTCAGCGCGAAGGCCTTCTGCCGGCACCGAAGAAAGCCCCGCGCTGATCGGCTTCAAGTATCGATGAGAAAAACACCCGGATTCGGCCGCCGAATCCGGGTGTTTTTGTGTCTGGATCATCGGTCGCGTGAGCGCGGCTCGCCGAAGCGTGTCGCGCGAAGCCGCTTCGCACGCTTACGCTGCATGCTCTGGCTATAGCCAGCCGCGCCGCTTGAAATAATAGAACGGGCCAACGGCCGACAAGAGCATCACCATGATCGCCCAAGGGTAGCCGAACGACCAGTTCAGCTCCGGCATCATCTGAAAGTTCATGCCGTAGATCGAGGCGATCATCGTCGGCGGCAGGAAGACGACCGAGGCGACGGTGAAGATCTTGATGATCTGGTTCTGCTCGAGATTGATCAGGCCGAGCGTGGCATCCAGCAGGAAATTGATCTTGCCCGAGAGGAAGGTGGCGTGATCGCCCAGCGAGACCGTGTCGCGCTGCAGGAGCTTGACCATCTGCCGCACCTCCTTGGCCACCTTACGCCCGGAGGTTTCCACCGCCGCATGATAGGCGACCATGCGCGAGATCGAGACCAGGCTTTCGCGCACGCTGGAGAGGAAATCACCCTTCTGGCCGAGCTGTTCGATCAGGAGTTGCAGATTCTTGGTCTTCTTGGTGGAGGAGCCGGTCTTCGAGCGGAACACCTCGTGCGAGATCATGTCGATCTCGTTGCCGATGCGCTCCAGAACATCCGCCATCCGGTCGACGACGCTTTCGAGAATGCCGAGCATCACCTCCTCGCCTGCCGCATAGCTGTGGCCATTGGCGCGCAGCGCGCGGGCGGCAAACAGCGCGAAGGGCTTCGGATCGGCATACCGCACGGTGACCAGCGTGGCGCCCTTGAGAATGAAGGTCACCGGCGTCTTCATCGGCACGTCGCCGTCGAGCTTGCTGAGCGCGGTGACGGTCATGAATTCCGCCCCGTCCTCCTGGTAGAGTCGGGCCGAAAGCTCGATCTCCTCCATCTCGTCGCGCGTCGGCACGGTGATGCCGAGGTCGCGCTCCACATGTCTGACCTCCTGCAAGGCGGGATTGATCAGATCATACCAGAGAACGGCGGTCTGCGCCGCCGGAGCGGCCGCCTCCTCGCCTGCATGCTGGGCCGGAGCGGCGGGGTCGAGCGGGCTCAGCGTCAGGCGTTCCGCCTCGCGAACATACATGCGCAGCATCGTCGTGCTCCTTTGGAACCGTTGGTGTCCGCCGGAGCAGCCGGGCCGCTACCGGACAGGAAGGATCGGGATCGACCGTCGACTGTCGGGGTCCATGATGGGGTGTTCCTTGAAAACCGGCTGAAGAGCCGGCCCGGGGCTTGCGACGAAAGACCGGCAGCGTCAAGCGGTTTTTGACCGCGCGAATGATCCGAACAAATTCCCTCTCAACGCTCGGCACCGCGCTCGCGCCGCGGTGCTCTTCCTTCATCTCCCCGCTTTATGCTGGGCAGCGAACGGGCGTGGCCGAGGAGGGACAGGCGCGCCGGCAGGACACCGAGACCTCTTGCCTTCCCCGCCCCTTTCGCGGAACAAGCGCGCATGACCCAGTTGCACCACACTTTCGATTTCGATCCGACCCATGGCTATTCGCCCGAAGCGCTGAAGGCCATCCGACCGCCGGAAGCGCCGCCGGGCTTCGACGCCGCCTGGAGCGCGCGCTATGCCAAGGCCTTGACGCTCGATCCGCGCCCGGTGCTCAAGCCCTCGCAGGAGAGCCATCCCGACTGGACGGTGCATGACATCGCCTACAGCTCGACCGACAACATCACGATCCACGGCTGGCTGCTCGTGCCGCGCCACGGCGTCGTGACGCGCGGCATGGTCATCGGCCATGGCTATGGCGGGCGCGAGGCGCCGGAATTCGACGTGCCGGTCGAAAACACGGCCATTCTCTTCCCCTGCTTTCGCGGGCTGTCGCGCAGCGCCTCCCCGCCGATTTCGCCGAACTCCGCGTGGCATGTCCTGCACGATATCGACAAGCCGAAGCGCTACATCATCGGCGGCTGCGTGGAAGATCTGTGGCTGGCCGTCTCCGCACTCATCGCCCTGTTTCCGCAGGTGCATGACAAGGTGGGCTATAGCGGCATCAGCTTCGGCGGCGGGCTCGGCGCGCTCGGCATTCCCTTCGATTCGCGCATCGACCGCGGCATGCTGGAAGTGCCGACCTTTGGCAACCGGCCGCTCTGGCTGAAACTGCCCTGCATCGGCAGCGCCCGCTCGGTCCAGCTCTATGCCCGGCGCCATCCCGAGGTGGTGGAGACGCTGCGCATGTACGATGCCGCAATCGCCGCCACGCGCATCCGCGTGCCCATGATCGCCGCCGTCGCCCTGTTCGACCCGGCCGTCGCTCCCGCCTGCCAGTTCTCAGTCGCCAATGCCCTGCCTAAAAACGATTATAATCAAATCTTCATCCTTGACGCCGGCCATTTCGACTATCCTGATAACGCAGCGCAGCATAAGGCCCTGAGGGACAGGGTCAGGGACCATTTCAGGGCATCATGAACAGGGATTATCGACGTTGGTACAGCCCCAGCCTTCACCGCGAGATGGAGCTTCTGGTTTTCGGCCATGCGGGGGCCAAGGTGCTGATGATTCCCACCCGCGACGGCCGCTTCTACGAATATGAGGATCTCGGCATCGTGCGCGCGCTGGCCGACAAGGTGGAAGCTGGTCAGCTCCAGCTCTATTGCGTCGACAGCCTGGCACGCGAAAGCTTCTACGACCTGCAGCGCCACCCGGCCGAGCGCATCCGCCGCCACGCCGCCTTCGAGGCCTATCTGATCAACGAAGTGCTGCCGCTGATGGCCACGCTCAATCCGCATGACTGCGTGATCGCCCATGGCTGCAGCCTCGGCGCCTTCCAGGCCGCCAGTCTGTTCTTCCGCCACCCGCAGCACTTCCGCAAGCTCGCCGCCTTTTCCGGCCGCTATGACCTGACGATCGAGGTGGAGCACTTCTCCAATCTGTTCTCAGGCTATTACGACGAGGAAATCTATTTCCACACGCCACCGCATTTCCTGCCCAACCTGGAAGGCTGGCAGCTCGATCTCCTGCGCCAGCGCGACATCGTGCTGACGATCGGCAACGAAGATCCCTTTCTGGAGAACAATCTGCACTTCAGCCAGCTTCTGTCGCGCAAGGGCATTGCGCACCAGCTGCACCTGTGGGATGGGCGCGCCCACCGCGCCGGCGCCTGGCGGCGAATGGCGGCGATCTACATTTGAAGAACCAGAGCATCGGGCTGAAGATCGTATGCAGGCCCATGCTCGAGGGACTTGGTCCCGGATCGGATGTTTCCGAACACCTGAAACCACCTTTCGGTTCGATGCTTTCAAGCGACCAGCGACACCGGCTTTTCGACGAAGTCCATCAACAAGCAACCCTGCGGTCCATCGAACCGGAAAACCAAGACGGCTTCCTCGTCCATATAAACAAAAATGAGAGCATCGAACCGGCGCAAATCATCGGCCCGACACTCTCCAACCAACGCGGTTAAATTGCCCTGCCGCTAAATTTCTTCTGAAATCTCCCTATCCCTGGAGCAATATGTCGGCATGGGTTCTGGTCCTTCATCCCAATCCAAACATGGGACTTCGGTCGCAAGCGCCACTGAGAGCATCGGACTGAAAAACCGGGCTCGGTCAGGTGCGCCAGGTTTTCGTTTCTGCATCGTATTCCTCTGAAAACCGATTCTCATTTTTCGCTCCTGCGCACTATTCCGCGGCGCGGACGGTGTTGCGGTAGACAATCGTCTCGAAATCGAGATAGCCGCCGACTGAGGAAGGATCGGCGAAGGGGAAGATCTGCGTTGCCCAGTATCCGCCGATCCCGTTTTGCCGGTCGATCCAGTAATAGAGATTGGCAAGACCCGCCCAGGCCAGGGACCCGGCGGGCCGGCCCGTCGGCGCCAGCTCGTCATTGATCATGAAGGTCAGCCCCCAGGATTTCGGCATGCCGGGGAAGAATTCGGCATCGTTGGAAAGGCTGGGAATGACGCCGGGGAGACCTTTGATCTTCATGTCGCCAAGGCCGTTCTTTTCGGCCGCGCGCACGGTCTCCGGCTTCAGAACCGCACCGCCGGGACCCTGGCCGTCATTGAGCCACATCCGGATGAACTTGGCGTAGTCCAGCGCCGTCGAATAGAGCCCATGACCGCCCATATGAACCTCCGGCTCGTCGGGCAGGCGAAAATCAGGCACCGCCGTCAGATGGCCACCCTTGCTGCGCTGATGCAGCGTGGCGAGGCGCTGCTCCATGGAAGCCGTCATCACGAAGGCGGTGTCGTGCATCTCCAGCGGCGCGAAGATGCGCTCCTGCATCACCGTTCCCAGGCGCTTGCCGGTGATGCCCTCCACCACCTGGCCCGCCCAGTCGATATTGGAGCCATATTCCCAGGCATCGCCGGGATCGAACAGAAGCGGCGTGCGAAGCGAGGCATGCGACGCGGTGATGATGCTGGGCTGCCCATGATGCTCGGCAAGGCGATTATAGGTCTCATTGAAAAAATCATAGCCGAAGCCGGCCGTATGCAGGAGCAGCATGCGTGTCGTGACGTCGCGCTTGGGCGGACGCAGGCGCGGTGCGCCGCGCTCATCGAAACCCTCGATCACCTGCAGCGCCCCGATCTCCGGCGCATAGTCGCGAGCCGGCGCATCGAGGTCGAGAAGCCCGTCTTCGACGAGCTGAAGGCAAGCCGTGCCGGTTATGGCTTTGGTGGTTGAAAAAATGGCAAAAACGCTGTCAGCGGTCATCGCCTGTTCGCCGTCCAGGCTGCGCAGCCCTGCCGCGCCCTCATAGATGTTGCCGTTTCGATCGGTCGCCACGGCGACCACGCCGGGCACGGCAGGCGTTGCCGATACGCATTGTGCCAGCAAGGCATCGGCGGCGGATTTCAGCGCTTCGTACGACATGCGGAACCTCCCTCTTGTCGATTGCGACCAACCGGCTCCTCCCCGGCCATGTCGGATCGCGACACTACTGCCCCGCTCCGCCGGGCTCTGTCTCAAACAGGTAACCAATATCTAAAACAGGCAAGGATTTTGCAGCGACCGTCGTGTGCGAGCTATCGCTGGCAGCATTCCGCGCTTATCCTCCCTACCGTTGCCGCTTCGTAGGAGGAGACGAATGCTGAGAGATGCGCTGCTGTACGATGCAGCCGGCAGGCCCATCAAGCAGCACCACAAGGTCCTGTCAGAGGATTGGGACGAGATCCGGGCTTGGTCCAACGAGGTCTATATGCCCTATCACGTCGCTCCGACGGGGAAGGCGGCCAAGCCGAATTCAACGATGCACTCCGCCCAGATCGGCCGCATCATCGTCACACGTTTCGGCTATGGCATCCCGGTCGACATCAAGGACTGGTCGCAGGATGCGGGCAATGCGGTGGTTCTGACGACGATCGGCGGCAATGCCCGGCACAGGATAGACGGGGCGCAGGCCGCCGATACCGGCATCGGCGAAAGCTTCGTCGTGGATTGCAGCCGGACCGACTATCATGTCGATTTCGATCCCGATCATCTCCAGCTCAATCTGACCATTCCACACAGAGTGCTGGAGGAGATCTGCCGCGATTGGTTCGGCTTCGTGCCCGATGATGCGCTGTGGCAGTGCAAGACCCTGATCGGCGGGAAAAATTCCAGCTGGCTCGCCCTGATGGACTATATGGCGCGCTGCATCGCCGAGGCGCCCGACCGGCTGGCGCGCGACCGGACCGGCCGCCATCTCGAACAGACGATCTGCATTCACCTTCTCAACGAATGGGCCGCGCGCGCCGGATTCGACCTTGAAAACCCGCGCAATGGCCTGGCGCCGCGCCATGTGCGCCTGGCGGAAGAGTTCATGCGCGACCATGCCGCAAACACCCCCTCCATGGTCGAGGTGGCCCAGGCGGCCGGCACCAGCCTGCGAAGCCTGACATTGGCGTTCAAGCAGTTCCGGGGTTATCCGCCCAGCCAGTTCCTGCGCGAGCAGCGCCTGCAAGGCGTGCGCAAGGCGCTGACGGCGACGGAGGGCGCCGGCACCGTATCGCAGATCGCCAATGACTGGGGCTTCATCCATCTCGGGGAATTCGCCCGACTATACAAAGACCGTTTCGGAGAGCTGCCATCCAGGACATTGCGCGGATAGGCGTTCTGCCGACCTGCACACAGCATTGAACTCCGGAAGGCCGATCCCCTGCAGCGTCGGGCCCAAAACAATGTTGGGCTCGGTGCTCTAGATTTCTGTTTTTGCATCGGATTCTCGCCGAAAACCGGTTCCCACTTTTCCGCGTGATGCTCTAGACTTGCGGCAAAGCCAGCCGGAACGGAGATCCTTCATGACAGCCATGCTCGAACGCCTGATCGACCAGGGATGCGGCCGCGAACCCGCCGATCTCGTGCTGAAGGGCGGACAGTTCTTCGATCTGGTCACCGGCGAACTCGTCGCCTCCGACATCGCGATATCAGGCGAAAGGATCGTCGGCACCTGCGGCAGCTATGAGGGCATCCAGGAAATCGACATTTCGGGCCACATCGTCGTGCCCGGTTTCATCGACACCCATCTGCACATCGAAAGCTCGCTCGTCACCCCGCACGAGTTCGACCGCTGCGTGCTGCCGCATGGCGTGACCACGGCGATCTGCGATCCGCACGAGATCGCCAATGTGCTGGGCACGGAGGGGATCCAGTATTTCCTCGATTCCGCCGAAGCGACGATCATGGACATCCGCGTCCAGCTTTCCTCCTGCGTGCCGGCCGCCGCGCATCTGGAAACCTCGGGCGCCGATCTGCCGATCGAGCGGCTCCTGCCCTTCCGCCACCATCCCAAGGTGATCGGCCTCGCCGAATTCATGAACTTCCCCGGCGTGGTCCACAAGGATCCCGTCTGCCTTGCCAAGCTCGATGCCTTCCAGGGCGGACATATCGACGGCCACGCGCCGCTCCTGCGCGGGCTGGAGCTGAACGCCTATCTCGCAGCCGGAATCCGCACCGATCACGAATGCACCAGCGCGGAGGAAGCGCTGGAAAAGATCCGCAAGGGCATGCACATCCTCGTGCGCGAAGGCTCGGTCTCCAAGGATCTGCACGCGCTGCTGCCGCTTCTGACCGAGCGGCTCTCGCCCTTCCTGGCGCTGTGCACCGACGACCGAAATCCGCTCGACATTGCCGAGGAGGGCCATCTCGACCACATGATCCGCGAGGCGATCGCCTGCGGGGCCGAGCCCTTGGCCGTGTATCGTGCCGCCTCCATCTCGGCCGCGCGCGCCTTCCGGCTGATGGATCGCGGCCTGGTGGCCCCGGGCTGGCGGGCGGACCTCGTGGTGATCGACAGCCTGGAAAGCTGCCGGCCCCGGACGGTATTCGCCGGCGGCAGGCTCGTCGAGGAGGCGCTGTTCGCCAAGCGCCCCCCGGTCGCGCCGGTCGGGCTGGACAGCGTCAAGGCGGCGCGCATCCAGGCCGCCGCCTTCGCCGTGCCGATGCGCACGGAGGAGGTGCCGGTGATCGGCGTGCTGCCGGGCAAGATCATCACCGAGCACCGCCGCTACCACCTGCCCGCCATCGGAAACCAGACCGGCGTCGATCTCGACCGCGACATCATCAAGGTGGCGGTGATCGAGCGCCATGGCAAGAACGGCAACCACGCCAACGGCTTCGTCCAGGGCTTCGGGCTGAAGCGCGGCGCCATCGCCTCCACCGTCGGCCATGACAGCCACAATATCTGCGTGGTCGGCGTCAGCGAGGACGATATGGCGCTGGCCGCAAACCGCCTGGGCGAGATCGGCGGCGGCTTCGTGGTGGTGGAGAACGGCCAGGTCACGGCCGAAATCGCCCTGCCGATCGCCGGGCTGATGAGCCTGACCCCTTTCGAGGAGGTGCGCGACACGCTGAAGGGCCTGCGCCAGGCCGCCTTCGCGCTCGGCGCCACACTGCGCGAACCCTTCCTGCAACTGGCCTTCCTGCCATTGCCCGTCATCCCGCACCTGAAGATCTCCGACAAGGGCATGGTCGATGTCGACCGCTTCGCGCTGATCGGGTAGGCCTTGGAAAGGATGAGGTCGGGACGGCGAAGGGTATTATCAGAGCCCCAGCTTGCGTGAAAACAGAAAGAGCGTTTCAGGCTCGTTTTCACCGCAACGACTCTGCAGTCCCCCTGAGACAGAGAACCCGGCCTATACCCACCGGCGAAAGTAAACGACACGCTCGGTCTCCTCGAAGCCCGAGGCGAGATGCATTCTATGGCTGGTGTGGTTGGACAGCGCGGCATCGGAGGCGATTTCGGTGCAGCCCCGTGATCGCGCCCAATCACACGCCGCCTCGATCAGGGCTTTTGCCAAGCCCCTCCGACGAAAATCTTCGGCGACAGATATGCCTTCGATGAAGGCAACAGGCGAGGTGTCGCAACCATTTACATAATCCTGCCGGAGCGACAGCTCGATGAAGGCGCAGGCCGCCCCCTCCACAAAGGCGAGAAAGGCCGTTCTGCCGGCGCCCTTCTCCCTGTCGGCAAGCATACGCGCGATCGCCTCGCCATGCGCATCGCGCCCGTCTCCCGACCAGAGGCCAAGCCGTAAATGGCACCAGAGCGATGCGTCCTCCTTAGACGCCTCGCGAATGACCACCTCGTCGCTACCCGTCACGATGCGGTCTCCTTGTCGTCTGAAGGCCAGCAATCACAGTCTCAGGCCCCGAATAGCCTGTGGTTGGGCGCTCGGCAATCCGTCGCCTCGACGCGATCGGACCGCTCTGGGAAACGGCTGCTTGCGGCCGCGCGACGGTCAACAAGCCGATCACGCCTTCGCGCGCCTCAGCGAATCGGACAGAAGAGGCCTGGGAGCGGGCCGGTGCGGCACGCGGGAGGAAAGGTTTTCAGTCATGACGCGTCTTCTGTCGATCGGCGAATGCATGGTGGAGCTCGGCCAGGCCGGCGAAGGTCTTCTGCGCAAGGGTTTCGCCGGTGATACGTTCAACCTGGCTTATTATGCGCGCCTGTGCGGCGGCGACAGGCTCGCGGTTTGCTATTGCACGGCGGTCGGCACCGACCGGCTTTCCGACGAGATGATCGCCTTCATCGCCGCGCAAGGCATCGGCACGGAAGCGATCGCGCGCATCGACGGGCGTATGCCGGGTCTTTACATGATCCATCTCGACAAGGGCGAGCGCAGCTTCTCCTATTGGCGCAACGCCTCTGCCGCCCGGCTGCTGGCGCAGGACGGGGACCGTCTGCGCCGGGCGATTGAGGCGGCGGATATCCTCGCCTTCTCCGGCATCACGCTCGCGATCCTGCCGCCCGAGGATGTCGAAACGCTGTTGAGCGAGCTGCGCCGCGCCAAGGCCATGGGCAAGATCGTGGCCTTCGACCCGAACATCCGCCCGCGCCTGTGGGATGAGGCCGCGCGCATGCGCGAGACGATCACCGCCGGCGCCCGCGCCGCCACGCTGCTGCTGCCGAGCTTCTACGACGAGGCCAGCCATTTCGGCGATGCCGACATTGCCGCCACGATCGCGCGCTATCAGGCGCTGGGCGTCGCGACGATTGTGGTCAAGGATGGCGGAGCGGGCGTTACCCTGGCCGAGGCAGGCCATCTGCCCCGGCATGTGCCGGCCACGCCGGTAGGGCAGGTGGTGGACACCACCTCGGCGGGCGACAGCTTCAACGGCGCCTTTCTCGCCAGGCTCGCCGGAGGCGCCACACTGGACGAAGCCGCCGCCTTCGCCGCCAAGATTGCGGCAAGCGTGATCGGCCATCCTGGCGCCTTGATTCCGCGCGAGGCCTTGGGCATTTGACAGGCTGGCGCAGCCGCCGGGCAGCGGCGCAACAAGGGCAAAGGGGCTGAGACATCATGCGGATCGAAGACTGGCTGCGCGGATGCGCGGCCCTTGCCTGCGGCATGGCGCTGGCGCTAGCGCCTTTGGCCGCACAGACGGCCACCGCGCAGCAGCTGATCACGCCAGTGGACGGGCCTGCGCCGCAGGCTGAGGATGCCGCTGGCGCATGCACCCGCGCTGATATCGTCGTCTATGGCGGAACGCCGGGGGGCATCGCCGCAGCGCTCCAGGCCGCACGGATGAAGAAGAAGGTCCTGCTCCTTGAACCGACCCAGCATATTGGCGGTATGATGACGAGCGGTCTCAACAAGACCGATGCCTCGCCGAGGCGCGGCGTCTATGGCGGCATCGTCAAGGAGTTTTTCAATCGCGCCAGTGCGGCCTACGGGCTTGGCGACACGGTGCGCGTCTATTTCGAGTCCAAATGGGCGGAGCGCACCTTCGCGGCCATGCTGCGCGAAGACGGCGTCAAGCTGGTGCGCGGGCAGTTGATCACCTCGGTCAAGCGCAGCGGCAAGACCATCGCCTCGCTGACGACCGTTGCCGGGCGCAGCTTTTGCGGCAGCACCTACATCGACGCGAGCTACGAAGGCGACCTGATGAAACTTTCGGGCGCGAGCACGGTCGTCGGGCGCGAGTCGCGCGCTAAATATCGGGAAGACGCCGCCGGCGTGCAAAAGCTCAACTTTCCCAATGTCGGCGACAAGAACAATCCTGACTATGTGAAAATCGATCCCTATATCGTCCCGGGAAACCCGAAGAGCGGCCTGCTGCCGGGCATCTCGCCGATCGGGCAGCAGCCGATCGGCGCGGCCGACAAGAGCCTGATGGCTTTCAACTACCGGCTCTGCGTTACCCAGAGTCCCGGAAATATAACGCCCTTTACCCAACCGGCCGATTATGACCCGATGCGTTACGAAGCTCTCGCGCGGTTTATCGCTGCGTTGAAGGCGAAGGGAACGCCCATCGGACCTGGCTATTTCGTCGGCGATGGGGACACGGTCAAAGGGAAGCTCGACGTCAATTCGAACCCCTATTTCAGCACCAATGTCTGGAATATCAGCTACGGCTATGCCGTGGGCACGGAGGTCCAGCGCGTTCAGATCCGCCAGTCGGTTCGCAGCTATATTCAGGGCTTGCTGTGGTTTGCAGTCAGCGATCCACGCGTTCCCGCCAAAGTCAGAGCCTTTACGGCCAAATACGGCTATTGCGCCGACGAATTCGTCGACAATGGCAATTTCCCCTATCAGATGTATGTCCGCCAGGCGCGCCGGCTTCTCGGCCAATATGTGCTCACCGAGAACGACCTGGAGAAAAAGACCGTCTTTAACGATGCGATCGGCCTT
This sequence comes from Xaviernesmea rhizosphaerae, assembly GCF_001938945.1. GTDB lineage: Bacteria > Pseudomonadota > Alphaproteobacteria > Rhizobiales > Rhizobiaceae > Xaviernesmea > Xaviernesmea rhizosphaerae. The sequence continues at coordinate 136,464 of NZ_MKIO01000019.1, forward strand.
GGCTACTATCCGATGGACCAGCATGGCATGATCCGCACCGTGCTGAATGGCTTCATCGGCGAGGATATTCGCCAGAGCATCTCCGTCGGCCCCTACCAGATCCCCTATCGCTCGATGCTGCCAAAGCGCAACGAGGTGACCAACCTCCTGGTGCCGGTCGCGTTGTCGACCAGCCATGTGGCCTATACCTCCGTGCGGGTCGAGCCGACCTATATGGTTCTCGGCCAGGCGGCAGGCGCGGCCGCCGCACTCGCGCCCGGCGGAAATGTCAGCAATGTCAACATCGTCCAGCTCAAGAGCCAGCTGGCCAAGGCTGGCCAGGTGATGAACTGGAACTGAAGAACCGGACCGGCAAGCGTGCACAGCACATGACGCAACCGCTTCATGGGGCCCGCACGTTTAGCACGATTTCCGTTTGGTTGGCGCAAGCAGGTCCGCTATAGCGGGCAAAACCCCGCAGTCGTCAAGCTCGGGGCGCTTCACAAGGCCAGCGATTCAGATGCGTCGTGCGCTGTGAAACCGGGCAGAGGCTTTCCCTCCACCCCCGTGCCCTGAAACAGCTCCGGAGGCATCTTTCGGCAGGCAGACGCGGTTGGGCGGCTGCCAGCAAAGTAGGGAATTCCCGGCAGCACCCCTAGTCCCACAGGACAAGACGACTGGGAACCAAGGGTGGCGACGAGCCAGCTGGCCTATCGCTGCTTCTTCCGGTTCTCGAAGGGGTTCTCGGACGCGCGCAGATGCAGGCGGATCGGCACGCCCGGCATGTCGAAATCGTTGCGCAGTCCGTTGGTGAGATAGCGCATATAGCTTTCCGGAACCGAGTCCGGCCGGGTGCAGGAGATCATGAAGCCGGGCGGGCGGGCCTTGACCTGGGTCATGTATTTCAGCTTCAGCCGGCGGCCGGAGACGGCCGGTGGCGGATGCTGGATCTGCTGGCTTTCCAGCCAGCGGTTGAGCCGGGCGGTGGAGATGCGCCGGTTCCAGACCTTGTCGGTGTCGATGATCGACTGCATCAGCTTGTCGAGGCCATAGCCGGTCTGACCCGAGATCGGCACGGCGCGGATGCCGCGCGCCTGCGGCAGGAGGCGCTCGGTCTTCTCGCGCAGATCGGCCAGAACGGCCTGCGGCTCGTCGACCAGATCCCACTTGTTGAAGGCGAGCACGGCGGCGCGCCCCTCGCGCAGCACGAGATCGACCAGTTGCAGGTCCTGCTTCTCGAAGGGAATGGTCGAATCGAAGACGATGACCACGCTTTCGGCAAAGCGGATCGAGCGCAGGCTATCGGCGACCGAAAGCTTTTCCAGCTTCTCCTGCACCTTGGCCTTGCGGCGCATGCCGGCCGTGTCGAACATCTTGATGGTGCGGCCGCGCCAGTCCCATTCCACCGAGATGGAATCGCGGGTGATGCCGGCCTCCGGGCCGGTCAGCAGCCGGTCCTCGCCGAGAAACCGGTTGATCAGCGTCGACTTGCCGGCATTGGGGCGGCCGATGATGGCGACGCGCAGCGGCTTGGTCTCGTCATAGACCGGCTCTGCCTCATCCTCCTCGCCCTCGGGCAAAGGCTGTAGATCGATGTCGGTCTCGGCCTCTTCCGAGGCTTGCGGGTAGGCGCGGTCCTCGCCGATTGCCTCGACGATGGCGTCGCGCAGGTCCAGCATGCCCTGGCCGTGCTCGGCGGAGATCGGGCACGGTTCGCCAAGGCCCAGCGTGAAGGAATCGTAGAAGCCGGCATCCGAGCCCCGCGCTTCCGACTTGTTGGCCACCAGCACCACGGGGCGGCCGCGCCGACGCAGCATCTCCGCCAGCGTCTCGTCGGCGGGCGTCAGCCCGTTCTTGGCATCGACCACGAACAGCGTCAGATCCGCCTCGTCGATCGCCGCTTCCGTCTGGGCCCACATGCGGCCCTGAAGCGTCTCCGGGCCGGATTGCTCCAGCCCGGCGGTGTCGATGATGGTGAAGCGCAGATCCACCAGCCGGGCCTCGCCCGGGCGCCGGTCGCGGGTCACGCCCGGCGTGTCATCCACCAGCGCGAGCTTCTTGCCCACCAAGCGATTGAAAAGCGTGGATTTTCCGACATTCGGCCGGCCAACGATGGCAACGGTGAAGCTCATAAGTCTTGTCTTTCTTTACCCTGCGGGCGTGTTGGCGTCGCCGGCGGCCATCACGTCCAGAAGCATTTGCGCGCGGCCAGCCACGTTGCGCGGGCTCTGATCATCGCCAACGATCGCCTCGAACCAGGATTTCGCCTTGGCGAGATCGCCGGCCTTGTAGGCGGCAAGCCCGAGAACCTCGCGGGCGGAGTGGCGCATGGGATTGCCGGCAACGGCCATCGGCTCGACCTGGGCCGCAACCTCGGCATAATTGCCGCCATCAATCATCAGATAGGCCGCGCGCAGACGGGCGGCATCGCGCACCGGCGCCTCGACATTCTTGTCGTCGGCCACGGCCTTGAAGGCGGCGATGGCAGCGGCGGTGTCGCCCTTCTGCGCCTGCAGCGTGGCGGCCCGCATGCGCGCCAGCACCGGATAGCTGCCATGCCCGTCCGCTTCCAGCTTGTTCAGCGCGCCGATGGCCTCGTCCGTGCGGTTCTGCTTGGCCAGCGTCAGTGCTGCCAGGAATTCGTCGCCGGAGGCGGAAGCGGAAGTGTCGCGCCAATAATCATAGGCAACCTTGCCGATGGTGCCGAGCACGACCAGCACGGCCAGAATGATGATCACGCCGCCGAAGCGCAGCCAGACGGCACGCACCTGCTCGGAGCGCAGCTCCTCGTTGACCTCACGAATGAAGCTGTCGTTCTGGTTCGCCATTCTGTCTCCGGTTTTCCCGGCCTTCTTCGTCGTCACACTGCCGAATGCGGGCTTCTAGCCTATTTTGCGCGGAATGTAAGGGGGCGCGGGCGCCCAAGCCGCCACGCGCCCTGAAAATCCGCGTGACATCAGGGTCACGATCACGCCATCGGCAGAGGCGAAACGCCGATCAGCCATTCATGCAGGCGCCAGACCATCAGCCCATAGAGCAACAGGCCGAGAACGATGGCCATGGTGTCATAGCGCGAGGACTTGAACACCGGCAGCACCGGCTCGCCCCGGCGCTCGCGCCGCTTGAGCGAAATGCGCAGCACCACGCCCCAGGCGAGGAAAGCAAGGAACAGGATGACCGAAGATGTCTCGCCATTGGCGAGCAGATGGGCCAGCGCCCAGATCTTCACCGCCAGAACCTGCGGATGCTTGACCGCCACGGCGATGCGGCCTGCCGGCAGGAAGCCGGCGACCAGACAGATCATCGCCGGCACCATCAGAAGCAGGGTGACATGCTTCATCGCCACCGGCGGATTGTAGAGAAGGCCCGTCACCGCCCGCGCCTGGCCAAAGCCGTAGATCATCAGCACGAAGCCGGCGAGGCTGATCAACGAATAGAGCCCGCGCCAGGGCCCGAGGCCGAGCCGGGCAATCGCCGTCGCCCGGACGCCCGGCGCCAGGACATGCACGAGATGCGATCCGAAGAAGATCAGGAGGCCGAGGATGAGCAGGGTCATGAGGGCGCGCCTTCAGGGGAAAGGGAGAGCGGAAGCAGTCAGCGGCGGACGGGAAGCCGGCAGCTTTCGGGCCCCCGCGACCGTCAGGCCAAAGTGATACTGCATAACGCGGCGAACCGAAATCGCTGCGGCGGCAAGATTTCACAGGCTTTCGCTAACGCGAGGTTCGCCGGAGGCGGCCGGCCTTTGCGCGTCACCAGCTTCGCGCAGCAACGATGTGGCAAGACAAGGCGGGAAGGACGGCGTCAGCCCCGGCAAGGGCGTGCTCAGCGCGATCAAAGCTTTGCCGTATTGCTGGCCGAAGAGGCCAGGTCTGGACGCCCAGTCCGGACATTCAGTCCGCGCGGGCCCGCCCCCGTCCCTTTCCGCCGTCGCCCTCCCTCAGTTCCTGCCGTGGTTTGCCCGATCTTGATGCACCGCCTGTCTGTCCTGCCCGCTCTCTTCTCCGCCCTGCTGCTTGCCCCGGCAATCGGCACAAGCGCCGAGGCGCCGCGCGGGCCCCAGCTGGTGATCGTCTCCTTCGACGGGGCGCATGACAATGCGCTATGGGCGCGCAGCCTGGCGCTGGCGGAGAGGACGCACGCGCATTTCACCTATTTCCTCTCCTGCACCTTCCTGATGACCCGCAAGGAAGGCGGGCAGGCCTATGTCGCACCCGGCCATGGGCCGGCCCGCTCCAATGTCGGCTTCGCGCAGAGCCGCGAGGAGATCGCCGAGCGGGTGCGCCACATCTGGCAGGCGCATCAGGGGGGCCATGACATTGGCAGCCATGCCTGCGGCCATTTCGACGGCAAGGACTGGACGGCGGCCGACTGGACGCGCGAATTCTCAGCCTTCGAGACGGCGCTGAACGGGGCCTGGGAGGCCGGCGGCATCAAGGCGGAGGAGCCCGAGGACTGGCGACGCTTCGTGCGCGAGGACATCAGCGGCTTTCGCGCGCCCTATCTCTCCACCAGCCCCGGCCTGCTGCCGGCCGAGCGCAAGGCGGGCTTTCGCTATGATGCCAGTCTGGTAACCAAGGGACCGGCTCTTCCGGTGACGGAAGACGGCCTGCCGCGCTTCGGCCTGCCGACCATCGCCGAGGGTCCCTCGTCCCGCCCCGTCATCGCCATGGACTATAATTTGTTCGTCCGCCATTCCATGGGCGTGGAGAACAAGAAGGAGAGCGCGCAATTCGAGGAGCGGGCGCTTTCAGCCTATCGCGCCGCCTTCGAGGCGCAGGTTCAGGGCGACCGTCTGCCGCTGCAGCTCGGCTTCCACTTCGTGGAGATGAATGGCGGGGCCTATTGGCGCGCGCTCGACCGCTTCCTGACCGAGACCTGCGGCAGGCAGGAGGTTGCCTGCGTCAGCTATAAGGAAGCACTGGAGCGGCTGAAGGGCGAAACGGGTCAGCGACCGGCGGTCGGCTCCCTTTGAAGCCCGCACGGATTTCGAGACGCCCATAAGAAAGCTCCGGCGGTGACGCCGGGGCTTTCTTGTCTGGGAAGATCAGGGCGCGGCCGGCGCCTGCTGTTCCCCGCTCTCGCCCTTCAGATAGCGCTCGTCGATCGAGGGCAGCGGCTGATTGTCGATCGCCGCCTCGAAAGCCTTCAGGCGCTTGTGGATCGACAGGAGCTCGATGATCGTGGTCCAGGAATTGACCAGATACTGGAACGAGTTCGACACTTGGCCGAAGGCCGTGGCGATCTGCTGGTAGATGCCATAGGTGATCTTGCCGGCAACGATGGTCGGCACCAGCATGAAGGTGACGAAGAGCCCGTCGGCCTGCAGATAGAAATAGCGGGCGACGTTGAAATAGAGATAGTGGAAATACATGCGGAAGTAGTTGCGCCGCACATTGGAGAAGAGTTCCGCCACTGTCGGTGGCTGGGCGCGGTCGGCATGGTCTTCGCCATAGACCAGCTCCTTACGATAGGCGGCCTCGACGCGCTGGTTGCGGAAATGCAGGCCCGGCAGCTTGATGCCGGCGATTGCCAGCAGCGCGGTGCCGAAGATCGACCAGCCGATGGCCAGCCAGAACAGCGTGTGCGGAATCTCGCCGATGATCGGCAGCGTCGTCACATAGGTCGAGAGCGCGAAGAGGATCGGCAGGAAGGCGATCAGCGTCATCACCGAATTGATCAGGCTGACGCCCAGACCCTCGAGAATATTGGCGAAGCGCATCGTATCCTCCTGGATACGCTGCGAGGCGCCTTCGATGTGGCGGACCTTCTCCCATCGCGAGATATAGTAGTCGTTCATCGCATTGCGCCAGCGGAAGACATAGTGGCTGACGAAGAAGTCGGTGATGATCGAGACGAACATGCTGAGAAAGGCGATCTGGCAGAAGACGAGCATCAGCGAGTAGAAATCGCCGACAGTGATGCCCGGCTTGCCCGTCAGCGCGTTCTGCAGCAGGTCCCCGAAGGGGCGGCGCCAGTTGTTGATCGCCACATAGACCTGCACGCCGAAATAGGTGGAAAAGATGATCAGCGCCGAGCCCCAGATCGACCAGTTGATCCACCGGTGATTGCGCGCAAGCACGGTCCAGACGCTGCAGAAGAGCACAGCGGCGACAATGAAATAGGCGTAGAACCACCTGTTATCGGGCGTCACGAAGAAGCCGAGGCCGATCGGCATCTGGCCTTCCGGCGGCGGCACATAGCCGAGCGATGCGCCCCAATCGGCCGCGAAGCCATACCAGAGCGCGATGCAGACCAGCGTCCACAGGATGAGGGAGGTGAAGAACAGCTTCGGCTTGGGGAAGAAGGAATGAAACAAGGCGGCACTCGCTTTGATGCGCACGGTCTCTTGCGTGCTTCGCAGGTGCGTCAAACTAGGCCAGAAAGAGGCGCGAAACAATCGCGCGGACGGGACCTTACCCCGATTTAAGAAAGCCTCGCATGAACGGCGGCGGCGCGGGCGAGAGACGGCGCTTGCTCACCCCTTCAGGCCGGCGCGCACCGAGCCCCCACCGAGAACGAGCAGGAGGGCGGCCAGCCCGAGCGCCGCGGCAGCGGCCAGCGTTGCCGGCGTGTAGCTTCCCGTGTGCTCCACCATCCAGCCGGCCATGAGCGGGCCGATGATCTGGCCGATGCCGAAAGCCGCCGTCATCACCGACAGCGCCTTGCGCTCGGAGCCGGGCGAGAGCGCCCGGCCGATCTGCAGGCCGAAAGCGGTGATCACCATGAACGTAATGCCGAGCAGCAGGCCGCCCAGGATCGGCGCCAGCGGAAATGGCAGGGCGATGGTGAGGATCAGGCCCGCCGCCTCCACCAGCAGCGCCACGAGATAGGTCGTGACCGCGCCCAGCCGCACGAGCAGGGGCCGCCAGGCGAAGAGCGAGACGGCAGCGCTGAGGCCCGTCACCAGCCAGCAGACGAATTCCACGAGCTGCGCATTGCCGCCAGCGTCGGCTTGCCCGCGCACCATGACGACGAGGAAGGTGGCGGTGACGACATAGCCGAAGCCGAACAGGCCATAGCTTAGCGCCACAAGGCCGAAGGCGCGCGACCAGACCAGCGGCCGCTCGCGCGCCGACCCGTCATGGCTGCCGCGCTGGACGCCATCCGGCAGAAACAGTCCGACCAGCGCCGTGCCCGTGATTGCCACCAGGGCGCAGCCGGCCCAGGCCTCGCGCCAGGAGGGCCAGCTGGCATTGGGCCGCTCGGTCACCAGATAGACCAGCAGCGCCGAAAGCGCGATGCCGAGCCCGACGCCGGAAAAATGCACGGACTGGACATGCGGAGTGCCGGCTTCCACCGCGCGGGTCAGCACGATCTGCGACAGGAAGATCATGGCAAAGGCGCTGGCCATGCCCGCAAGAAAGCGCAAAAGCGCAAAGAGCGGCAGCGATGCGGCGAGACTCATGCCGCCGAGCAGCAGGCTGGTGGCAAGCAGTGCCCCGAGGCCGATGGTCTTTTCCCGCCCCTCGCCCCAGCCAAAGCCCGCGAGAACGGCACCGAGAAGATAGCCGACGAAATTGGCCGAGGCGATCAGGCCGGCATCGGCAGCGGATAGGCCTGTCCCGCTCATCATGCCGGGCAGGATCGGCGTGAAGGAAAAGCGGCCGAAGCCCATGGCCACCGCCATGGCAATCGCCCCGGCGCAGGCGGTCAGCGCCAGGCGCAACGAAGCCCTGCCAAGGCCGCCCCTCATCACGCCGCGCCCTTTCCGCCTGTCATGCCGCCACGCTCGGCATGGTGACGATCACCCCGCCATTGCGGGTGGCCACCACGGTGTGCTCAAACTGCACGGTCGGCGCGCGCGGCTCGCTATAGAGCGTCCAGTCGTCCTCCCCGCCCTCCGCCCATTGGCCGCCGAGCGAGAGGAAGGGCTCCACGGTGAAGACCAGCCCGTCGGTGATCACCCGCTTTTCCCGCTTGTCCGGCCAGGTGGCGATCTCGGTGGGCTCCTCATGCAGCGAGCGGCCGACGCCATGGCTCGCCAGATTGGTGATCAGCGTATAGCGGTTCTTGCGCGCGAAACCGCCGATCGCATTGCCGATGGCCGAAAGCGGCTTGCCGGTGCGCACCTCGCCAAGGCCGATGAACAGAGCCCGACGCCCGTCGCGGCACAGCCGCTCGATCGAGGATTTCACCGGCGGCAGGAAGGTGGAGGCGCCGGTATCGGCAAAGAATCCGTCCTTCTCGGCGGAGACATCGATATTGACGAGATCGCCCGGACGCAGCGCGCGGCGGCCGGGAATGCCATGGGCCACTTCCTCGTTGACGCTGATGCAGGTGGCACCGGGAAACTTGTAGGACAGCTCCGGTGCCGAGCGCGCGCCTTCGCGCTCCAGCACCGCGCGGCCGATGGCGTCCAGCTCGGCCGTGGTCATGCCGGGCTCCAGCGCGGCCGTCATCGTCTGCAGCGCGTCGGCACAGATGCGGCCGATCTCTTTCAGCTTCTGAAGGTCGTCGTCATTGTCGAGGGTCATGCTGGTCTCGTCTCTGCTCGGGCCTCTTCGGCCCCTGCGGCGCGGTCCGAAGGGACTATGCCGGTTGAAAGGGCGGCGGCCCGCAAGCTGCGGGTTGCCGGCTCAGGCCGCCCGTTTTTCACGCCGCCGCATCCTTGGCAAGCGCCGCGCGCACCTGAGGCGCCACCTTGGTGCCATAGAGTTCGATGCCGCGCATGATCTGGTCGTGCGGCATCAGGCCGATCGCCATCTGCAGGAGGAAGCGGTCGTTGCGGAAGATGCGGGCATGACGGATGATCTTCTCGGCCACCAGATCGGGATCGCCGAGGAACAGATTGCCATTCGGCCCGCAGGCATGATCGAACTGCGCGCGCGTGGTCGCGCCCCAGCCGCGTTCGCGGCCGATGCGGTTCATCACGGCCGCCTGCGGTCCGTAGAACTGGTCGGCGGCGGCCTCGGTGGTGTCGGCAATGAAGCCGTGAACGTTGACGCTGGTCTTCAGCCGGGAAGGATCGCGGCCGGAGCGGCGCGCCGCCTCGCGATAGAGCTCGAACAAGGGCGCATAGCGCGCCGGTTCGCCGCCGATGATGGCAAGCGCGAAGGGCAGGCCAAGGGCCGCCGCGCGCACCACCGATTGCGGCGTTCCGCCCACCGCGACCCAGATCGGCAGCGGGTTCTGCAGCGGACGCGGGTAGACGCCGCGCCCATGGATGGCCTTGCGCTTGCCGCCGCCCGACCAGTCGACGGTCTCCTTTTCGCCGAGCACGACCAGGAGCTTCAGCCGCTCCTCGAACAGCTCGTCATAATCCTCGAGCTTGTAGCCGAACAGCGGGAAGGATTCGATGAAGGAGCCGCGCCCGGCCATGATCTCGGCCCGGCCGCCGGACACGAGATCGAGCGTGGCGAATTGCTGGAAGACGCGCACGGGATCGTCGGAGGAAAGCACGCTGACGGCGCTGGTGAGTCGGATGCGCTTGGTGCGAGCGGCGGCGGCGGCCAGGACCACAGCCGGCGCCGACACGGCATAATCCGGCCGGTGATGCTCGCCCACGCCGAAGACATCAAGGCCGACCTCATCGGCCAGCGCGATCTCCTCCAGCAGATGGCGGATGCGCTCTTCGCCTTCGGCTCCGCGCCCGCGCGGCGCCTGCGGATCCACGTCCGCGAAGGTATAGAGCCCCAGTTCCATCCTCGCCCCCCTTAGATCAAAAGTCTTCAATGAATGGAGCACACATAAGCGCCTGCGCAGCAAGGCGCCAGTGCCTGCGACAACAATGCACGTCGCGGCGATGCCAGCATAATCCAGGCGTGCGCCCTGCGAAAAGGCAATTGTCACCCGTAGCGCTTTGGGCATAGTCTGACAAAAACAAGACCAGACAGGCAAAAACAAGACCAGACGGGACAGCATGACTGACGAGAGCCGCGCCATCCGCTTCATTCTCAACGACCGAACCGTCACGCTGGACGATGTCGGCCCGACCACGACGCTGCTCGACTATCTGCGCCTGTCGCGCCGCCTGACGGGCACCAAGGAAGGCTGTGCGGAGGGCGATTGCGGGGCCTGCACGGTTCTGGTCGGCCGCCTGGCGGGCGAAGAGCTGGTCTATGAAGGCGTCAATGCCTGCATCCGCTTCGTCGGCTCGCTCCATGCCACCCATGTGGTCACCGTCGAGCATCTGGCGGCGAAAGACGGCGCGCTGCACCCGGTGCAGCAGGCGCTGGTCGATTATCATGGCTCGCAATGCGGCTTCTGCACGCCGGGCTTCGTCATGTCGCTCTATGGTCTGTGGCTGTCCAAGGACAGGCCCGGCCGGGCCGATATCGAGAAGGCGCTGCAGGGCAATCTCTGTCGATGCACCGGCTACGAGCCGATCGTGCGCGCGGCGGAAGCCGTGGGCGCGGCCCGTCCCGATGCCGTCTTCGACCCGATCCTCTCCATGCGCGACCGGGTGAGGACCGAGCTCAAGGCGATCAAGACAGGCGAGACCATCGTCATCGGCGAAGGACAGCGGCTCGTCGTTCCCGGCAGCGTCGCCGCGCTTGCCAAGGTGCTCGAAAACCATCCGCAGGCGACCATCGTCGCCGGCTCCACCGATGTGGGCCTCTGGGTGACCAAGCAGATGCGCCAGCTTTCCCCCGTCGTCTTCATCAATGGGCTGGACGCGCTGCAGGAAATCACGGAAACGCCCGATGGCCTGACGCTGGGCGCGGGCGTCACCTACTCCGCCGCCTATCCCACGCTTGCGCGACTCTATCCCGCCTTCGGCCGGCTGATCGACCGGATCGGCGGGGATCAGGTGCGAAATATGGGCACGATCGGCGGCAATGTCGCCAATGGCTCGCCGATCGGCGATACGCCGCCGGCCCTGATCGCGCTCGGCGCCCGGCTGACGCTGCGCTCAGCCAAGGGCACGCGCGTGCTGCCGCTGGAGGAGTTCTTCATCCAATATGGCCGGCAGGACCGGCAGCCGGGCGAATTCGTCGAGAGCCTGTTCATCCCGGCCGCGAAGCAAGAGGATCACTTCGCCGTCTACAAGATCTCCAAGCGCCGGGACGAGGATATTTCCGCGCTCTGTGGCGCCTTCCATCTGACGCTCGACGCGCAGGGCAAAGTCGCGACCCTGCGCATCGCCTTCGGCGGCATGGCGGGCACGCCCAAGCGCGCGGCGCAGGCGGAAGCCGCCATGATCGGCCGGATGTGGAACGAAGAGACGGTGGCGCTCGGACAGGCCGCGCTTGCCGGCGACTATCAGCCGCTGACGGACTGGCGGGCGAGTGCGGCCTATCGCAGCCTGACGGCCGCCAATCTCCTGACCCGCTTCCTCCTGGAAACAACAGGGCAAGCGGCCGAACTCACGCGCTTCACCGGCGCCGCCTGAACCGGCGGCACCCGGCGCCGGCCCTAAGGCCGCAGCGCCCCATGCCGCGCCCCGGACCATGCCGCAGCCCTGCGGCCTCAAGAGGAGGACATCGTTATGGATGCCACCGCTTTCGAAGACAAGACCACCGCCCCGCTCTCGGCCCCGATGCACGCCGCCCGCCGGCATGATTCCGCCCACAAGCATGTGGCCGGCTCGGCCGACTATATCGACGACATGCCCGAACCCGCCGGAACGCTGCATGCCGCGCTCGGCATGACCGACCGGGCCCATGCGCAAATCCTGTCGATGGATTTCACCGATGTCGAGAAGACGCCGGGCGTGGTCTGCGTGCTCACCGCGCGCGACATGCCGCATTCCAACGACATCAGCCCCAGCCATCTCGATGACGAGCCGGTTCTGGCCGATGGTCTGGTGCAGTTCCACGGGCAGCCGGCTTTCGCCGTCATCGCCGAGACGCGCGAACAGGCCCGCCGCGCCGCCCGGCTGGCGAAGATCGTCTATCGCGACCTGCCGCATGTGATCGACCCGGCCGAGGCGATCGAACAGGGCGCCCCGCTCGTCACCAAGCCGCTGACGCTGAAGCGCGGCGAGGCCGAAGCGGCACTGGATCAGTCCCCCCGCACACTCAAGGGGCGCATGCGCATCGGCGGGCAGGAGCATTTCTATCTCGAAAGCCACATCGCCTTTGCCATTCCCGGCGAGGATGACGATGTCACCGTCTGGTCCTCCACCCAGCATCCGAGCGAAGTTCAGCACATGGTCTCGCATGTGCTGGGCGTGCCGTCCCATGCCGTTACCGTTCAGGTCCGGCGCATGGGCGGCGGCTTCGGCGGCAAGGAGACGCAGGGCAACCAGTTCGCCGCGCTCGCCGCCGTCGCCGCCAAGAAGCTGAACCGCCCGGTGAAGTTCCGGCCCGACCGCGACGAGGACATGACCGCGACGGGCAAGCGCCATGACTTCGTGGTGGACTACGAGGTCGGCTTCGACGCGGACGGCCATATCCTGGCGGTGAAGGCGAATTATGCAGCCCGCTGCGGCTTCTCCTCCGATCTCTCGGGTCCGGTAACCGACCGCGCGCTATTTCATGCCGATAACGCCTATTTTTATCCGCATGTGCTGCTCACCTCGCAGCCGCTGAAGACAAACACCGTCTCCAACACCGCCTATCGCGGCTTTGGCGGTCCGCAGGGCATGGTCGGCGGCGAGCGGATGATCGAGGAGGTCGCCTATGCGCTGGGCCTCGATCCGCTGGAGGTGCGCAAGCGCAATTTCTATGGCGAGCCGGGCTCGGGCCGCGACCTCACCCCCTATCACCAGGAGGTGGAGGACAACATCATCGCCAGGCTGGTGGACGAGCTGGAGCGCGATGCCGATTACCAGGCCCGCCGCAAGGCCATCCTCGCCTTCAACGAGACCAGCCGGGTGATCAGGAAGGGCATCGCCCTGACCCCGGTCAAGTTCGGCATCTCCTTCACCATGACCGCCTTCAACCAGGCCGGCGCCCTGGTCCATGTCTATCAGGATGGCTCGATCCACCTGAACCATGGCGGCACGGAAATGGGCCAGGGGCTCTATACCAAGGTGGCGCAGGTGATCGCCGATTGCTTCCAGGTCGATCTGGAGCGGGTGAAGATCACCGCCACCACCACGGGCAAGGTGCCGAACACCTCGGCCACGGCCGCCTCCTCCGGCTCGGACCTGAACGGCATGGCCGCCTTCGATGCAGCGCGCCAGATCAAGGAGCGGCTGATCGCCTTTGCCGCCGAGCGCTGGCAGACGACGCCCGACGCCATCCGCTTCGTGCCCAACCATGTGGAGATCGGAACGGAGCGCATCCCCTTCCCCGAACTGGTCAAGCTCGCCTATTTCGCCCGTGTGCATCTCTCCGCCGCCGGCTTCTACAAGACGCCGAAGATCCACTGGAACCGCGAGACCGGGCGCGGCATGCCCTTCTACTATTTTGCCTATGGCGCTTCGTGCTCCGAAGTGTCGATCGACACGCTGACGGGCGAATATATGGTGGATCGGGTGGACGTGCTGCACGATGTCGGCCGCTCGCTCAATCCGGCCATCGATATCGGCCAGGTCGAGGGCGCATTCGTCCAGGGCATGGGCTGGCTGACCACGGAAGAGCTGTGGTGGGACGACAAGGGGCGGCTGCGCACCCATGCGCCCTCCACCTACAAGATCCCGCTGGCCTCCGACCGCCCGAAGATCTTCAACGTCAAGCTGGCCGACTGGTCGGAAAACCGCCAGCCGACCATCGGCCGCTCCAAGGCCGTGGGCGAGCCGCCCTTCATGCTGCCGATCTCGGTGCTGGAAGCCCTGTCGATGGCCGTCGCCTCCGTCGATGGCTACCGGCAGTGCCCGAAGCTCGATGCGCCGGCGACGCCCGAGCGGGTGCTGATGGCGGTGGAGCGGCTGAAGCGAGGCTGAGATGGACGGGCTCGCCGCCTTCCTCGCCGCCAACCGCGATCTCGCTCTCGTGGAGATCCTCGCGGTCAAGGGTTCGGCCCCGCGCGAGACCGACGCCTTCATGCTGGTCGGACGCGACACGCTGTTCGGCACGATCGGCGGCGGGCAGCTCGAATATCTGGCCATTGACGAAGCGCGGCGCCTGCTCGACGGCGATGGGACGGAACGGCTGCGCGATGTCGCGCTCGGGCCGGCGATCGGACAGTGCTGCGGCGGTCGCGTCAGCCTCCGGCTCTCCCGGCTGGAGGAGACCGACCGTGTACCCCTGATGGCGCGGATCGCGGCGGAGGCACGAACCCTGCCCGAGGTCTGGCTGTTCGGCGCGGGCCATGTCGGCAAGGCGCTGGCCTCGGCGCTCGCGCCCCTGCCCTTTCTCACCCGCGTGGTCGAGACCCGCGCGGAGGAACTGCGTGGCTTGCCACAGGGGATCGACGCCCGCCTGACCGCCCTGCCCGAAGCGGAAGTCGATCGGGCCGCGCCCGGAGCGGCGATCGTTATCCTTACCCACGACCATGCGTTGGACTTTCTGATCGCCACCCGCGCATTGCAGCGCGGCGATCTCGCCTATGTCGGCATGATCGGCTCGGCGACCAAGAAGGCCACCTTCCGCCGCTATGCCGCCGGCGAGGGCCTGTCGCCGCAGGAGATCGCCCGATTGACCCTGCCGATCGGCGGCAGCGCGGTGCGCGACAAGCGCCCGGCCGTCATCGCCGCGCTGACGGCGGCGGAACTCCTCACCGTCCAATCAAGGGCGAAAAATCCCGTCGAAATCGTAGCGAGGGGCTGAGCGGCCCCAGATCCAGGCGCGAGCATCGGCATCAGAAACGCTGATCGTCCGGCGGCGGATCACGCCCGTCCATCAGCCCGATATCGCGCTTGAGATGATCCTGCATCACCTCCAGATCCAGCCGCGCGCCGCGGCGGCCGCGCCAGCGCAGGATTTGCGCGAGGAAGCCCACAAAGCTCGGCGCGCCGGACGCCTTGTCAGGGCAATGTGTTTGCGTTGCGAGCCAGGTCATCTTCCCATCCGCCATCAGAAAAACTGCTTGCAGCTTGCGCGCGGACATGGTGAAACGCCAATGCAATCTCTTGACCCTGCCATCAGGTGGACTGATCCATGAAAATCTCCCGTCAGGTTCCGCTGCATGCTCTGAGGGTGTTCGAGGCCGTCGCGCGGCTGCAGAGTTTCACCCGCGCCGGCGAGGAGCTGGCGCTGACGCAGACGGCGGTGAGCTATCAGATCAAGCTGTTGGAGGATCATCTGGGCGAGCCGGTCTTCCTGCGCCGCCCGCGCCAGATCGTGCTGACCGAGGCGGGCGAGCGCATGCTGCCTAAGATCGTGCAGGGGCTGGATCTGCTGGCCGATGCGCTGGCGTCCGCCCGCGCGCCGGCCGAGGAGGTGCTGCTGATCCATTCGCCGCCGACCTTCGCCCAGCAATGGCTGACCTACAATCTCGGCCGCTTCCACATGCTGCAGCCCTCGATCGCCGTGCGGCTGAAGGCAGCCGGCGAAACGATCGATTTCGACCGCACGCCCGGCGATATCGCCATTCGCTGGGGCCGAGGCGACTGGCCGGGGCTCTCAGCGCACTTCCTCATGTGTTTGGATTTTTCCCCGGTGCTGAGCCCCGCGCTGGCCGAGAGCATAGGCGGCGTGACGACACCGGCCGATCTGCTGAAGCTGCCGATCATCAGCCCGACGGATCCCTGGTGGCGTCTGTGGTTTGCCGCCGCCGGCGTCGATTCCTCCGAGCTCGCGCAACGGCCCAAGAATGATTTCGGCATCCAGTCGCTCGATGCCGGCGCGGCCATGGCCGGCCAGGGCGTGGCCATCATCAACCCCGGACATTACCACAACGAGATGGCCGCCGGCCTCTTGATCCAGCCTTTCGCGCTGACCTGCAATGACGGGCGGGATTACTGGCTGGTCTACCCGGAGCGGCGGAGCAACCAGCCGAAGATCAAGGCCTTCCGCGACTGGATCCTGGCCGAGATGGCCGCCGAACAGGCCGCAGCGTCTTAGGGTGAAGACGGAGGCCGACGCGTCGGGCCGTGTCCTGCCCCCCAACCCGACCGGCTCGGATCACGCCCGCTGGAAAGCCAGATGCAGGCCGAGGCCGACCAGGATTGTGCCGCCGGCCTTCTGCATCCAGCCGCGGGCGCGGGCGGAACGCTGGAACGCCTTCAGCACCATGCCGGCCAGGAACACGCCGACGAGATCGGCCAGCGTGAAGATCACATTGACGATGACGCCAAGGAGCAGGAACTGCAGCCAGACCGGCAGGCCGGCGCCGGCATCGACGAATTGCGGCAGGAAGGCGAGGAAGAAGATCGCGGTCTTAGGATTGAGCAGCTCGACCGTGACGCTCTGCAGGAACGCCCGTCGCGGCGCGGCCGCCGGCACGGGACGATCCGCCTCATTCTCCGTCCGGCTGCGAAACAGGGCGATGCCGAGCCAGACCAGATAGGCGGCGCCGGCGAGCTTCACCAGCGCATAGGCCATGGGCACGGCCTGCAGCAGCGCCGACAGCCCAGCCGCCGCCGCCACGACATGAAAATAGGCGCCGATATGAATGCCCAGAACCGCCATAAGACCGGCGCGTCGCCCGCCGGCCACCGTGCGCGCGGCGGCATAGAGCATGGCCGGACCGGGAAGGAAGGCGAAGAGCGCGGTGGTGACCACGAAGGCGGCGATGAGATTAAAGGAGGGCATGGGCGGCGGCGCTCGAAGCAGAAGGATGGAACAGGTGTCAAGGACGAGCCGCAGCATGCGCGCGCGGATGAACAAGCGCAAGCAGCGGGAATACCAAGTGTCGGTGGAAGGAAACAGCCGCCGCAGCCTTTCTGTCGCCCTCAAAGAAAACGTCCACATTTAAGTGACTGCTGGCCCTTCCCCCATCCGTTGCTTTTCTGCAAGATGGTCAAGGGGGCTGATGATAGGGCATCTCTGGTGATCCCGGGATCACCGTCAATGACCTATGCATTTTTCGCCGCATTGTCCGACGCCGAAGCGATCGCGCTTGGGATGGACATGCTCTAGCAGGGGTGCTCGATGTACGAATTCGCGATCGCATGGGAATGGTTGACCTTCGCCGTGCGCTGGCTGCACGTGGTAACCGCGATCGCCTGGATCGGCTCGTCCTTCTATTTCATCGCGCTCGACCTAGGCCTTGTGAAGCGCCCGCATCTGCCGCCCGGCGCCTATGGCGAGGAATGGCAGGTGCATGGCGGCGGTTTCTATCACATCCAGAAATATCTGGTGGCCCCGGCCTCCATGCCCGAGCATCTGACCTGGTTCAAATGGGAGAGCTACGCCACTTGGCTGTCCGGCTTCGCCATGCTCTGTCTCGTCTATTATGGCGGGGCCGATCTCTTCCTGATCGACCGGCACGTGCTGGACATCTCCGCCCCGGTCGCCATCCTCATCTCGCTTGCCTCGCTTTCAATCGGCTGGATCTGCTACGATCTCCTGTGCAAGTCGCCGCTCGGCAAGAACACCTGGGCGCTGATGGGCCTGCTCTATGTCGTGCTGGTGGCCATGGCCTGGGGCTATACGCAGCTCTTCACCGGCCGTGCCGCCTTCCTGCATCTGGGCGCCTTCACGGCGACGATCATGTCGGCCAACGTGTTCTTCATCATCATGCCGAACCAGCGCATCGTCGTGGCGGACCTGATTGCAGGGCGCACGCCGGATCCGAAATACGGGCAGATCGCCAAGCAGCGCTCGCTGCATAACAACTATCTGACGCTGCCCGTCATCTTCTTCATGCTGTCGAACCATTATCCGCTGGCCTTCGCCACGGCCTATAACTGGGTGATCGCAGCACTCGTGTTCCTGATGGGCGTGACGATCCGCCACTGGTTCAACACGACGCACGCCCGCAAGGGCCGGCCGACCTGGACCTGGCTCGTCACGCTGATCCTGTTCATCCTGATCATGTGGCTCTCCACCGTGCCGCGCGCCACCGCGCCGGGTGAGGCCGCCGAAACCGTGGCGCCCGCCTTCCAGCGCTTTGCCGACAACGCCCATTTCCCGGCGGTGAAGGAGACGATCTCGACCCGCTGCTCCATGTGCCACGCGGCCGAACCCGTCTATGAAGGCCTTGCCCGGCCGCCGAAGAATGTCCGCTTCGACACCGATGCCGAGATCGCCGCCCATGCGCGCGAAATCTATCTCCAGGCAGGCCGCGCCCATGCCATGCCGCCCGGCAACCTCACCGACATGACCGAAAAGGAACGCGCGCTGCTGACCGCCTGGTTCGAAAGCGCCGTGAAGACCCGCTGACCATGACCCTCACCCTCCTGCGCGGCCGCACGCTCTCCTTCACCCGCCTGCCCCAAGACCTGACCGACACCGGCGCCTTCGCCTATGAGAGCGACGGGGCGGTGCTGGTCGAAAACGGGCTGATCGTCGCAAGTGGCGCCTATGAGCGCGTCCGCGCCGATCTCGGTGCACGCGAGGCGGTCGAGATCGACCATCGCCCGCATCTGATCCTGCCGGGCTTCATCGACACGCATCTGCACTTCCCGCAGATGCAGGTGATCGGCTCCTATGCGGCCAATCTGCTGGAGTGGTTGAACACCTATACCTTTCCCGAGGAATGCCGCTTCGTGGAAAGCGCGCATGCCGAGCGCATCGCCACGCATTTCTTCGACGAGATGGTGCGCCATGGCACGACGACCGCGGTGGCCTATTGCTCGGTGCACAAGGCCTCGGCAGACGCCTTCTTTGCCGAAGCGCTGAAGCGCGACATGCGCATGATCGCCGGCAAGGTGATGATGGACCGCAACGCGCCGCAGGGTCTCATCGATACGCCCGAAATGGGCTATGACGAGACCCGCGCGGTGATCGAGCAATGGCACGGCAAGGGCCGCAACCATGTGGCCATCACCCCGCGCTTCGCCATCACCTCCACGCCGGAGCAGATGTCGGCGGCGCAAGCGCTTGCGCGCGAATTTCCCGACTTGCACATCCAGACGCATCTGTCGGAAAACCGCGACGAGATCAGCTTCACCGCCTCGCTCTATCCTGACGCGGTGGATTATACCGACGTCTATGCCCGTTATGGCCTGCTGGGGCCCAAGACGCTCTTCGGCCATTGCATCCACCTCTCCGAGCGCGAGATGGACGCGATGAGCGAGACCGGCTCGGTGGCGGTGCATTGCCCGACCTCGAACCTGTTTTTGGGCTCCGGCCTCTTCCCGCTGAAACGACTGACGGGCCGCGAGCGGCCGGTGCGCGTCTCCGTGGCCACCGATATCGGCGGCGGCTCCAGCTATTCCATGCTGCGCACCATGGACGAGGCCTACAAGATCCAGCAGCTCCTCAGCGAACGGCTGAACCCCTTCGAAAGCTTCTACCGGATGACGCTCGGCAATGCCGAGGCGCTGAGCCTGGAAGACCGGATCGGCACGCTTGCACCCGGCAGCGATGCCGATCTCGTGGTGCTCGACGTTGCCGCGACGCCGGCCATGGCGCTGAAGGCCGAGGTCATCCGCTCGCTCGCCGACGAACTGTTCCTGCTGCAGACCATGGGCGACGACCGGGCCATCGCGGAGACCTATGTGGCCGGCAAGCCGGCCAAGGCGGGATTGGCCGCGGCGTGAGGCAGGAACTTCAGCCCGATCCTCTGGATCAATAATGAAAGCGGCATTGGATAATCGTCACGGCCTGCTGATCTCCGGCGCCGGAGACCGTGTAGATCAGCCTGTGTTCGCCTGAGATACGGCGGGACCAATAGCCTTTCAGGTTTTGCCGAAGTGGCTCCGGTTTGCCTATGCCTTGGAAAGGATGTCGAAGGATATCCTTTATGAGTTCGTTGACCCGCCCCTGGAGCGTTTGGTCATGTTCCTGCCAATAAAGATAGTCTTCCCAGGCATTTCGATGCCAGACAAGAAGCACTGCGTTATTCCTCGGTCGGTCGCGGTGCTGCCTGGATCAGATTGCGCCCGTGAGACACATCGGCAGCGGCCGACAGCAGGCGCTCTGCATTAACAGGCGAGGACAGGAGATGCAGCGTCTCAATCAGGCTGTCATAATCCCGCTTGTCCACGAGAACCGCAGAATGTCTCCCGCCAACAATCTCAACGGGCTCACCGCCATCAGCCACGGTGTCGAGGAGATCATCGAGATCGCTTTGAGCGGAAACAGCGCTAACACTGCGCATGGCGTCTTCCTTCGTCATCCAGCAACGCAGACGGGTCGCTCAGCCAAAGATGCGATCGAGGCCGGCTGGCGTCAAGCAATCTCAACTCCCCCGATAGGTCGAATAGCCATAGGGCGAGATCAGGAGCGGCACGTGGTAATGCGCCGTCTCATCGGCAATGCCGAAGCGCAAGGGGATCACGTCGAGGAAGGCCGGCTCCGGCAGGGAGGCGCCGAGGCCGCGCAGATAGGCGCCGGCGTGGAACACCAGCTCATAGGTGCCGGCCAGAAAATCGGCGCCGGGCACGAGGATGGCGCCGCCGTCGATGCGGCCGTCATGGTTGGTGACGACGCGCTTGAGGAGCGTGCGGTCCTCGCCCTCGATGCGGTAGAGGTCGATGGCGAGGCCCTCGGCCGGTGTGCCGCGCGCGGTGTCGAGGACATGGGTGGTCAGGCCGGTCATCTTGTCAGGGCTCCGCGATGAGGAAGGGCGTGTCGTAGAAGAACTCTTCGAGATTGTTGCCGGCGCCCGTCCGATCGACCACCAGGAAATCCGTGGCCGCACCCACCGCCATCAGCGGATGATGC
This sequence comes from Xaviernesmea rhizosphaerae, assembly GCF_001938945.1. GTDB lineage: Bacteria > Pseudomonadota > Alphaproteobacteria > Rhizobiales > Rhizobiaceae > Xaviernesmea > Xaviernesmea rhizosphaerae. The sequence goes on from NZ_MKIO01000019.1 coordinate 156,986, forward strand.
CAGACATTGGCGCGATAACTTACGCCCTGATCGCCGCACGCGCGAAAGACGCGCGGCCGCCCGGGCCGCCCGTCTTCGTCCGGCGCCACCACAACGAGCCAGTCGCGCGGGGTCAGCGGCGAAAAGCTCTGCGAGCCCAGCGGGTGACGCTCCATCATGGTCAGGGCATAGGGAAAAGCGCGCGGAGCACCTCGGAAGATATTGAGGATGACGCGCGCATCCTCGCCATAGGCCTCCGCTTCCGCCAGCGCGTGATACCGCTCGGTCGTGCCGCCATTGATCAGCCGCATCGCCGCCGGATCGGCCTGGATCACCGAACCGAAGGGGGCAAAGGCCTCGGCCGTCAAAGGCTCAAGGGTCAGCCGTTCGAGCGCCAAGGGGTCGGCCATCAGGCCTTGACCCCGAACAGCCGCAGCCGGCTGGTGCCGCCATCGGGGAACATGGCGTAGCGCACATGGGTCACCGGGCCGATGTCTGCGACGATATCCGCGCCATAGTCATGGATGTGATCCATGGACAGCTTCTGGCGCGGCAGGATCGGCGTCCAGTTTTCCGAGGCCGCGATTTCCTCCTCGCTGAAGGTATCGCCATGGCCGGGAAGATAGGCGCCGAGCAGGTGGCATGTGTCAGGGAAATTGCCCTTGAAATGCGCCGTATCGACCACGACGCGGCGGATCAGGCCGGGATGGCCGAGGCGGATGATCGCCCAGTCATGGCCCGGTCCGCGGCGGCGGGCGGTTTCCCAGCCATCGCCCATATTGATGCCACGCCCCGGCCCGAGCATCTGGTCCGGCACGCCGTAATGGGCGTTGGACCAGGCGAGCGACTTGGCGCCATTATAGATATAGGCGAGATCGACCTCTTCCTCCGCGCCCACCTTCGACCAGTCGAAATGGGCTGTGCCGTAGACCCTCAGGCGGGCAATGCCGCCATCGGGGAAGATGTGCAGGCGCAGATGCGTATAGACCTTGCCGCCGGTATCGACGGGAAAGAAGTGATGCGCGGCCGCGCCGATGCCGGGCCCGAGCGGCGACTTCGGCAGAATCTCTTCCCAGGAGCTGTCGTCGGTCGGCTCGCCCGCCTCGAGCGCGAGCGCCTCGATCGCGCAGTGCGGCGGGAAATTGCCGGTGAAATGGCTGGTATCCACGTCGAAGCCATGGATGATGCCGGGCATGGCCAGCTTGATCACGCCCCAGTCATGGCCTTCCACGCGCTTGCGCCGGCTTTCCCAGCCGTCCATCCACTTGCCATTGTCATCATAGACATCGGGAAGAAACTTGGCCGGCTCGTCGGCCAGCATGCGCGAAAGCGGCGCGAAAAATTCATCGGTCGCATAGAGCGCTGTCGCGCCGAGGCGGGCGGAGGCGAGGTTGACGGCGCCGATGGTGAAGTCGGGCAGAGAGGTCGGGGTGGTGTCGAACATGTGCGTCTCCTCACGGCAATAGGGCAGCAAGCCGCAGGCCGGCGATCTTTTCCACCTGGGCCAGCGCCGTCTGAAATTCGGTCTCGGCATCATTGCCGATGCGGGCCTCGAAGGCGGCCAGGATATCGTCCTTGCCAAGCCCCTTGACCGCGATGATGAAGGGAAAGCCGAAGCGGCTGGTATAGGCGTCGTTAAGGGCCGTGAAGCGGCCATGCTCCTCGACAGTCAGGCGATCCAGCCCGGCGGAGGCCTGCTCGGCCTTGCTGTCCTCAGTCAGCGCGCCTGCGACCGCAAGCCGGCCGGCGAGATCGGGATGGGCGCGCAGCACGCCGAGCTTCTCTTCCCGCGAGGCGGCGCGGAAAGCCGTGACCATGGCGGCATGCACGCTGTCAGCCGTCAGCGCCAGGTCCGGCTCGGCGGTAATCGCGCGCTCAGCGATGAAGGGCGAGTGTTCGAAGATCCCGCCGAAGCGGGCGATGAAATCGGTCTTGTTCATGCTTGTCTTTCATCCGCTTGCAAGCGGCGCGTCAAGGCCTGCGGTCCGCACGCCGGCCTGCGATCCATGGACAGGTCTTGAGATCCGGTTATAAGCATCTCCGCCATCGGCCTCCGCCGCCGGCCCTACCAGCTGGGCTTGTGATGCGCATGCCAGTGCCGCGCGATCTCGATCCGGCGCGGAATCCAGACATCGCGGTAGGAAAGGATGTACTCGAGGAAGCGGCGTAGCGCGGCGACACGGGCCGGACGCCCGACCAGGCGGCAATGAAGGCCGACCGACATCATCTTGGGCGAACCTTCCTCGCCCTCGCGATAGAGCTCATCGAAGGCATCCTTGAGATAGGTGAAGAACTGGTCGCCCGAGTTGAAGCCCTGCGGCGTGGCGAAACGCATGTCGTTGGTGTCGAGCGTATAGGGAATGATCAGGAAGGGCTTGCCCTGCAGATCCGGCACCCAGAAAGGCAGGTCATCGGAATAATTGTCGGATGAATAGAGGAAGCCGCCCTCTTCCATCACCAGCTTCAGCGTGTTGGTCGAGGGCTTGCCCTGATACATGCCATAGGGCCGCTCGCCGGTCAGCTCGGTGTGGATGCGCACGGCATCGAGAATGTGCTGGCGCTCCAAATCCTCCGGATAATCCTTGTATTCGTGCCAGCGGTAGCCATGCGAGGCGATCTCCCATCCCGCCTCCTTCATGGCCGCCACGGCCTCCGGGTTGCGGGCCATGGCCAGCGTCACACCATAGACGGTCACGGGCAGATTGAGGCCGGTGAACAGACGGTGCAGGCGCCAGAAGCCGGCACGCGAGCCATATTCGTAAATCGATTCCATATTAAGATTGCGTTGACCCGGCCAGGCAGCGGCGCCGACGATCTCGGAGAGCAGGTTTTCGGACGCCGGATCGCCGTCGAGAATGCAGCTCTCGCCACCCTCTTCGTAGTTCAGCACGAATTGCACCGCCACCTTGGCGCCGCCGGGCCAGCGCGCATCGGGACTGTTGCGCCCATAGCCGACGAGGTCGCGTGGATAGGTCTTGTCGATCATGGAACTGCTGCCCCTTCCTGCTTTTTTACCGTGAGGTTAAGCAGCGTCCCGGGGAAAGTCGAGGCGGAAAATGCCGCATTGCGCGGGCCCGGCGACGCAACCGGAAAGCCATGCTTTTTCTGCAAGGCTGAGCGTAAAGGCTCAGCGCGCCGGCACCAGCGCACGCATGGCCAGCGCCACCCGGGTTTCGCCGACCGGGGCCGGCAGGTGACCGTCCTCGATGGGCGCGGCAGTGCGCGGACGCACGCGATGGGCCGGCAGCTTGCCGAGCGGATGCTGGGAATGGACGCGCATCGGCGCGCCGGCGCCGGCTTCCACGAACAGCGCCAGGCTATTGATCTCCAGCGGCGCGAGACAGAAGGGCTCGAAGAAGCTCTGCAGCGCCGTTGCCATGCGCAGCTGCGAGGGCGCAGGGACCGGGCCGGTTACCATCATATGAAAGCGGTAGTCGTCCAGCACGAAGGGATCGCCCCAGCGCAGGAGATTGGCAAACTGCGCGGCGCTCAGCCGGTCGGGGTCGCGCCGCTCGATCTCGGCATCCGACAGCATCGCCCGGAAGGGCTCGAAGCGCTGCAGGATCGTGGCGGCCAGCGCATTGACCTCCGCGCTCGCCCCGGCAGGTGCGAGCATGAAACAGCTGTCTTTCAGCTGCACCGACAGGCGGCCGATGCTGAAGGGCGAAAGCTCGCTGGTGAAGCGCATTAGCGCATAAAGAAGATCGGCCTCGGTCATGCCCTCAGCCAGGCGAAACAGCGGGCGCAGCACGCCGTGAAAGCCGAAGCGGCGCGGAACGGCGGTGAGAAAGGCAAACTCGGCGGTCGAGAAACCGGCGACATGCGGCTGCTCGCACAGCGCGTCCGAATAGGGGTTGCGCCCCAACCAGTCTGCGGCGGCATAGGTCAGCGGATCGCAGACAGATGGCGTGAATCCGATAGCATAGCGCATTGCTGGTTGAAATCTCCGGTGGTCGACACTGCGCTACGCGATTTGCATGACAGGCGCGCGAACGCTGCGTGGAGTTGGTGCGACAACGGAACCAAACCATCGCGAAGTCCATTAGATTGACAGCGCTGTGCCTTGCGCGGCGCTTGCCATGGAGGTTGTCATGATCCTTGAAGACAGCAGAGAGCGCACCACGCCCTTCGCCAGCGCCACCAGCCGGGATGCAGCACTTGAGGGCAGCGATCGTCAGGATGCATCGATCACCGAGACCCATGATCTGATTGCCAGCGACAAGGTCGAAGGCACGGCGGTCTACGGTCTGGGCGGCGAGCATATCGGCACGATTGAGCGTCTGATCCTGGAAAAGCGCAGCGGCCGTGTGGCCTATGCGGTGTTGAGCTTCGGCGGCTTTCTCGGCATTGGCGGAGACCACTATCCGCTTCCCTGGGAAAAGCTGACCTATGATCCGGACCTTAGCGGCTACCGCACCGATCTGACCCGGGAGCAGGTGGAAAACGCCCCGAAGTACCACAGCGACGAAGAATATAAGTGGAACGAGGAAAACGGCCGTCAGGTCTATGACTATTACGGCGTTCCGCCCTACTGGATGTGACGGCCTTCGCAGCCGCATCCGGATGGCTGATGGTCGTCGCGAAAGAAACCCATGTTCAAAGCCCCGCGCCCGCCGCGGGGCTTTTCGCATTGTTGGGCCGAATCAGGTCACGAGCCGGAGATGGGTGGACAGGTGGAAGGATGCCGGCAGATCGAGAGCCTCGCCTCTGATTTCGTCGATCAGTCGGCTCGCCAGATGATGGGCGATGCCGAAGGAGATCTTGAAGCCGCCGCTCAGCGCGAAGAGCCGCGGAAAGTCGGGGTGCCGGCCAACCATCGGCTCACGCCCCACTGCCTTGGGCCTCAGACCCGCCCAGCGCTCCAGGACAGGTGCATCGGCGAGCTCCGGCGCCAGAAGGGCGGCCCTTGTCAGCAGCGCATCCAGCTGTCCGTCTGTCGAGAGCGGATCGTCAAACCGGTCCTCGCTGGTGCTGCCGATGGCCACCTGCCCGCTCTCATGCGGCACGATGTAGAGCCCGTCGGCAAACAGGATCGGCCGCTCGGGATTGATATGGGCATCGAGCAGCGCCGCCTGCCCCTTCACCGCCTGGCCGAGAGCTGCGGCCGGCACCGGCAGGAAGGGTGCGAGCAGAGGAAAGCTTTCCACGCCCGCAGCCAGAACACAGGCCGAAAAGCCAATGCGCAAGCCGGAGGCCGTCACCGCCTTTCCTCCGGCCGGATCGAGTGCCGCCACCCCGTCCGCCTCTATCACGCTGCAGCGCGGATCGGCGCGCAGACGCGCCGCGAGGGCAGCCAGCAGCGCGCGTGGGGCGATGCGCGCGGCGAGCGTCTCCACGGCCACACCATCCGGCGCTTGGCTCGGCGCTGGCCAGCCGGGATGGGCTGCTTGCGGCAGATGGCGCCAGGAATAGGCGGCCGGCCAATGTTGCGCGGCATCGGCCTGATGCTTCAGCGCCCGCTCCACCAGCGCCGGCCGTATCAGCGGCATCACCCGGCCGCAACGCCGATAGCCGCAGGAAAGGCCGGTTTCCGCCTCCAGCCGCGCCACCCCCGCTTCAAGGCTGATCAGCGCATCGCGCTGCAGCGCCTTCTTCTCGTTCCACCGGTCCGGCATATGCGGCATCAGCGCCCCGAGCAGGCCGCCGCTTGCCCCCGCGCCGATCCGCGCCGCTTCGACCAGGCAGACGCTGAGGCCGGCCCGGAGCGCCATGACGGCGGCCCAAAGCCCCATGACGCCGCCGCCGACCACCAGCAGGTCAGCCGAAGGACCGGGGGACGAGGAATGCGGCGCCATGACAGCCTTTCCGCGGACTTGGCCGCTGTTCTTGAATCATCTTGCGAAGCGCTTCACATGCGGCTTTAACCGGCAGCCTCTGCCCCGTCGACGCGCAAACAGGCCTTTTGCCGCGAAAGCGGACTCATTTTCGGCAGAACCGGCGACAAGTCGTGACCGGGACAAGGAAATTTCGACAGTGATGAAGACGATTCGGCCGATTGCGGCCCGGCAGGCCCCTTCCCTTCCCGTTTCAGAGAGCATTTGACGATGACGACCCGCGCGCCCCACCCGACCGACGCCGAAGCGCCTTCCCAGATGCCCGCGCCCGACAGCCAGACGCCCGACAGCCAGACACTCGACTGGTTCGATGGCGACATGCCCTATTCCCGCGAATTCGGCGATCACTTCTATTGCCGCGACGATGGCCGGCTGGAATGTGGCCATGTCTTCCTGGCCGGCAACGGCCTGCCGGAGCGCTGGACGGCGCTGCGCCCGGGCGAGAGCTTCGCCATTGCCGAGCTGGGCTTCGGCACCGGGTTGAACGCGATGGAGACCTGGCGGCAGTGGAAGGCGACAGCGCCTGCCGGCGCCCGCCTCACTTTCACCTCCTTCGAGCGCTTCCCCATGCCGGCTGCCGCCATCGACCGGGCACTGGCGCGCTGGAGCGAACTCGACGCCGAGCGCCAGGCCCTTGTGGCCGCCTGGCCCGAGCGGCCGGAAGGCATCGTGACGCGCGATCTCGCCCCCGATGTCCAGCTCACCGTCATCTGCGGCGCAGCGCTCGACAGTCTCGCGGCGCAGGAGACCCTGTTCGATGCCTGGTATCTCGACGGCTTCGCCCCGTCGCGCAATCCGGACATGTGGTCGGCGGAGCTGATGGCCGCTGTCCATGGCCACACACAGCCCGGCGGGCGCTTCGCCACCTATGCCGCGGCCGGCTTCGTGCGGCGCAATCTGGCGGCGGCCGGCTTTCATGTCGAGCGGCGGCCGGGCTTTGCCGGCAAGCGCGAAATGCTCTGCGGGGAGCGGCGCTGACAGCGCCGGGGAGCGGCCGCCGGCTTGAGGGAATTTCAGCACGCTCTTGACTTTCGCCCGGAAAAGGCCGACATGAGCGCTGTGTTCCCCTCGGCCGTCCGCGTGAGCGTGCCTTGCAGCCAGGAAAGATCTGCATGAGGGGGCAGGCGCTGTTCATAACCTTTTGAAGGGGCTGTCTCCCGGCCTCCGCCAGCGCAAGACGCAGACATCATCAACCCACAAGTTCCCATGTCACGCGGGGTTCTTGACGCCGGATCCGATCGCCGCTGCTCCTCGATTCGAGGAGGCGGGGCGACGCTGATCCCTGGCGCCCCCGAAAGGTATTCCTTTGACCACGTTTTCCGATCTCGGCCTCTCCCAGGATATGGTTGCTCACCTGAGCGCCCAGGGTTTCGCGACCCCCACCCCGATCCAGGCCGAAGCAATCCCGCTGGTTCTGGCCGGCCATGACCTGATCGGTCTCGCCCAGACCGGCACCGGCAAGACCGCCGCTTTTGGTCTGCCGATGATCGAGCGCATGGCCGCCGACGGCAAGCGCGCCGATCCGCGCAACATCCGCGCCCTGATCCTTGCCCCCACCCGCGAGCTGGTGAACCAGATCGCCGCCAATCTGAAGCTCTTCGTCAAGAAGCAGCCGCTGCGCATCGGCGTCGTCGTCGGCGGCGCCTCGGTCAACCGTCAGGCGCAGCAGCTGGAGCGCGGCGTCGAAATCCTCGTCGCCACGCCGGGCCGTCTGCTCGACCTGATCAACCGCAAGGCCGTAACGCTGACCCAGGCGCGCTACCTCGTGCTCGACGAAGCCGACCAGATGCTGGACCTCGGCTTCATTCACGACCTGCGCCGGATCTCCAAGCTGGTGCCGAAGAACCGCCAGACCCTTCTCTTCTCGGCCACCATGCCGAAGTCGATCGCGGAACTGGCCGGCGATTATCTGACCGATCCGAAGAAGGTCGAAGTGACGCCTCCGGGCAAGGCCGCCGACAAGGTGGAACAGTATGTCCACTTCGTTCCCGGCAAGGACCAGAAGACGACGATCCTCAAGCAGACGCTTAACGAGAACCCAGATGGCCGCGCCATCGTCTTCTCGCGCACCAAGCATGGCGCAGAAAAGCTCGCCAAGCATCTGGAAGCCGTCGGCTATTCGGTCGCCTCGATCCATGGCAACAAGAGCCAAGGCCAGCGCGAACGCGCTCTCAAGGGCTTCCGCGACGGCGAGATCAAGGTGCTGGTCGCTACCGACGTGGCCGCGCGCGGCATCGACATTCCGGCCGTCACCCATGTCTATAATTACGACCTGCCGGAAGTGCCCGACGCCTATGTCCACCGCATCGGCCGCACGGCCCGCGCTGGCCGCGACGGCATCGCCATCGCCTTCTGCGCCCCGGATGAAGCCCGCCTGCTGCGCGACATCGAGAAGCTGATGGGCATTTCCATCACGGTTGCCAGCGGCCAGCCGCATGTCGGCGCGCTGCCGGCAGCTCCTGCCCGTGGTGGCCGTGGCCAGCCGCGTGGCGGCCAGGGCCGTGGCGGTCAAGGTCGTGGTGAAGGCGGTCGGGGTCATGGTGATCGGGGCGATCACGCCAATGGCGGCGAACGCCGCAGCCAGGGCGGCGCAGGCCGCCCCCAGGCCGCCCGCGCCCCGAGCCCCTTTGCCGGCGACGAGCTTCTCGATGAAGCCCCGCGCAAGAAGGAACACCGCAAGGGCCAGGGCCCGGCCGCCCAGGCCGCCCATCAGGCCCAGCAGGCCAAGCGCAACAACAACGGCAGCCGCCGCCGCGCCCGCCCCTCCATGGGCGGCGCACCGTCCAACGGCGCTCCCCAGGGCCAGCGCCGCGACGGTGGCGCGCGTCGCGAGGAAGCGTAAGGCTTAGCGGCGCACCGCTACAGGCTGTGGGTTGAATGACATTCGGACGGCCGGGCGAGAGCTCGGCCGTTTGGCGTTTGGGGATCAGTTCAGACGGCTCTGTTGAAAACAGCGTGAGACGCAGCCGTCTGCGACGCCTATTTTTCTAATGACTTATGTTAGCATAAGCGCTTGCTTTGGCGAGCTTATGTCTTCGGATCAGAAATCTTGATTTTTAAACAAGTACAAACCATTCTGTCCAATTTTATGTAAAAACCTTGAAACCTTAGCCGCCGTTCAACGCAAAATTGTGAAGTTTCATCATGGAAAACCCATATTGGCACGAAGATTATAAGCCTCATCTTGTCGATAAGGCAGAGTTAAAAATCTTATGCTTCGATATAAATAATATCGTTACAGCGAGCGCAAGCCAGCAGGGCAGCGGTGAGGTGCTGGAAGAAGGCGAGGAGAAGCCCGGCTTTTCATTTATTGAGCGTTTGATGTATGAAATGGCAGAAGCTGAACTATCAAAAAAGCTCTTACGGCTGGCGCTTCTAGTGAGGACATTCGACGATACGTTACTTAGATCAGATGTGGCGGATGAATATTCGTCATACAAGAAGGAGATAGAAGAACGCAATAACGGTTTTGGCGTCACATTTGAAGGCAAAGATGGCCAAACTAATACAATACGAGAATGCTGTAATAAGATAATACACGCAGATGACGTTCGGCCCGTTTATGACACCGACGATGATAGAGATGACCCCAAGGCTAGATGGGGAATGGACGGCACCTTGGAACTTGAGGGGGAACAAGGAAAAACGGTATGGAGAATATCTATATTCATAATCGATCTTATTGAGGCAATACTAGAATTGATAGATTATCAAAAATAAATTCTTGCTTGAGAAATGATTTAATAAAATCTTACACAAGAACCAATAAATTCTACTCAAAACGCTGGATTTACAATTAAATACATAAAATAATTACTGAATTCTCAGTGATTCAAAAATCGCGAATTTTACAAGGTGTGTTAATTCTGATTTTTTTTCATACACAAACATAAAACTGCAATTTTGATTGCAAGATGCCCACTGACGTAAAATGATCCACTAAGGCGCGTTGACATTCATTTGAGCCGAAGGTGTGCCGCGCGCAGGAAGATCCAGGCCATGAAGCTGACGTCCGTCTTG
>NZ_MKIO01000020.1 GCF_001938945.1 Xaviernesmea rhizosphaerae
ACCATCAAAGCCTCCTGTCAAACAAGGAGACCCTCGGCAACAAACCTTGCCCCAGCCTGACGTCTGTCAACAGACCTTAGCGCGCCCTGAGATATTTCGAGGTCTTGAGAAAGGAGCCGGGCTCCGGGCCGAAGGTCCGCCACATCGCGGCGATGCGCTCGAGATAGCGCTCCAGATCCTGCACGGCCAGGATTTCCTCAACGGCCGTCTCGATGGCCCCGGCATCCTGTCGGTGCTCGACATGCTTGATCTTGAAGGCATCCAGCATCTGGGGCTGGTAGTCGATGCCGAGCTGCTCGCACAGTTTCGGCACCTGGGTGGCGGGATCGCGGGCGAAGTCATGATAATTGACCGCGAAGCGGACAGAGGAATGCGGATGGATGATCAGCTCTGCCATCTGCGCAAGCTGCTGGACGATCTCCTCGCTGTCGAACCCCCAGTAGAGACGGGCCGACACGGCGACATCCATCGGATTGCGCAGGATCGTGAACGTCGTCGATCCCGGAAAGCTCTGATGCAGCACATTCCAGTACCAGGCCGGAAAATCGTCGCCGGCGAAATGCCAGATCGCTTGCGGAATCCCGATCGGCTTGTGCAGCCAGAAGCGCTTTTCGGAGGGAAAGAGGTGGGAAAACAGGCCCTGCACCGCGCGGGCGCAGAAGGCATCCAGATCGAACACCTGGTCCCGGTCGACATTCCTCCTGACCACGCCATTGCTCTGCTCCGCCGCCATCCAGCCAAAGAAGATGGTCTGCGCGGTCTCTCCGATGAAGTCCACCGCGGGGTGATGGTCCAGAACCGAGGAGACCAGCGAGGTCCCGGAGCGTCCGAAGGAGATCAGGGTAAACGGCGTGTTGATGTTCGCAGGATTCGGCATGCTCCGCCTTTTCACGAATTTTTTAAATGTCGGTGATGTGCCGGACCAAAAGGTCGGCCGCCTCCTGCACGGAAAGGATCGACGTATCCAGCACGAGCTCGGCGGCTTCCGGCTCCTCATAGGGGCTGTCGATGCCGGTGAAGTTCTTCAGCTCTCCCGCGCGGGCCTTGCGGTAGAGACCCTTGGGATCGCGGGCCTCGGCGATTTCCACCGAGGCCTTGACGTGGACCTCGACGAATTCGCCCGCGGCCATCAGCTTGCGCGCCATCCACCGGTCGCTGCGAAAGGGCGAGATGAAGGCACACAGGACGATCAGGCCGGCATCGCTCATCAGCCGGGCCACTTCCGCCACGCGGCGGATATTTTCCACCCGCTCCGGCTCGGTGAAGCCGAGGTCGCGGTTCAGGCCGTGGCGCACATTGTCGCCGTCGAGCAGGAACGTATGCCGGCCCGCCGCCGCGAGCTTCTGTTCCGCCAGATTGGCGATCGCCGATTTTCCGGCGCCCGACAGGCCCGTCATCCAGACCACCAGCGGCGTCTGCTGCTTCATCGCCGCGCGGCGGTGGCGGTCAATGGTCAGCGCCTGCCAATGAATATTGTCGGCGCGGCGCAAGGCCTGGCGGATCCGGCCGAGGCCGACCACGCGTCCGCAGACCGGGTCCGTCAGTTGGAAGCAGCTGAGACCATTGGTCTCCACATCGAAGGCCAGAGGGGTCTCAAGCGCAATATCCGCGATGCCGATGCCGGAAGGGCCGAGACTGTCGGCCGCCGGCGCGTGGGTCATGTCGAGATCGACCGCCTGTCTCAGCCGGGTGATCGCGGCGAATGTGGACTGGCCGCCGAGATCGAGGCCATAGCTCCCTGGCACAAGCGGCGCCCTGTCGAACCAGGCGATCGCGGCTTCGACCTGATCGGTCACCTCGCAAGGCCGGTTCGCAGGAACGACGATCTGGCCCGGCTGGCAGGCGGCAGGCGCCGACAGCGTCAGCCGCAGGGCGACAGGGCCCGCGCCATCCTCCTCCTTACGCTCCAGCGTCACCAGGCCGCTGACGGATGACAGCAGGCCGCCGGGCAGGATACGGACCTCATCGCCGGCCGCGATAAAGCCCTGGCAGACCGTGCCGTCAACGCAAGGGGCTTCCGGCCGGCTCGGATCGACGGACGTGACGGCCAATCTGAAGGGCCGCTTCTCCTCCGGCGTCAGCCGCGCCGCTTCGGCCTCGAGAACCTCGATGAGCCTCGGCCCGGTAAACCAGGCGGGGGAGAGCGCTGGCGTTCCGGGCGCCTGGCCGTCCGGGCGCGCGTCGGCCTGGACCCGGTCGTCCCCGGTCGTTTCGCGTGAACCGCCGGAAAGCGCGATCACCGGCGGCATCTGCCGATCGCCGAAAAGGGCCGCGATCTCCGCATGGATCGTCTCGAACCGTTTCCTGCCATCCTCGGTCTGATCGACGGCCGTCAGCGCGATGACGAGGCCGCTGCGGCGAAAGAGATGGTGGCGGATCAAGAGGTCGCGCATGCCGTCCCGCGCCAAGTCGCGCGCATCGACCGCGAGAAGCACGATGTCGGCCAGGATCAGCGCCTCCAGCCGCGAAAGCGGGGACGCGTCCGCGTCGGCGTCGCTCTGCGCGATCATCCAGGGCTGTGCGTGAAGGCGCAGGCTATGGCGCGCCTGCGGACCGGCCTTGCCGGCCAGGGCCTCGGCCAGCCGGGATGTGCCGACATGCGTCGCGCCGCAGATCAGCAGCGTGCCTGCCGGCCGATCCTCCCCCGGTGCAAGTCCGCCGGCATTGCGGCCTGCCAGGGCGGAGCGCCGGAACGCGGAGGTCAGACTGTAGAAGGTCAGCTTCGTCATCCCTGGGAGCGCGGCCAGAGTCAGGATGATGTTTCTCCCCGTCATGAACCATGATGCAACCGCAGGCATGTATTTCGTGGCCCGCAGGCACGCCGCTGTTGATGTGCCTGTTCTACCGCCGAGCGTGTATCCGCCTTATTCGCCGTGTCAGTCGGCGGTTGCAAGATAAATTTGCCGAAACCGTCAAAATTCCCGACAGACTATCGAAATTCTCCGCGTTTCGCAGAAAATTCGATGCTATTCGGTCGATCGGTTCGTACGGCTTTCCCCCGCATGAGGCGGAATCCTTGACGAATATTGTTCTAAGCCATGCCATGCCCAATAGGCCTGATTTTCAGGCTGTGGCCTGTGGCTGGCATGCTCACTCTGGGTAAAATTTAAGCATATCGCCTTTTCATGCGATCTGGGCGTGTATCCACACCGACAGCGGCCATGCGCGAAGGCATGTTCGCGGCGATGCGCGGTGCCTGCCGCTGTCAGTGGCCCCGGCCTTGCCAGCCCATCGCTTTGTCCACTATGATGGACAGATGACAGGGATCCAGGACCTCGACCGCCGCATCGGCGCCCGCATCCGCCTCGAGCGCGACCTCAGGGGCTGGTCGCTGACCGATTTGGCCGGGCGGGCCGGCGTTTCGCGGGCGATGATCAACAAGGTGGAGCGGGGCGAGAGCAGTCCGACGGCCCAGCTTCTGGGCAAGCTTTCCGGCGCCTTCGGCCTCAGCATGTCGACCCTGATGGCGCGGGCCGAGCGCGGGCAGGGACGCCTCGCGCGCCGCGCCGAACAGCCGCTCTGGACCGATCCCGAGACCGGCTATCTCCGCCGGCAGGTCTCGCCGCCCACCGAGCTGCCGCTGGAGCTGGTCGAGATCATGCTGCCGCCGCGCGCCGAGGTGGCCATGCCCGCCGCCGCCTTTGCCTTTCAGCGCCATCTGATCTGGGTTCTGGAAGGCGCATTGATCTTCACCGAGGGCAGCCTGCGCCATGCGCTTCAGGCCGGCGACTGCCTGGAACTCGGCCCTCCCGTCGATTGTCGCTTCGACAACGAGACCGAGCTGCCCTGCCGCTACGCCGTGATGCTGCTGAAACTGGCGCTCTAGATTTTTGTTTTTGCATCGGACCGAAAACCGGTTCCCACTTTTCGGTCCGATGCTCTAAGAGCGCGAGGCCCCGGCGCGGCCGCGTTCGGCGCGGCCTGTCCTTAAAAAAACGCTTGCCTTCTTCTGTCCATCATTTTAGACAATTTGTCTCAGATGATGGACGATGGGGAGCATGATGGAACTCCGCGATGCGATCCCGGCCGATCTCGCCGGCATTACCGAGATCTATAATCATGCGGTGCGCGAGACCACGGCGATCTGGAACGAGACCGAGGTCGATCTCGCCAATCGCCTCGCCTGGCATGCCGAGCGGCAGCGGCTGGGTTATCCGGTTCTGGTGGCGGTCAGGGGCGGGGCGGTCCTGGGCTTTGCCTCCTTCGGCGACTGGCGCGCCTTCGACGGCTATCGCCATACGGTCGAGCACTCCATCTATATCAGGGCCGATTGCCATGGGCGCGGGCTCGGCACGGCGCTGATGCAGGCGCTGATCGGGCGCGCGCGCGCCCTGGGCAAGCATGTGATGGTGGCCAGTATCGAGGCGGGCAATCGCGGCTCGATCCGCCTGCACGAGAAGCTCGGCTTCCGCCAGGTCGGGCGGATGCCCGAGGTCGGCATGAAGTTCGGCGTCTGGCTGGACCTCGTCTTTCTCCAGCTGCTGCTCGACGATCGCGCGGCGCCCTGATGGTCATCCTGCTTCTGCCGGCGGCCAAGGCCAGGGCGTCGCTTGTCCGTTCAGCGCCCGCAGCGCCGGGTGAACGCTGAAGGGCGAGCCATCAAGCCCTGAGAAAATCTGCACATTATTGTCCGCCGCACAGAGGGCTTTTCCGTCGACCAAGGGAATTTGAAATTAAAATTTGACAATAAAGGTCGAGGCCGCAATAAGTGGCTCATTGAGCTTTTTTTACCGCGCGATTGGCACCGCGCTTTGAGCGAACCCTCCCTTTAAAATGTCGTTATCACCATCCGCCGGGCATCGTGCCCCTGCGGTCGTTTCTTTGCTATGAGAGGGTTCTAAAATGGCCACTGGCACCGTAAAATGGTTTAACTCCACCAAGGGCTTCGGCTTTATCCAGCCGGACAATGGCGGGGCTGATGCCTTCGTTCACATCTCCGCCGTCGAACGCGCCGGCATGCGCGAAATCGTCGAAGGCCAGAAGCTGGCTTACGACCTCGAGCAGGACCGCAAGTCCGGCAAGATGTCGGCCTGCAACCTGCGCGCCGCCTGATTTTGCTCCTCCGCCCGAGGGGTGACCTTCGGGCGGGTCTGCTGCCGCCGGGCAGCGGTGAAAGTCTTTCGCCGAGACATCGAGCCGAGACATCGAACAGACATCGGTAAAAACACGATGCCATCGAATGATCGGGAAAGGCTTTTCCGCCGATCCGAAGCGGCGACGAAACTTCGCAGCAGCGCGCCGTCTCGGCGGCGATGCTGCGGAACATAAGAGATCCGGCACGGCGGAAAATCCGGGCTTTTCCGGGCAGGGCCGAGGTTTGAGCGGCGCTGGACGCGTCAGGGCTGAAAGAGCCTGACGACGCGAACCGTGCCAACAGCACCCGCCAAGACCCCCTGCCAGAGCGCGGCGTCCAACAAGCCCGATGCGTTAGGCCGATCATATAGATCGCGGCGCAGACAGGCCCGACGCCAACGGCCGATCTCCGGGACTTCCCACGACCCTGACCACGGATGAAATGGCACGGTCGCGTGATGGAGACCCAGGCGAGGTCAGGCAGTCTTGCCTGGCCTTTTTCATTTCCGGCGCCGCTGGAGCATCGGCCCGAAGGCCGGTCTCAGGCGCTCGGAAATCTCAACAAAAATCCAGAGGAGCGGACTGCGTATGATTTTCAGTCCGATGCGCTGAAGCATGTCGCGCTCTGTCAGATTCGCTCCCGGCGCTTCAAGTCTTTGATTTTACCGCATGTCATTGTCGCAAAGCCGTCCCGCGCTTTTGCGCCACACGCTGTGGACCATCTGTATGCGCGCGCGATCTACAGGACAGGATGCGACGGTCTTCCGCCCGCCGCCAGGGCCGCAGCGCGCGCCCCACGGGCCCTTGCGCGGAGACGCGAAAGGTTATCCGACACAGCAACCGTCCACGCCACGGGCGGGAGGAGGAACAGCATGAACAACAGCTTCAGCAAGCCGCGCCAGCAGGCGGAAATCGCCTTCGGCAAAACCCAGGGCCGCGCCGGCACGCCAGCGCAGGGCGGCGCCCCTGCCCGAGACCGCGCTTTCGACGAGCTCGAAACGATCAAGGCGGCCCGCGAGGCGAAGACCGAGCGATTGCGCGCGGCGCGTCTTGCCAGGGAAGCCGGGGATGGCCTACAGCAAGGGAAATAGGATAAGACGCAGCTTGCCGTCATACCGACAAACGGCATGACAGGCCGCCGCCTGGTTCCCGAGCGGACACCGCGCCTGGAGCATTCCGCCAATGTGCGGGACCCCGTCTTCGGGACAATCCGATGTGAAACCAACCAGTCCGGAGCATCCGTCCGATGCCCGGCGCGCCTGCGACAGACGCCCCGTCGCCCCAGTGGCGCGTCGGACAAACACGATAATGCCCCCTTTCGATTTTCTATGGATGGAAACTTTTGAAGAACGCCCGCAACAATGAACTGACCGACCGCCGCCAGAGCGCCCAGGAGGCCAAGGCTGCACAATTGAAGGCCTATCGCGACGCCCAGGCCCAGCCCGATCCCGAGCGCGCCGCCCGCCAGGCCGAACGCGCCGCCGTGGCCGCCGCCCGCGAAGCCCGCCGCATCGAGCGCGAGGAAGCCAAGCGCGCGGAAAAAATCCGTCTGGCTGAGGAAGCCGCCGCGCGCGAAGCAGCACTTGAAGCCGAAGCCCGCGCGGAAGCCGAGGCCCGCGAACTGGCCGAAAAGACCCGCATCGCCCGCGTTGTCGAAGACGAAGCCGCCCGCAAGGCCGAGCGCGACCGCCGCTACGCCGCCCGCAAGGCGCGCAAGAACTAAGGCATCTGACGGAAAGCGGGAACCGGTTTTCGGAAAAATGCGATATGAACGGTCAGTTCTATAGCATCGGTCTGAGAATCGTCCTGCGCGGCCCATGACGCGACGCTCTGCGACCTTGGCTGGCCCCTCATCCGACCCTTCGGGCCACCTTCTGCCCGCTGGGGAGAAGAGACCGGGGCCGACAGCGCGGGGCTTCAAATTTACAGTTGAGAAGCCGCTTTTCCTACGGTCTGAAGAGGGCGTGAGACGGTGCTGCACGTCTCTTCTCCCCAGCGGGTGGGCCGAAGGACGGGACGAGACCCGTGGATCTTCCCCGGTCGGGTGCCGGCAGGCGGATGAGGGGGTATTGCCGCCCGCAAACGCGTGCGTCATATCCAGTGATCTGACCCGGGCCCAAGCTCCATAGAGCTGTTTGCGCATGACGACGTCGCGGCGGCCGCTGAGGGATGGTCCGCCCGGCCGGCACGCGCGCGGCGCACCGACCGGGTTCCTTTGCCCTTACGCCGAAATCGCCTGCAGCACCGCCGGCGGGTTGACGTCGTGCTCGCGGCGTTCGGCTTCCGTCACCAGAGCGAGGTCGAGAACCTTCTGCAGCTCGGCGGCGTGGCGGAAGCTCGGTTCGCGGGTGCGGTTCTCGGCCACAGCCTCGATGAAGCGCTCGTAATTGGTCGCCATCGTGCCGGCGTCGAGATCGCGCCAGAGGCCTTTCTCCACATCCTCGCCCACGCAGGCGCGCAGCGAATTGCCCGTCGGCGTGTGGATCACCTCGATGCCGCCCTTGTCGCCATGCATGCGCAGGCGCAGCTCGTTCAGATGGCCGGTCGCCCAGCGGCTGGCATGGATCACGCCCATGGCGCCGTTGGAAAACTCCGCCGTCATGGTGAAGCTGTCATTGGCGTCGAGATCATAGTCGCCGATGCGGTTGCCCGGCGCTTTCTCGAAGGTCTTGACCCGGGCGAAGATCCGGTCGATCTCGGTGGCCGCGCCATAGCCGGCAAAGTCGAGAATGTGGATGCCGACATCGCCGAGCACGCCGTTGGAGCCATGCTTGGTCGACAGGCGCCACAGCCACTGATCCTCCGTCGCCCAGTCGCCCCAGGCCTTGGACACCAGCCAGCTCTGCAGGTAGGAGGCTTCGATATGGCGCACGCGGCCGATCTCGCCGGCAAGCACCATCTGCCGGGCTCTCTGCACCGGGGCGACGTTGCGATAGGTGAGGTTGACCATGTTGACGAGACCGGCGGCCTCGGCGCGCCGGGCCATCTCGTCGGCCTTGGCGTAGTTTTCGGCCAGCGGCTTTTCGCAGAAGACATGCTTGCCGGCGGACAGGAGCTGCAGCGTGGTCGGATAATGCACCCTGTCAGGCGTAACATTGGCCACGGCGTCGAACTGGCCCCAGGCGATCGCCTCGTCCAGCGAGGTGAAGGTCTCGGCCACATTGTGGCGCGCGGCGAAGGCACGCACCTTGGCAATGTCGACATCGACGGCGGCGACGAGCTGGCAGCCCGGCACGGTGGAAAATTCCGTGGCGTGCCGGTTGGCCATGCCGCCAGTGCCCAGAAGAAGAAGACGGATGGGATCGCTCATTTGTAACCTGCCTCGCCAGCCTTGTGCAGCTTGGGCCCGCGTTCGGTGATCGGTTCAAGCGCCTCACCCACCGGCACGTTCGGTGCGGTGTGGATGCCGGTCAGCGCCGGGGCGGGACGATAGGCCCAGCGCACGGCATTGCGGATCACCTGCTGCACCGTCTCGTCATGATAGGTGGGATAGGTCTCGTGACCCGGGCGAAAATAGAAGATGTTGCCGGCCCCGCGCCGCCAGGTCAGGCCTGAGCGGAACACTTCCCCGCCGGAAAACCAGGAGATGAACACGGTTTCCAAGGGCTCCGGCACCGAGAAGAACTCGCCATACATTTCCTCGTTCTCGAGAACGAAATTCTCCGGAATGCCCGCCGCGATCGGATGGCCGGGATTGACGGTCCAGACGCGCTCGCGCTCCCCCGCCTCGCGCCATTTCAGCGCGCAGGGCGTGCCCATCAGCCGCTTGAAGATCTTGGCGAAATGGCCCGAATGCAGCACGATCAGGCCCATGCCCTCATGCACGCGCGCGGCCACGCGCTCGACGACGGCATCGTCCACCGCGCCATGGTCCTTGTGGCCCCACCAGACGAGAACGTCGGTGTCCGCCAGCCGCGCCTCGGTCAGCCCGTGCTCGGGCTCCTGCAGCGTCGCCGTCTCCGCCGTAATGGCGTCGTCGCGGTTCAGCGCGTCGGCAATGGTCTTGTGCATGCCATCGGGATAGATGTCGCGCACGACTTCGTTGATGCGCTCGTGAATATTCTCGCCCCAGACGAGTGTTCTGATCGTCACCTTGACCTCCTTGGCCCTGACGTGCCCAGCCGCCGATCGGTGGGCACGTTCCGAAGGGTTGTTCGGGCGGGCTCATGTTTTCACATCATTCGGCCCGGCTTGGGACGACCGGACCGTTTTCTCTTCAAAAACCTGTTACGCTGCACCCCGGGCCGGCAAGCGGCCGAGCGCCCGGCCATCCTCGCCGAAGCGGTGGATCGCGCCGAGATCGGGGGTGAGCGACACGCGCTCTCCCGGCTGAAAGCTGGCCGTGCCGTTCTGGCGGGCGACGACGGGCTCTTCCGCGCCGATATCGACATAGACGAAGCTGTCCGAGCCCAGCATTTCGGCATGCACCACCTCGCCGCGCCAGGCGCCGTGTTCACCTGAAATCGCAAGATGCTCGGCGCGAATGCCGATGGTGGGCGCGGCATAGGGCTGGGCAAGCCCGCCCTTGAGAATGTTCATCTTCGGCGAGCCGATGAAGCCGGCGACGAAGAGCGAGTTGGGGTTTTCGTAAAGCTCCAGCGGCGTGCCGACCTGTTCGACGCGGCCTGCATTGAGAACGCAGATGCGGTCGGCCAGGGTCATGGCCTCCACCTGGTCATGGGTCACATAGATCATCGTGGTCTTGTGCATGGAGCGGTGCAGCTTGGCGATTTCCAATCGTGTTGCAACGCGCAAGGCGGCATCAAGGTTCGACAGCGGCTCGTCAAAAAGAAACACGCGGGGATCGCGCACGATGGCGCGGCCGATCGCCACGCGCTGGCGCTGTCCACCGGAAAGCTGGCGCGGCAGCCGCTCCAGATAGGGGGTGAGCTGCAGCATCTCGGCGGCCTGGCGCACGCGCCGGTCGCGCTCCGCCTTGTCCGCGCCCGAAAGCTTCATGCCGAAGGTCATGTTGTCGAACACGGTCATATGCGGATAGAGCGCATAGGACTGGAACACCATGGCAATGCCGCGCTTGGCCGGCGGCAGGGCGTTGACGGTCTGCCCGTCGAAGGCGAGCGTGCCGCTGGTGATGTCCTCCAGCCCGGCGATCAGCCGGAGAAGCGTGGACTTGCCGCAGCCGGACGGGCCGACGAAGACCATGAACTCGCCCGAGCGGATTTCCATATCGACGCCCTTGATGATCTCGAGCGCGCCGAAGGACTTGCGGACCTGGTGAAGCCGGATTTCGGCCATGATGAATTCCTCCTCTTTTATCCCTGGGGTGGAGCCGCGTCAGCCTTTGACGCCGCCGGCGGTGAGGCCGGAAATGATGCGCCGCTGGAAGATCAGCACCAGCACGACGAGCGGCACGGTGACGATGACCGAGGCGGCCATGATCGCGCCCCAGGGGATTTCAAACTGGCTCTGGCCCGAGAGCAGGGCGATGGCGACCGGAACGGTGCGCTGCGTGTCCGACGACAGGAAGGTGAGCGCGAAGAGAAACTCGTTCCAGGCGGCGATGAAGGCGAGCAGGCCGGTGGTCACCAAGGCCGGCCACATCAGGGGCAGGAAGACCTGGGTGATGACGACGAAGGGCGAGGCGCCATCGACGATCGCCGCCTCTTCGATCTCCACCGGCAGGTCGCGCATGAAGGTGGTCAGCACCCAGACGGTGAAGGGCAGGGTGAAGATCATATAGGAGAAAATCAGGGCCAGCGGCGTGTTGAAGATGCCGAAGGCGCGGATCAGCTCGAACAGGCCGGCCAGCACCGCGATCTGCGGAAACATGGAGACGCTGAGGATGGTGAGCAGCAAGAGGCCCCGCCCGCGAAAGCGCACCCGCGCCAGCGCATAGGCCGCGCTGACGGCCAGCGCCAGCGAGATGGCGACGACCGTGGTGGAGATCAGCACCGAATTGCCGAGATTGCGCAGGAAGGAGCCGCTGGACATGACGTCGCGGTAGTTCTGCAGCGAGAAGGAGGTCGGCCAGTAGGTGATCTGAAACAGCGCTGCGCCGGATTTGAAGCTCGTCAGGATCGCGTAGTAGAAAGGGAAGACGGCGACGAGGACGATGAGGGCGACCAGCGCATAAAAGCCGGTGTTCTTGATGAGGACGGGCATCAGCGGTCGCCTCCCGACAGGTTGACGCGGCCGAAGACCATATAGGCGGCGGTCATGGCGGCGATGATGAGGAAGAGCATGGTGGAAGCGGTGGCGCCGAGCGCGAACTTGTCGAATTCGAACAGGTTCTCGCGCGCCAGGATCGACATGGTCTTGGTCTGGGCATTGTTTGGCGTCAGCACATAGATCAGGTCGAAGATGCGCATGGCGTCGAGCATGCGGAAGATCACGGCCACCATCAGCGCCGGGCGGATCAGCGGCAGGGTGATCCTGAAGAACACTTTGACCGGATGCACGCCATCGATGCGCGCCGCCTCATAGATGTCCTTGGGCACCATCTGCAGGCCGGCGAGAATCAGCAGCGCCATGAAGGGCGTGGTCTTCCACACATCGACGATCAGCACGGCGATCATCGCGGTGTCGGGGCTGGCCGTCCAGGCGATCTTGTGGTCGATCAGGTGCAGCGTCAGGAACAGATCGTTCAAGATGCCGAACTGGTCGTTGAGCATCCAGGCCCACATCTTGGCCGAAACCACGGTGGGGATCGCCCAGGGAATGAGGATGGCGGTGCGCACCAGGCCGCGTCCGGCAAAGTTGGCGTTCAGCACCAGCGCCACGACGAGGCCAATCACGGTTTCGATGATCACCGAGAGAAAGGTGAAGCGCAGCGTGTTGACCACGGCGCCCCACCAGGCGGGATCGGCCAGAAGCCCGGTATAGACCGTGCGGCCGCTCTTCAGCGTGATCCAGGAGAGATAGTTCTTCAGGCCGACGAAGCGGGCCGTGTCGAGGCTGGTGAGGCTGGCATCGGTCAGGCTGAAATAGATGGTGCGCAGGAGCGGCCAGCCGGCGACGATGGCGAGAACGAGAAGCGTGGGCGCGAGGAAGACCCAGGCGGCGCGGGCGCGCTGGGCCTGGAGCCTCGGGCCACTTTCCACAAGCGACGCGGGATGGGCAAGCGGCGCGGGATGGCCGAGGCCGGCCGGAACGCCCGCTGCGGCGTTGGCCTGGGGATGAGCCGTCTGGCTGATCGGGGACATGGCGCGAATCCGTGAAGGGGGTGAGCAGGGACCATGCCGGGCAGATGCGGCACGGCAGGCGGCGGCAGGCCTCTCCGGACAAGAGCGGGATCGGCGGTTTTCGGTCTGTGTTTTGGCGCTGCCGCTGGGGCAGCATTTTCAGCGGAGGCTGCGCGGGCGTCGCGGTCCCCCTCTCCCTGTGCTCTCCCGATGGACGAGAGGAGGCTTTCGCCGCACGCGCGGTCCGGATTGGCAAGCGGGCGGGGAGCATTGGCATCGCTGTGCCGCCTATCGGGGCAAGGGGAGGGCGAGGCCGGTGGCCCGCCCTCCGGGCGCTGTTACCAGCTGCCGCCCTGCAGTTCGGTCAGCTCGATTTCGAGCTTCTCCAGGTTTTCCGCGCCGGTGCCATTGCCCGACAGCGTGCTGTGCACGGCGGTCCAGAAGCGCGAGGAGACCTCGTTATACTTGACCTTGGTCGTGGCCGAGGGGCGCGGCACGGCATTCTGGAAGATCGGCTTCCAGGCCGGCATGAAGGGCAGCGCTGCGGCGATGTCCTTGTCGTCATAGAGCTTTTCGAGCACGGGCATGTTGGATAGCTCGATGGCGCGGCGCTTCTGTACCTCTTCCGAGGAGAGGTAGCGGACCAGCTCGATCGCCGCCTTCTGCTTCTTGGAATATTTCGGCACGGCCATGTTCCAGCCGCCCAGCGTCGAGGCGCCGGCCTCGCCCTCTGCGCCCGCCGGCAGCGGCGCTACGTCAAACTTGCCCTTGACCGCGCTGTCGCCGCCATTGCCGAGCGTGTAGGCATAGGGCCAGTTGCGCATGAAGACCGAATTGCCGGTCTGCCAGACGCCGCGCGATTCCTCTTCCTGATAGGCCAGCACGCCGGGCGGCGAGATGGTGCCGACCCAGCCATGCGCACGGTCGAGCGCTGCCGCCGCCTTCTCGTTGTTGATGGAGATGGTGCCGTCGGTCTCGACGATATGGCCGCCGCCGGAGGAGGCGATCCATTCCAGCGCGTCGCAGGTCAGGCCTTCATAGGCCGCGCCCTGGAAGACGAAGCCCCACATGTCCTTGGCGCCGGCCTTGCGCTCGCCCGCCTGGATCTCGGCGGCGGTTTTGGTCATCTCGTCCCAGGTCTTGGGCACCGGCTTGCCGTATTTTTCGAGCAGGTCCTTGCGGTAGTAGAAGGCCGGCGCGTCGGTCATGTAGGGCATGGCCACCAGCTTGCCGTTCACCGTCTGCGAGGCGACGATTGAGGGGAAAATCTCGGCCGTGCGGTCCTTCATCGCTTCGGTCAGGTCGATGAACTGCTCGGCCAGCTGCGGCGCCCAGACCACGTCGGTGTTGTAGACGTCCACGTCCTGATTGCCTGCGGCCAGCCACAGCCGGTACTGCGCGAACTGCTCCGAGCTGGAGGAGGGCATGGTGATGAGTTTCACCGTATGGCCGCTCTGCTTGGCGAAATTGGCCAGTTCCTTGTTCAGGAAGGCCGCGCTCGCGCCATTGGTATAGGAGGCGAAGGCCAGATCCTCCGCCTGCGCCATCTGTGCACCCGAGGCCATCAAGGCCGCCCCCAGTGCCGCGCCGATCCACTGTTTCATGCTCATCCTCCCGTCAGCATGGAGCGGTCTCACCTCCAAATTTGAAACCGCTTTCGATTTATGAAGATTTTCATACGGCGCGACGGTTGTCAATATCGCGCCAATTCGGCCGGAAAGCCTGCCCTAGCCGCGAATTTCGATGAAAAATCAGGCTGGTGCATTGGGATATGCGCAATTGCTCAGCTGCTGAGCAGAAAATAATTTGAAATCGCTTTGAAGACGTGGTCGAATTGGTGAAGGAAGAGCCGGCTTGCCTTTTGGGTGCACCGCACGCAAAGATGGCGGCAAGGATCTGCGCGGATCACGGCGGCCGGATGGGCCGCGGCGCGCGACAGGGGCTGCCGGCGGGGCGATGGCGAAGACACGATGAAGCTGAAGGAATTCGCCCGTGAGATCGGGCTCTCGCCCACCACCGTCAGCCGCGCGCTCAGCGGCTATCCCGAGGTTTCCGCCGCCACGCGCCAGCGCGTCAGCGCGGAGGCCGTGCGGCTCGGCTACCGGCCCAATATCAACGCCGTACGGCTGGCCACGGGCCGCGCCGGCGCCATCGGCCTGGTGATGAACCAGGCCGGCGAGTTCCAGCTGACGGAATTCCTGCGCGGCATGACCGAGCAGCTCGTGCGCGACGAGATGGACATTCTGGTCACGCCCGTGGTGGAGGACGGCACCGAAGCGGAAGTGAACGCTTACCGTCGCGTGGCCGAGGCCGGCAAGGTCGATGCCATGATCATTCTGGCGCCGCAGCCCAATGATCCGCGCATTCCCTTGCTGCAGGGGCTCGGCATGCCCTTTCTCGTGCATGGACGCTCGGAAGGATCAGCGCCGCATGCCTGGCTCGACATCGACAATGAAGGCGCGATCTTCCGCGCCACCAGCCATCTGATCGACCTCGGCCATACGCGCATCGGCATGATCAACGGCCGCAAGGGCATGACCTTCAGCCTGCACCGCGACATCGGCTATCGCCGGGCGCTGGAGGAGCGCGGCCTGACTTTCGATCCGCGCTTCGTCGCCCATGGCAATTTCACCGACGAGGTCGGCTTCACCTTCGCCCGCGACATGCTGGAGCAGGGATTGCGCCCCACTGCCTTCGTCGCCGGCTCGATGATGACGGCGCTCGGCATCTACCGCGCCGCGCGCGCGCTCGATCTCGTGGTCGGGCGCGACATGTCCGTCATCGCCCATGACGATGTCTTCCCCTATCTCACCGCCGACAACATGGTGCCCTCGCTCTCGACCACCCGCTCCTCCATGCGCGCGGCCGGCGGGCGCATCGCCACGCTGCTCCTGCAGATCATCGCCGGCCGGCCGGCCGAGGAGATCCACGAGCTGTGGCCGGTCGAGCTGATCCTGCGCGAATCCACCCAGCCTGTGCCCGGCGGCTAGAGCATCGGACCGAAAAGTGGGAACCGGTTTTCGGAAAAATCCGATGTAAAAACAAAAAACTAGAGCATCGGACTGCGTGCGATTTTCAGTCTGATGCTCTAAATTGCGCCCCAGGAAACCGGGTGGATGTGCCATCCCTCGTTAAGACCCGCGCAGGGTCATTCTGCCGGTCGCGGACGCAGCTCGCCTTACGGCTGGCCGCTGCCGCCGGCGGCGCCATAGATCTGACCGGTGGCATAGCTGGCATCGGCTGCGGCAAGCTGGACATAGATCGAGGCGAGCTCCGCCGGCTGTCCGGGGCGACCGAGCGGGGTGTCGCCGCCAAAGCTCACCAGCTTTTCCTGCGTCGCGCCACCGCTCACCTGCAGCGGCGTCCAGATCGGTCCTGGCGCCACGCCATTGACGCGGATGCCTTTGGGGCCCAGCTGCTTGGCCAGCGACTTGGTGAAGTTCATCATCGCAGCCTTGGTCAGGGCATAATCCACGAGGTTTTCCGAGGGGTCATAGGCCTGTTCGGAGGTGGTCTGGATAATGGCGGCGCCGGGTTTGAGATGCGGCAGCGCCGCCTTGGTCATCCAGAACATCGCATAGATGTTGGTCTTCATCGTCGCATCGAAATCCTCGCTGGAAATATCCCCCAGCGCCGGACGCTGCTGCTGCCGGCTGGCATTGTTGACGAGAATGTCGAGCCCGCCCAAGGTGTTGACCGTCTCTTCCACCAGGCGGCGGCACTGGGCTTCGTCGCGAATGTCGCCGGGAAGGGCAAGCGCCCGTCGTCCCGCCTTCTGGATCAGCTCGACCACCTCGCGGGCATCCGGCTCCTCATCCGGCAGGTAGCTGATGGCGACATCGGCGCCTTCGCGGGCATAGGCGATGGCGGCTGCGCGGCCCATGCCGGAATCGCCGCCGGTGATCAGCGCCCTGCGGCCGGCAAGCCGGCCAGAGCCCTTGTAGCTGGTCTCGCCATGGTCGGGGCGCGGCTCCATCTTGCTGGCAAGGCCCGGAAAGGGCTGGGACTGGGACGGAAAGGGCGGCTTTGGATAGGCGGTTCTGGGGTCGCGTAGCGCCGCACCGCCGGATGTTGCCCCGGTGCCAGCCGCCGGTTCCTGCGCGGCCGCCTGGCGCGCCGCGACCATGCCGCCCACCGTGGCAAGGGTCGCCGAGGCGCCTGCCATGACCGCCCGCCGGGTCACTGTTCCGCCGCGTTCATCGTCTGCCGTCATCGTTGCAATCTCCCTGCGGCTCGCCCGTTCCTGGGCGCCATCGCCGGGCTAACTGTTTCGGGATCATCCGGTTCCGCCATGGCCGCCAGCCGCATCCCTTGCCGCGCTGTCAAACCCACGCCGCTGCGTCATCCTGTCGCAAAAGCGCTTTGGAAGGCAGTTTAGCTCCGCAGGACGCGCATGGCTGGCCTGCGGCGCAGGCCCTATCTCACCCCGGCCGGATCGCTTAGGTTCTTCTCATCGAAAGCGCTTCTCCTCCTCCCAAGGCGCTTCGATCTGTCGATGATCTCACTCCTCCTCCCAGAGATCGTCGGCCCCAGAACGGCGGCGCTCCTCCTCCCAGCCAGCCGTTCACCTTTAGAGAAAGCCTGCCGCTCCTCCTCCCGCGGCAGGCTTTTTCGTTTTTGGCGGCCTTTGTCAGGCCGCCGCGCGCGAGGCTTCCGGTTGATGAGGTACAAATGCAAAACGGCGCACCGCCTTGCGACGATGCGCCGTTTTGGTTGGTCTGGTCTTGGGTTTACAGGTTCGCCAAGAGCTCGTTGATCCGGCTTTCCATATCGGCGAGCGAGGCGTCGACCTCCTTCTGGCCGGTGATGGCGGCGCTCATTTCCTGGCCGATAATGTCCTGGATGGCGAATTGCCGCTGGACGGCGCCGGGCAGCGAGGTGCCGAGCTCGGCGATCGGGGCCACGGTGTCGCGGTGCGGCAGCGCCTTGAATGCGGCCGAGTCGAGCACGGCCTTCATCGCCGGCAGGTGGCCGGTGCGCGACCAGTCGAAATCATGATCGGCCATGAATTTCAGGAACTTGCCAATCGCCGCCGTCTGCTCCTCGCTGCGGTCCTTCTGCGAGACAGCCAGGCTGTGGCCATCGGCATATTGCGCATGCTTGCCGGAGAAGAGCTGCGGATAGGGATAGACGGCATAGCCGCCCTTGTTCAGCGCCGTGCCGGGCTTTTCGGCCGAGGCATTGTAGTCGCCGATCATCCAGGTGCCGTTCAGATGCACGCCGCCTTCGCCCGCCAGGAAGGCGTTGATGCTGGCGGCATAGTCGAGATCCTTGGTGGTGTCGCCCTGGTCGAAGATCGCCTTGTACATCTCCACGACCTTCTTGGCCTCGGGCGTGTTGATCTTCACCTTGGTCGGATCGGCGAAGAAATCCGAATTCTGCTGGAACAGATAGGTGTAGAGATTGCGGGTGTAGAGCGCCGTCTCGTTGGCGAGGTTCTGGATCAGATAGGGCTTGCCGGTCTTTTCCTTGAACTGCTTGGCCTGGGCGAGCAGCTCGTCCACGCTCTTCGGCAGGATCGGCTTGCCACTGGCGTCGACCAGGCCCGCCTGCTTGAACAGGTCCATGTTGATGTGGAACAGCATGGTCCAGTTGTCGATCGGCAGGCCGTAGATCTTGCCGTCCTTGGTCACGCCGTTGCGGCTGGCATCGGTGAAATCGGCGGGCTTGATGCCATTGGCGGCCAGCAGATCGTCGAGCGGCAGCAGCAGGCCCTTGGTCTGGTAGTCCGACAGCGCCGAATGGTGGATGGTGACGATATCCGGCGGATCGCCGGCGGCGAACTGCGCCGTCAGCTGGTCGTAACCCGGCCACTCCACCGTGGTCACCGCAACGTGGATGTCCGGATTGTCGGCGTTGAACTTGTTGACCATCGAGGTGATGATCCCGCATTCGCCGACCGCCTTGGACACATCGGTGTTGGAGCCGAAATCGGCATCGCAGGCGCCGAAGAAGCGCTGGAAGGTCAGCTCGGTGGCGGCGAAGGCGGGGCTGGCCAGAAGGCCGCCGGCCAGCGCGCAGGCCGCCGTTGCCGCCAGGAATGATGTGCGCAGGGTATGGATCATGGTCGTTTCCTCCTCAGGGACCTGGTCTCAGTGCTTTGCCGCGGGCGCCGCCCCTCCCGGGCGGGTTCCGCACTCATGTGGTCGGGGCTGATGCATCGGACCGAAAAGCGGGAACCGGCTTTCGGAAAAATCCAATGCAAAAACAAAATCCTAGAGCATCGGATGGAGCATGCTTTCAGTCCGATGCCCTATGCTCGCGCCGCTCACCGCACCGCCGCGCCGGAGACGGCGGTGACGATGTATTTCTGGAAGAAGAGATAGAGGATCAGGATCGGCGCGCCGGCAAAGACCGCCTGCGACATGAGAAAACCGAGCCCCTCCGACTGGGCGAAATTGGTCTGGGTCGAGGCGATGCCCACCGTCAGCGTGTACATCTCCTTCTTGGTGCCGGAGATCAGCGGCCAGAGATAATCGTTCCAGGCGCCGAGGAAGGTGAAGATCCCCAGCGTGGCCTGGGCCGGTAAGGTCAGCGGCAGCAGCACCTTCCAGAAGATCTTGAAGCGGCTGGCATTGTCGAGCAGCGCCGCCTCGTCCAGCTCCTTGGGGATGGCGCGGAAATATTGCGTCATCAGGAACACGCCGAAGGGGGCGGAAAGCCCCGGCAGGATCAGGCCGGGATAGGTGTTGTGCAGCTTCAGCCAGGAAAACAGCTGGTGGCGGGCGATCAGCACCGCCTGTTCCGGCACGGCAAGCCCCATCAGCACGATGACGAACAGCACGTTGCGGAAGGGAAAGTTGAGCCGGGCGAAGCCGTAGCCGGCGAGCGAGGAGAGCACCAGCGTGCCCACCGTCAGCCCGCCCGCCACCACCAGGCTGTTCAGGATCCAGCGGAAGACCGAGGAGGTGGCCAGGATGTTGATGTAGTTCTGCACCGTATAGGGCGCATGGAACACCGCATTCATGCTGACCATCAGCTCCTTGTTGTCCTTCAAGGACAGGGCGACGACCCAGAGAAGCGGCGCCATCATCACGATGGCGAGCGCGATGGTGAGGCCGAGGATGATGCGGTCACCGGTGGTCCGCCCGACCATGCCCGAGGGCGCGCCGCGCCCGACATCGCTCGCGGGAGTTGGGGCGTGCGCGGAGGTCATGCTGCTCATGCGCTTTCTCCCTTGCGGCGCGAGACGAGGAACTGGACCATGGCGGCGATGAGGATCAGCACGAACAGCACTTCGGAGGCGGCCGCGCCGAGGCCGAGATCCCACTTGGTGAAAGCGGCCTCGTAGATATAGAGCACCATGGGCTTGGAGACGTTGTTGGGCCCGCCATTGGTCATCAGCTTGGCTTGGCCGAACAGCTGGAACTGCAGCACGATCTGGATCACGACAACAAGCACGAAGGTGCGCTTGATCGAGGGCAGGGTGATGTAGCGGAAGGTGCGCCAGCGATTGGCATTGTCGAGCGCTGCCGCCTCGTAGATATCGCCGGGGATCTGCTGCAGCGCGGAGAGAAACAGCATCATCGGCAGGCCGATGCACCACCAGATGGTGGCGATGGCAATGGCGATCATCACCAGGTCGGGATCGGACAGGAAGGCCGGCGGCGCGGCGCCGAACCAGCCATAGACCGTGGCCAGCAGGCCGAAGCCCGGCACGAAGACGATGCGCCAGATCAGGGTGACGATGGTGACCGACAGCACGGAGGACGCGAAAAAGACCGTGCGCAGCACGGCGGCCGTGCGCGTGCGGCTGTTGAGCGCCAGCGCCAGCATCAGCCCGATCACTGCCAGCGCCGGCACGGTGAGCAACACGAAATAGAAGGTGTTGCCGATCGCCTGCCAGAAGATCTTGTCGTTATAGAGCCTGACATAATTGGCAAAGCCGACGAAGCGGCCGGAGGAAAAGGCATCCGCCTTGTGCAGGCTCAGCCAGATGCCCCAGACCAGCGGCACGACAAGAAGCGCGACGAAGACCACAAGGAAGGGCAGGACGAACAGGGCATTGCGCCAGAGCGGCGCCTGCACATTCTGCACCCGCGCTTTCGCCGGCGCGGCGCGGTTGGCCGGGGAGGAAAGGGCGGCGTCAGCCATGGGCCGCCTCCACCGCATGGAAGGCGCGGCCTTCCCCGTCGAAGAGATGGACGCGGCTGCCGTCGAGCGTCAGCTCCATGCGGTCGCCGATCGCCGCCCGGCTCAGCCCCGCATCTTCCGCCACGATCATGCTGCCATCGCTCAGCCGGATATAGAGGAGCGTGCGGTCGCCGAGCCGCTCCAGCACCTCGACCGTGCCCGATGTCGTCACCGTTTCGCCTGCGCGCGCGGGGCGCACGGCTTCGGCGCGAATGCCCAGCTCGTAGGCGCCCGGCGCCAGGCCGTCGCTGCGCATAGCGGTCTGCAAGGTTGCGCCATCGGGCAGCGTCAGCGTGGCGAAGCCGTCGCGGCTGTCCATTTTCGCCTTCAGGAAGTTCATCGTTGGCGAGCCGACGAAGGTGGCGACGAAGCGGGTGGCGGGCCGCGTGTAAATATCCATCGGCGTGCCGATCTGCTCGATCCGCCGGTTGTTCATCACCACCACGCGGTCGGCCAGCGTCATCGCCTCGATCTGGTCATGGGTGACGAAGATCATGGTGGACTTCACCCGATGGCGCAGCTGCGCCAGCTCCACGCGGGTGCGCACGCGCAGCGCCGCATCGAGATTGGACAGGGGCTCGTCGAACAGGAAAGCCTTGGGTTCCTTGACGATCGCCCGGCCGATGGCCACGCGCTGGCGCTGGCCGCCGGAAAGCTGGCCGGGCTTGCGCTCCATCAGATGGCCGATTTCCAGCATGCGCGCCGCCTCGCTCAGCCTCGTCGCGATCACGTCGGCCGGCACGCCGATATTCTTTAGCCCGAAGGCCATGTTGTCGGCCACGCTCATATGCGGATAGAGCGCATAGGACTGGAACACCATGGCGAGATCGCGCTGGCCGGGCGGCAGCGTGTCGATGCGCCGGCCATTGATGGCGATCGTGCCCTCGTCCACGCTTTCCAGTCCCGCGATCATCCTGAGCAGCGTGGACTTGCCGCAGCCGGACGGGCCGAGAAAGACCATGAACTCATTGGCCTTGATGCTGAGCGACAGGTTTTCGAGCACGGTGAGCGCGCCATAACGCTTGGTCACCTCGGTGATTTCGATCTGGGCGGTCACGCGCCTGTCCTCCACGCTTGCGACGGGGCCTCTCCGCCTCCGTCTCCTCCTCGCGCCGCCGCCGCTCCTTGCGCGGTTGCGCCGTCTCCGTCCTGCCGGTGCGGCTCTCCTCAGCCGGCGCCGGTCGGGCTTTTCCTGATGACGGGGATTGGCCGGACGAAGCGCCTGCTCCGTCGTTTGCGGGCCGCGCGCCCCTTCATCGATCCTTTGGGCCATCTTCTCCCCGCCGGGGAGAAGAGACTTTGCCGCTATCGCTCGTCGTTCCCGTCATCCTCGGAATGACACCGCGCGTCCGCCCTTGGCATGGCAGTCAATCAGGGCACAAGCCTCCTCTCCCCATCGGGGAGAGGGCAGGGTGAGGGGGCTTTTCGACCCTCTCCGCCCACAAGAGGCCCCGAAAGGCCCCCTTACACCTTCAGCCGGATCATCCGGTAGCTCAGCGGCGCGATGGAGGCCGTCAGCCGTCCTTCGGAAACCGCAGCGCCTTCGCCCTTGACCGGCTTGACCGCGTCGGGCGCCTGGGCGGTGTTGGTGATGGCGAGGTCGGAATGGGCGATCACCTGATCGTCCACCACCGACGCCGCGCCGAAATCCAGAAGCGACACGTCGAGATCGAGCGCCTCCGTCAGGTGGCGGTTGACGAGGAAGAAGGTGATGTGGCCGCTAGCCGCATCATGCACGGCCGAGACGTCGAGATAGGGCACAGCGCCCACATCCTTCACCTCGTAGCTGGGGCTGTCGACCATCAGCTTCAGCGCCGTGCCGCGGCCGAAGACCGAGGCGAAATAATAGGGGTAGAAGATGGTCTGCCGCCAGGCCGCGCCGCCCGGCTCGGTCATGATCGGGGCGATGACATTGACCAGCTGCGCCAGGCAAGCGATTTTCACCACGTCGGACCGGTTGATGAAGGTGTTGAGGATGCAGCCGACCTGCAGAACATCCTCGAAATTATAGTCGTCTTCCAGCAGCGGCGGCGCTTCCGGCCAGCCTTCCGCCCCTTCCAGGATCGCCTTGTCGCGCTCCTTCGAGTGATACCAGACAT
Organism: Xaviernesmea rhizosphaerae; assembly: GCF_001938945.1. Classification (GTDB taxonomy): domain Bacteria; phylum Pseudomonadota; class Alphaproteobacteria; order Rhizobiales; family Rhizobiaceae; genus Xaviernesmea; species Xaviernesmea rhizosphaerae. The sequence continues at coordinate 22,448 of NZ_MKIO01000020.1, forward strand.
TCCACTCGTCGAAGGAAATATAGACATCCTTGGTCGAGCGCTTCTTCGCCTTGGTATAGGCGATGACGCCGGCAACGGTGGCGATGTAGGTGTCGAGTTCCAGGCTGCGGGCGAGATAGTTCGCCGTATCCTTGGCCCGGTTCTCGAAATACATGTGCAGCGAGATGTAATCGACCTCGTTATAGGTATGGTCGAGAACCGTGGCTTCCCACTGCGGATAGGTGGGCATATGCGCATTGGAGGAGCCGCAGACCACCAGCTCGAGCCGGCTGTCGAAGGTGCGCATGGCCTTGGCGGTCTCATGCGCCAGGCGGCCATATTCGTCGGCGGTCTTGTGGCCGATCTGCCAGGGGCCGTCCATCTCGTTGCCCAGGCACCAGAGCTTGACGTCAAAAGGCGCTTCCCGGCCATTGGCGCGGCGCTTGTCGCTCCAGGCGCTGCCGCCGGGATGGTTGGTATATTCCAGAAGGTTGCGCGCCTCGTCCAGCCCGCGCGAGCCGAGATTGACGGCCATCATCAGCTCGGTGCCGACCTTGTCGCACCAGTCGGCGAATTCATGCAGGCCGATGGCATTGCTTTCGGAGGTGTGCCAGGCGAGATCGAGCCGCACCGGACGCTCTTCGCGCGGGCCGACGCCATCCTCCCAATTATAGGCCGAGACGAAATTGCCACCGGGATAGCGCACCACCGGAACCTGCAATTCCTTGACCAGGTCAATCACGTCGCCACGAAAGCCGGCCTCGTCCGCCGTCGCATGGCCCGGCTCGTAAATGCCGGTATAGACCGCGCGCCCCAGATGCTCAATGAACGAGCCATAGAGCCGCGGATCGATCTCCGACACCGTGAATTTGCTGTGGGCGATAATGGTCGCCTTCATGCCGTCCTCCCTCGAAAAGGCGGGCCTTGCGCCGCGCCTTTCCCTCTTCCCATGTCCAGTCACGATCACCGTGCTCCGGCGGCTCCTCTCGCGCGCCGAAAACGGGCTTCCCGAGCCGGCCTGACGCAAAAGCGTCATGCGGCCGTGCTCAAATCCTGGCGGAGAACCGGCGGGACCTCTCTCCGCGCCGCTGCTCCGCATTTATATCAGATTTCATGATTCATATCATGATTTAAGATGAATAAATCCGAGAGCGGGCGTCAGGTCAAGCGGGAAATGATTGTGCGGCGCGCCATATCGTCGCCGGGCGCGCGAAGGCACCGGCTGTCGGCAGCTGGCTGGGAGGCGTGTCAGCGCACCTTGAGCCGCATCAGGATGTCCTGATCGTAATTGCCGAAGCCGCGGCCGAAGATGTTGATGCCGCCGGGATGGCGGGCATCGTCCATGACGCCGATGCGCAGGCGGATGGAGTGGTGCGAGGTCAGATCCAGATCGGCGAGCGTGACGTCGGACAGTCTGAGCCCATCGACATAGGTGCCGTCCTCGCGGATGCGGAAGCTCTTGAGCTTGCCATATTGCGAGCCCTTGAGCTTCCACCAGTCCGGGGTGTAAGCCCCTCTTTTATCACCGAAATCGCCCGGAGATGTCCAGGTGACGACATCAGTTCCGTTCACCGTCAGCGTGATGTCGGAAGGCCAGTCGGCACTGGTGCCGGGCACTTCGGAGGAGAGCTCCAGCACGAACTCGACCTCGCGCACCGCGAGATTGGCGAGCCGGGCATTGTTGGGAAACTGATATTCCACATAGCCGCGCGTGAACCAGATCAGCCCGGCCTTCATCCGGTCGGGATCGAGAAAGGTGGAGGGCACGTCCAGCAGGCCGATGATGCCGTCGCTCGAGCACAGGCCGCACGGCGCCGAGACCTCGAAGCCGGTATAGAGCCCGAGCGGCATGGCCACCTCGATCGCATCCGGATCCGCTTTTTCGATAGTCTCCTCGAAGCGGATCAGGATCTCGTCATAAAGGCTGCGACAGATCTTCTGGCTGCCCTTGCGCGCCTTCACCGTTTCGGTGGCGATCAGCCCCGCTTCCTGCAGCATCTGCACATGGATCGACACGCTGGACTGCGGCTGCGCCAGAAGCTCCGCCAGCTCGTTGACATTCAGCGCGCCCCTGACCTGCAGAAGCTTGAGAATGCCGATGCGCACGGGCGCGGCCAGCGCCTTGAGCAGAAGCGGATTTTCCAGGGGATCGACGAGAAGGAAATGGCGGCTCATGAAGACCTGATGCGGTGAGCATGGCCGGCCCAAGGCGTGACGCTTCGGCGGCGGACATGGGAGGAAAACAAGGCATGGAGCCGATCCGGGCCGATCCCATCCACCGGACGGCTTCGGCGGGCCGCTATTCGTATCACCTTTTTTGATTTAATCAACTGTCCCGGTCCGCCCTGACATGGCAGCCCATGCCGCTTCCCGTTTCACGCCGACCGGTGCGAACCCCAAGCGTGCCACACTATGCCGGGAGGTTCGCACTGCGCCTATCTCGCTGAATTTGCACGCGGGAGAACAAGAATGGGCAGCCTCGGACCGGTCGGTCTGCGGCAAAGCGGATGCTTTCGCGCACAGCGGGGATTTGTCACAACGATTTTCGCGGGTTATCGTTGGGACGGTCGCCTCCTTGCGGGGGCGTGGATTGAAACACCAACCCGGCGACGGATTACACCGATGCCGAGAGTCGCCTCCTTGCGGGGGCGTGGATTGAAACGGCCCGTTGGGCGTCAATGGATCGACACCACCCGGCGTCGCCTCCTTGCGGGGGCGTGGATTGAAACTCTGTGTCCTACGCCGGCAGCATGGAACTCGCGCTGGTCGCCTCCTTGCGGGGGCGTGGATTGAAACTGCTCACGGTCGGCAAGTTCCGGGAAACCCGCGTGTCGCCTCCTTGCGGGGGCGTGGATTGAAACGTCAAGCGCGGGGAGGAGGGGCGGCATGCGGCGTGGTCGCCTCCTTGCGGGGGCGTGGATTGAAACCTCGTCTGGTCTTTCAACGCCACGCCGCCGGGCCGTCGCCTCCTTGCGGGGGCGTGGATTGAAACCTGCACCTCGGCCTCGAGGGTATCGAAGGCAAGGTCGCCTCCTTGCGGGGGCGTGGATTGAAACTGATAGGTGCTCGTGCTGCCCTCTTCGTTCTTCGTCGCCTCCTTGCGGGGGCGTGGATTGAAACCATGCGCCCGGTCCAGGTGATGGTTTTGGCCGGGTCGCCTCCTTGCGGGGGCGTGGATTGAAACAGGTTGATCTCGCGGAGCTTGCTGCGGTCTATGGTGTCGCCTCCTTGCGGGGGCGTGGATTGAAACTGGCCACCGAAAAACCAGTCGCCGCGATAGCGCAGTCGCCTCCTTGCGGGGGCGTGGATTGAAACCTCGTCTGGTCGTTCAACGTGACGCCGCCAGACCGGTCGCCTCCTTGCGGGGGCGTGGATTGAAACATCAGCGGCGCTGCCTGGGCGCGCAGTGCACCGGTGGTCGCCTCCTTACGGGGGCGTGGATTGAAACCTGTCGCCGGTTGGGCAGGGCGGAGGTTCCCGCTGTCGCCTCCTTACGGGGGCGTGGATTGAAACGCGCGCCGGCTGATCGTCCGTGAGCAGGGCTTCCGTCGCCTCCTTATGGGGGCGTGGATTGAAACTTGACCACGTCGAGCAGCGTCAGCGCGGGGCAGGGTCGCCTCCTTATGGGGGCGTGAATTGAAACACCTCGTCGACCGTGTAGGTATATTCGAGCGTCAGATGTCGCCTCCTTACGGGGGCGTGGGTTGAAACGGCTTTTGGCAGTTCTGCTGGGGCTTCAAGCAGCCGTCGCCTCCTTACGGGGCGTGGATTGAAACGAGGTGCTCGGCAACGGGCCTGACGGGACCACCTGTCGCCTCCTTACGGGGGCTCGGTTGAAACGCTGATCCGGATCTCGCACGGGCCGGAAGGCGAAGTCGCCTCCTTACGGGGGGGCGTGGATTGAAACATCCAGGCTGGCCAGTACAGAACGTTTCCGAGGCCGCCGCCCCCTCACGAGGGCGTGGATTGAAACCAGAAGTCCATCACGCATCTGTCTGCGTGCACGCCGCCGCCTTGTTCGGCGCTGTCGTGGCCGCGTTGCAGCAGGACACCGCAGGGTGTTCCTCCTGCACGCGCGCGTCCACGGACACCTGCTTCACCCAATCAACAGCCGCGCCCCCAGCGCTGCGGCCAGCGCCGTCGGCATCGCCACCGCGCCGACCTTGAGGAAGCGCCAGAAGCCGACATCCTCGCCTTCGCGGCGGATGGCCTGGAGCCAGAGGATGGTGGCGAGCGAGCCTGTTACCGAGAGGTTCGGCCCGAGATCGACCGCGATCAGCAGGCTGTCGATGACGAGGCGCGGCGGGGCGGCCTGTTCCACGGCGAGGCTGGTGATGAGGCCGGCGGGCAGGTTGTTGATGAGGTTCGAGCCGAAGGCGAGCACCGTGCCGGAAACCGCGCCGAGCGTGACCGGATCCACCCCCGGCCGGGACAGCAGGCCGGCGACGTAAGCGATGACGCCGGTCTGATTCAGCGCTTCCACCAGAACGAACAGGCCGGCGACCAGGAGCAGCACGCCCCAGGAGACTTCCTTTACCAGCGGCAGCGGCGAGCGGCGGGCAAGCGCGGAGACGGCAAGCAGCGAGACGATGCCGGCGACCGCTGTCGGCGGCCCGAGAGGCTGGTCGAAGGCGGACACCAGGATCAGCAGAAGCGCGGTGATGGCGATGGCGGCAAAGGCGGCGACGCCGCCGCGCCCCAGCGGCTTGCGCGCCACGGCCTTAGCACAGGCGCCGGACAGCCGCTTGCGCTCCATGAACCACAGCGCCAGGAAGGTGACGAGGATGGAAGCCAGCGAGGGAAGCGCGAAGGAGGCGAACCAGGCGGAAAGCTCCGGCATCTTGCCGCCATAGAGCACGAGATTGGCCGGATTGGAAATCGGCAGCACAAAGCTGGCGGCATTGGCGATCAGCGCGCAGGCAAACAGCAGCGGCAGCGGCTCGGCCCGCGCCGCCCGCGCGGCGGCGAAAACGGCCGGGGTGAGCACCACGGCGGTGGCATCGTTGGAGAGGAAGACGGTGACGACGGTGCCGGTGAGATAGACCAGCGTGAACAGGCGGAAGGTGGAGCCGCGCGCATGGTTGACTGCCGTGGCCGCCAGCCAGTCGAACAGGCCTTCGGCCCGCGCGGTTTCGCTGAGCAGCATCATGCCGATCAGGAAGAGATAGACATCCCAGCCCTCGCCCACCGCATGGGCGGCCGCCTGCCAGGGAATGAGCCCCAGCGCGATCAGGAGTGCGGCGCCCGAGACGGCCCAGATCCACTCCGGCCAGCGCATCGGCCGCGCGATCACCCCCGCCGTTGCCAGCCCCGCAATCGCCCATGTCAGAGAATTCATGCCCGTTCCTTCGCCGCGTCCATGCCTGGTCCATGCCGTGCCCGCGCTTGTGCCGGGCTCGTAAGGGAAAGGCAAGCGGCGCGGCTTTCGCGGAAAGCTTTTACGTAAGGCGAAGCAAATGGATCGGCGCGGCGCTGCGGAAAAGGCGGCGAGGGCTGCGCTGCGCCGGCGGCAAGCGCCTTCGCCCGGCCGCGACATCCAGCCCAACAATCCGGCCCGGACATCCGCCCGCCAGACGTGCAGCCCTTGAAGCCCGCCCAGCTACATAGCCCCGCGCCGCCATCCGGCAATGCCGAGACCTGATGACTAGGCGGGGGTGACGCGCGCGTTTAAGGAAGGCATGATAAGAGGTGCTTTGCGCCGTTCGCGGCGCGTCGGTCTTCGCCTTGCTGCGGCGCGGGCCTGAAGGGGTCTGGGTGGGGGCGGGCAGGGTCCGCCGGCCTCGGTCAAGGCGGTCAGGGATCTCGGCCCTCGGGCGCGGCCGTCTCAAGGCCGGTCTGGATGGGGGTCTGGCTGGGGCAAGTCTGGTTCGGGGCTTCCGGCCGGAGCGGCGGGCCGGGCCGGAGGGTGTGGCCCGGGCTGCTTCGGGTCTTGGGGGATGGGTGCTGTCTTGCGTTGGGAAAGAAGAGTCGATGGTATCGCCTGACGAGCCGGTGGTGAATTTTCTGGAGAAGCTTTCGCCGATCCGCCAGTCGCGCCTGCGCTGGCCGGTGGCGGTGCTTGCCTTCGTCATGGCCTTTGCCGTGCGCTATGTCCTGCAGCACCAGCTTCCGCCCGGCTTTCCCTTCCTCACCTTCTTTCCCGCCGTCATCCTCTCGGCCTTTCTCTGCGGCACGCTGCCGGGCATTTTCGTGGCGACGGCCTCCACGCTCGCCTCCTGGTATTTCTTCATCTCGCCGCTCAATTCCTTCGGGCTGAACGGCGCGGTGGCGCTGGCGCTCGGCTTCTTCATCGCGGTGGCCAGCATCGATATCGCCATCATCCATTATCTCATCAAATGGATGGAGCATCTGGACCGCGAGCGCCAGCGCAGCCGCGAGCTGGCCACGGCGCGCGATCTCCTGTTTCGCGAGATGCAGCACCGCATTTCCAACAATCTCAGCGTCATCTCCGCGCTTTTGCGCCTGCAGCAGCGCGCGCTGAAGGACGAGGCGGCCAAGCGGGCGCTGTCGGATGCGGCCATGCGCCTCTCGCTGATCAGCAAGATCCAGCGCCAGCTGCATGATCCGGAAGGCCAGGAGCTCGCCTTCGGCACCTCGCTGCAGGAGCTCTGCCAGGATATCGTCGAGGCCTCGGGCACGCGCCAGCGCATCAGCGTGCGCGTGGAGGCGCCGCCGCTCTTCCTCGGCGCCGAGCGCGCCGTGCCGCTGGGCCTGATCATCGCCGAGCTGGTGGCCAATGCGCTGGAACACGCCTTCGAAGGCCGCGAGGAAGGCCGCATCACCATCACGCTCACCGAGACCCCCGAGGGCCTGGCCATCCGCGTGGCCGATGACGGCCACGGCGTGCCCGAAGGCTTCGACCTCACCCAGGCCAAAAGCCTCGGCCTCACCGTGGCCCGCCAGCTGGCGCAGCAGCTGGGCGGGGAGCTGCTGTTGGCAAGTGGGGCGGGGGAGGGTGCGCGGTTTGAGCTGGTGTTGGCGGAGGGGTGAGCCAAGTTAGTCAATAGCTATTATTATAGCCAAAAGGTTCGTATTTCAGCAAAGTTTAGGAACTTAATCCTATATAAAATTAAAATAATGAAGATATCCTTATATAGCGCCAGTAGAACGCATCACTAAACCTCTATCGCTCTAAATTAAACGTCGAACATGCGGCATGACGGAGATTGGCTTTTTTGATACGTGGCAAAAAGTTTTTCTTTTCCTTGCTTTCCGAAAACATATGGCTTTTTATATAAGTCACTAGGTAAGAGAGCCCGTTTTTTAGCAAATGTGATCATGATCTTATCGACCATTACAAATAGGAATGCAGCGATAATGCAAGAAAATCTCCTTCTCACAGGATTTAGGATTATAAATCTAAATGAAAGATTGAACGTCGATTTAATAATAGAGAATAATACATTAATATTGGTTGGAGAGAATGGCACCGGAAAGACAACAATACTTAGAATTATGTTTTATTTCTTATCTGGAAGATTTATTGAATTATCAAAATTTAGATTTGAGGAAATAAAAGCGTATTTTGGTACAAAGGAAGTTTCTGTAAAGCTCGAGGATATCAGTGTTCCTTTCCTTGCGAGTAGCGATATCGCGCGTGTGCCGCCTAGTATGCGGAACAGGTGGAGGTCGTTACAGGCGGAGGGGAAGTATGATGAGTTGCTTGTGTTGGCGGAGCGCATTTTTCCAAGGTCATATAGAGAGCAAATGACAATGTTTGAAAGTCAGACAAGCGAAAATCTTGCTGACTTGCAGGTTGATATTGTTAAGACAATGAATGCGCAAATACTTTATTTGCCCACATATCGGCGTATCGAGAGGGAGCTGACCAGTATTTATTCTGGCATTGATCCAGACGATCTTAGGAGAAATCGCTCGGCCGGTCAGTCTGACACCGATGACGCGTATATTGAGCTAGTAGAATTTGGTATGGCCGATGTAAAGCGCGCAATCGACACCGCGCTGCAGCGAATCAGTGCTTTTGCAAATGCAGGCCTTAACACACTAACGTTGGGCTATTTAGGTGAAGTAGTAAACCAAGATTACCGCACTACCCAAATGCCTGAAATTGCAACTGCTTCGCCTGAGACCGTTTCCGCTGTACTTGATAGAGTAGGGACTACAATTCTAAATGAAGGACAGAAGCGGCATCTAAGAGAAATTATCACAAAAGCCAAATTAAATGCTAGTGCACCTACTGAGCATGAACAGATAATATTCCACTATTTTTCAAAATTACTTCGCTTTCAAAGCGAGCTCCAGGAGAAGGAAAGGAGTATAACTGCGTTTTGTGAGCTTTGCTCGACATATATTCGAGACAAAAAATTTGTCTATGATGCCCAGACTTTTTCATTTCGTATAGATTGGGTTGGTGGGCAGATCCTCGAGGCGGGGAGGGGAAAAAAGAACCATGGTGACGTCGCGCTGTCAGATCTTTCGTCTGGTGAAAAACAAATCGTTTCGCTTTTCAGTCATCTTTACTTGGCTGGCCGCGAGAGATTTTTCGTACTAATTGATGAGCCGGAGCTCTCGTTGTCAGTACCGTGGCAGCGTAGATTTCTTCAAGATATACGAGATGGTGAGTTTTGTTCCGGTCTTATTGCAGTTACTCATTCGCCCTTTATTTATGATAATGCACTTAGGAAAAGTACACACGCTCTTGGGGAATTTATAAGCGGGCCGGATTGGGGTAATATTTGATGAGCATGCTTGACATACATGATGCATCTCTTAGGACAGTTAATGAGGCTCAGCATCTATTCCTTCTAAAATACAATAAATACTCAAAAAAGGTTTACGGATTTACGGAAGGAAAAGAGGACCCCTCTTTCTACAGAAGTATCATAGAGCCAATTATACCTGATGATTGGTCGGTAGATTTCATTCGTTGTGGAAAAAGAAGTAAAGTTATAGATGCTTACAATTCTTTTGACTGGAGTTCTTTTCAAAAGGAACGCATATGTTTTTTCATGGATCGCGATCTAACTGATTATTTACATGAACCTAACCAGATTTCAGATGTTAATATTTATATTACAGACGGATATAGTATAGAGAACAGTGTCGTAACATATAATATGTGCGAGAGGATGCTTATTGAAATTTTCAATTTAGAAATTGCGTCCGCTGGCGAGCAGGTTGAGATTGAGGCCCTATTCAATAGATCTTTGGATTTTTTTCAAGATTCCATGATTCCATTGATGTCGCAAATATTGTATTGGCGCGAACAAAATATGAATGCGCCATTGGATAATATTAAATTAAGCAATATATTTGATTTTAATTCTGGTAAGATTTCCGTTAAGTTTAATACGCAAGAGATGCTTGCGCTCACCGCAACCGATGTCGGTGCTCCTGTGCTGGGTGCCGAGGATTATGATACCTTTAGGGATAAATTCATTTCCCGTTCAGATTGTCATAATTTCATTAGAGGTAAATATATCCTGTGGTTTCTTGGTGAATTTCTCCATTCAGTGCATAAGGAAGCGCCAAGAATATGCGTTAATATGAGCTCTGTCCCGAAGATGAGTGTAAGTGTCGGTCATAAAAATATAATTGTTTACGCTTCATCCCGAGCTAGATGTCCGAAAACACTTTATGATTTTATAAATGATAATTATTTAAAATATATAAGAAATGAAGTAAAAAGTGCATAGTTGTAATTGTGGAATAGCCTTAACAAGGCATCTGTTTGCAATTTTCTCGATCTGACGCCAAGCAGTATTATCTAAATTTAATCCCCCTTCAACCCCACCCCATTCCCCGCTAGTCTCCCACCCAGCGCGCCGGAGGACGCGCGCCGGGCCGAAAATTTCGGGAGGAGAGACCGAATGTCCAATGCGACAAGCCACGCGGCCGAGGGGCCCGGCTGCGCTCCGATCGCCTTTCTCCCCCCGCGCCCCGATGTGCTGGCGCGGCGCGACGAGATCATGGCGGCGCTTACCGAGCTGGTGTCGGCGGGCGGGGTGGTGCGAGCGCCGCTGGCGTTGAAGCCGTTCGAGACGGATGCCTTTGTCGCCTATCGTCAGCCGCCGCTGGCCGTGGTGCTGCCGCAGACCACGGCGGAGGTTTCGGCCGTGCTTGCCTATTGCCATAGTGCCCGCGTGCCCGTGGTGGCGCGCGGGGCGGGCACCTCGCTTTCGGGCGGGGCGATCCCGCAGGCGGATGCGGTGGTGCTGGGCCTGTCGCGGATGAACCGGATTCTGGAGATCGACCTGGAAAACCGCACCGCGCGCGTGGAGGCCGGCGTTACCAATCTCTCGATTTCCGAGAAGGTGGCGGCGCAGGGCTTCTTCTATGCGCCGGATCCCAGCTCCCAGCTCGCCTGCACCATCGGCGGCAATATCGCCATGAATTCCGGCGGCGCGCACTGTCTGAAATATGGGGTGACGACCAACAATCTGCTCGGCGTCACCCTGGTGCTGATCGACGGCACGGTGGTGACGCTGGGCGGCAAACATCTGGATGCCGGGGGCTATGATCTGCTCGGCCTGGTCTGCGGCGCGGAGGGGCAGCTCGGCGTGGTGACGGAGGCCGTGGTGCGGCTGATCGCCCGGCCCGAGGGCGCGCGCCCCGTGCTGTTCGGCTTCGACAGCTCGGAAGAGGCGGGCGCCTGCGTGGCCGATATCATCGCCGCCGGCATCATTCCCGTCGCCATCGAATTCATGGACCGGCCGGCGATCGCCATCTGCGAAGCCTTTGCCAAGGCCGGCTATCCGCTCGATGTCGCCGCCCTTCTGATCGTCGAGGTGGAGGGGGCGGAGGCGGAAATGGCGGCGATGCTGGCCGAGATCGTCACCATCGCCCGGCGCCACGGCGTGCGCACCGTGCGCGAGAGCCAGTCGGCCACGGAAGCGGCGCTGATCTGGAAGGGGCGCAAATCCGCCTTCGGCGCCACCGGCCGCATCGCCGACTATATCTGCATGGACGGCACCGTGCCGCTCAGCCAGCTGCCTTATGTGCTCAAGCGCACCGGGGAGATCTGCGCCGGCTTCGGGCTGGAGGTGGCCAATGTCTTCCACGCCGGCGATGGCAATATGCACCCGCTGATCCTGTTCAACGCCAATGATCCGGCCGAGGCCGCAAAGGCCGAAGCCGCGGGCAACGAGATCCTGAAACTCTGCGTGGAGGCCGGCGGCTGTCTCACCGGCGAGCATGGGGTAGGCCTGGAAAAGCGCGATCTCATGCGCTTCCAATACAGCGAGGCGGAGCTTGCCCAGCAGATGGCCGTGCGCGCCGCCTTCGATCCGCTCTGGCTTTTGAACCCCTCCAAGGTCTTTCCGCTGGAAGGACGGCCGGCATGACGCTGCCCAGTATGAGCTCGCCCAGCATGATCTCGCCCGCAATGATCCTGCACGCGCCCCGCAGCGAGGCCGAGGTGGTGGAGATCGTGCGCGGCGCGCTGGCCGGGGCCACGCCGCTGGCGCTTCAGGGCGGCGGCACGCGGGCGGGCTTCGGCCATGCCGTGGCGGCTGAAGCCGGGCTCAGCACATCGGCGCTCTCCGGCATCCTGCGCTACACGCCGGGCGAAATGGTGATGACGGCGCTGGCCGGCACGCCGCTGGAGGAGGTGGAGGCGGCGCTGGCCGGGCAGGGGCAGAGGCTCGCCTTCGAGCCCGCCGACCACCGGCCGGCCATGGGCACGCAGGGCGTGCCGACGATCGGCGGGGTCTTCGCCGCCAATGTCTCGGGCCCGCGCCGCATCGCGGGCGGTGCTGCGCGCGACAGCCTGCTCGGCATCCGCTTCGTCAATGGACGGGGCGAGGCGCTCTCGGCCGGCGGGCGGGTGATGAAGAATGTCACCGGCCTCGATCTCGTCAAGCTGATGGCCGGTTCCTATGGCACGCTGGGCCTGATGACGGAGGTGACCTTCCGCGTATTGCCGCAGCCGGAGCGGGTGGAAACGCTGGTGTTTTCCGGCCTGGAGGATCAGGCGGCGGCAGAGCTGATGGCCGCGGCCATGGCCCTGCCGGCCGATGTCTCCGGCGCGGCGCATCTGCCGGAAAGCGTGCGCGGCCGCTTTCTCGCCGGCGCCCTGCCGGAGGGCGCGGCCACGCTGCTGCGGCTGGAAGGCCATGCCGCCTCGGTGGCGATCCGGGCCGAGACGCTGACGAGGGCGCTTGGCGCCCGCGCCCCGCTCCAGCGCCTCGGGCCCGAGCAGAGTGAAAGCCTCTGGCGCGCGGTCCGCGATATCCACCCCTATGCCGAGGATGGCACGCAGCGCCCGCTCTGGCGCGTCTCCGTCGCTCCCATGGCCGGGCCCGGCCTCGTCGCCGCCCTGCGCATGGAAGCCGGCGTGGACGCCTTTTATGACTGGCAAGGCGGGCTCGTCTGGCTGAGGATGGAGGCGGAGCCGGAGGCCGCTCTGCTGCGCGGGCTGATCGCCAAGGCCGGCGGCGGCCACGCCACGCTTCTGCGGGCCAACCCGGCCGCCCGCGCCGCCATCCCCGCCTTCGAGCCGCAGCCGGCCCCGCTCGCCGCGCTTGCCGCCCGGGTCAAGGCCAGCCTAGACCCGCACGGCCTCTTCAACCCCGGCAGGATGGGCTAGACATGCAGACCTTCTTCACCCCCGCCCAGCGGGCCGACCCGGCGCTGGCCGAATCCGAGGCGATCCTGCGGCGCTGCGTCCATTGCGGCTTCTGCACGGCCACCTGTCCCACCTATGTCACGCTCGGCAACGAGCTGGATAGCCCGCGCGGGCGAATCTACCTGATCAAGGACATGCTGGAAAACGACCGGCCGGCCACCGCCGAGGTGGTGACCCATCTCGACCGCTGCCTCTCCTGCCTTGCCTGCACCACCACCTGTCCCTCCGGCGTCGATTACATGCACCTGATCGACCATGCCCGCATGCATGTGGAAAAGACCTATGCCCGGCCGCTGCCCGACAGGGCGATCCGGGCGCTGCTCGCCCGCATCCTGCCCTATCCCGCCCGGTTTCGCCTAGCGCTCTCGCTTGCCCGGATCGGCCGGCCGCTGGCGCCGCTGTTCGAGCGGATCGCGCCGCTCAGGCCCCTGGCGGCCATGCTCAGGCTCGCGCCGAAGGGCCGACCGGCAGCAGCGCCTTCGGATGTCTCTGCGAAGCCGCTTGCCTCGTCCGCGGCTGGTTCAAAGAGAGCCATTCCTTACGGAAACTCGACCCCGGCGAGCCTTTCCGCCGCCGGAGCAGAGGCTGCGCCGCCGGCCCGCCGGGTGGCGATCCTGCGCGGCTGCGCCCAGCGGGTGCTCGATCCCGGCATCGATGCCGCCGCCCGGCGGCTGCTGAGCCGGCTGGGGATCGCGCTCGTCGATGTTCCCGGCGAGGGCTGCTGCGGCGCGCTGGTGCATCATATGGGGCGGGAGGAGGAGGCGCTCGGCTTTGCCCGGCGCAATGTCGATCTCTGGACGGCGCGGATCGCGGCCGGCGGGCTCGATGCCATTCTTGTCACCACCTCGGGCTGCGGCACGACGCTGAAGGATTACGGCCATATGCTCAAGCGCGACCCGGCCTATGCCGAAAAGGCCGCGCGGGTCTCGGCGCTTGCCCGCGACATCACCGAATATCTGGCGGAATGCGACCTGCCGGCACTACCCGCGCGGGGGCTGACGGTCGCCTATCATGCTGCCTGCTCGCTGCAGCACTGGCAGAAGGTGACGCTGGCGCCGAAGCGGCTGCTGGCGGCGGCGGGTTTCTCTGTGCGCGAGCCCGCCGAGGGGCATTTATGCTGCGGCTCGGCCGGCACTTACAACATCCTTCAGCCGGAGATTTCCGCAGCGCTCCAGGCCCGCAAGGTCAGCAACATCGAGGCCACCCGCGCCGACCTCGTCTGCGCCGGCAATATTGGCTGCCTCACCCAGATCGGCGCGGCCACTTCCCTGCCGGTCGTCCATACGGTGGAGCTTCTCGACTGGGCCTATGGCGGGCCGGTGCCGGCGCGGCTTGCGGCATCGGCACGGTTTGCGGCGGCGGAATAATCGCTCGCCTCACCGTCCATCCTGATGCGCCGCGATCGCGTCCATCACCGCATCGGGCGCCACGTCGCGGGTCATCTCCTCAATCTCGGGCTCGGGCAACGGCGCCACCTCGAGGTGGCGGGCGATGGCATCGACCATGGCGATCAGCCGCGTCGTCTCGTGCTCGTTGAGCAGGTTGACCTGCAGGTCGAGATCGGCGCGGGCATCGTCCTGCGCCGCCATGCGGTTCTGGTTGATCAGCACGAAGGTGGACAGGAAGATGGCCTCGACAGAGGCGATCATCGCCAGCACCACCAGCGTCGGGTCCCAGGCGGGAATGGCGGGGATCAGGCCGAGATTGAGGAGGATCCAGCCGCCGAACAGCACCAGGTGGATATAGACGAACACCATGCTGCCGGCGAAGCGGCTGATGGCGGCGGCCGCCTTTTCCTGCAGCGAGGCCTCGGCCTCGACCGCGCGCCGCCGGTCGATCAGCGCCGCGATGTTGCGGGCAAGCGTCGGGCTCAAGGCAGGCTCCGGGTTTTGCGTGGGGCTTGGCGCGGGTTTTCCCCTGTGATGGTCGGCGCGCGCGGGTTCCTCGGTCATGCATTCTCTCCTGTCGGCCGCGCCAAACCGGCGGCCGGCGGAAAAGATGCGGTGCGATGGCCGACAATCGCGCGCCTCCCGGCCTGGGCGGGAGGAAGGGCCGTCGCAGTAGTGTGTGTGGTTGGCGGAGCGGGCGGGCCGAGAGGTGCTTACGTTTCCGCCCTCTCCCAAAAGCCCTCTTGCAGCGCGGCGGCTTCCTCTTCCAGCATCGGGCCGATCACCTCCACCTTGCGCTGGCCGGCGGCCAGCACGGTGCGGCAGGGCAGGTCCAGCGTCGGGTTTTCGGCGTGGTTGCCGGTTTCCTCTTTCAGGCCGGTCTCCGCCTGGCCATAGACAAGGCGGCCGATGCCGGCCCAGTAGAGCGCGCCGGCGCACATGGCGCAGGGCTCGGCCGAGCTGTAGAGCGTGCAATCGGCGAGAAAGACGGGCGGGTGCGCCTTGGAGGCGCGCGTGGCGATCAGACGCTCGGCATGGGCGGTCATGTCGCGGCCCTCGGCCGTATAGCCATTGCCCTGCTCCATCAGCACGGCGCCGTCAGGCCCGACCAGGATCGCGCCGAAGGGATGGTCTCCCCCCTCGCGCGCCCGCCTCGCCACCGCGAAAGCCTGGCGCAGATAGGTTTCATGGTCGAGTGCTGGCAGCATGCGGGTCCCCTTTCGCCGGTGTGATGATCCGGCAGAGTAGAGCATCCGACCGACACGTGCGAACCGGTTTTCGCCGCGATGCGGCAGAGCCTTCGCGAGGGAGCCCGGCGCGAAGCGGCGTCCGCGCAGGGGCGCGCCGGCCGCAGCCGGGCGGAGGATTTCCCTCGCCGATGCGGCCGGCAAGGCTTTCAGCTTTGCTCCGTCCTCACTCCGCCGCCAGAGGCTGCGGCTCGTCATGCGCCGTCGGGGCGTCGTGGTGCTGCGCGGCCTTCTTGCGGCGGAAGAGCCGGGCGGGCAGGTGGGACAGGCGGTCCATCTCCACGAAGATGACAGGCGTGATGAACAGCGTCAGCGCCTGGGAGACCAGGAGGCCGCCGACGATGGCGACGCCCAGCGGCTGGCGCAGCTCGGAGCTGGCGCCCGAGCCCATCGCGATCGGCAGGGCGCCGAGCAGCGCGCAGAAGGTCGTCATCATGATCGGGCGGAAACGGCGCACGCAGGCCTCGTGGATCGCCTCGCCTGGCGTGGCGCCGACGCCGGAGCGCAGGGTTTCCAGCGCCACGTCGATCATCATGATCGCGTTCTTCTTGACGATGCCGATCAGCATCAGAAGGCCGATGATGGCGATGATCGACAGGTCGAAGCCCATGACCTTCAGCGCGATCAGCGCGCCGAGCGCGGCCGAGGGCAGGCCGGAGAGGATCGTCAGCGGGTGGACATAGCTTTCGTAGAGCACGCCCAGCACGACATAGATGGTCAGGACGGCCGCCAGGATGAGGATCGGCATGGAGCCCTGCGACTGCTGGAAGATCTGCGCCGAACCGCCATAGGAGGTGAAGACGTCGGCCGGCACGCCGATCTCGGTCTTGATCCGGTCGATGGCGGCCGTGGCATCGCCCAGCGAGACGCCATCGGGCAGGTTGAAGGAGACCGTGGTGGACACGAGCTGCCCGGTCTGGTTGATCGTCACGGGGCCGATGGTGCGGGTCACATGGGCGAAGTTGGACAGGGGCACCAGCGCGCCGCCGGCGGCGGGAACGCGGATGCGCGACAGCGAATTCTCGTCCCAGTCGCGGGCCGTGTCATATTCGACGATGACGTTGTAGCTGCTGCCGGTCGACTGGATCTGCGTCGGCGCATAGGTGCTGAAGGCCTGGCGCAGCGTGGTGCGCAGCGCGTCGGAGGAAATGCCGTAGGCGGCCATCTTCTCGTTGTCGACGGCGATGTCGGCCTGCAGCGCCTTGTTCTGCGCGTCGGAGACGAGGTCGGTGAAGCGGCCGTCGCGGCGCATGGCCTGCAGGATCTTGTCGGCCCACAGGTTTGTCTTGGCCGCGTCCAGCGCCTGGATGACGAGCTGATACTGGCTGGCGGTCTGGCGCCCGCCAAAGCGGATGTTCTGCTGCGGCGTGACATAGCCCTGGAGCCCGGGCACGCCGGCGATCGCCTTGCGCAGCTCGGTCACCGTCTGGTCGAGCGGCGGACGCTCCTCCTTCGGCTTCAGCTCCACGAACATGGTGCCGTTGTTGAGCGGCGAGCGGGCACTGCCGCCGGCAATCGACATGACATGGGCGACGGCCGGGTTCTGCCGCACGAGATCGGCCGCCTTGTTCTGCAGCTCCACCATGGCGGGGTAGGAAATATCCTGCCGGGCGCGGGTGGAAATGTTCAGCCGGCCGATATCCTCCGTCGGGAAGAAGCTCGTGGGCAGCACCATGAAGAGATAGACGGTGAGGCCGAGCGAGGCGAAGAAGGTGAGCATGACGAAGCCGCGATGGCGCAGGCACCAGGCCACCGAGGCGCCATAGCCGCGCGTGGTCGCGGCAAAGCCGGCATCGAACCAGCGGATGACGAGCGGCGGGCGCGTGTGCCCACCGGAAATGCGCGCGCCGAGCATCGGCGTCACCGTCAGCGAGACGATCACCGAGGCGATGATGGCGATGGAGACCACCATGCCGAATTCGTTGAAGACGCGGCCGATGACCCCGCCCATCAAAAGGATCGGCAGGAACACGGCGATCAGCGAGATCGACATGGAGATGATGGTGTAGCTGACTTCGGCCGAGCCCAGAAGCGCCGCCTCGCGCACCGGCATGCCGGCTTCCACATGGCGCAGGATGTTTTCCAGCATGACGATGGCGTCGTCCACCACCAGGCCGACGGCGAGCGTCAGCCCGAGCAGGGAGATGTTGTCGATGCTGTAGCCCAGCACATACATCGCCCCGAAGGTGGCCACCAGCGACAGCGGCACGGCAAGGCCGGGAATGATCGTGGCGGTCAAGTGGCCGGTGAAGAGATAGATGACGAGGATCACGAGGCCGATCGTCAGGATCAGCGTGAACTTCACGTCGGAGATTGCCTCGCGGATCGGCACCGAGCTGTCGTTCATCACGAAGGTCTCGACCGAGGCCGGCATCACCGCATGCAGCGCCGGAAGCTTGGCGCGGATGGCGTCCACCACCTCGACCGTGTTGGCGCCGGGCTGGCGCTGGATGGCGAGCAGGATGGCGCGGTTGCCGTCATACCAGCTGCCGGTCTTGTCGTTGGCGACGCTGTCTTCCACATTCGCCACATCGCTCAGGTGCACCGGCGCGCCGTTGGGCGTGGCGATGACGAGCGAGCGGAACTGGGCGGCATCGGTGCGCTGGGTGTTGGCGTTGATCGTCAGGCTCTGCTGGTCGGTCTGGAGCGCTCCCACCGGCAGCTGGCTGTTGGCCGCCTGCACCGCCTTGTTGACGGTGTCGATGCTCAAGCCCCGCGTGAGCAGCTTGTCCGGGTCCACCTCGATCCTGACGGCATAGGTCTGCGCGCCATAGACGGTGACCTCGGCCACGCCGGGCAGGGTGGAGAGCGAGGGCGAGATGATGTTTTCGGCGATATCGTCCAGTTTGCTGCGCGGCATGGTATCGCTGCGCACGGCCAGCAGCATGACCGGCGCATCGGCCGGGTTGGTCTTGCGGTAGCTCGGCGGCGTGGTCATGTTGGCTGGCAATTGCCGGTTGGCAAAGGACATGGCCGCCTGCACATCGGCCGCCGCCGCATCGATGTTGCGGTTCAGGTCGAACTGCAGGACGATGTTGGTGTTGCCGAGCGAGTTGGTGGCGCTGATCTCGCTGACGCCGGGAATGGTCTGGAACTGCTTGATCAGGGGCGTGGCGACCGAGGTCGCCATGGTCTGGGGCGCTGCGCCCGTCAGCGAGGCGGAGACGCTGATGGTCGGAAAGTCCACCTTGGGCAGGGCGGCGACCGGCAGAAGATTATAGCCGGCGAGACCGGCGAGCAGCACGCCGATCGCCAAAAGCGTGGTGGCGACCGGCCGCTCGATACAGAAGCGCGGGATCATCGGGCAAGCTCCACGGAGGCGTTGCGCGGGGTGGCGGGCAGGGGCTCGGCGGAGGCGAGGTCGAGCTGCTTGTCGTTGAAGCTCTCCTTCACCTGCTGGCCCTGATAGAGCTGGGCCTGACCTTCGGTGACCACATGATCGCCGGGCGCGAGGCCGGCGATGATCGAGGTGAAATCGCCATTGACGCGGCCGACGGTGACGGGCGCGACCACGACCTTGCCGTCGCGGATGACATAGGCGATCGATCCGTCCGGCCCGGGGCCGACGGCCACGGTCGGCACGATCACCTCGGGATCGTCATTCTTCAGATGCACCACGAGATTGACCGCCTGGCCCGGCCAGATCCCGCCGGCGGCATTGTCGAAACGGGCCTTGACCAGGATGGTGCCCGAAGCCGGATCGACCGCATTGTCGAAGAAGGAGATCGTGCCGCTGCGCACCGGCGCCTTGAGGCTGACGGGAACCGTCGTCACGCCCACCGGCTCCTTTGCCAGGGCGAGACGCAGCTGCCTGAGCGCGCGCTCGTCCAGATGAAAGCCGACATAGATGGGATCGAACTTGGCGATCTTGACGATCGAGGCGCCGGAGGAGAGGTAGGCGCCGGGGCTGACCAGCACCTCGCCGAGGCGGCCGTCGAAGGGCGCGCGGATCTCGGTATGTTCGAGCAGCACCTGATCGGCCGAGCGTGTGGCCTTGTCGGCCTCCACGGTGGCGGCCGCCGTGTCGCGCGCCGCCTGGGCCTGGTCCAGCGATTGCTGCGTGCCGGCCTTGGCGTTGAAGAGATCATGGGCGCGGCGCAGCGCCGTCTCCGTCTCTTCCAGCGTGGCGCTGTCGCGCAGGATCGCGGCATTGTCCTTGGCCACGGCGGCGCGCGCCAGCCGGTCGTCGAGCTTGGCGATGAGGTCGCCGGCCTTCACGGTCTGGCCGTCGCTGGCGAGAATCTCGGTCACGATGCCCTGCTCGCGCGCGGCGAGCGTCGTCGTCTGGTCGGCCGTCGCCAGCCCCGTCGCCGGAATATCGAGCGGCAGAACGCCCGTCTGCGCCGCAACGGTGAGGACCGCCGCCGGCCCGGTGCTGCCGCGTCGGCCACCGCCCTTGCCTGATCCGCCCTGGCCCGATCCGCCCTGGCCCGAATCGCCTTGACCCGATGCGCCGGCCTGCGCCGTCGGATCCTTGGCGCCGCTCTGGTCCCCACTCTTGTCCGCAGCCTTGTCGCCGTGGTGATGCTTGCCGCCGCCGCCGCCGCTGTCTCCCTCAGCCGATGCCGTCTGCGGCGCGGCCGGCGGAAGCAGGGCTTTCAGGCCGGGAATTTCAAAGGGCAGCTGCGCCTGCAGCCGGCTGGCTGCGGCGGGCAGCTCGGCGCGCCATGTCCAGGCGCCGGCGCCGATCACGGCAATGAAGGCGACAGTGATCCAGAGCTTCTTCATGCAGAGTCCTCATGCGGCGGCAGGAACGAAGGGCTTGACGTTAGCAACAACGCGTTGCCGCCCGGTTTCAGGGAGGTTTCCCGGGCGGCTTCCGGTGCATGAGTACAGCCTGAATTGCGGCACTAAAAAGACACAATTCTCCCGCCAGCCCTGCTTAAGGCCTTCTTTTGGCTTAAATTTCTGTAATGTAGCCGCGGCGTTCCCGCGCGCGCCCGGCGCGCTTGCGCGATTTCCCGCCAAAAAATGAGGCGGCGCCTGAACTTAGAGGAGCGGCGAATGCTGCGCTGCGGTAGCCTCGTCAGGTAGAGGGTCCTTGCACCCTTTTCGCGCGCTTGCGGCAGGGCTTGCAAGCTCTGAAGGAAACGGATGGCGCGAAGGCCGGCCCCACGCGCACGCGCTGCCCGTGCCGGAGGCTGAAACAGACAAGCCTGAGCCGACCGGGCCCGAAACGGTCAGCTCTTGTAGTCCGGCTCGTCCCGGTCGAGCCGGCGCTTGATGGCTTCCAGATGAAGCCGGGCGGATTCGGGATCGCCCTCGCGCATCTGGCGATAGGCGGCCTCGGCAATGGCGGGATCGACGGGCAGGACCTCGCGGCCGGTCGAGAGCGCCAGCGTCTGGACCTGCGCAGCCCGCTCCAGATAATAGAGATCGTCCCAGGCCTCGGCGATGGTGGGCGCGAGCACCATCACGCCGTGATGCTTCATGAAGACGATGTCGGCATCGCCCACGGCGGCGGCGATGCGGTCGCCCTCGCGCTCGTCCAGCGCCAGGCCGTTATAGTTGCGGTCGACGGCGGTACGACCGTAGAATTTCAGCGCGGTCTGGCCGGCGAAGATCAGCGGCTCGCCTTCCGTCATCGACAGCGCCGTGGCATAGGGCATATGCGTATGGAAGGCGGCCCTGGCGCGCGGCACCTGCGCATGCAGCCGCGCATGAATATAGAAGGCCGTGGCTTCTGGCTGGCCGCTGCCGGACACCACATGGCCGTGGAAATCGCAGATCAGGAGATGCGAGGCGGTCAGCTCGCTGAAGGCATAGCCATAGGGATTGACGATGAACAGGTCGTCATAGCCCGGCACCACGGCGGAGAAGTGGTTGCAGATGCCCTCTTCCAGCCCACGGCGGGCGGCCATGCGGAAGCAGGCGGCCAGATCCACCCGCGCCTGCCAGATCTCCGCCCGCTCCAGATCCGGCTGGTTGGCGCCATTGCCTGTTGCGGTCGATCCCGAGGTCATCGCATGGGCCATGAAATTGTCTCCTGAAAGCGCTAAACCGGGAAAAAGGGCGGGCAGGCCGCGCCTTCCCTCTTGCCCGCATACAGGGAGGATGTCCAGCCATCCCCTCCGTCCGGGATGCACAGGGTGCGAAGGCGCGCGCGGCGGGAGGGCGTGAAAAGGGGGGCGCAGACGATCCCCTGGCCGTAGCCATGGTGGATTTATCGATTCTAATCGATGAATGAGCAGCTTCGCAATCCTAGATCAGTGCTGTAACAGGCTGATGTCGTTCGGCGGGATGGAACCGGCCTGAACAGGCGTTCTCCTGGCCCATGAAGGCCTTATACGGGCATGCACGCCGCGTTGCAGGCGTTTGCGAGGGTTTGAGCGTCCGCGAGAGCTGGCGGCGCTCTTTGCGGAAGGAAGCCGCGCCGTCCTCCGCCCTCTTCTAAAAAACCCGCCATGGCCGCTTTCGGGGTCTTGCATCCTAGAGATCATCGAATAGTATCGATGGCGGATTTGCCTCGCTCGGGGCGGAGCGCGCGGGAAGAGGTGCGCGTCTGCCCGGGCATGTCGCTCTGTTTGATCCTCAGCCGGCGCCCTGACGCGCCCTGCCGGCGCGCGCCCCGCACACGCTCATGAAACCCCGCACACACGCATGAAAAAGGATGCCCGATGCCGCAGACCGCTGCACCCGACCTGAACATGTCGCCCGCCCAGTCTTCCCCCGGCTGGTGGCGCAAGGCGGTGATCTACCAGATCTATCCGCGCTCCTTCGCCGACGGCAATGGCGACGGCATCGGCGACCTGCCGGGCATCACCGCCAAGCTGCCTGAGTTGGCGGCGCTCGGCGTGGATGCCATCTGGCTCTCGCCCTTCTATCCGTCGCCGCAGAAGGATGCCGGCTACGACGTGGCCGATTATGTCGATGTCGAGCCGATGTTCGGCACGCTGGCCGATTTCGACGCCATGCGCGAGGCGGCCCATGGGCTGGGCATGCGCGTCATCGTCGATATCGTGCCCAACCATTCCTCCTCCGCCCATCGCTGGTTCCGGGAGGCGCTGGCCGCGCCGGAAGGCAGCCCGGAGCGTGCGCGCTACCTCTTCCGCGATGGCCGCGGGCCGAATGGCGACCTGCCGCCCAACAATTGGAAATCCGTCTTCGGCGGCCCGGCCTGGACCCGCATCACCAATGCCGACGGCACGCCCGGCCAGTGGTATCTGCATCTGTTCGACAGCAGCCAGCCGGATTTCGATTGGTCGAACCGCTGGGTGCACGACCAGTTCCTCGACGTGCTGCGCTTCTGGCTGGAGCGCGGCGTCGATGGCTTCCGCGTGGATGTCGCCCATGGCCTGATCAAGGATCCCGACCTGCCGGATTTCGACGCCACCAACGCCGATGCCTTCACCGTTACCCCCTACTGGGGCCTGGAAACGGTGCACGAGGTCTATCGCGAATGGCGCAAGCTGCTCGAAAGCTACGGGCCGGACCGCATTCTCTGCGCCGAGGCCTGGGTGGCGCCGCTCAAGCGCCTCAGCGACTGGGTGCGCCCGGACGAGATGCATCAGGCCTTCAATTTCGAATTCCTCACCTCCGCCTGGTCGCCGGTGGCGCTGAAGCAGGTGATCGACGAGTCGATCGAGGCCTTCCAGGCCGTCGGCTCCGCCAGCACCTGGGTTCTGTCGAACCATGACGTGATCCGCCATGCCTCGCGCCTCGGCTTCGCGCCCGATTCCAAGGTTGTGCACAGCGACGGCCTCGGCCCCAACTCGCCCGATTTCCCCGATCCGGTGCTGGGCCTGAAGCGCGCGCGTGCCGCCACCGCGCTGATGCTGGCGCTGCCCGGCTGCGCCTATCTCTACCAGGGCGAGGAGCTCGGCCTGCCCGAGGTGATCGACATCCCGGACGCGCTGCGCCAGGATCCGACCTTCATCCGCACCAAGGGCGAGCGCTATGGCCGCGACGGCTGCCGCGTGCCGCTGCCCTGGGCCGCGGACAAGGCCTTCTACGGCTTCGGCGGTGGCAGCTGGCTGCCGCAGCCGGCCGTCTTCGGCGAGCTGGCGCGCGACCGCCAGGAAGGCGACCCGGCCTCCACCTTGTCGTTCTACAAGACGCTCCTGGCCGAGCGCGCCAAGCGCGATCTCGGCGGCGGCACGCTCTACTGGGTCGAGACCGGCTCGGAAGAGGTGGTGGGCTTTACCGTGGGCGGCGTCCAGGTGCTGTGCAATTTCAGCGCGGAACCGGTGGCGCTGCCCGCTGGCGCGGTTATCCTCTCCAGCGCGCCGCTTATCGACGGCAAGCTGCCGGCCGACGCCACGGTCTGGCTGGAGCAGCAGTAAGTCCTGCCGACAGGATCAGATCGCCGGGCGCGCCTGGAAGGGAGCGCCCGGCATCGTAGCGCCGGACCGAAAGCTTGTTTCAGGACTTGGAAAGAATCCGGTGCAGAAAGAACAGTCTAGAGAATCGGTCTGCCTTGATTCACAGGACGCGACGCACTGATTTGCGACCCTGGCTGGCCCCCTCATCCGACCCTTCGGGCCACCTTCTCCCCGCTGGGGAGAAGAGACGTGCGGCATCGCCTCGTCCTGCCTCCACCCAAAGAAAATGCGGTTTATGCATTTTTCCAGGGTTTTAGATGGGGACGCCGTGCTGTCGTCTGGGTCTCTTCTCCCCAGCGGGGAGAAGGTGCCGGCAGGCGGATGAGGGGGTGCCACGGTGCACAACACCTGTGTTTGCGCACGTGCGTATGATTTTCGGTCCCATGCTCTAGGACGGGGCCAGGCACCTGACAAGGAGCGGCGATGACGGAGGGTAAGCGCGGCGGCAGCGCCTCGATGAGCGATGTCGCGCGGCTTGCCGGCGTGTCGCAGAGCACGGTCTCCTATGTCATCAACGGCACGCGGCCGATCTCGGAGGAAACGCGCCGGCTGGTGGAAGAGGCGATCCGCGTTCTGGATTACACGCCGAACGCCGCCGCCCGCTCGCTGCGCAGCGCCCGCAGCCAGACGCTGGTGCTCTCCCTGCCTTCCGTGCCCCGCAGGCCGGATGTTGGCATGGGCGTCTATGTCGTTGCGATCGCCGAGGCTGCGGCCGCGCGGGGCTACCAGCTTTTGCTGCGCACGCAAGCCGCCGACCGGGCGGACGAGCTCGTCCGCCTCGTCACGGGCCGGCAGGCCGACGCCGTGCTTCTGCTGCAGGTGATGGCGCAGGATCCGCGTGTGCGCCTGCTCGACAAGGCCGGCATTCCCGCCATCGCCATTGGCGAGCCTTCCGAACCCTCGCGTCTGCGCTTCGTCGATTACGACTTTGCCGGCGCGGTCGATCTCGCCGCCGCCACGCTGGCCCGCGCTGGCCACCGCGCCGCGCTGTTCATCGGCCCCGGCGAGGAGGAGGTGGAGGCCGGCTATCTCTATGCCAGTCGCGTCGGCGGCGCGCTGGCGCCCGCGGCCCTGCGCCATGCCGTTCGCTTCGAGGCCATGTCCGCCCCCCGCGATCGGGCGGAGGAGGAACGGCGCATTGTCGGCCTGCTGGCCGAACATGCCGATATCACGGCGCTGGTCTGCATGGCGCTGCCGAGCTTCGAGCGCGCCCGCCGCCTGTTTCTCTCGGCCCGCCCCGGCGTCGATCCGACCGATGCCGTCATCGCCTTCGGCACGCTGGGCACGCCGGATACGCCCGGCGCCGACGCGACGCGCATCGAGCATCCCGTCGATGCCATCGCCGAGAATGCCATCCGTCTGGCCGAGGATGCGCTGGGCGAAGGCACCGCTCCCTCGCTGAAGCTCCTGCCCTTTCTCCGCCACGCCTGAACGACCCTCACGCGCCCGACGACCCCAGGCGCCAACGAACCCGGGCGCCGGTGGCAGGACCCCGACCGTGATTCCCCCGCTGAGGGCATGCCGCAGCTGCGAAGCCGTGCCGCTGCCGCCTGCGTGATGAAGCCGTGCCTTACCGGTGCACATCCTCGAAAAAGCGCGCGCCTGTCTTCCAGCGATCAATCGTTTCAATGATTTAAGCGCGCCTGCCTGTTTGCCGTCGGGTGCCGCACCGCGAGAGGCAATAAGGCAACGCCAGCCTCACGCAAGCGCCAGGGTTAAAACTTCCTTAACAGTCCGGCTTGGTTAAGGCCGGTTCAACCCCTTTTTTCATGAAGATGGTCACAGTGCTAACAGATGCTCGCTCCATCCGGATCAAGGGCCGCTCCTTCCTGGCGGTCGTCCTGTCCCCGGACCTGCCTCTCGATCATTGGCTGACGCGGCTTGACGATCTGGCCGCGCGCTCTGCCGGCTTCTTCTTCGGCCGTCCCGTCGTTCTGGACGTGACCGATCTGCCGATCAACCGCGACGAGCTCAAGGGTCTGGTGACCGCGCTTGCCGAGCGCAATGTCTCGATCATGGGCATCGAGGGCGCGCGGCCCTCGCTGATCGGCCCCGGCATGCCGCCGGCGCTGAAAGGCGGTCGCCCGGCCTCCGATGTCGAGGTCGCCAATGCCGCGCCCTCCATCGAGGTGCGCAGCGCCGCGGCCGAGACCGCGGAGCCGGAAGAGCCGGCCATGGTCGAGGTGTCGGGCGAGGTGCGCTCGACGCCGCAATCGCTGATCATCCGCGAGCCGGTGCGCTCGGGCCAGTCGGTGATCTTCACCGAGGGCGACGTGACCGTGATCGGTTCGGTCGCCTCCGGCGCCGAAATCATTGCCGGCGGTTCGGTGCATATTTACGGCACGCTGCGCGGCCGGGCCATGGCGGGCGCCATCGGCAATGCCTCCGCGCAGATCTTCTGCCGCAAGCTCGAAGCCGAGCTGCTGGCGATCGACGGCGTCTACAAGATGGCGGACGACATGGCGCCTGGCCTGCGCGGCCAGGCCGTCCAGCTCTGGCTGGATGGCGATGCGATCATGGCGGAAAAACTAAGCTGAGCCGGACCGGCCAAGAACAGGAGAGCAAGATGGGTAAGGTCATCGTCGTTACCTCAGGAAAAGGCGGCGTCGGCAAGACGACCTCCACGGCTGCGCTCGGGGCTGCGCTGGCACAGCGCGGCGAGCGCGTCGCCGTCGTGGATTTCGATGTCGGCCTGCGCAATCTGGACCTCGTCATGGGCGCCGAGCGCCGCGTGGTCTATGATCTCGTCAACGTCATCCAGGGCGATGCCAAGCTGCCGCAGGCGCTGATCCGCGACAAGCGCGTGGAAACCCTGTTCCTGCTGCCGGCCTCGCAGACCCGCGACAAGGACAATCTCACGCCCGAAGGCGTGGAGCGGGTGATCGGCGAGCTCAAGGAACATTTCGACTGGATCATCTGCGACAGCCCCGCCGGCATCGAGCGCGGCGCGACGCTGGCCATGCGCCATGCCGATGTCGCCGTTGTCGTCACCAATCCGGAAGTCTCCTCGGTGCGCGATTCCGACCGCATCATCGGCCTTCTGGACTCCAAGACGGTGAAGGCGGAAAGCGGCGAGCGGATGGAAAAGCACCTGCTGCTGACCCGCTTCGACCAGGCCCGCGCCGAGCGCGGCGACATGCTCAAGGTCGAGGACGTTCTGGAAATCCTGTCGATCCCGCTGCTCGGCATTATCCCCGAGAGCATGGACGTGCTGCGCGCTTCCAACCTCGGCGCCCCGGTTACCGTTGCCGACAGCCGCTCGGCCCCGGCCATGGCCTATTTCGAAGCCGCTCGCCGGCTGGCCGGCGAAACGCTGCCGGTGACCGTGCCCGGCGAGAAGCGTGCCAGCGGCGGCCTGCTCAGCAAGATCTTCTCGCGGAGGGCTGCATGAGCATTTTCCGACTGTTCAGAAAGCAGAGTTCCGCGCCGGTGGCGCGCGAGCGGCTGCAGCTGCTGCTGGCGCATGAGCGGGTTTCCACCGGCTCCGATCTCGTCCAGCTGCTGCGCGAGGAGATCCTCGCCGTCATCGCCAAGCATGTCGAGCTCGACAATGAGCGCGTGCAGGTGAAGATGGACCGGACCGAAAACGTCTCGATCCTCGAGATCGACGTGGAAATCCCGCGCGATGCGGTCAAGCAGGCGGCCTGACCGTCCCAAGACTTTGGCCTGATCCAGGGCGCCCTCCATCAGCTCCGCGACACGGGGCGAGGATGGAGGGCGCTTTTCGTTTCCTGGCGACGGTTTACGCCTGTCTGCCCCGCATTGCGTCAGCGCTAGCTGGAACCTTCGACGCTTTTCCTGGTTCGTGTCCCATGCGCGTTCACAGGAGCACTCCATGGCCCAGCAACTGGCGTTGACCGATGCCGATCTCGCCCCGACGGAGCGCGGCTCTGACGGTCTCCAGTCCTTCGCGCCGGATCTGGCCTTCCGCACCTTCTCCATCGTCAATGTCGTGTTCTTCGGCCGCCCCCAATCCGGCGAGGACTGGGTGCTGATCGACACCGGCCTGCCGACCTCGGCCAATGCGATCCGCACCGCGGCCGAGCATCGTTTCGGCCCGGATCGGCCGCCAGCCGCCATCATCATGACGCATGCCCATTTCGACCATGCCGGCTCTGTCGAGCGGCTGGCGGAGGAATGGGATGCGCCCGTCTACGCTCATCCCTTGGAAATGCCCTATCTGCAGGGGCAGGCCGCCTATCCGCCGGCCGATCCGCTGGTGGGCGGCGGCATGATGGCGCTGCTCTCGCCGCTGTTTCCGCGCTCCCCCGTCAATGTCGGCGAGCGGCTTCATATGCTGCCGATCGACCACAGCGTGCCTGGCATGCCCGGCTGGCGCTGGCTGCACACGCCGGGCCATGCGCCCGGCCATATCTCGCTGTTTCGCGAGGCTGACCGCACGCTGATCGCCGGCGATGCCGTGGTCACCGCCGCGCAGGAATCCGTTTATGCCGTGATGACGCAGCGGGCGGAAATGCACGGGCCGCCGGCCTATTTCACGCCGAACTGGATCGAGGCGGAGGAGGCCGTGCGGCAATTGGCGGCGCTGGAGCCGGAGACGATCATCACGGGCCATGGCCTGCCGGTGCGCGGGGCCGGTGCCCGTGCCAGGCTGCACGAACTGGCCGAGAATTTCCGCGCCGTCGCCGTTCCGCAAGGGGCGAGCTACGACCTCAACCCGGCGGTGCCGGGCAAGAGCGACAACGACGCCTATCGCTGAACCCTTGTCAGCGATGACAGCAATGTCAGGATGGATCCATCGTGCCGAAGGCGGCGACCAGCGCCAGCACCAGGGCTGAAAGCCCGATCTCAGCCAGCGTGCCGAGCATGAGCGCCCGCCCGGCAGGCGGGCTGGCAGCCAGACGCGGCACGAGAGCATAGCGGTTGACGAGCGCCAGCGTCACCATGAGGGCGACCAGCGTCGCCTTCAGCGCCAACAGCCGGCCATAAGGCGAGGTCCAGAGGCCGGCCACGAGCTTCATCAGGCCGTCGGGGCCGGCTTCCGCCCCCATCCCGTTGCCCGATCCCGCGCCGAGAATGAGCCAGGCATTGATCAGCCCGGTGATCAGCACCAGCGCCACGGCAATGTGTCCCATGGTGGAGAAATTCAGGAGCGCCGCCTGCGCCGCCGGTCGGCTTTCGCCCTCGCGCAGGCGCGGGAGGATAAGGAGGACGGGCAGCAGCGCGCCGGCCCAGGCGCCTGCGGACAGAAGATGCAGCGCATCATTGGCCCGATGCGCCAGGCCTGTCAGCGTCAGCCCCAGCATGGCGGCATGGCCGCCGAGCGGCAGCGTGATGAGGAACAGCGCGGCCAGCGGCGCGATCAATGCCGGGCGGCGCGGGCGCATGAGCGCGCCGGCGGCGAGAAGCGTCGCGGCCAGCATCTGTACCTGCCAGGCAAACCCGATCGCGGTTTCCCACAAGAGGGCCGAAAGCAGCGGGAGCGACAGCGCCGCTTCGCCACCCTCCGCCAGAAGCGAAGCGCGCAGGGGCAGGCTGGCGAGCAGCATCAGCCAGAGCAAAAGCGCTGACAGGCGGGTGATGCCGGCAAGCCGGCCGGCGATCGCGCCGCGCAGCGGCTCGCCCACGAAGGCGGCGAGATAGGCCGTTGTACCCCAGAGAAACAGGCCTGCGGCATAGACCAGCGCCCGCGTGACGATCAGCGCGGCCTCGGCCTCCGCCAATGTCACGGCGCCACGGTGAAGTGCAGCGTCCCCCGGGTCTTGTGGCCATCGACCGAGAGAACATGCCAGTCGACCTGATAGGCGCCGGGCGCCAGCGGCGCCGTCAGCGGCACGGTCAGGCTCTTGCCGTCGGGGCCGAGCCTTGCCGCGCCTGTTGTCATCGCGCCCTTGCCCTCGGCCGTCAGCGTGATGCCGCTCAGCGCCAGCGAGAGCGCCTCGGAGAAGGTGAGCGTGATCGCCTCGGGCGAGGTCGTGACGCTTGCCTTGTCGGCCGGACTGGCCGCCTGCAGATGCGCATGGGCAAGGGCAGGGGCTGCGCCAAGTGGCGCGACCGCCGCGGACAGCGTCAGGGCGATCAAGGCGATGAAGGGCCTTGAAAAAGCGGATCGGGGTGTTGAACGCATGGTGTTTCCGGCTTTCTGATCTTGCAGGCCCGATTGTCTTTCGGGCTTAGCCTGTCTTTCGGGCTTGAACTGTCCCTGCGGTTTTGACCCTGTCGGATAAGGTCTGGCAGTGACTTCGGGTCCGTCGTCGCGCGCTTTGCCAAGGCCTTGCCGCCGCTCGGGCTTTCGCCCCTAAGACAGAAGGGTGTTTTGCCATACACGTCTTATACCAAGTGACGATGATAGGAATCCTGTCGGTCCCTATCGTCGTCACTTGGTCTTACAGGGCCATGATGCGCCCTGTCCACGGGTCGTGCTGTCGCAGGCCGGGCGGGGACGCGGTGTCATCGGCCGCTTAGGGAAATCTTAAGACTTGGCCCGGAAAACGCGTCCTGTGCCGGTTGCCGCATGCATTATCACCACCTTCCTTTATCTTTCATTCTTCTAAAATTGTTTTGATCGGAAAGAAGGGGCTAACTATTTTCCCAGGAACAGACGCGGCGTTCATGGCTTTCAGGCTGTTTCGGCCCTAAGCTTTCCCGACTTTCGAGCATCGAACTGAAAACCATACACGGTTTGATGCTCAAGGTTTTGTTTTTACATTGGTTTTTTGCCCGCAAGCCGGGTCCCGCTTTTCAGTTCGATGCTCCAGGACGGATGGACATTATGCAGGCCAGTCTCTCGACACTCTATGCGATCGGCGTCGGCACGCTGACGATGGCCGTGATCATGACTGTCTGGGAGCAGCGCTTCCATCCCGCGCGCAGCCGGGCGCTGCGCTTCTGGGCGGCCGGCTATGCCATCCTGCTGATCGGTATTCTGATCCTGATCGCGCGCGACAGCATGCCGCGCGTGCTGGGCTATGGCGTTGCCAACCTGTTCATCGTCACCGGCTATGCTCTGGTCGCCGCGGGCTCGCTGCCCTTTGCCGGCTGGTTCATGCCGCGCCGTCTGGCGCTGGCGGCCATTCCGGCCGCGCCGCTCTGGCTTACCGTCGGGCCGCTTCTGCCGACGCCGATCTGGCACGCGATCAGCGGGCTGTTCATCGCCAGCATCTGCGTGATCGTCGCCATTGCCTTCCTGCGGCCGCGACTGCCGATCTCCGGCCGGGCCGACCGGCTGGTGGCGATCGTTTTCGCCATGCATGCGGCGGTCTATCTTCTGCGGGTCCCGCTGGTGCCGCTCGTGAGCTGGCTTGGCAATCAGCCGGCGCTGGATCTGCTGGCCTTGTCGACCATGTTTGAAGGCGTGCTCTTCTCCATGGCCGCGCCGATGGCGCTTCTGTCGCTGGCGCGCGAGGAAAGCCGGGCGCAGCTGCAGCGCGTGTCGGAGACGGACTTCCTGACCGGCCTGGACAATCGCCGCGCCTTTTTCGGGAAGGCAGAGACCGTGCGCGGCGCGCGCGCGCAGCTCGTGCTGTTCGATCTCGATCATTTCAAGTCCATCAATGACCGCTATGGCCATGATGCCGGCGACGAGGTGCTGCGCATCTTCGCCCGCGCCGTGCGCGGGCAACTCGGCCCCAAGGATCTCATTGCCCGGCTGGGCGGCGAGGAATTCGCCGCACTGATGCCGGATGCCACCAGCGAGGAGGCGCTGGCCAGGCTGGAGGCGGTGGCCCGGCGCCTGCGGCTGGATGTGCGCAGCCAGACCGCGCTGCAGCAGGATGTGACCTTCAGCGCCGGACTGCTTACCGTGACCGGCTCCACCAGCATGACCGCCGCGCTGAGCGGCGCCGACCGCCTGCTCTACCGCGCCAAGGCCAATGGCCGCAACCGCGTGGAGCGGCCTCATCCGCTGTTCGACGCGCTGGGCGACAGGCTCCGCGCGCAG
Source organism: Xaviernesmea rhizosphaerae (assembly GCF_001938945.1). Classification (GTDB taxonomy): domain Bacteria; phylum Pseudomonadota; class Alphaproteobacteria; order Rhizobiales; family Rhizobiaceae; genus Xaviernesmea; species Xaviernesmea rhizosphaerae. The sequence goes on from NZ_MKIO01000020.1 coordinate 53,869, forward strand.
CCCGAGGCCATAAGCGAGACGGCCGCAAACCGCCCCGGCAAGGCCGTCGCCTGAACCCTCAGCCCGAACCAACGGCCCGTACCGTCGGCAAGACGGTGTTGTGGGTTCCTCTTGAGGGACGCGCCAATCCATGCGCTGGGCGCAAGGGTGCCTTGAGGCATGAGCGCTGGTTTTCGACGGTTTAAAACGATTATATTGCGGTCATCGAACAGGCCGGACGGCAAGACGCCTCGGCGGGCATGAAGCTCGCGGGGCAGGCTTCCCACAGAGGGAGGCAGCCGTTGCGGTCGATGACGGGGCCGCGAACGGCTCCACCCCCGGGAGCCGGAAGGCCGGTTCCCCACCACAGGAGACCGCCATGAACCTCACCCGCTCTTTCTCCGCCTGGCGCGAATATCGTCAGACCGTCACCGAACTCGGCCGCATGAGCAACCGCGAGCTGAACGACCTCGGCATCGCCCGCTCCGACATCCGCTCGGTCGCCCGCGCCGCCGTCAAGCGCTAAGCGCTAAGCGCTTCGCCGCGGGCCTGGAGGCTGCAGCGCTTTTCGGGTCGATGCAGTCGCGAACGCCGGGCTTTCCAGCGCATGACGGCCCGGCGCGAAATCCTCAGCGCTGTCCGAGCGCAAGGATGAAAAACAGACCTGCGCCGGTCTGTTCCCGCGCCGATGCCGAGCCGGACACCGGCCAGCCCATCTTGCTGGAATCGAGCGGGCCTGGGATCGAGAGGGATTGTCATTCTTGATCTTCTCGGCGGATTTGCGAGTGCGTGGCGAGTTTTCACAGGAATCCGGTTTGATCGCTTCGCGATATCCGCAGCTTCCCGGCAGACGCGCAAACTCCTCGTTTCGTCATGCTCGGGCTTGTCCCGAGCATCTGCAAATGCCTGCTATCTCGACAAAACACCGATCACGGCAGATCCTCGGCATAAGCCCGACGATGACGTCACGCATGATGGTCATCTGTGCCGGAAATCTTAAAATTCGGACGTGATCTTTCGGATCTCGTATCAGACGTGCTTCCCGCGTTCAGTCGCCTCTTGTCGACCGTCACGATCGCGAGACCGGTGGCCACTTTTGCACGGTACGTGGTCGCCGCAGGATCGGCCTGAATAAGGCCGGACGATCGCCCTCCCGCGAGCCGCGGCACCGATCGCACGACGGTTCAGGCCCGATCGCCACCGAACGCGCCCTCCCATAGAGTTTCCGGATCCAGCAGAGTCGCCCGCGATCAAGGACGGCGTGTTTCATCGAAACGCGGTCTGGGTTGAGGCTGCACCCCTGCCGGACCACAACGCAAATAGCTGTTTTCATTCGCCAACCGCTTCACTGCACGCGCCGCGTCGCAAAGGATGCCCTCTCTTGTGCGAGCTGCGCGCCTTGCGCATGGCAGCGCTGCGGAGAAGGCCCTAGCTCGGCGGCATCGGGCGAATTAATTTAACTCCATCGAAAGCGCCTATCCTCCTCCCAAGGCGCTTCGGTCTGTCGATGATCTCACTCCTCCTCCCAGAGATCGTCGGCCCCAAGAACGGCGGCGCTCCTCCTCCCAGCCAGCCGTTCACCTTTAGAGAAAGCCTGCCGCTCCTCCTCCCGCGGCAGGCTTTTTCGTTTTTGGCGGTTGCTGGCCCCTCAAGGCCGCATGCGGCGGCTGTGAGACGCAGAAGGACAGGGCGCAACGCATCAGCCCGCGATGTCGGCCTTCCACTGCGCGCGGCGCGATCGTCTTCCGCACAAGCTTTCGATGAGGGTGAGCTTCACCTCTCCCGTCCTGTCAGGCCTTGACCCGAAGCTCCATCTATCCCGCGCTTGTACGAAATCCGCTTGATCGCTTCGCGATGTCGGGAGCGTCTTGGGAGAGGCGCAAAGCCCTCGTTTCGTGAGGCTCGGGCTTGTCCCGAGCATCTGCAACAGCATGATATCCTTCCGAATCCCTGACCTGGCAGATCCTCGGCTCAAGGCCTGACAGGACGGAGAGCGGAGGTTAGCCCGCATCGGAGCCTTTTGCGTGACATGCTGTGGCACCGGATCTTCCGAAAACCGGCTCTGCCTTTTCGCTGCCATGCATTGGACGCGGAATAGCCCGGCGGCGGTTGGCTCATGGGCTGCGTCATCGTCTATCGCGGCGCGCTTCGGCCTGCTATAGGCTGAGCGCAGCGCGCCCGCGGGGACTGCCTCACAGGCTGAGCGGCGGGTGCGAGAGCGCGGCTTCCTGCATGAATGATAAGAGGTTGTCCTATTATCATTCATGAATTTTCGGGCAAGGAAGAGCGGGCCGGCTATCCGGCCGGGGAGGGAGCGCGGGCGTGTCGATTTCCCGCGCAATTTACCTTTCCTGCTTTTCAACCCGTTCTTGCTGTTTTCCTGACGCGGCCAAGGCAGTATGTCATGGTCTCGTGAAAGGTGCATGGGCTGCCCGGTCGGGACAGGCCATGGTCTCGTCCGGAGTGTGAGTGCCCATGGCGGATCCCAGGTTTTTCGAATGCGCAGGCCCGTTTGAGCTCGCGGAGGTCGCCGCGCGTGCCGGCGGAACGCTGGTGGGTGAGGCGGACCGGCTGATCGATGACGTGGCGCCCTTGCAGACCGCCGGTCCGCGCGAGGTGAGCTTTCTCGACAATAGCCGCTATTTGCCGCAGCTCGGCCAGTCGCAGGCCGGCGCCATTATTGTCCATCTCGCCCATGCCGATAGCGTGCCGCCGGGCACGGCGGCGATCGTCGCCAAGGATCCCTATATCGCCTGGGCTCAGGTCTGCGCGCTGTTTCATCCCCAGCCCGGCGCCCGCGCCTCCATTCACCCCACCGCCGTGATCGATCCGGAGGCTGAGGTCGATCCCAGTTGCGAGATCGGCGCCCATGTGGTGGTGGAGCGCCGGGCGCGCCTTGCCGCCGGCTGCGTCCTCGGCGCGGGCAGTGTCATCGGCCAGGCGGTGGAGATCGGCGAGAACAGCCGGATCGGCGCCAATTGCGTCGTCAGCCATGCCGTGCTCGGCGCGCGCGTGCGCTTGTTTCCCGGCGTGAAGATCGGCCAGGACGGCTTCGGCTTCGCGCCGGCCGCCGCCGGCTATGTCAGCGTGCCGCAGCTTGGCCGCGTCATTCTCGGCGATGATGTCCATGTCGGCGCCAACACGACGATCGACCGGGGCTCCGCCCGCGACACGGTGATCGGCACGGGCACGCGCATCGATAATCTGGTGCAGATCGGCCATAATGTCGTGCTCGGCCGCCAATGCATCGTCGTGGCCCAGGTCGGCATCGCCGGCTCCACCACGGTGGGCGACTATACCCGCATCGGCGGCCAGGCGGCGCTTGCCGGCCATATCGAGGTGGGCCGCGGCGTGCAGATCGGCGCGCAGGCCGGCGTTATTTCCGATGTCGAGCCCGGCGCCGTGCTGCTCGGCAGCCCGGCCCAGCCCAAGCGCGACTTCTTCCGCCAGATCGCCTTCCTCAAGCGGATGGCGCCGCGGCGGTAGGGAGGGCCGCGGCTGCGGGAGCTTTGCGCGTCGTCGGAACAAGAAGGTTTTCTTGAGGGCGGCTATGGCATCAGCAGGGAATGCTTCAAGAGCGAAAGCCGCGGCGTTTTTCAGCGCTCGGGAGGCGTTTCCTGATGGGCGCCGCGTGGTTGTCACTCGATCAATACATCCAAATCGCATTGAAAAGCTTGATCTGCAATCATGTGCCGCATCGCTAAAACGCGCTCTGCGCGCATTTTTTTGGTTAACCTCAGCTTTACCGCGCAGTCTGCCACGTGTTAAAGAGGATGCTGAATTGCAGGATCGCGTTATCGACTCCAGAGAGTCAAGTAAAACCGGGGGCAAGCATGGCAGGACAGAAATATGTATTTTCTGCAGAAGATCTTGCCTACGGGCGAGAGCTGTGGATAACGGATGGCACCTCTACCGGCACAGTTAAGCTTTTCGATATAAATCCGGGCGGGTATGACTCGGATCCATATGAATTTACCAGATTGAATAGCAAGAATGTTATTTTTTCAGCCTATAATAAACTCGTCGGAGACCGGCAGCTTTATATAACTGACGGCACCGAGTCAGGAACGCATGTTATTTCTGGGGCAAGTTCATATTATCGGCCATCTCATATTTTCGCAATTGATAATGGCAAAGCGTTATTTGTTGCAAGCGATGCCAACGGATACGAGCTGTGGATCACAGATGGTTCATCAGAGGGGACGAAGCTTTTAAAAGATATTAATCCGGGATACAGGGGGTCTGGTGCGTGGGATTTCACATCCATCGGAAATGGAAAATATATATTCAGCGCATATACCGATTCCGCTGGTCAAGAACTTTGGGTAACAGATGGCACATCGGCGGGGACGCAAATCGTAAAAGACATACGGGTGGGATCCTATGACTCCGATCCTCAGGATATAACATCTCTCGGAAACGGTAGGGTAATATTCTCAGCCTATAATTCGACTTACGGACAGGAAATGTGGGTGTCTGACGGCACGACCGATGGAACTTTTGTCATCGATATAGCCGGCGGATCTTCTTATTCAGACGCTGGCGGATTCAGAGCTATCGGCAATGGAAAGGCCATATTTCAAGCTAATGACGGCTCTGGCAATGGAAATGAGCTCTGGATAACCGATGGGACAGCATCAGGGACCATGATGCTGAAAAACCTGAATCCTAGTGGCTCTTCCTATCCTTACTATTTTTCTCCTCTCGGGAATGGCAAGTTTCTCTTTTCCGCTTATGATAGTGCCAATGGACGTGAGCTGTGGATCACCGACGGTACGTCCACAGGGACGGCGTTCGTCAAGGATCTATATCTAGGAAGCGGTGGCTCAGATCCTAAAAATTTCACCGCGCTTGGCAATGGCAAGGCCGTGTTTACTGCCACCGACAGCGCCGGTAAGACGAAGCTCTGGGTTACCGATGGTACATATTCAGGGACTTTCTCTCTCGATGGGGTCAATCCTGCTATATCCATCGATCATCTGACTGCGATAAGCGGGAACAAGGCTTTCTTTGCGGCAACGTCCACGTCCGGCACGGCTGGGCAGGAATTGTGGATTACCGACGGCACGGCCGCGGGAACCTATCAGGTTGCCGATATCTTTCCATTCACGAGGTCGCAAACGGGCTCAGATCCCTCCGGCTTCACGGCGATCGGCTCTCCCGCCGGCGGCCCGGGCGACGACCAGCTCACCGGCGGCGTCGGCCTCGACCTGATTGCCGGCGGCACCGGCCACGACACCGTCAACTACGCCCTTGACCGCTCGCAATATGTCGTCACCCAGACCGGGGCGCTCACCACCGTGCGGGCGCTCACCGGCTCCGAAGGCACCGATTATCTCACCGGCGTCGAGACCCTGCACTTCGCCAACCGCGAGATAAGCACGCTGGGCCTCTCCGGCGATTTCAACGGCGACGGCCGGGCCGACATCCTGCTGCAGAGCCAGACCAATCTCGCCACCTGGACGATGAATGGCGCCAGCCTTGCCGGCGGCGGGCTCCTGCCGGGGCTTTCGGATGGCTGGTCGGCGATCGCCGCCGGCGATGCCAACCGCGATGCCCGTTCCGATCTCCTCCTGCAGAAGGACCAGCAGCTGGCGCTGTGGCAGATGAACGGCACCCAGGTAACCGGCGGCGGGGTGATCGGCACGCTGGGCGATGGCTGGGTGGTGGCGGCGATGAGCGACCTCAGCGGCGATGGCCGGGCCGATATCCTGCTGCAGAATGACCGCCAGCTGGCGCTGTGGCAGATGAACGGCACGCAAATTGTCGGCGGCGGCCTGCTCTCGTCCATCCTCGGCGATGGCTGGCAGCTGGCGGGCACGGCGGATCTCGACGGCGACGGCCGCAGCGACCTGGTGCTGCAGAACGGCCAGAGCCTGGCCGTCTGGCTGATGAACGGACCCCAGCTGATCGGCGGCGGCTTTGCCGGCACGCTGGCGGCCGGCTGGTCGATCATCGGCACGGGCGACCTCAATGGCGACGGCAAGGCGGATCTGGTGCTGCAGAGCGGCCAGAATCTGGCGGTCTGGCAGATGAACGGGGCGCAGATTGCCGGCGGCGGGCTGATCGGTGCCATGGGCTCGGGCTGGCATGTCGCGGGCCTTGGCGACGTCAATGGCGACGGCAAGACCGACATCGAGCTGCAGAACGGGCAGCAGCTGGCGGTCTGGCAGATGAACGGCACCCAGATCGCCGGCGGCGGCCTGGTCAATGCCACCCTCGCCGCCGGCTGGGAGCTGGTGTGAAGGGGGCGCATGCCTCTGATACGGTTTCCGGCTGATCGCTTCGCGACCCGGAAACAAGACCCAACGAAAATCTCCGGCCGGAAAGCCAGATTGTCGTTGGACGGAATAGGGTTCCGGTCTGATCAAGCGGAAACCGTATGACGGCCATGCAGACGTCGCCGCGCGCGGATATGCCCTGACCCGCGCCGCCTGGCGCGGGGTTGGGGCGGCGCGCGGATGCGCGTCAGCCGGACCGGCTGAAACCGGAATCCTTTTCTTCAAAAATAGCCAGGAAGAAATCGCTTTGCCTCGCCCGGGTTTCCATCGCTGTCTAGTTTGCCGGTCCTGACTGGTACAAAGAGGCTCCGATGAGACGTCTGCTAATCCTGGGTTCGGTCTTCGCCGCGCTTTCTTCCGCTCCGGCGCTGGCCGAGACGCCCACCAAAATTCTCAATGCGTCCTATGACATCTCCCGCGAGCTGTTCGTCGCCGTCAACAAGGCCTTCCTGCCGCGCTACAAGGCAGAGACAGGCAAGAACCTGGAGATCGACCAGTCGCATGCCGGCTCCTCCAAGCAGGCGCGCTCGATCCTCGAAGGCTTGCAGGCCGATGTCGTGACCTTCAACCAGAGCACGGATATCGACCAGCTGGTCAAGGGCGGTTTCGTGTCGGCCGACTGGCGCAAGAGCTTCCCCAACGAGGCCTCGCCCTATTACTCCTTCCCGGCCTTCCTGGTGCGCTCCGGCAATCCCAAGAACATCCGCAACTGGGACGATCTGGTACGCGACGACGTCAAGGTGGTCTTCCCCAATCCGAAGACCTCGGGCAATGCCCGCTACACCTATTTGGCCGCGCTCGCCTTTGCCAAGCAGACCTATGGCGATGACGAGGCCAAGGTGACCGGCTTCGTCAAGAAGCTGTTCGACAATGTGCCCGTGTTCGACACCGGCGGCCGCGCCGCCACCACCACCTTTGCCGAGCGCAATATCGGCGACGTACTGATCACCTTCGAGGCCGAGACGCGCGGCATCGCCAAGGAACTCGGCACCGACAAGTTCACCGTCATCGTGCCCCCGGTCTCGCTGAAGGCCGATTTCCCTGTGGCCGTGGTCGACAAGGTGGTGGACAAGCGCGGCTCGCGCGAGATCGCCAAGTCCTATCTCTCCTTCCTCTACACGCCGGAGGGGCAGACGATCCTGGCCGAGAACGGCAACCGGGTGAACGATCCCAAGGTCGTGGAAACCTTCCAGAGCCAGTTTCCCGCCGTCAAGCTGCTGACGGTCGATGAGGTCTTCGGCGGCTGGGACAAGGTGCAGAAGGAACAGTTCGCCTCCGGCGGCCAGCTGGACAAGCTCTACGGGCAGCGGTAGACGGCCTGCGGTCTTCTGTTTCAACCGAGGCCCTTGCGCGGCAGGCCATGCCGGGCAGGGGTCTTCTTGCGTTTCCCCGGCTTTCATGGAAGAGCGGCCGTCGCTGTCTTTCAAGCGAGAAGCCAGCCCGCAGGGGCGCCTCCGCGTTTAAGAAGGGGGCATTGTTTCAGGATGCAGGCGCTGGCGGGCCGGCATCCGTCCTGCCATGCCGCATGGTCCGGCGCCGCTTCCAGGGCGCGGGCCGACCGTCTGTAAAGAGGAACCAGCTTGAGACAACGCGTTCTTCCGGGCCTGCCCCTGTCGCTGGGCCTGACGCTGCTTTATGCCGCGCTGATCATCGCGCTGCCGATCCTCGCGCTGGTGTTCAAGGCCGCCAGCCTTGGGCCGGCCGCCTATTGGCAGATCGTCTCTTCCGAGCGGGCGCTGGCGAGCTATCGTGTCACCGTCGCGTGCGCGCTGGCGGCCACCGCCTTCAACCTGGTCTTCGGCCTGGCGCTGGCCTGGGTGCTGGTGCGCTACCGTTTTCCCGGGCGACGCCTGCTGGATGCGGTGGTGGATCTGCCCTTCGCCCTGCCCACGGCGGTCGCCGGCATCGCGCTGACCACGCTGTTTGCCCCGGGCGGCTGGTTCGGCCATGTGCTCGATCCGCTCGGCATCCGCGTCGCCTATACGCCGCTTGGCATCATCATCGCGATGGCGTTTACCAGCCTGCCCTTCATCGTGCGCACGGTGCAGCCGGTGCTGGAGGAGCTCGATCCGGCGCTGGAAGAGGCAGGGCTTTCGCTGGGGGCGAGCGACCGCGAGGTCTTCACCCGCGTGGTGCTGCCGCTTCTCGCGCCTGCTGTTCTGGCCGGCCTGTCGCTCTCCTTCGCCCGCAGCCTGGGCGAGTTCGGGGCGATCATCTTCATCGCCGGCAACCAGCCGATGTCGACCGAGATCACCGCGCTGCTCGTCTTCATCCGGCTGGAGGAATATGAGTATCAGGCCGCCGCCGCCATCGCCTCGGTGCTGCTGATCACCGCCTTCGTCATGCTGGCCGTCACCAATCTGATCCAGCGCCGCGCGCTGCGCTACCTGCAGAAGGATTGATCCGGATGGCGTCTTCCACCCGTTCCCGGCGCATGGGGCCCGTGCGCGTGGGCGAAAGCCCTGCTGTGCGCCGCACGCTGATCGGCCTCGTGCTGGCGCTTTCGGCGCTGGTCATCGTCGCACCCCTGGCGGTGATCGCCGTCGAGGCCTTTTCCAAGGGCTTCGGCGTATTCGCCGCCACCATCGCCCATCCCGATACACGAAGCGCGGTGGTGATGACCCTCGTCACGGCGCTGATCGCGGTGCCGGTCAACACGCTCTTCGGCATCGCCGCCGCCTGGTCCATCACCAAGTTCGACTTTCCGGGACGGGGCCTGCTGCTGATCCTGATCGAGATCCCTTTCTCGGTCTCGCCGATCGTCGCCGGGGTCGCCTATCTCTTCGTCTATGGCATGCAGGGCCTGTTCGGTGCGTTTCTGCAGGATGCCGATATCAAGATCCTTTTCGCCCTGCCGGGCATCGTGCTCGCCTCGATGTTCGTCACCGCGCCCTTCGTCGCGCGCGAGCTGATCCCGCTGATGCAGGCGCAGGGGCGCGATCTGGAGGAGGCGGCCGCCTCGCTCGGCGCTTCCGGCTGGCAGACCTTCTTTTCCGTGACGCTGCCCAACATCAAATGGGCGCTGCTCTATGGCGTCATCCTGTGCAATGCCCGCGTGATGGGCGAGTTCGGCGCGGTGTCGATCGTCTCCGGCAATATTCGCGGGCAGACCAACACGCTGCCGCTGCATATCGAGCTGCTCTATCATGATTACCAGACGGCCGGCGCCTTCTCCGCCGCGCTGATCCTCACCGTGATCGCCGTCTTCACCATCATCGCCAAGGCCCTGCTGGAGCGGCGCGGCGCCGGCCGCGTGCGCGCGGCCACGCTCGCCCCCACAGCTGGCCCCGCCGAGGCGGCAAAGGAAACGCCATGAAGATAAACCTCGACCACGTCGTCAAGACCTTCAACACCTTCCGCGCCGTCCACGATGTCTCGCTGAGCGTGGAGAGCGGCGAGCTGGTGGCGCTGCTCGGCCCCTCCGGCTCCGGCAAGACCACGCTTCTGCGCATGGTTGCGGGGCTGGAGTTTCCGGATGCCGGGCAGATCCGCTTCGGCGAGCAGGATGCCACGCAGATCCCGGTGCGCGAGCGCGGCGTCGGCTTCGTTTTCCAGCATTATGCGCTGTTTCCGCATCTGAGCGTCGCCGACAACATCGCCTTCGGCATGCGCACCGCCCGTGCGGCCAGGCGCAGCAAGGCCGAGATCGATGCGCGCGTCGAGGAGCTTCTGCGGCTGGTGCAGCTCTCGAGCCTTGGCAACCGCTTCCCCGCGCAGATCTCCGGCGGCCAGCGCCAGCGCGTGGCGCTCGCCCGCGCGCTGGCGGTTGATCCGAAGGTCCTGCTGCTCGACGAGCCCTTCGGCGCGCTCGATGCCAATGTCCGGCGCGACCTGCGCCGCTGGCTGCGCGAGATCCATGCCGAGCTCGGCATCACCACGCTGTTCGTCACCCATGACCAGGAGGAGGCGCTGGATCTGGCCGACCGCGTCGTCATCCTGCAGCAGGGCCGCATCGTCCAGCAGGGCACGCCGCGCGCGGTGACCCGCCAGCCGAACTCCGCCTTCGTCATGCGCTTTCTCGGCGACACCCACCAGCTCTCCGCCACGGCGAAAGGCGGGCAGGTGACGCTCGGCGATCTCAGCCTTGATGCCACCGGCCTGGCCGATGGCCCGGTCGATGTCTTCGTGCGGCCCGCCGATCTCGAATGGGCGGGGCAGGGCAGCGGGGACCAGCCGGGCCCGGGCCTGCCGGCAACCGTCACCCGCGTGATCGACCGGCCCGGGGCGCGCCGGCTGGCGGTGTCCTTCGAGGGGCATGGGCTGGAACTCGACGTGGCGCCCGAGGTGGAGGTGGCGGCCGGTGACCGCGGACGGCTGCGCATCCTGCGCTCCCGCATCTTCCCTGCCTGATCGATCCCTCTAGGAAGCCGGAGCGCGGGCAACCGACAGGATGCATTGGGGAAACATGATAAAAATCCTCTTGTTTATAATCGGGGCTTGAATTAAGCGGTGCGCATCTAATCGTTTCGAGGATGGTCCATGCGCCCCGTGAAGTCCCTTGCCGCCGCTTTCGCCCTGCTTGTCGCCTCGGTCGCGCCGGCGCTCGCCGCCACCACCTATCCGCTGACGATCGAGAATTGCGGCAAGAGCGTCACCTTCGAGAAGGCGCCGCAGCGCGCCATCGGCCTCGGCCAGAACAGCGCGGAAATCCTCCTGATGCTCGGGCTTGAGGACAGGATGGCCGGCACGGCCTTCTGGCCGAGCAAGGTTCTGCCGGAGCTGGCGGAGGCCAATGCCAAGGTCAAGCTTTTGACCGTCGAGTTTCCGACCTTCGAGTCGATCCTGGCGCAGGACCCGGATTTCGTCGCCGCCGCCCTGCCGAGCCTGCTCGGGCCGGACAGCAAGGTGGCCAAGCGCGAGGATTTCGAAAAGGTCGGCGTGCCCACCTATCTCTCGCCCAGCACCTGCCTCGGCACGGCGGGCGCCAAGGATGTCTATGGCAGCCGCAAGCAGCTGTGGAGCATGGAGACGCTCTATCAGGAGATCGACGAGCTCTCGCGCATCTTCGACGTGGCCGATCGTGGTCAGGCGCTGATCGCCGATTTCAAGGCGCGCGAAGCGAAGCTGCGCGCTTCCGTGCCGCATGACGGGCAGAAGCTTTCCTATGTCTTCTGGTTTTCCAGCCCTTCGCCCTCGGCCGATGCCTATCTCGGCGGCAAGAACGGCGCCTCCGGCTTCATCGCCGACGTTCTGGGTGGCGTGAATGCGATTTCGTCCGAGGCCGAATGGCCGGCCATGGGCTGGGAGGGCATCATCGCCGCCAATCCCTCGGTCATCGTCGTCGCCAGCCTCGATCGCAACCGCTGGGAACTGGACAAGCCCGAAGCCAAGATCAAGTTCCTGACCACAGATCCGGCCACCAGCCAGATGCCGGCGGTCAAGAACAATGCGATCGTCACCATGGACGGCCAGGCGATGAACCCGACCGTTCGCACGCTGCTGGGCGCCGAGCAGGTGGCCGAGCAGCTCAAGGCGCGCGGTCTTCTGAAGTGAGGCAGAACAGGCGCAGCTTCGGGCAGGCCCTCCTTGCCGGCGCGCCGTTCCTGGCCGCGCTGGCGGCGATCCCCTTCGTCATCGCCATCAGCGTGGGGATCGGCGACCTGCCGATTCCCGTGACCACCACCTTCCTGGCCATCACCAACCGACTGGGATGGACGGCGGCCACGCTCAGCCGCATTCATGAGACGGTGATCTGGGACTACCGCCTCAGCCGCGCGCTGGTCGCCGCCTTCTGCGGCGCGGGGCTGGCGCTTTCGGGCGCGATCATGCAGTCGCTGCTGCGCAATCCGCTGGCCGAGCCCTATGTGCTCGGCATTTCCGCCGGGGCTTCCACCGGTGCCGTCGGCATCGTCATTCTCGGCATCGGCTCGGGCGTCGCCTCGCTCTCGGCCGGCGCCTTTGTCGGGGCGTTTGCCGCCTTCCTCTTCGTCGCGCTTTTGTCCAACGGCACGCGCGGCGGGTCCGACCGCACCATCCTGGCCGGCGTGGCCGCCTCGCAGCTGTTCAATGCCGTCACCTCCTATGTGGTAACCACGGCCGGCAATGCGCAGCAGGCGCGCGACGTGATGTTCTGGCTGCTCGGCAGCTTCGGCGGCGTGCGCTGGCCGGAATTCATGCTGGTCTCGGTCGTCGTCAGTCTCGGCCTTGTCGCCTGTCTGGCCTATGCCCGGGTGCTGGATGCCTTCGCCTTCGGCGACGAGGCAGCCGCCGCGCTTGGCGTCAATGTCGGTCGGGCGCGGCTGACGCTGTTCAGCATCACCGCGCTGCTCACCGCCACCATCGTCAGCATGGTCGGCTCCATCGGCTTCGTCGGGCTGGTCATGCCGCATGCGGCGCGTTTCGTCGTCGGTCCCCTGCACGTCCGGCTCCTGCCGGCCTGCGCCATTGGCGGGGCGATCTTCATGGTGCTGGCCGATATCGCCGCGCGCGTGCTGATCCCGCAGCAAGTGCTGCCGATCGGCGTCGTCACCGCGCTGGTCGGCGTGCCGGTCTTCTCCGTCATCCTCTATCGATTCCAGCGTGGCGCATGAGCTTCGCCGCCGAAAACATCTGCTGGAAGATCCGGTCCAAGACCGTGCTTGACGGCGTCTCCTTCACCGTGCGCCCGGGCGAGATGCTCGGCCTGCTCGGCCCCAACGGTTCGGGCAAGACCTCGCTCCTGCGGCTGATGGCCGGGCTGAAGCGGCCGCATGCCGGCCGGGTGACGCTGGAGGGCGAGGATCTGCAGGCCATTGCGCGCCGCCGCGTGGCCCAGCGGGTCGCCTTCGTTGAGCAGCACGCCACCACCAATGCCAGCCTGATGGTGGAGGATGTGGTCCGGCTCGGCCGTTTCCCGCATCGCGGGCTGTTTTCCAGCTGGAGTGGCGAGGATGAGGCCTGCGTCGAGCATGCGCTCGCGCATGCCGGCATGGCGCACAAGCGCCGCGACCGCTGGCAGACCTTGTCGGGCGGCGAGCGCCAGCGCGCCCATATCGCCCGCGCGCTGGCCCAGAGCCCGCGCGAGCTGATCCTCGACGAGCCGACCAACCATCTCGACGTGCAGCACCAGATGGCGCTGCTGGCGCTGATCGCGCGCCTGCCGATCACCAGCATCATCGCCCTGCACGACCTGAACCACGCCGCCCTGTTCTGCGACCGGCTCGTCGTGCTCAAGGAAGGGCGCGTCGTGGCAGAGGGCACGCCGGAAGCGGTGCTGACGGAAGCGTTGATGCGCAGCGTCTTCCAGGTCGAGGCGCGCATCGCGCCCTCACTCTATCACGGCCGGCCGCATATCCAGTTCCTGCCGGGCTGACCCCTCTTTCCCCGTCGATTTCCTGCTGGCCGCTTCGCGAAGGGCTGCGGCTTGCCTCGCCGTGATCAGGGCGACAGACCGTGCTTCCACAAGCAATCCTCGCGCGCGCGATCTTCGCGGTCCGATCGTTCAAAACGCGCGACTTCTCGACAAGAATTCCACCGGCTGGCGAAGGAATATGCGTCCCGACACGATCGAACCGATCACACTGGAGGGACAGATGACTGTCAACGCCACCCCGACCCCCGGCCCGCTGCTGGTTTCGCCTGAGGACCATGCGCTCGTCATGATCGACTTCCAGTCGCAAATGTCCTTTGCGACCAAGTCGATCGACGCCGTCAACCTGCGCAACAATGCCGCCCTCGTCGCCCATGCGGCCAAGGGTTTCGGCGTGCCCGCCATCCTGACGACCGTGGCCGAGAAGACCTTTTCCGGCCCGATGTTCAGCGAGATCACCGATGCCTTTCCCGGACAGGCACTGCTCGACCGCACCTCGATGAACACCTGGGAAGACGCCGCCGTGATCGACGAGATCAACCGCATCGGCCGCAAGCGGCTGGTCTTCTGCGGGCTGTGGACCTCGGTCTGCATCGTCGGCCCCACTTTGTCGGCGCTGGAGCAGGGCTTCGAGGTCTATGTGATCGCCGATGCCTGCGGTGATATTTCCGAAGAAGCGCATGAACGGGCGATGGAGCGCATGTTGCAGGCGGGCGTGCGGCCCATGACCTCGCTGCAATATCTCCTGGAGCTGCAGCGCGACTGGGCCCGCACCGGCACATACGAGATGACCACCGGCATCGCCAAGAAGTTCGGCGGCGCTTACGGTCTCGGCATCATCTACGCCAAGTCGATGTTCGGCGCCTCCGAAGGGCACTGAGCCGGCCATTCTTCCCAGACAGACAGACAGAAGGAAGGGCATGAGATGACGCAGGATGCGCGAAAGAGCGTGACCGTGGTTCTGGTGCACGGGGCCTGGGCGGATGCGTCCAGCTGGCGGGCGGTGATCGCCCGCCTTCAGGCCCAGGGTGTCGCCGTGCTGGCCGTGCAGAACCCGACGACCTCGCTTGCCGAGGACGTCGCGGCCACGAGCCGGGTTCTCGCCCGGATCGATGGGCCCGTGGTGCTGGCGGGCCATAGCTGGGGCGGCACGGTGATTACCGAGGCGGGCGCCGACGACAAGGTGAAGGCGCTGGTCTATGTCGCCGCCTTCGCCCCCGATGTGGGCCAGTCGACCGGCGACCAGGTGGGCGCCCATCCCGCGCCGCCGGGCCTGTCGGAAGTCAGCCAGGATGGCTTTGGCCAGTACTGGATGAGCGAGCGCGGCTGGACCGATTGCGTGGCGCAGGACCTTCCCCCCGAAGAGGCCCGCGTGCTCTGGGCCTGCCAGCCGCCGCTCGGCGCCTCGACCTTTGCCGATGCCGTCAGCCAGGCCGCCTGGAAGGACAAGCCGGTCTGGTATCTGCTCTGCTCGCAGGACCGGGCGGTGAGCACCGAGCTGCAACGCGCGCTGACCAAGCGGCTGCAGGCGCGCACGACCGAGATCGCCTCCAGCCACCTGCCGCTGCTCTCGCATCCTGATGCGGTGGCCGAAGTGCTGCTCGACGCCGTGGCCACGGTCGCGGCCGGCTGAAAACCGCGGCATCGGGCCGCTTGCGATTTTCAGCCCGATGCCGCGCGCGGTTTGCGCCCTTGCGCAGGCCGCCACCAATCGAAAGGGCCGTCATGAAACTCTATCTCGCTTCGCTCGGCGCCGGGCTGGTCGTCGGACTGATCTACAGCCTGCTCAATGTCCGCTCGCCGGCACCGCCCGTCGTGGCGCTCGTCGGCCTGCTCGGCATTCTGCTGGGCGAACAGATCCTGCCGCTGGCCCGCACGCTGATGAACCGCGATCCCGTCGCCGTCTCCTGGCGTCATCATGTGAAGCCGCATGTCTTCGGCCATCTGCCGAAGGCGCAGAAGCCGGAGGACGGCACGCCGTCCTGACGGGGCGCCTGACGGACGTGAGCCCGTTTTCCCAAGGGCATCGGACGGATGACCATTTTCCGTCCGATGCTCCAGATCTCTGTTTCGCATCGGATTTTTCCAAAAGCCTGAAGCCAGTTTCGGGCCGATGCCCTGTTCCAAGGAGGTCCCGCGATGACCGCTGACACCATTCTCCTGAACGGCCGCTTCACCACGCTCGACCGGGCCAATCCGCAGGCTGACGCCGTGGCGATCGAGGGCGGCGCTTTTCTGGCGGTGGGCCGGGAGGCCGAGGTCATGACCCATGCCGGGCCGACCACGCGCATCATCGACCTCAAGGGCCGGCGCGCCCTGCCGGGCCTGTGCGACAACCACACCCATGTGATCCGCGGCGGGCTGAATTTCAACATGGAGCTGCGCTGGGACGGCGTGCGCTCGCTGGCCGATGCGATGGATATGCTCAAGCGTCAGGTGGCCATTACGCCGCCGCCGCAATGGGTGCGCGTCGTCGGCGGCTTCACCGAGCATCAATTCACGGAGAAGCGCCTGCCGACGCTCGAGGAGATCAATGCGGTGGCGCCGGAAACGCCGGTTTTCCTGCTGCATCTCTATGACCGCGCGCTGCTCAACGGTGCGGCGCTGCGCGCCGTCGGCTACACCAGGGACACGCCTAATCCGCCCGGCGGCGAGATCCAGCGCGACGGCGCCGGCAATCCCACCGGCATGCTGATCGCCCGGCCCAATGCCGGCCTGCTCTATGCCACGCTCGCCAAGGGGCCGAAGCTGCCCTTCGACTATCAGGTCAATTCCACCCGCCACTTCCTGCGCGAGCTGAACCGGCTCGGCGTCACCAGCGTCATCGACGCCGGCGGCGGCTTCCAGAACTATCCCGACGACTATGCGGTGATCGAGAAGCTGGCCGCCGAGGGCCAGATGACCGTGCGGCTCGCCTATAATCTCTTCACCCAAAAGCCGAAGGAGGAGAAGGAAGACTTTCTCAAATGGACGGCCTCGGTCACCTACAAGCAGGGCGACGACTATTTCCGCCACAATGGCGCGGGCGAGATGCTGGTCTTCTCCGCCGCCGATTTCGAGGATTTCCGCGAGCCCCGACCGGACATGCCGCCGGAAATGGAAGCGGATCTGGAAGGCGTGGTGCGCATTCTCGCTGAGAACCGCTGGCCCTGGCGGCTGCACGCCACCTATGACGAGACCATCTCCCGCGCGCTCGACGTGTTCGAAAAGGTCGACCGCGACGTTCCCCTGCATGGGCTCAACTGGTTCTTCGACCATGCCGAGACCATTTCCGAGCGCTCCATCGACCGTATCGCCGCGCTCGGCGGCGGCATCGCCGTGCAGCACCGCATGGCCTATCAGGGCGAATATTTCGTGGAGCGCTACGGCCACCGCGCGGCCGAGGCCACGCCGCCGGTCGCCCGCATGCTGGAAAAGGGCGTGCCCGTCTCCGCCGGCACGGATGCGACCCGTGTCGCCTCCTACAATCCGTGGGTCTCGCTTGCCTGGATGATCACGGGCAAGACCGTGGGCGGGCTCTCGCTCTATCCGCGCGCCAATTGTCTGGATCGCGAAACGGCGCTCCGGATGTGGACGGAAAACGTCGCCTGGTTTTCCAACGAGGTCGGCCGCAAGGGCCGGATCGCCGCCGGGCAGCTTGCCGATCTCATCGTGCCGGACAAGGATTTCTTCGCCTGCGCCGAGGACGAGATTTCCTTCCTCACCTCCGATCTGACCATGGTCGGCGGGCGCGTGGTCTATGGCGCGGGCGATTTCGCCGCCCTTGACGACAATCCGCTGCCGCCGGCTATGCCCAACTGGTCGCCGGTCAACCGTTTCGGCGGCTATGGGGCCTGGGGCGAGCCGGAGGGCGCCGGCCGCCATTCCCTGCGCCGCCACTCCCTGCGACACCAGGCCATTGCCGGCTGCGGCTGCGCGCAAAGCTGCGGCGTGCATGGCCATGACCATGCCGCCGCCTGGGGCGCCAGCCTGCCGGTGGGCGATCTCAAGGGCTTCTTCGGCGCGCTCGGCTGCGCCTGCTGGGCGGTGTGAGCCCATGGCGCCCCGCAACAGAACCGCACCCCCTCTGGCCGGCCGCATGCTGCCGCGCCCGCTTGCCGGCGCCCTGTCCTCGCCAGCTGTCACCTTCGTCGCGCTGCTGGCGCTGTGCTCGGCCTATCTCCAGGGCGCGCTGACCAAGCTGTTCGACTTTAACGGAGCGCTGGCGGAAATGCAGCATTTCGGGCTGCAGCCCGCGCCGCTCTTCGCCGTCGGCGTCATCCTCTTCGAGCTGTCGATGTCGGCGCTGGTGCTCTCGGGCGTGCTGCGCTGGCTCGGCGCCCTGGCGCTCGCCGGCTTCACCGTGCTGGCCACCTTCCTCGCCTTCCGCTTCTGGGAACTGCCGGCCGGCATGGAGCGGGCGATGATGACCAACGGCTTCTTCGAGCATCTCGGCCTGGTGGGCGCCTTTCTGCTGGTGGCCATCCGGGATGTCGCGCAGCGGGGAGGCCAGCCATGAGCGGCGTGTCGCCTCCAAATCCATCGCAGCCGAACCCATCGCAGCCGGCCGGCTCGGGCAGCCTCGGGCCGCTGCGCCAGCCGGTTTTCGCCGTGCTCTGGGCCGCCACCGTGCTCGGCAACACCGGCAGCTTCATGCGCGACGTCGCCAGCGCCTGGCTGATGACCGACCTTTCGGCGGCACCTGCCGCCGTGGCGCTGGTGCAGGCGGCGGGCACCCTGCCGATCTTCCTCCTGGCCATTCCCGCCGGGGTGCTCTCCGATATTCTCGACCGCCGCCGCTTCCTCATCGCCGTGCAGATCCTGCTCGGCTCCGTCAGCCTGGCGCTGATGCTGCTGGCGTCGAGCGGCATGATGTCGGTCAGTGCGCTGATCGCGCTTACGTTCCTCGGCGGCGTCGGCGCGGCGCTGATGGGGCCGACCTGGCAGGCGATCGTGCCGGAGCTGGTCGATCGCGGCGAGGTGAAGGCGGCCGTGGCGCTGAATTCGCTGGGGATCAACATTGCCCGCTCCATCGGCCCGGCGGCCGGCGGGTTGCTGCTGGCGAGCTTCGGCGCGGCCGTCACCTATGGCGCCGATGTGGCGAGCTATGTCATCGTCATCGCCGCGCTGATCTGGTGGCCCCGGCCGAAAAATGCCGATGACGCGCTGTCGGAAGGCTTTTTCGGCGCCTTTCGCGCTGGCATGCGCTATGCGCGCGCCAGCCGGCCGCTGCACCGCGTGCTGATCCGCGCCGCGATCTTCTTCGCCTTTTCCAGCGCGGTCTGGGCGCTCTTGCCGCTGGTGGCGCGCAATCTTCTGGGCGGCGATGCCGGCTTTTATGGTCTGCTGCTCGGCGCGGTGGGGGCGGGCGCCATTGGCGGCGCTCTGCTCATGCCGCGGCTGCGCGCCCGGTTCGATTCGGATGGGTTGCTGCTCGGCGCAGCCCTGGTGGCGGCCGTCGTGATGGCGGCGCTGGCCTTTTCCCCGCCCAAGCCTCTCGCGCTCGCGCTGCTCCTGTTTCTCGGCGGCGCCTGGATCACGGCGCTGACCACGCTCAACGGCGCGGCCCAGGCGATCCTGCCCAATTGGGTGCGCGGGCGGGGGCTCGCCATCTATCTCACCGTGTTCAACGGCGCCATGACCGCCGGAAGCCTCGGCTGGGGCGCGGTGGGCGAGGCGGCCGGCGTACCGGCGACGCTGCTCATCGGCGCCGCGGCACTCGCCATCGCCGCCCTTGTCATGCACCGGGTGAAGCTGCCGCAGGGCGAGGCGGATCTGGTGCCCTCCAACCACTGGCCGGAGCCGCTTGTGGCCGATCCCGTCGCCCATGATCGCGGGCCGGTGATGATCCTGATCGAATATCGCGTGCCGCGCGACCGGCACGCGCCGTTTCTGGACGCGCTCACCCGCTTTTCCGAGGAGCGGCGGCGCGACGGCGCCTATGGCTGGGGCGTGACCGAGGATGCCGCCGACCCCGACGTGATGGTCGAGTGGTTCATGGTCGAATCCTGGGCCGAGCATCTGCGCCAGCACAAGCGCGTCTCCCGGGCCGATGCCGATCTGCAGGCCGAGGTGCTGGCCCACCATGCCGGCACGGAACGCCCGCTCGTGCGCCATCTTCTGGCCATCGACCGGCCGGGGCGCGCCCGTGGCGAGACCTGAGACAAAGCACCAACCGACCACGCAAGGAGCCGCCATGACCGACGACGTGCATTCCGTACCGGAGCGATGCTCCGAACTGACCCGCCGCAGCCTTCTTGTCGCCGGTGCGGCGCTTGCCACGCTCACGGCCCTGCCGGCGGGCCTTGCCTTCGCAGCTTCCAACCCTGAACCAGGAGAAATGACCATGGGTTTCGTCACCGCCAAGGATGGCACCGAGATCTTCTACAAGGACTGGGGTCCGAAGGACGCCCAGCCGATCATGTTCCACCACGGCTGGCCGCTGTCGTCGGACGACTGGGATGCGCAGATGCTGTTCTTCCTGTCCAAGGGCTTCCGCGTCGTCGCGCATGACCGGCGCGGCCATGGCCGCTCGGCCCAGGTCTCCGACGGGCACGACATGGACCATTATGCGTCCGACGCCTTTGCCGTGGTCGAGGCGCTGGACCTGAAAAATGCCGTCCATATCGGCCATTCCACCGGCGGCGGCGAAGTGGCGCGCTATGTCGCCAAGCATGGCGAGCCGGCCGGCCGCGTGGCCAAGGCCGTGCTGGTCTCGGCCGTTCCGCCCCTGATGCTGAAGACCGAGGCCAATCCGGAAGGCCTGCCGATCGAGGTCTTCGACGGCTTCCGCTCCGCGCTCGCCGCCAACCGCGCCCAGTTCTTCCGCGACGTTCCGGCCGGCCCCTTCTACGGCTTCAACCGCGAGGGCGCGACGGTGCACGAAGGCGTAATCCAGAATTGGTGGCGCCAGGGCATGATCGGCGGCGCCAAGGCGCATTATGACGGGATCAAGGCCTTCTCCGAGACCGACCAGACCGAGGATCTCAAGGCGATCTCCGTGCCGACGCTGGTGCTGCATGGCGAGGACGACCAGATCGTGCCGATTGCCGACGCCGCCCACAAGTCGATCAAGCTCCTCAAGAACGGCACTCTGAAGACCTATCCCGGCTTCTCCCACGGCATGCTGACCGTGAATGCCGATGTGCTGAACGCCGATCTCCTGGCCTTCATCAAGGGCTGAGGACGCGGCATGGCCAAACGATGGCCGCGCCGCGCGCGCGGCCATCGGTCAATCCAGCCGGCGGCGGCGCCAGGCGCCGGGCGGCGCGCCCATGCTGGCGGCGAAGACGCGGCTGAAATGGGCGCCATCGGCAAAGCCGCAGGCCTCCGCGATCGCGGCAAGCGGGGCATCGCTGTTCAAAAGCAGGTCGCGCGCCTTGTCGAGCCGCTGCTCCACCAGCCATTGATGCGGCGTGCGCCCTGTCGTTTCGCGGAAGGCGCGCAGGAAGATGCTGCGCGACAGGCCGGTCAGCGCGCAGAGCTCGTCGATGCCCGGATCGCCCTTCGGCTGCGCGCGCATGCGCTGCGTGATGAGGCCGAGCTGGCGCGGGGTCAGGCGCCGCCCGCCCTGCGGCTCGGTCGTGCGCCCCTCGCCATAGCGGCGCACCAGATGCGTGCCGATCGCCGCGCCGATCTGGGCGATGAAGAGCGGGCTCGTCGGCATGGGGCCCTGAGCATGGGCAAACAGCGCCCGCGTGAGCCCGCCGAGCACGAGATCGGCCGCGCCCGCCTGCTCGCTCAGGCCCTCAACATGGCGGCATTCGGCCTGGTCGGCGATCGTCGCCAGTGCTGCGGCTGAGATTTCCATCAGCGCGAAATCGAAGGAGCCGGCCATCTCGGCCTTGTAGGGATCGGCGAAGCGGCGGATGTAGAGGCCGTTTTCGGCAAAGTCATGCAGGGAGGCATGATGCGCATGGTGGATGCGGCGCTGATGCCCCGGCTTCATCGACAGGCCGATCAGCGTGCCACGGCCCGAGGCGGGCGTGGAGACGAACCCCTCAGGCGCCCGCGCCGCGCGGCGGCGGATGAAGCGGATATCGGCGCCGATGAGCACGTCATCCTCCTCCAGCCCGGCGAGCGAGCAGCCGAAGCGATCGCGGTCGGTTGCCGCCGGCTTTCCATCTCGTGCGAACATCTTGCTGCCCGTGCCCCGTCGGAGAGAGTCTGTCGGATGGATCGTGTGCTTTAGAATGGCCGCCATCAAGACATAGACGCTGCCCCTTGTCAAAGCGCAGAGATCAAAGCGCTGCCGCGGTAAGACCGGGGAAGGCAGGGCGCGTGCACCCTGCCTCCGTAGCGCTTCTCAGCGCTGGGCCCGCGCCCGGCGGCCGAAACGCTGGACGATCTGATCCAGCGCCAGCATGACGAGCAACGACAGGCCGGTGAGCGGGAACAGCAGGCCGAAGAGGGCCATCAGCGCGACCAGCCCGCGAAAGATGCGCGGATCGGCCGGCATGGGCGGCACGCCGAGCCCGCCCTTCGGCCGGCGCTTCCACCACATCACGGCGGCCGACAGGCAGAGCAGGACGATGGCGATGCAGGCCGCGAGCAGCACCAGCTGGTTCGCCAGCCCGAACTCCTGCCCCATATGGACATTGATGCCCCATTCCAGCGCCTTGCCCAGCGGGCCGTAATCGGCATAGGTCATGTCGATCAGGGGCTTGCCGCTATATTGGTCGAGATGCACCACGCGCTGGCGCGAGAGGTCGTCGGGATAGACCGAACCGGTGTAGACGCCCGTCGGCTGGCTCGGCAGATTGACCGCATAGCCGCGATGCAGGCCGAGGCCGTCGAGGATCGCCACCGCGCGGTCGAGGCCGATCGGCGCCATGCCGTGATCATGCACGGGCGATTGCGGCATCTGCGCCTGTTCAAGCGACCAGGAAGTCTTGGCCAGATGGTCGAGATGCTCGTCGGACATGGGCACGGCCACGCGCACGCCGGCGGGATAGCCGAAATTATTGCCATTGGCCCATTCATTGACCTTGGCGCCCCAGACACCGGACCACGGCATGCCGGTCAAGGCGAGGAAGACGATGACGCCGCCGACGAAGAGGCCGGTGACGGCATGCAGGTCACGCCAGAACACCCGGCGCGCCGGCGTACCGCGCAGGCTGACCACGCCGCCGCTGCGACCGCGCGGCCACCAGAGATAGAGCCCCGTCGCCACCAGAAGCATCGCCCAGCCTGCGGCGATCTCGATCACCGCCCGGGTGACGCTGCCGAAATATTTCAGGCTATGCAAGGTGCGGATCGTCCACATGATCGTGCCGCGATCGGGCAGGCTGCCCAGCACCCGGCCGTCATAGGGATCGACATAGACGGCGCGCTTTCCCTGGCTCTCGGTCGCCACGGTGATTTCGGCGGAGCTTGTCGGCGTCGCGGGATCGGTGAACTTCACCGCCGTGCCCGGTTGTGCCGCGAGCGCTGCCGCCACCATGGCCGAGGGCGCCACGCGCGCGGCGTCCTGGCGTGCCTCCACCCGCTTGAGATCGGCATGGACGAGACCGTCGATTTCGTCGCGGAAGAGGTAGAGCCCGCCGGTGATGGCGAGCGAGATCAGAAAGGGCAGAACGAGCAGCCCGGCATAGAAGTGCCAGCGCCAGACGGCGCGATAAAGGTCGGATGCGGCAGGGGCGGCCGTAACGGCACGCGCCCGCCCGATCGAAAGATCGGTCATGGGAACTCCAGACGAAGAGCAGGATGGGAGCAAGGGCACGAAGGCGCGTTCGCGCCCTCGGGAAAGCCCGATGCTTGCGGGGTGGGACGGCGCGGGGCCGTCCCGGCCTTCCTGTCAGGAGGAGAGGGGTGGCGCGCGGGGCTGTCCGGTCAGCCCGCGTTCGATGCGCAGGAAGAGAGGAATGAACGGGCGGCTGGCCGAAAGGCTTGCCGGCGCGCGCGGCGCCGCAAGCTGGGGCGGCAGGGAGATCAGCGCCAGCGTCGTGGCCGCCAGGCGGCACAGCGTGGCGCAGGGGCAATCCGGCGCCTTTCCGTGCGGCGCGCCCTGGCGATCCTCCGGCGCCGTGGCCAGCTCTGGCTCAGCGGCCGGCTGCGGCGCGGCCAGGTCGAGCCCGACCGTCATGCAGAGGGCATGCAGCGGATCGAGCGCCTCGGCCGCCATGCGGCTCTGGCCGATCTGGCCGACCAGACCCTGCAGCGTCAGAACGAGCGCGATCACCCAGGCAAGCGCGCCCGCCGTCTGTCTGTCCGCCAAGATCTGCCGCATCATCCGCATGGACCCGCCATGCCACAAAGCTGCCGCATTGTCACCAGCAGGCTTTGCGAGCCTGCGGCTGCTGCGCTGTTGCGCCGCAGCGGGGGAGCGTCGCGAGCGGGGGCGATTTCCCGGCCCGTAAGGCCAGCCGCCCGCGGCCTGTGCACCGCCTGCAACAATGCGCGCAGAGGCATGCCCGGAAGACCTTTTCTTGTCCCTTGAGCACAGGAAACAGCGTTCGCTCGCGCTTTCTTAACCTTGTGCCGGCTAAATCGACGGATTGTCCTTTGCGCGCCTTAATCCGGCCCGATCCTTGCCGTGTGGGAGTCCATCGCCATATGGCACGCAAAAAGGGTCGATCCCCGCATCTTCAGGAAAACGATCCTGGATGAAGCCTTGGAGCATTGGACCGAAAAGTGGGAACCGGTTTTCGGAAGAATCTGATGCAAAACAAAAATCCGGAGGATCGGGCGGCAGAGGATGGTCCGTCCGATGCTCTCGCAGGGACGGCCGAAAGGCGGGCTCCGGTGCGCCGGCGCACGGTCCTGCATTTTCCCGGTTTCGAGCCGCTCGACGCTGCCGCTCATCACCGCCGCTATGGTCGCGCGGCCGAACAGAGTGCGCGCGTCTGGGATCTGGGGCTCACCGTGGGGCCGCTCCTGCCGGCCGGCGGGCAGGGTGCCGGCACGCCTGCGGTCGCCGCCTTCGATGTCGCCTGCCGCTCGGCCAATTGCGCCACCGACAGCCGCATCCACATCTTCGACCATGATGCGCTGGTGCGCCACTTCAACGGACGCAGCCTGACGGCGCGCCTTCTCGGCGGCTTTCGCAGCGGCGGGCGCGTCGTGCTTCAGGGCGGGATGACGGCCTATTTCCGCCATGCCTGGCGCTTCGGCCTGTTCTTCGTCTTCCCCTTCCTCTTCACCGCGCTGGCGCTGATGCTGGCGCTTCTCTTCGCCGCGCTGCCGCTGCTGGCAGGCTTCAGCCCCTGGACGCTGCTCGCCAGCCTGCCGGCGGCGCTCTTTCTCTTCGCCCTTTTGTTTCCGCGGCTCTCCGCCCGGCTGCATGTGCTGCATCTTCTGGCCGACTGGCAGCTGGCCGTGGCCGTGGCGGCGCTGGACGATGCCACCGTGCGCCTGTGGATCGAGGGGCGCGTGGCCGCCGCCCGCCAGGCGCTGCAGCAGGAGAGCGACGAGGTGGTGATCAGCGCCCACAGCATGGGCGCGAGCCTTGCCGCCCATGTGCTCGGCACGCTGATCGAGCGCGAGCCGGCGCTGCTGGATGGCCGGCGGGTGGTCTTCGTCGGCCTTGGCGGCGCGCTGCTGCAATGCGCGCTGCTGAAATCCGCCACGCGGCTGCGCGCCCATGTCGGGCGCATCGCCGCTGCTCCCGGCGTCACCTGGTTCGAGGTGCAGTGCCTGACGGATGCGATCCATTTCTACCGCGCGCCGCTGGTGGCGCTCTGCGGCCATCCCGGCCTGGCGCAGCCGCGCCTGGTCTTCATCCGCCTGCGCCAGATGCTGGAGGCCACGCGCTATCGCCGCATCCGCCTGAATTTTCTGCGCGTCCACCGCCAATATGTCCTGGCCGCCGACCGGCCGGCACCCTTCGACTTCACCCTGATGACCGCCGGCCCCTTGCCCGCCGCCGACTTCGCCCGCTTCTCGCAAAGCCGCCTGCCGCAGCTTGGGTGCTGAGGTTCACTTAAAACCTTTCCGTCAGTACCCCGTCATCTCCAGATAGCCCCGGCCGCTGCGCGTGCCGGAAAAGCGGATCGGGCCTTCCCAATAGGGCGTGCGGGTGGCCATCCAGGCTTCAGGGTTCAGCGCCGTGGTGGTGATGTCGATGCCCTTTTGCGGCAGCTGCAGCCGCCAGCCGACCGGAACCCGCCGGCCGGCGACCATGGCGTTCTCGAGCGGCGTCAAGACGAGCGCACCGGCCGGCAGAGGCTCCGGCGTGCCATCGGCGGCAATGAAGGTGGCGGAGGTATAGCCGGCACCCTTGTCACGCAGGCGAAAGCCCATCAGCTTCTCGCCGCCATCGAAATGCAACGAGAACCAGTCCCAGCCGGTCTGATCGGCGGAAAGCGGCTGGGAGGACCATTCGCGATCGAGCCAGGCTTCGCCCGTCACCGTCACCGGGCCCTCGGGCAGGTCCAGCCGGCCGGCGACGCGGTAGAAGGGCTGGGAGTAATAGAAGCTTGCCTGTCCCGCGGCGGATTTCACCGAATAACCGTTCTGCCCTTGCGGCACCAGCGGGCCGGTGGCGGTCAGATCCAGCGCATAGCGGAAATCCTTGCCGCTGGCCGAGAGCGTCAGACGGTTCAGCGGATCGGTGCCGGCGGCTGCCCCGGCCTGTTCGCCGGTCTGCTCGCTTGCCTGCCCGCCGGTTTGGTCGCTTGTCCGCTCCCGCATGGCCCAGTCGTCGATGGTGGCGGAAAAGGGGCTGGCGGCCACGCCGGCCTGGCCGATGCCGCCGCGCGCCAGCCGCTCGGCCACATGCTGGGCGGTCGGCGTGGTCACCGCGGCATGGCCGAGCCAGACCTGCGGGCTTTCCCAGCCGGGCCGCTCGCCCGGTTGAAGCGCGCTGCGAAACAGCGTCCACTGCACGCCATAATCCTTGCCGTCGTCGCCCTTCAGATTGGCGGTGAGATACCACCATTCGATGCGGAAGTCGGGATGCGGCCCGTGATCGGCGGGAAAGCTTAAGGCAACGCCCGGCTGCGGCACGGCAAAGCCTTCCGCCGTCGTGCCGAGCCCGGCAAAGCCCTGGGCGTGGGCGGCCTGGCCGAAGTGGGGCGCGCAGGCGAGAAGGCCGGCGAGGAGGAGCGAGCGGGCGCGGCCAAGCGCGCGCCATGCTCTCCTGTGGCCGGCCTGCGCCCTGCGCAAAATCTCAGCGTTCATGGGCGAAAACCTTCAAGAGATCGGCCGGTGCCGTCAAAGCGAGGCGGCGCAGCGGGAAGGCGGCGGCGACCAGCGCGGCGAGGAGCGCCGACAGGCCGAGCCACAGCCAGTCGGTCGGGAAGACATGCATGGGCAGCCGCCAGCCGAAGGCTTCGACATTGACGATGGCGAGCAGCACGAAGGCCAGCGCCAGCCCCACGGGCAGCGCGGCGAGGAAGGTGAGGGCGGCAAGCAGGAGCGTGCGCAGCAGTTCCAGCCGCACCAGCTGCCGGCGCGTCAGCCCCATGGCCCAGACGGGCGCAAGCTGCGGCAGGCGCATGGCCGAGAGCGTGGTGAGGCTCGCCACCATGGCCAGCGCCGCCACGCCCAGCGTCAGCACATTCAGCGCGGCGGTCACGGCGAAGGTCTGCTCGAACACCTCGAGCGAGCGGCGCTTGACCGTGGCCTGGTCGATCATGGCTTCGGGCGGCAGCGCGAAGCGGTGCTCCAGCTCCGCCATCAGCGCGGGCACTTGGGCAGGGGGAAGGCGCAGGCCATAGCGCAGCCGCTCGACCTCGGGATAGTGCGCGGTGAGCGCCTCGGAATTGACGATGGCCTGGCCCTGCGGATTGCCATAGTC
This sequence comes from Xaviernesmea rhizosphaerae, assembly GCF_001938945.1. GTDB lineage: Bacteria > Pseudomonadota > Alphaproteobacteria > Rhizobiales > Rhizobiaceae > Xaviernesmea > Xaviernesmea rhizosphaerae. The sequence continues at coordinate 81,134 of NZ_MKIO01000020.1, forward strand.
GGAATAGACGCCGGCGATCTCGACCGTCCAGCCCTCCGGCAGGGTCAGCCGGTCGCCGGGGGCGAGCCGGGCGCGGCGGGCGAGCTGCTCGTTGATCATCGCCGCCTTGCCCGAGGCCACCCGGTCCCAGCCATCGGGCAGGCTGGCGAGCAGCGGCCAGTGGTCGCGATAGGTCGCATGATCGGCCGCGCCATAGACGGCGCCGGGCGCGCCGGCCAGCTGCCCGTCCACATGCCAGATCGGCAGGATCGCATCGACCTTGCCGGCAAGGAAGGCGGTGAGCCTCTCCGCCTCGGGCCTGTTGCGGGCGGTGAGATAGAGCTCGGAGGCCAGCCGCAGGTCCAGCCAGCCGGTGAAGGTCAGGCGGAAGCTCGAGACCATGGTGCCGACGCCGATATTGGCCGACAGCGCCAGCAGCAGCGCCATCAGCGCCAGCGACAGGCCGGGCAGTTGCTGGCGAGTGTCGGCCAGAAACCATTCCGACACCGGACCGCGCGCGCGCCGCTGCATCAGCCCGAGCACCAGCGCCAGCGCCACCGGCAGCAGGAGGGCGGCCCCCAGAAGCAGCGCCCCGAGCACGGCGAAGCCCGCCACCAAGCCATGCCCGTAAAGCGCGATACCAAAGCTGATCAGCAGCAGGCCGAGCCCGCCGGCGGCCTGGCGCTTGAGCCTGGCTTCCGAGGCGCGGGCCCAGGCGCGCGGGCTGGCGGGGCTGAGCAGCGGCAGGCGCCAGACGCGCCAGAGGCTCTGCGCGGCCGCGACAAGCGTGCCGATGACGGCGATGGCCAGGCCAGAGGCCCACCACTGCGGGCGGAAGCTGAGCGTGCCGGGTACGGCCGCGCCATAAAGCCCCTGCAGCGAGGCCGAGACGCCGGGCAGGAGTGCTGCGCCGACGAGATAGCCGAGCGCCACGCCGATCAGCCCGGCGGCGAGCGCCAGCACCAGAAGCTCCAGCAGCAAAGCGGCGGTCAGTGCGCGGGCGGAGAGGCCGAGCGCGCGCAGCGTGCGGAAGGTGGCGCGCCGCTGCTCGAAGGCCAGGCCGATGGCGGCATAGACGATGAACAGGCCGACGGCGAAGGCGAGAAAGCCGAAGGCGGTGAGGTTCAGGTGGAAGCTGTCGGTCAGCCGCGCCAGATCGCCGCCCGCCTCCGGCTGGCGCACCGCCAGCTCCGGCGCGATCTGCGCCAGGGGGAGAAGCCCCATGGGCTGGTTGGGCAGGATAAGCAGCCGGCTGATCTCGTCCGGTCGGTCGAGCAGGCGCTGGACGGTGCCGATATCGGCCAGCGCCATGCCGGGCAGAAGGTTGGGCGCGGCGCGCAAGGGCGGCAGGCCGGCCACGCCCTGCAGCCGCGCCACCGTCTCCGGCGCGGCATAGAGCAGGCCCGGCGGGGTGATGAAGGCAAGGAGATCGCCCGTGCCGCCGCCCTTTTCGCCATTCTCGCCCGTTCCTCCCTCGCCCTTGCCGCTTTCGCCTGTGGGCTGGAGATCGAGCGTCTGCGCCTCGGCCGGCAGGGAGAGAGGTTCGATGCCCAGAAGGCGGAGACGCTGCCCGCCCTCCAGCCGCAGGCTCCCCTCGAGGACGGGCGAGACCTGCCAGCCGGCGCGGGCAAGCGTGAGGAAGGTGGATTGCGCCATGGGCGCGCCGTCGGCACGGGCGATGGTGCTCAGCCGGTCCTGGCCGAGCAGGGCGGCGGCGCGGTCATAGCTTGCCCTGGCCTCGGCATTGATCGCCTGCACGCCGGACCAAAGCGCGGTGGCGAGCGACAGGCCGAGCATCAGCAGCGCGAGCTGCGCCGGGCGTCGGCGCCAGTGCGACAGAAGCGCGGAAAGGGCGGTGGACAGCATCACAGGATGCGCCCGCCGGTCAGGTGGATGCGCCGTCCCAGCCGCTCGGCCAGCCGCTGCGAATGGGTGACCATCAAGAGCGCCGCGCCGCTTTCGGCCACCAGCGACAGCATCAGCGCGATCACCTGATCGCCGGTGGCCTCGTCGAGATTGCCGGTGGGCTCGTCGGCCAGCACCAGCTTCGGCCGGGCGGCGAGCGTTCGGCCGATCGCCACGCGCTGCTGCTGCCCGCCGGAAAGCTGCTCGGGATAGCGCGTCAGCAGCCCATCGAGCCCCAGCCTGCGGGCGAGCGCGCTCTGCCAGGCCGGATCCGACTTTCCGGCAAGCCGCGCGTGAAAGGCGAGGTTGGCGGCAACGGTGAGCGAGGGGATCAGATTGAACTGCTGGAAGATCAGGCCTACCGTGTGGCGGCGCAGCGCCGCCCGGCCGGCATCGTTGAGCGCGCCGAGATCGGCGCCGTCGATCAGCACCCTGCCGCCCTCCGCCCGGTCGAGGCCGGCGGCCAGATGCAGGAGCGTGCTCTTGCCGCTGCCGGATTCGCCCGTCAGCGCCAGCGTCTCGCCCCGGTCGAGCGTCAGGCTCAGCCGGTCCAGAACGGTCAGCGGCCCCTCGGCCGTCTGATAGCGCTTGGTCACATCGGCAAGGGCAAGCAGCATGGAGGGTCCTGATGTCGTGGAAGGGGTTGCGCGGTGCGGCGGGGCATGGGGCAGGCGCGCCCTTTGTAACCCCTCATCCTGCGTTCCGCCTAGATCCCCTGAGATAGTGCGGCAGGATGCCCTGTCGACCCGCGGGAGGGACGCGGCAGGCTCTGCCATCAAACTGTCATGACAGGAGTCTATCCTGGAAACGCTGTTGGACGGTGCGAAGCGGTCCCTGGCCACCACGAGCTTTCCGGCGCGCCACCCCTTGTGGCGGGGATGCGCCAAGCGGATGCGGCGGCTTCGGATCGGCCTTGGTGGCTTCTTCGACCGGGCGCCATGAACGCGCGGCAGCGTGGCGCAAGCGGCTGCTGACGGAGGCTCTACGCCACCGGCCTGCCGCTTGATCAATCGCACTCTGATTGATCGCAGATCGGCGAACGGCGCATTCCTCGATCAGGACCTGTTTGTTGCGTGCCGGCTGTGCAAGGCGTGGCGCTTCGGCGCATGCAGGGGCCGCCGGTCAGCCCGTCCCTGTGTCGATGTCGCTTTCAGTCCTCGACATAAGCATCGCCCACTCCGTAACCCTTGCCCCACGCAACACCTGGAAGGCTTTTCCATGGAACTTCTGCACGCCCAGGCCGCCATTGTCTCCGCCATCATCGCGGACGCGCCGAGCCCTGCCTGGGAGCACATCACCGTGAGGGTGGCGGCCGAGGGCGCAGCGCCGCAGATCGAGGCGTCGGCCCTTTGCTGGCAGGCCACGGGCGGGCTGGCGGAGATCGCCCTGCAGCCGGGCGCGCAAAGCGCGGCGGCGCTGGCCGCCTGGCTCGCGCTGGATGCCGTCAGGCAGAACCCGCAGGCGCGTCGCTTGATGCTGGAGATCGACTATCCCGGCCGCTATCGCCTGCTGAGCGGCGCGGCGATCAAGGGTGCGGCGATCTAAGGCGGGCCGCTCGGCCGCGTGGCCTGACGCATCACGCCCTCTGCCGAGACGCCCGGAGATCTGCGGCCGTAGCATTTTCCATTTGCAAGATTCGAACACCTGCCCGCGCCCTTTGCACGCGCGCGGACAGGCGCTTTGTCCTGTGTCAGGCGGCGGCCTGCTGGCGGTCGTTGACCAGTGCGGCGAGCTTGCGGGCGCGCTCCAGGCAGGCGGGCTGTTCGGCAGCGAAGCGTTCGGCGCCGATTTCCATGATCAGCGTCGTATCCGGCAGGAAGGTCAGTTCCGAGAAGATCTCTTCCCAGGCGATGTCGCCCCAGCCGAGCGGAAGGTGCAGGTCGCCGATGCCCAGCGCCGTGGCTTCGGCCGGGTGGAAGAATTCCTTGGTCGTATAGGGCAGGCCGAAGCTGTCATGCACATGCAGATGGCCGGTGACCGGCGCCATGGCGCGCAGCTGCTCGCGGAAATCGAGGCCCTTGAAGGTGGATTCGATATAGGCATGGCTGAAATCGATCAGCGCGGCGAGATTGTCATGGCCGACGGCCTTGACGGTTTCGGCCACCTGCGCCGGCGTCTGGCGATACTGGCCGCTTTTGGTGGTGAAGATGTTTTCCAGAACCAGGCGCACGCCATAGGTCTTGGCGACGTCCGCCATCTCGAACAGGGCCTCGCGCTCCATCTTGTCGAGATCCTCGCCATTGACGCCTTCGCCGAGCTGGGCGGCGCCGGAGTGATGCACGACGATGCCCGCGCCGAGCCGGTTGGCCATTTCGAGCATGGCGCGCACCACCTTCTTCTGCAGGTGCAGATTGGTGGCATCCATGAAGTTGGAGCAGACCTGGCCGTGCAGCGACAGCTTCTTGAAGCTGTAGCCGCCGACGATCTCGGCGGTGCGGGCGAAACGCTCCTCGATGATGCGGCCGCCGGAGACGATCTCCTCGCCATAGATGCCGATCTCGCAGGCGTCGGCGCCGGTACCGGCCACCGCGCGCAGCGAGGCGTCGAGGGTGGACAGGTCGCCGCGACCCGTATGGTTGCAGAAGCCGATGGCGGAAATGATGCCGGTCATGAAAGTCCCTCCTTCAGGGAGCAGCAGGCAGGTCGTGCGTGAGACGGGCGGGCCTTGCCGAGGCGCGCCGGTCCCGAAAGTTAGGGGAATGCGGGATCAGGACAGGGCGGGCGCCAGCGTTGCGGCAGCGGCCCGGCTCTGTGCCGGTTCGCCGTCGATCTCGATGCGCCGGCCGGTCTCGCGGTCGAACAGGTGCAGATGTTCGGCCGGCAGGTCGAAGGCGATCGGCTGGCCGGGAGCGATGCGCACCTCCGCGCCGATGGCGGCGGCGAAGGGCTGGCCTTCCATGACGGCATGGACGACGCGGCCTGCGCCCAACTCCTCGACGAAATCGGCAATGGCGACGAGGCCGGTGCCGGGGGCGGCAAGGCGCACCTGCTCCGGCCGGATGCCGACGGTCACGGTGCGGCCTTCCAGCCCGGCAAAGGCCGGGGCGAGCGGGATCACGGCGCTGCCGAGCCGCACGGCGCCGCCTTCCACGCGGCTGTCGATCAGGTTCATGGCCGGCGAGCCGATGAAGGCGGCGACGAAGGTGGAGGCGGGGCGGTGATAGATGTCGAGCGGCTGGCCCACCTGCTCGACCCGGCCCTTGTTCATCACCACCAGACGGTCGGCCAGCGTCATGGCCTCCACCTGGTCATGGGTGACGAAAACGGAGGTGGCGTTCAGCCGCTGGTGCAGCTTGCGGATCTCGGCGCGCATGGACACGCGCAGCTTGGCATCGAGGTTCGACAGGGGCTCGTCGAAGAGGAAGACCTTGGGCTCGCGGATCATGGCGCGACCCATGGCCACGCGCTGGCGCTGGCCGCCGGAAAGCGCGGCGGGCCGGCGGTCGAGATAGTCGGTCAGGCCGACGATCGCCGCTGTCTCCTCCACCCGCCGGCGCCGCTCAGCCTTGGGCACGCCGGAGACCTTCAGCGCATAGCCGATATTGTCGGCCACCGACATATGCGGATAGAGCGCATAGTTCTGGAACACCATGGCGCAGCCGCGCTCGCGCGGCTCCAGCTTGTTGACCACAGTGCCGCCGATGGCGATCTCGCCCGCGGTGATCTCCTCCAGCCCCGCGATCATGCGCAGAAGCGTGGACTTGCCGCAGCCGGAGGGGCCGAGAATGACGACGAACTCGCCGGTGGGGAAAATGAGGTCGACGCCATGGAGCGTCTGCGTCTTGCCGTAGCTTTTGCGCACGGCGCGAATATCGATCTGTGCCATTGTCGTTGAGGCCTTCTGATGGGGGCTTGTCGAAAAGGGGTTATTTCTCGCTGGAGACCAGGCCGCGCACGAACCAGCGCTGCAGCACGGCGACCACCAGAACCGGCGGCAGCATGATCAGCAGCGAGCCGGCCAGCGTCACGTTCCAGTCCGGCGTGCCACCATCTTCTGGCGGCAGCAGCATGCGCAGCTTCATCATGACGGTCTGGTAGGAGGGGTCGGTGACCATCAGCAGCGGCCAGAGATACTGGTTCCAGCCATAGACGAACATGATGGTCGTCAGCGCCAGGATGTTGGTGCGCGAGAGCGGCAGCAGCATGTCGAAGAAGAAGCGGACCGGGCCCGAGCCGTCCATGCGCGCCGCCTCGGCCAGCTCGTCCGGCAGGGTCATGAAGAACTGGCGGTAGAGGAAGGTGCCGGTCGCCGTGGCGATCAGCGGCAGGGTGAGGCCGGCATAGGAATTGAGCAGGTTCCACTCGATCTTCAGCTCGATGCCGGTGAAGAACTGGATCAGCAGGCGGAAGGGTGTGAACATGTCGGCCGCCACCGCGTAGGTCGGCACCACCCGCACTTCCAAGGGCAGCATCAGCGTGATGAAGACGGTCCAGAAGAACAGATGCTTCAGCGGCGAGCGGAAGAAGACGATGGCAAAGGCGGTGCAGGCTGACAGAGCCACTTTGCCGAAGGTGATCATCAGCGTCATGATCAGGCTGTTGATCATGGCATGGCCGAGATCGCCGCGCGTCCAGGCCGCCGTGGCATTGGCGAGGAACTGGTCGCCCGGCACGAAGCGGAAGGGCACGGCATTGACCTGTTGCATCGTCTGGCTGGCGCCGGCGATCACCACGAGGAAAGGCCCGATCAGCAGGAGGAAGCCGATGACCATGATCGCATAGGTCAGGGCATTGGCGAAGGGAGTGCGCTGGATCATCGCCGCCTCACTTGTAATGAACGCGCCGCTCGACGAAGCGGAACTGGATGAAGGTGAAGATCATGATCAGGCCGATCAGCACCAGGCTCTGGGCCGAGGCGCCGGAATAGTTCAGCCCCTGGAAGGCCTCGTCGACGATGCGGTAGACCATGAGCTCGGTGGCGTGGTTGGGTCCGCCACGGGTGGTGGCGTGCACCATGCCGAAGGTGTCGGAGCCGACGAAGCCCTCGGTCATCATGGTGACCAGCAGGAAGAACAGGGTGGGCGCGAGCAGCGGCACCTGGATGTCGATGGCGCGGCGGATCGGGCCGGAGCCGTCCATGGCGGCGGCTTCGATCAGCGAGCGCGGCACGGACTGCAGGCCGGCCAGAAGGAAGATGAAGGTATAGCCCGCCCACTTCCAGATGAAGATGATGATGACGAAAGCCAGCGCATGGCTGCCATATTTCGCCGGGTTCCAGAGATCCGGCTGGATCTCGTTCAGCATGGCCGCAAGCCCGCGCTCGGGCGAGAGGATGAAGCGGAAGGCCATGCCGCCCGCCGGACCGGCGACGGCGAAGGGGAGGATATAGAGGAAGCGGAAGAAGCCGGAGCCGGGCAGCTCGCGGTCGACGGCAAGCGCCAGGACGAGGCCGATGAAGATGGCGGTGAGCGGCCCGCAAATGGCGAAGATGATGCTGATCATCACCGAATGCCAGTAGAGCTGATCGTTGAAAACTTCCTTGAAGTTATCGAGCCCGACGAATTCGGCCGCGCCGCCGAAGGGCGGCTCCAGGGTAAAGGCCCAGTTCAGCACGGCCGTGACCGGCCAGTAGAAGAACAGGAGGATGAGGAGGAGCTGTGGCGCGGCGAAGAGGATCGGCAGCCAGGTGCTCTTGAAGACGGAGCGCTTTTCCATGGCGAGGGTGTCCGGCATGTCGGGGGAGGAGCGGCCTGGGTACGCATTGAGATGCGGCTGCGGCCCGGGCAACAGGAGAGGGCCCGCCTTTGGCAAGGCAGGCCCCGGTGCGGATGCGGGCGCGGCTTAGTTCAGCTTTTCGCCGGCATAGGTCTTTTCGAAGCGGCGCAGACCCTGGTTCGAGCGCTCGACGGCCTGGTCGATCGAGCTCTGGATGTCGGCGTTCTGCATGTAGATGGCTTCGAGCGCGCTGGTGACTTCCTTGCGGATCTGCGTGAAGTTGCCGAGGCGGATGCCGCGCGTGGTGTCGGTCGGCTGGGTCAGCGTCAGGCTTTCGATGGCGATCTCGCGGCCCTTGTAGGGCGCCTTGTCGTAGAAGCCGTTCTTCTTCATGCTTTCAAAGCCGGTCTTGGTGACCGGGATGTAGCCGGTGACCGTCGACCACCACTGAACCATGTCGGGCTGGGCGATGAAGTTGAGGAAGGCGGCAGCGCCCTTGTATTCGGCTTCCGGACGACCGGCCATGACCCACAGCGAGGCGCCGCCGACGAGCGACTTCTTGCGCTCGGTGCCCTTGAAGACCGGCAGCATGGCCACGTCCCACTTGACGCCTTCGGGCAGGGTCTTGCCGACCGTGCCGTGATCGGCGATCGAGCTCATCATGATCTGGCAGGTCTGCGAGGTGAAGGCGGGAACGATGTCCATGCCGAGCTGCTTGGTCTTGACGACGAACAGCTTCTCGTCCTGCATCTTCTTGAAGAACTTCAGTTCGTCGATGAACTTGGTCTTGTTGACGACGAGTTCGGCGTTCAGGCCCTTATAGCCATTGCCTTCGGTGGCGATCGGCTGGTCGTGGATGGCAGAGAACTGTTCCATCAGCGGCCAGGTGTCGAAGTTGAATGCCATCGGGCATTCATAGCCGGCGGCCTTCAGCTTCTTGGCAGCTTCGGCAACCTCTTCCCAGGTCTGGGGCTTGCCGGTCACGCCGGCCTTCTCGAAGGCGCTCATGTTGTAATAGATGACGGCGGTCGAGGAATTGAAGGGGAAGGACAAGAGCTCGCCGCTACCGGTGGCATAGTAGTTGGCGATGCCGGGGAAGTAGTTGTCCCAGTCGATCTTATAGCCATTGTCGGCCATCAGCTTCTTGGCGGGAACGAAGGCCTTGGACAGCATCATGTCCAGCGTGCCGGCGTCGTAGATCTGGGTGATGGCCGGCTGCTTCTTGGCGCGATAGGCGGCGATCGTGTTCTGCAGCGTGGTGTCGTAGCCGTTCTGCGAGGTGCAGACGATTTCGAAGTCGGCCTGGCTGTCGTTGAACTTCTTGCAGGCTTCCTGAACGCGCTCACCGATGTCGCCGGTGTTGCCATACCAGAATTCGAACTTGGTCTTTTCGGCGAAAGCCGGGGCGGCGGCCAGCGTGGTGGCGGCGAACAGGCCGGCGAGGGCGGCGCGCAGAGCGGAGTTTTTCATCTTGGTCCTCTTCGGGAAAGGGTTCGGTGTCCTTCCGCCGGCGCTAGAGCCTGTCCGGGGATGACCCGCGGCTCTCATAGCGCCCGATTATTACAGTTTGTCTGAGGTTTTCTGACGCTATCATGACAGGAGCAGTGGAGTTTGCCCTGTCCTGGGCCCGTCTCTTGACAGAGGATCGCGGCTCCGCAGCAACGATCCATGCGCTGGGTGCAAGGGTGCCTTGAGGCATGAGCGCTGGTTTTCGACGGTTTAAAACGATTATATTGCGGTCATCGAACAGGCCGGACGGCAAGACGCCTCGGCGGGCATGACGCTCGCGAGGCAGGCTTCCCACAGAGGGAGGCAGCCGTCGCGGTCGATGACGGGGCCGCGAACGGCTCCACCCCCGGGAGCCGGAAGGCCGGTTCCCCACCACAGGAGACCGCCATGAACCTCACCCGCTCTTTCTCCGCCTGGCGCGAATATCGTCAGACCGTCACCGAACTCGGCCGCATGAGCAACCGCGAGCTGAACGACCTCGGCATCGCCCGCGCCGACATCCGCTCGGTCGCCCGCGCCGCCGTCAAGCGCTAAGGCACAATCCGGCCCGCGTGACATGAGGGTCGATAAGATTGCGCGTCAAAGACAAGGCCCCAGAGCGCCGATCTGATCCGTGCGATCGAAAAGCGCTCTCGGCGCATCCTGTCGGGACGATCTGAAGGCAGGCTTCCGGTTTTTGGCTGATGGCAGGTCCATGCCAAACTCCAGGTGCTGAAGCCCCGAAACGTAATATCAATGCCCGGCCTGTCCTGCGCGACAGCCGGGCATTTTTGTACCTGCGGGAACCGCACCGTTTTCTGAATGCAGCTTTCAGCAGAGCCGGCCCCCCTTGGAAGGGCCACGCGCCGCCAAGCCGCTGGTGTGGTGCGTCGATCTGTCCGTCGGCTTCTCTCTCCAGCACGGTCCGGTGATCGCCGTTGCCGACAAGGTGCTGCCGCACCGCCTGCCGGCCGCCGCCCTCATTCTGGTGAACGCCACCATCGCGGCCTTCGTCTCCTTCCGGCTGTTTGAGCGTCCTGTCGGCATTGCCATTCAGCGCCGTTGCGGGGGCGGCCGCCGAGCTTTGCCGCGACGCCTGACGCGGAGCGTCGGAGCGACGTTTTAACCGGAATCCTGCTCGATTCCGCCGCCGCGCGCCTTCGCGCGATAGGAGGCCTTGTCGGCGCGCGAAATCAGCGCCTTGAGGTCGACATCCTTACGGGCGGACAGCGCATAACCCAGGCTGATGCCGATGGTCAGCTCGGTGCCGGCTAGGCGATAGGGCACGGTCAGCAGGCCGATCACTGCCTGTGCCATGCGTTCGGCCTCCTCCGGCGCGGTCAGGCCCGCCTGCCACAGGATGAACTCGTCGCCCCCCGCCCGCACGACCAGATCCGGCGCGCGCACCAGTCCTTTCAGGCGGTCGGCGATCTGGATCAGCAATTCGTCGCCGACCAGATGGCCGAAGCGGTCATTGACCGACTTGAAGCCGTCGAGGTCGAAACAATGGATCGCCGTCATCGCCTTCGCGCGCGCGGAAGGGTTCTCGCGACCGGCCGGATGGTCGAAGGCATCGTAGAGCGCGCGGCGATTGGCCAGGCCCGTCAAGGCATCGCGATGGGCTTGTTTCGCCATTTGCTGCCGGATGCAGATATGCCGCGCGGTGGTGCTGTAGACGTGCATCACGCTTTGCGAGGCCGCGATGAGGAAGGCCGCGAAGATGAAGCTGATCAACCAGTGCGCTTCGCCGCCTTGCCACGCCATGGCCAGGATGGCCGGCAGGGAGGCCGTCGCGATGGATGCAATGGCGATCCTCGGGCGCACGGACACGCGGCTGGCCACGCCGGCGGAATAGCCGAAGACCGTGCAGGTTGCCACGACCTGAAGGGCGAGGTCCGGCTCCATGAAAATCACGCTGCTGATCACACCCACCGACAGGGCCATGATCAGACTGAGGATGGCATGCCGGCGCTCCCAGCGCCGTGACCGCATCAGGTCGGCGGCCTGGCGATCGAGGTCGCGCAGATGCAGCTCCAGCATGACGCTCTTGGCAAAACCGGCCGACACGCCGAGGATGACGGCGACCAGCACCAGGGGTTGCCCCAGCAACGACCAGGCATGGACCCCGACGATCAGCAGGATGAACGTCATCAGCGCTGTGGGAACCGACGTATAGGCCAGCTCCGCCACCAGTTCCTGATAGACCTCGTCCGTTTCCGGTTCGACGATGCGTTTCAAAGGGCTGACGCCCTCCCTTGTCACAAGCCGGCCGAACGGGAGTTCGGCGCGGTGCTTTCTTTTTCTGTCGTCGCATCGGATGGGTCCGAATACCGCTTGCCGGTGTTCGCTCCGATGCGCTGGCAGCCGGATCCTGCGCCAGGCGCCCCTCCACATCCCCCGCGAGAGGCGGTTCTGACATCCGCCCTCCACCTGGCCGGGCCGGTTCGGAGCGGCACGGCAGGGTCATTGCCTTTTGCCTGGGCCTTTCTGCCCAGGCCCGTCTCCCCGTGCCCTTCTGCTTGAGCGAGCAAGGCGAGCGGGCCTGAGGCACACCCGCGCCGTGCGCGCCGCCAGGCGAATGCTGCCGCTAGATGAGGACATGCTGTAATGCAAATCTATTGAGAAAGCGTGTTCCGCGTGAGCTCTGTATCGATGGTGTTGCACCTGCGAAGGTGCTGGAGCGACAGGCGAGAGCCGCTTTTCGCATATGCAGGATAAAGCGAAATGCAGGAGATCGGACGGCTTATGATCGTCTGCGCGACCCTCTGCTGAGGCCGGCGCGCCCCCTTCAAGCCGCGTGCGATGTGCCGTGAGGAAGGCGTCGGCCGCAGCCCGGGCGCAAAGCGCGTCGCGGTCTTTTTTACTTCCCGCGCTTCCCGTCATTGTCTTGCAGCACGGCACGACCGCAAACCGCTTCCCATTTTCGCGCGGCATGCTCTGAGCTTGTTGTTTTTGCATCGGCGTTTTCCGAAAATCAGGTCCCGCTTTTCGGGTTGATGGTCTAGCATCGCCGACCGCCCGAGCCGGCCATGCCGCGCGCCGATATCGGTTTGCGGCGGCGGGTCATCCGATTGCAGGAGAGTGAGAATGAGCGAGATCGACCGCCAGCGCGCCGCGCGGCTGATGCAGGCGGAGGGGCTGGAGGCTCTGGTGCTGTTTCAGCCCGATGCCTTTCGCTATGCCACCGGCGCGCCGGCCGGCGTGGCCGCCATGTGGGGCCGGGCCGGCGCGGCGATCGCGCTGGTGCCGGCCGATGCGGCCTTGCCCATCGCCGCCGTGATCAGCGATCACGCCGCCCCCGCGTTGGCGCGCCTTGCGCCGGCGGTGGAGCGGCGCGTGCATGGTATCTGGATCGACCAGTTGACGCTGGGCCCGGTGTCGAGCCTTGCCGGGGTCGAGGCGGCCTATGCCGCGCAGGGGCTTGGCCGGTCGCGCCCGGAAACCTTCGATCGCGCCGCCTGCTTCGTGCTCCTCGGCGATCTGCTGCAGACCCATGGCCTGTCGTCCGCCCGGATCGGCGTCGATCTCGCTTTCCTGCCGGCCGCCGATTTCACCGCACTTGAAGCCGCGCTGCCGCGGGTGCGCTGGGTCGATGGCTCCCTCTGCCTGATGCGGCTGCGCGCGGTGAAGACTCCGCGCGAGATCGCCCGCCTGCGCCAGGCGAGCCAGGCGGCCGAAGCGGGCCTGCGGCGCATGGCCGAGGCGGTGGCCGATGGCGTGCCGCTCGCCACGCTCTCTGCCGCCTGGAAGGCCGGCGCGGCGGATGCTGCGGCTCGGGGCGGTTTTACCCTCACCGGCACCTGGGATTATCTGTCCGTCGGCCCGGATCTCGCCGATCCCGGCGCCCGGGTTGCGCCCGGCGCGCTGATCAAGGCGGATGTCGGCACGCTGGTGGAGGGCTATTCCTCCGATGGCGCGCGCACCTATAGTTTCGGCCGGCCGCCGGATCTCGCCCGGGACATCTTCGCGGTTCTGGAGGAGGCCTTCGAAGCGGGGCTTGCGGCGATCCGCCCCGGCGCGCGCTTCGGCGATGTCCATGCCGCCATGAGCACCGTGGTTCACGGTCACGGTCTGACGCGCTATGCGCGCGGCCATTTCGGCCATTCGGTCGGCGGTGGCATGGGGATCGAGGAGGCGCCGTTCTTTTCCACTGGAAACCCTGAGCGGATCGAGCCCGGCATGGTGCTGGCAATCGAGGCGCCCTTCTACGGCCAGGGGCTGGGCGCGCTGATGATCGAGGAGATGGTGCTGGTGACCGAGACCGGCACCGAGCGCATCGACAGCCTGCCGCGCGGGCTGGTAGAACTTGGCTGAGAGAAAGGCGGCGGGTGTGCCCCGCCGCCTGCTCAGGCGTTCGCGCATCGGACTGAAAACCGGCTCCGGCCTTTCGGTCCGGTGGGCTAGAGCATCAGACTGAAAATCGCACGCAGTCCGATGCTCTAATTTTTTGTTTTTGCATCGGATTTGTCCGAAAACCGGTTCCCACTTTTCGGACCGATGCTCTAGCCCTTGTTGTACTTGGCGTCCACGGCGTTGATCGCCTCGACATTGCCGGCCGAGCGGCCGTTTTCGTCGAAGGTCTGGGCGAGATAGGCGTCGGCGATTGCCTTGGCCAGCTCGCTGCCGATCACGCGCGCGCCCATGGTGATGATCTGGGCATTGTTGGAGAGTGCTGCGCGCTCGGCCGAATAGGTGTCGTGCGTCAGCGCGGCGCGGATGCCCGGCACCTTGTTGGCCGAGATGCAGACGCCGATGCCCGTGCCGCAGACCAGGATGGCCCGGTCATAGGTGCCGGCGAGCACGGCCGAGGCCACGCGGTCCGACAGGGTGGCATAGAAGGCATCCGGACCGGCATCGGTGCGCGAGATTTCCGCCACCTCGTGGCGCTCCTTCAGATGGTCGGCGAGAACCTTGGCCAGGCCTTCGCCCGCACTGTCTCCGGCAACGGCGATTTTCATGATCTGTTTCCTCCTGGTTTGACTGATTGTGGCGAAGCTTGCCCGGCCCCGCCTGCTCGGGGGCGGGCGGATGGGATCGTCAGAGCGTGGCGGCGACGCGGGCGAGAATGTCGAGATAGCCTTCCACATTCCAGGCCGAGCGGCCGATGAACAGGCCGTCAATGTTCGGGCAGGCGATCAGTTCGGCGCAATTGCCCGGATTGACCGAGCCGCCATAAAGACAGGGCACGGCATGGCCGAGCACATGGCGGGCGACCTCGGCGATCTCGCGATGGCGGGCATCGGCATAATCGGCCGTGGCCGGAATGCCCTTTTCGCCGATGGCCCAGACCGGCTCGTAGGCGAGCAGGATCGGCCGGGCGGCCTCTTCAGCGCTCAGCCCCTTCAGCGCGCCCTCGACCTCGCGGGCCAGAACCTCGGAGGCCCGGCCGCTGTTGCGGTCTTCCAGCGTCTCGCCAATGCAGATCAGCGGGGTCAGGCCATGGCGCAGCGCCGCCTTGACCTTGAGATTCACCGTCTCGTCGGTCTCGCCGAAATGTTCGCGCCGCTCGGAATGGCCGAGCTCGACCAGGTCCAGCCCGCAATCGGTCAGCATGAGAGGCGAGATCTCGCCGGTCCAGGCGCCGCGATCCTCCCAATGCATGTTCTGCGCCCCGACCTTGACCGGCACGTCGGCCAGGATGGTCTTGACCTCGCGCACCGCCGTGAAGGGCGGGATGACGAAGGGCTGGATCTGCGGATGGATGCGCCCATGGGCGTCCTTCAGCGTCTCGGCGAAGCTGCGGGCTTCGGCCAGCGTCTTGTTCATCTTCCAGCTGGTGCCGATCCAGATCCGGCGGTGATGCTGCGACATTCTCTTTCCTCCTGGCCGTCCTTTCGGACGGGTCTTTCTTCGCGGCGGCGATGGGGCGGACCGTCCGCCCGGCTTGCAGCAATGGCATGCGACCGGCAGGCCGCAGCCTTTTGGCTTCTCAGGCCTGCGCCGTGTCCGCCTCTGCCGTTTCGGGCGGGGCAATGATCAGCCGGGTTCCGGCCGTCACCAGCGCGGCGCGCACATCCTCCGGCGGCGCGCGGTCGGTGATGATGGTGTCGAAACCGTCCAGCCGCGCCAGATGGTGCAGCGCGGTACGGCCGAAGCGGCGATGGTTGACGAGCAGGCAGCAGCGCCGCGCCGCGCCCATCATTGCCCGCTTGCTGCGCACCACCGCCTCGTCCATGTGGTGAGCGCCTGCGCTGGAGACGGCGGGCGCGGAGATGAAGGCGAGATCGGCCGAGAGGCGGCCCAGCGCTTCCTCCGCCATCAGGCCGAGATAGGCGTTGAACTTCGGCGAATAGACGCCGCCCGGCGCCATCAGCGTGATGTCGCGCGCGGCCTTCAGCGTCTCCAGCACGGCGGCATTGTTGGTGATCACCGTCAGCGGCCGCTTCTCGCAAAGCCGCGCGCCGAGCACGGCCGCCATCGAGCCGTCATTGACGATGACGCTCATGCCGGGCTCGACCTCGTCCAGCGCCGCGCGGGCAATGGCGCGCTTGGTCTCGGTCTCCTGCAGCTCGCGAATGGAGAAATCGCTCTCGAACTGCGTGCCAGGCTCGATCGTCGCGCCGCCGCGCATCTTGCGCAGGATGCCGGCCCGCTCGAGATCGTCGAGATCGCGATGCACCGTCATGCGCGAGACGGAAAAGCGCGCAGCCAGCGCGTCGAGATCCGCTGTGCGGTTCTCGATCAGCCAGTTGACGATCGCCTGTTTCCGGTCCTCACGCTTCACGCTGCCCGTCCGGCATCCCCTGCCGGTCTCCTCATTTGCTTGCAAATGTAACATTCTGATTCGATATAATCAAAGATGAAATTGTGATTTTGTGATTTTCTTGCGCGTGTCACCGCCTCGTGGCGGAGTGCGGCCGCGTCAGACCCGGCTAACCGGGCCACTTGATGCCTTCAGACAATTCGAATAAGCAAAGATAGGTGAAGGCTTTAGGCGGCTTGCCGTTTCTGACACGCCTCTGTCTCGCAGACAGGTGATGATGGTCGGGCAGACGAAGGCCGTGCGCATGGCCGGGTCGATCTCACGGCCAAGGGGCGGCGCAGCTTTCGTCTTTTCGCGCAGAGCGTTCGCCGGCGCGTTCGTGCCGGTGCGGCGGCCCCGAACGCCTGTGACAGGCATGCTGATAGCCACGGACGCGGTGCCCGTGGGTTGCCGATCTCCCTGTGCATCGTGCCGAACGTCGCCATCGGCCGCATGCGCCGGGCTTTTTGTTTTCGCATCGGATCCTCCCGAGAGCCGGTCTCCACGCTCGGTCCGATGCCCTCACGGGGAGCGATCCGATGACGGACGCGCTGAGCCTGCCCATGATCCCCGACGCGACGGACACCGCCGCCGCGCCCCTTGTGCTTTTGCCGGATCGTTCCGTTTCGCCGCCCTTGTCCGAGCTCCCGTTCAAGCCTCAGCCGCGCGCCTTTGCGCCGCCGGTCTCCGGTCTCGAGGGCCTCCTGCCGCTCTCCGTGGAAATTCCGCGCGATTCGCACGGTGCGGCCGCGCCCATCCCGGCGCTGGACGCGGCCGATGAACCGGCAGCTGAGGATTATGTGCGCTGGCTCGAGGCACTCTGGGCCAGCCGGCTGGTCGGGGAGGGGGATGTTCGACCGACCTTCACCCTCGGCGTGCTGCTCTGGCCCGGCTTTTCCCTGTTTACCCTGGCGCTGCTGCAGGAGGTGCTGCGGCTGGCGGGAGAGGCGGCGCCGACCGCGCCGCCGCGCCTGGCGCTGCTGGGGCCGGCGAGCGAGGCCGCCGTGCCGGCCGCCGGCATCGGCCTCAGGCTGGCGGCCGATACGCCCTATGTTCGCCCCGACGATCTCGACCTGCTTCTGGTTCTGGCCGGGCCCGACACCCCGGAGCGGCTGGCCACACGCCGGGACAGGGGCGGCCTTCCGGCCAGAGAGGCAGTGGACACAAGGGGATCGGACGGGGCAGAAGCGGGCAGGGAGGCGACCGGCCGGCACCTGTCGGAAGCGGGGCCGGCCGATTCAGGCGAGCCCATCCGCCACCGCGACTATCTGCGCGTTGCCGCTGCCGCAGGGTTGACCGTGGGTGGCTGCGGTGGGGGCGTGCGCGTGCTGGTCGAGGAGGGCCTGCTCGCCAACCGGCGCTTCGGTCTCGATCAGCGCCTGCAGGCGGATCTTCACGCGGCCTTTCCCGGCCTGGCGATCGTGCCGGCAGAGGCGGTGCTCGACCAGGGCCGCATGACGTCCGCCGATGGCGTGGCCGTGCTGTCCGTGCTGCTGCCGCTGATCCGCGCCCGCCTCGGGCACGAGGCTGTGGCACGCATCGAGGCAGGGCTGCGCCTGCCGGCGCCGGTTTCAGATTTTTCCCCGCCGGGTCCGCAGATGGCCGCCGCTGTGGTGATGGATGCCGAAAGGCCGGTGCCTGCGCGCGGACAGGCGGAAAGCCTGCCCGAGGCGCGCGCCATCGCCGATCCCCGCATTGCCCGCGCCGTCGTCCTGATCGAGGCGCGCGCCGGCCAGAATGTCTCGCCCAGCGAAATGGCCCGGGCGGCCGGCCTTTCGGCCCGGCAGTTCTCTCGGCTCTTCCGCGCCACGCTGGGCATGACGCCGAAGCATTTCATCCTGCACACGCGGCTGGCGCGGGCGCGTATCCTGGTGGAACAGGGAATGCTGTCGATGGCGGCGATTGCCGATCAGACCGGCTTTGCCGATTGCGCCCATTTCACCACCGCCTTCAAGGCCCGCTACGGCACCGCGCCGCGCAACCTGCGCCCCCGGCGCGCGCCGCGTTGAGCGCACAGGCTAGGGGCGCACAGGCCGGGGGCGCACGGAGCAGGGGCGCCCGCCTTCCGGGCCGCTCGGCTCGGATCAGCCTTCGGACGTCGCGCCGATGCCGTCCAGCTCCGCGACGTCCTCTGCCGACAGCACCAGATCGGCAGCGGCGAGATTTTCGCGCAGATGCGCGCGCGATGACGTCCCGGGGATCAGCAGGATATGCGGCGCGCGCTGCAGCAGCCAGGCCAATGCCACCTGCATCGGTGTGGCGCCGAGCCGCGCGGCAACCCTGGACAGAAGCGAGGACTGCAGCGGCGAGAAGCCGCCCAGCGGGAAGAACGGCACATAGGCCGTGCCCTTTTCCGCCAGCGCATCCAGCAACGCGTCGTCCTCACGATGCGCAAGATTGTACTGGTTCTGCACGCAGACGATTTCGGTGATCTTTCGTCCCTCTTCGACCTGACGGGCGGTGACGTTGGACAGGCCGATATGCCGGATCAGCCCTTGTCGCTGCAGCTCGGCCAGAGCCGTCAGCGGCGCTTCCAGCGAGCCTTCCGCCGGGCCGTGAACATCGAACATGGCGCGCAGATTGACCACATCGAGCACATCGAGACCGAGATGGGTGAGATTGTCGTGCACCGCCCGCGTCAGATCCTCGGCGGAGAAGGCCGGGTTCCAGGAGGCGTCCGGGCCACGCACGGCGCCGACCTTGGTGACGATCACAAGCCCATCGCCATAGGGATGCAGCGCCTCGCGAATGATCTCGTTGGTGACATGCGGGCCGTAGAAGTCGCTGGTGTCGATATGATCGACGCCGCTTTCGACGGCCTCCCGCAGCACCGCAATCGCCTCCGCCCGGTCCTTGGGCGGGCCGAAGACGCCGGGGCCGGCCAGCTGCATCGCGCCATAGCCCAGCCGCTTCACCGTTCTATCGCCGAGTGTGAACGTCGCGCCGTCTTGAAGAGCCTTTTGTTGAAGAACCATGGGGATTGCCTCCTGTTGCAATGGCCTGACGCTAGACCCTTCCCACTGTTCCGATAAGTCACCATAATCGGCACAGCCTGTCCGAAACCGCGGACAATGAAAAGGGGATGGCATGGCGGAGAACCTGCCCGACATGGGCGACCTCAGGGCGTTTCTCCTGGTGGCGCGAGCCGGGGGTTTTCGCGAGGCGGCGCGCATGAGCACGCTCAGCGCCTCGGCACTCAGCGATGCCGTGCGGCGGCTGGAGGGCGAACTGGGCCTGCGCCTGCTCCACCGCACGACGCGCAGCGTGCTGCCGACCGAGGCCGGGCGCGGGCTGATCGCCCGGCTCGACCCCGCTTTCCGGGAGATCGCCGACGCCGTCGATCACCTGCGCAGCCTGCGCGACCGTCCGGCCGGCACGCTGACGCTCAATGTGCCCGCCAGCGCCGCGCGGCTGATCCTGCCGGCCATCGTCCCGCCCTTTCTGGCCGCCTATCCGGATATCCGGCTGGAGGTGATGACCGACGAGCAGTTCGTCGATATTCTGGCCGCCGGCTGCGATGCCGGCATCCGCTACGACGAGCGGCTGGAGCAGGACATGATCGCCGTGCCGATCGGCCCGCGCCGGCAGCGTTTCGCGCTGGCTGCCGCGCCCGGCTATCTCTCGCGCCACGGCAACCCGCAGCATCCGCGTGAGCTGATGCGCCATGCCTGCATTCGCGGACGCTTTGCCGGGCGACCGGTCGAGACCTGGGAACTGGAGCGCGACGGCGAGGTGATCCGCATCGATCCGCCGGGCCAGCTTCTGGTGCAGAACGGGGCTGGCAGCGATCTCGGCGTGGCCGCCGCTCTGACCGGCCTCGGCATCGTCTGCCTGTTCGAGGACTGGCTGAGGCCGCACCTCGACAGCGGTGCGCTGGCGCCGGTGCTGGAAGACTGGTGGCCGGCGTTTCCCGGTCCCTTTCTGTATTATTCCGGCCGCCGCCTGGTGCCGGCGCCGCTGCGCGCCTTCATCGATTTCCTGCGGACGCATCCCTTCGATCCGCCGGCCGTCCCGGCAGTATGACGGGAATCGAGAAGAGCCTTTTCATCCGCCTCAGGCGTTCGAACGCTCGCCGTTCTGGCGCAGCAGCGGCAGAACGCGGCGGCAATCGGCATTATCGCCGGAAAGCAGCGTGGCCGGATCGACCATGCCGAAGGAGACGCCGATGGCATTGGCCGCCGCCCAGCCCCAATTGGCCTGCGCCCGCTCCAGAAGTCGCGGGCCTTCTGCGGCGATGCAGGCCCGGCCGGCGCCGATCAACTCATTGACCGCCACGCCGCGCAAGCGGTCGCTGACCTCCGCCTGCAGCGGATTGACGACGAAAATCGCGAAAAGCATGCTGATGAAGTCCGACACGACCCGCCTCCTGTGATGCCGGACAGAGATGGGGCGTGACCCCGCCCCGATCCATCCGCGATCGATCACAAAGTTGTTGCTGATCAAGGACACGGCGTGATGACGGCAAGGTTATCGGCGTCGCTGCGCTTGCGCGAAAAGCGGCCGGGGCCGCATTTCTCCCCTCGAAAAATCCCCGTCGTCGTGCATATGGCTGCCAGGACCATGAAAGGGAGACGGAGCATGGGCAAGAGAATCATTTTTACCGGCGGCAGCGGCAAGGCGGGGCGTGAGGTCGTGCCCTATCTGCGCGACAGGGGCCACGAGATCTTCAATCTCGACCTGGTTCCGCTTGACTGCCCGGGGGTCAACACGCTGGTGACGGATCTCACCGACAGCGGCCAGGTGTTCAATGCGCTGTCGATGCATTTCGATTTTGCCGGGCTGGAAACGGGCAAGGGGCCGGCGCCGGTCGATGCGGTCGTGCATTTCGCCGCTGTGCCGCGCATTCTCCTGAGGCCCGACAACACCACCTTCGCCGCCAACACGCTTTCGACCTACAATGTCATCGAGGCGGCGGTGAAGCTCGGCATCCGCAAGGTGATCATCGCTTCCAGCGAGACGACCTATGGCGTCTGCTTCGCCGAGGGCGACAAGGATTTCCACGAGTTTCCGCTGACCGAAGACTATGACGTCGATCCGATGGACAGCTACGGCCTGTCCAAGGTGGTGAACGAGAAGACCGCGCGCGCCTTCGCCATGCGCACCGGCGCCGATATCTATGCCCTGCGCATCGGCAATGTCATCTCGCCCGAGGACTATGCCAATTTCCCCGGCTTCCTCGCCGATCCTCCGTCCCGCAAGCGCAATGCCTGGAGCTATATCGACGCGCGCGACCTTGGCCAGATCGTCGATCTCTGCATCGACAAGGACGGGCTCGGCTTCCAGGTGTTCAACGCCGTCAACGACACGATCACCGCGCGGGAGCCGACGCGCGACTTCCTCGCCAAATACGCGCCGGGCACGCCGATCACCGGCCCGCTGGAAGGCTTCGCCGCGCCGATCAGCAATGCCAAGATCCGCGAGGTGCTGGGCTTCCGCGAGGCGCATGACTGGCGGCGCCATGTGCCGCAGGCAGAGGGCGAGCGCTAGAGCGTCAGACTGAAAATAAGACGCAGTCTGACGCTCTAGGATTTTGTTTTTGCACCGGATTTTTTCCGAAAACCGGTTCCCACTTTTCGGTCCGACGCTCTAAGCGAAGCCGTTCGCCGCGCGGGATCAGCCGCCCGCGCGGCGCTGGTGGTCGATGAGGAATTGCCGGGCCTTGCGGAAGCTCCAGGTCCATGTGGCCGACGACAGGGCGCTGCCCCCCTCGATTACCTGCGCCAGCGGGCAGGCGATAAGTTGCGCCGCCTCCGTGCGATCCTGCGCCTCCTCCACCTGCCGGAGAATATCCTCGGCGCGGGACGCGCTCGGCAGAAGCAGGAAGAGTTCGGGGTGGCAGTGGACCGGGTCATAGGCAAGCCCGATCGCCAGAGCCTCGTCGCGCAGAAGATCGGTAACGGCCAGCTCCTCCGCCACCTCCCGCGCGGCCTCGGCGAGGAGATCCACCGTGCCGGTGCTGCCCGGCTCGGCATAGCCGCCGACGAGGTAGAGGCAGCCGGGGTTCTGCTCCGCCGTCAGGTTGCGCCGCGTCAGGATCAGCTGACCGTCCACCGCCAGCACCGCCGCCGTCAGGCCCAGCGGATCGGCGCGCCCGACGCCGGGATGGCGAAGGGTGAAATTGGGGTCGCGCGTGGCGATATAGGCGGAAAAGCGCGTTTCCTGCGCGGTGATGCGCAACGCGTCGTCGGTCACGCTGTGCTGCGCCATGCGCAGAAGCCGGCCGTCAAAGGCCTCCGGGCGCTTGCCGGCAAAGGCGGCCCAGCGCGCCGCACGCTCGGCTTCCGCCATAGCCTCCAGCGCGAAAACGCCGTCGACGTGACAGAGGAGCCGGTCGGCGGGCAGGCTGAAAGATTGGTCATCAAACATCTGCGCGCTCCTGACGGCGGGATCTCGCATCAGGGGGTCTTCAGCTTTTTTTGGCTGTCAAGATTTTAGGCCTTGTTTTCAACACAATCCACATCTATACATCCTGACATCGGCACTGCTGGTTGAGCGTCCCACCCAAATTCGCGGAGGCTCGCGGTTCCGATCATCGCTTCAAACTGTTGACCACGGATGTACTGGCAGGGGTGAGTTAGCGAATAGGGAAGGTCGGTGCGAATTTCGCCCCGGCCTTTTTTGTTGTCTTCATGCCGTCCTTGTCCCTTCCGCATCATCGCGCTTGAGATTTTTTCCACGCGGGCGACGGATCGGGCGCGCCCGCGCGTATCAGGCATGATGAGGCTGCCTGAAGCATCGGACAGGAAGGCGGGACGCGGTTTTCGGAAAAATCCGATGCCCAGACAGACTCAAACCGAAATCAGGTGCAGCGTCTCGGAACGATCCGATGCGAAAACGAGACCCCGGAGCTTCCTGGCGGGCAGATGGTGGACGATCCGGATGCGGAGCTGATCAAGGCGGTGGCGGCGGGCGAGCCCGGGGCGATGCAGGCGCTGGTGGCGCGCAAGCTGCCGCGCTTCCTGGCGCTGGCCGTGCGCATGCTGGGCGACCGGGCGGAGGCGGAGGATGTGGCGCAGGAGACCTTTCTCAGGATCTGGCGCCATGCCGGCCGCTTTCGCGCGCGCGAGGCCCGCTTCGACAGCTGGGCCCACCGGATCGCGCTGAACCTCTGCTATGACCGCCTGCGCCGGCGGCGCGAGGAGCCGATGGCCGAGCCGCCCGAGCAGGCCGACCCTGCGCCTCTGCCCGATGCGGATGAAGAGGGCGAGGCGCGGCAGGTGGAGCGGGCGCTGCAGGCTTTGGCGCCGCGCCAGCGCGAGGCGATCGTGCTGGTCTATTACCAGGACATGACCAACCGGCAGGCGGCGGAGCTGATGGGGTTGAGCATCGAGGCGCTGGAAAGCCTGTTGTCGCGCGGTCGCCGGGCGCTGGCGGCGCGTTTGAAGGGAGACTGCGATGATGCGTGAGGGCGAAACCGGCCTGAGCGAAGCCCGGTTCCGGGCCTTGGCGCAAGCCTATGGCGGCGAGATCGCCCGCTGGCCGGGCGCGGTGCAGGCGCAGGCGCGCGCCATGGCGGAGCGGGCGGAGCTGAGCGCCGTACTGGCCGAGGCGCGGGCGGTGGATGCCGCGCTCGACCGCTTCGCCCTTGCCCCGCCCGCGCCGGCGCTGGCCGCGCGCATCCTGCGGGAAACCGGCCGGGGGCATGCGCTGCGTCTGGCGATCAGGCGGGCGCTGATCGGCGCGGGGCTGCTGGGCGTGGGCCTTGCCGGCGGGCTGGCCGGGGCTGCGGCGGTGATGATCGCCGTGCCGCCGCCGGCTCTGACCGGTGAGGATGGCACCACCGTCTTCGGCATGCTGGCGCCGGATCTCGCCGCCGCCGATCTCAACCGGCCAGGCGCCTCCCCGCGTGACCCGGCCCCGGCCATGGAGAGAGAGCCATGAGCGAGACAGGATTTCGCCGCCTCGTCCTGGGCCTTCTGGTGCTGAATGTTTTTCTCGTCAGCGCGCTGGCTGGCGCCGGTCTGTTCTATATCAACCGCGCGCCGCCGCCGTCCGGCGGCCGCCTGCCGCTGGCGGGCGAGGACCTGCCGCGCGAGACCCGCGCGGCCTTCCAGAAGGCGCTGTCCGATGCCCGCAGGGGTGCGCGCGCCACCACGCTCGCCGCGCAGCAGGCCCGCATCGAGGCCGCCGCGCTGATGGGACAGGAAACGCTCGACCGCGCAAGCCTCTCCGACGCGCTGGCCCGCGCGCGCGCGGCGGAGATGGCCGTGCGCGCCGCAGCCGAGGAAAAGGCCATCGACTTCGTCACCGACCTGCCGCTCGAAGACCGCCGCCGTCTCGCCCAGGGACTCATCCGCCGCGAGGCGCCGAAGCCGGCGGGGCGGTGAGTTTTCGCAGCGGCGCAGCCCTCACACCGCGTCCGCGCCTTGCAGGCATGTCCGCAGGGACGCCGGATCCTTTGGCGCCACAGGGGCGAGCGACAGAGGGCGGCCGGGGCGGTGCCCGGATCTGGCAGCCGTGCGAGGCTCACCCCATCGGCCGCAGGAGGCCGAGGCTTTCGGCCATGCGGATCAGGTCGGCCACGCTGTCGGCCTGCATCTTGCGCATGGCATGGCCGCGATGGACCTTGACGGTGATTTCGCTGAGGCCAAGCTCTCCGGCGATCTGCTTGTTCAGCCGTCCGAGCGCCACCAGCGCCATCACCTCGCGCTCGCGCGATGTCAGCGTCTGATAGCGCTCGCGCAGACTCGACAGCGCCTCGTCCTGGGCCTGGCGCGTGCGGTCACCTGCCAGCGCCTGCCTGATGGCATCGAGAAGGTCCTGTTCGCGGAAGGGCTTGAGCAGGAATTCGCTGGCGCCGGCCTTCATCGCCCTGACCGACATGGGCACGTCGCCATGGCCGCTGAGGAAGATCACCGGCACGGTCTCGGCCCGGCGCACAAGCTCGTCCTGGAAGTCCAGTCCGTTGGCGTCGGGCATGCGGATGTCGAGCACCAGGCAGCTCGGCCGGGCGCGGGGCAGGGCGGCGAGGAACTCCGCCGTCGAAGCGAAGCAGGCCGCGCGGTAGCCGACCGAGCGCAGCAGGCTGTCCAGCCCGTCACGCACGGACGGGTCGTCATCGACGACATAGACGGTCTGGGCCGCCGGTCGCGCGCTCTGTTCCTGGTTCATCCCTGTGCTCTCCCTGCTGGCGCCCTCGGCCAGCGCGTGCCCCGTCCTTTTCGGCGAGGCGGGGCGCGGAGGCAAGGGCCTGCGGCGGCGGTGCAGGACGAATGGGACGCCTTCGTACTGGCTGGTGAAGCCTGTCGCGCGGCTGCCCGCGACCCCGAAGACAGACCGGATCAGGCCGTTCCCGCCTCGCCCTGCGTTCGGACAGCCGGCAGGGTGAAGCCGAAGACGGCGCCGGTCGGATAGTTCGGCGCGGCATAGATCGTGCCGCCATGGGCCTCGACGATCGAGCGGCTGATGGCCAGCCCCATGCCCATGCCGGTCGGCTTGGTGGAGAAGAAGGCCTCGAACAGCCGCTGCTGCGCCTCGCCGCCAAGGCCCGTTCCGCTGTCGCGCACGCTCACCGTCACGCTTTTGCCGTCGCCGGCGGCGCTGACGAGGAGGTCGCGCTCCTCGGCCGGCCTCTCCGCCATGGCCTCGATGGCGTTCAGAACGAAGTTCAGCACCACCTGCTGCAGCTGTACCCGGTCGCCCATGACCTGCGGCAGCGCGTCGTCCAGCTCGGTGCGCAGGTGGATTTCGTTGCGGCGCAGCTCGCCGCGCATGACCGCCAGCGCCTCGGCCACCGTCTCCGTCAGGTCCAGCGGCTCCGCCTGCGGACCGGCGCGCGCCACCAGCCGGCGCACCCGGGCCACGACATCGCCCGCCCGGCCGGCGTCCGCGACGATCCGCGTCAGCGCGCGCCGGGCTTCCTCCTCATTGGGCGGGTCAGCCGAAAGCCAGCGCAGCGCCGCATTGCCATTGGCGGCAATGGCGGTCACCGGCTGGCTCACCTCATGGGCGATCGACGCGCTGAGCTCGCCCATCAGCATGATGCGCGACATGCGCGCGAGATCGCTCTGGGCGTGGCGGGCGCGCGCCTGCAGCCGCTCCAGCCGGACGGCGAGCCAGGTGCTGGCGCCGATGGCCAGCAGGCTGAGCGCGGCATTGGCGAGACCGGAATCGCGGTTGCCATGCCGGGTCAGTCCATAACTCGTCAGCGTCAGCACGATGCAGATGCCCGCCACCGTCAGGATCGCGCCCACCCGGCCGCTGCGCACCGCAAGCAGGATGACCACCACATGCAGCACCGCAAAGGCGATCTCCAGCTTGGTCAGCGTGTCCGCGACGAAGATCAGCCCGGCCATCAGCGTGATGGCCAGCCAGAGAAGCGGGCTTTCGCTGAGATAGCGGAGGAGTGCCGGTCTCGTCATGCGCCTGTGCTCCTGTCGATCTCGTGCCGCCTGCCGATCAACAAGGCTCATAACCTGACGCTGCCACGGCCGAAAGACCGCTTCCGGCTTTCGCTGGATGCCGCCTGCCTTTCGATGCTTCCTGTCGCGGCTTGGCCTTCAGTGGCAGGCAAAGAAAATGGGCGGGCGAACGGAGCCGCCAGCCGCATTTTGCCATCGACGACTGCCGCGATCGCCCCGAAATCCGGGGTCAGACGCGCTGTCGCGACGATCCGTGCTCGACGGCGGTGCCGGAGCAGATTATCGATCAGGCATGACCCAAGCCAAGGACGATCCCCTCGCCATGCGCATCAGCCGGGTGCTAGCCGAGCGCATTATTGCCGGCGCGCTCGCGCCGGGCGCGCGGCTGCGCCAGGGGCCGATCGCGGAGGAATTCGGGGCGAGCCACATGCCGGTGCGCGAGGCGTTTCGCCGGCTGGAATCACAGGGGCTGGTCGTCAGCGAGCCGCGCCGCGGCGTGCGTGTGGCCGGCTTCAGCCAGGCGGAGGTGAAGGAGGTGGCGGAGATGCGCGCGGCGCTCGAAGTGCTGGCCCTGCGCCATGCCGCCCCGCATCTGACCCGCGCCATTCTCGATGCGGCCGAGGAGGCGACGCGGGCGGGCGACCATGCCGGCGATGTCGAGGCCTGGGAAGAGGCCAACCGCCTGTTTCACCGCACGCTGCTGGCGCCCTGCGCCATGCCGCGCCTCCTGCGCACCATCGACGATCTCCAGGCCGCCAGCGCCCGTTTCCTGTTTTCCGGCTGGCGGGCGGAATGGGAAGCGCCGACCGACCGCGACCACCGGGCGATTCTGGCGGCGCTCAGGGCCGGCAATGTCGATCTCGCCGCCCTGGTGCTGGGCCGCCATGTGCAATGGATCGGCCCACGCGGCCAGGATCAGGCCGGACGCCCGGCCGGGCGGCGCGCGGGGCCTTGAAGCGGCGCGCCTTTCCCGCTCCTCGACCCTCCCGCGTTTTCCGCGATAACGCCTGTCCTCCTCCCAGGCTGCCGATGTTGATGACGCGGCGGCAAAGGCCTGCCGCATGGTCTGGGCAGCCGGCCGACTGGCGCGGAGGTTAGGTCAGGTGGCCTTTACCGTTTCTTTTCGCCACCATCGGGTGACCGGCCGAAACCGGCTGCTGCTTTGCATCCCGCGAACGAGGGAGCCGCCGACGTTCCTGTTGGTGGGGAGTTGGCGGTGGGTGGCGATTGTCCTGCCTTCCGCAAACCGCCGATCGGGCAGTTTCAGAGCCCTGTACCCGGTCCAGCTGTTCCGGCAGGCCTGGAGCCTAGCCGGGAGAAAGCTCATCTTTCAAAAAATTATCGATAATTATTTGATCCTCTCTTGCGATCGATGTTCATCTATGGATTCATCAGGCGATAGAATCAAAAATTATCGATAATATTGAAAGGATGCCCGATGACTGCCCTGAACACCCGCCTGCTCGAAAGCCGCCCGCGCGGTCTGCGCGCCGTTCTCACCCTGGCGCTCGGCGTCTCGATGATGACGCTTGCCGCCAAGGTGCAGATCCCCTTCTGGCCGGTGCCGATGACGCTGCATCTGGCGGCGGTGATGGCCTTTGCCGTTCTTTTGGGCCCGCAGCGGGCCGTGGCGATCTTCCTCGCCTATCTCGCAGCCGGGGCCGCCGGCCTGCCGGTGTTTTCGGGCACGCCGGAGCGCGGCATCGGGCTGGCCTATATGGCCGGACCGACGGGCGGCTATCTCGCTGGCTTTCTGATCGCCTCGGCGCTGACGGGGTGGCTCGCGGCCGGGCGCGGTATGATCGGGCGGATCGGCGCCATGCTGGCGGGGCTTGCCGTGATCTATGCCTGCGGCGCGTCCTGGCTGGCGCTGTTCGTGCCTGCGGAAAAGGTCATGGCCATCGGCGTCGTGCCGTTCCTTCCTGGCGATCTCGTCAAGATCGCGCTCGTGGCCTGTGGCGCCGCGCTTCTGAGCCGGGGCAAGCAGAAGGATCGCGGCTGATGGCGGGGCCTGACGGAACGCTGCGCTGCGACTGGAGCGTGGCCGAGATCGCCGCGCTCCATGATCTGCCGCTTCTGGAGCTGGTGGGCCGCGCCAATGCGGTGCACCGCGCCCATCACGACCCCAACCATGTGCAGAAGGCGAGCCTGCTCTCGATCAAGACCGGCGGATGTCCGGAAAACTGCGGCTATTGCCCGCAATCGGCCCATCATCGCGAGGTCAAGCTGACGCGCGACCGGCTGATGGCGCCGCAAAAGGTGCTGGCTGAAGCGACGGCGGCGCGCGAGGCCGGGGCGGAGCGCTTCTGTATGGGTGCCGCGTGGCGGGAGGTGCGTGACGGGCCGGATTTCGATGCGGTGGTGGAGATGGTCAAGGGCGTGCGCGGGCTGGGCATGGAGGCTTGCGTCACACTCGGCATGCTGAAAGCGCATCAGGCCGCGCGGCTGGCCGAGGCCGGGCTGACGGCCTATAACCACAATCTCGACACCGGCCCGGATTTCTACCCCCAGATCGTCACCACCCGCACCTATCAGGAGCGGCTGGATACGCTGGCGACCGTCAGGGCGCAGGGCATCGCGCTGTGCAGCGGCGGCATCATCGGTATGGGCGAGACGGTGCGTGACCGCGCGGCGATGCTGCAGGTGCTGGCCGCTCTCGATCCGCATCCCGAAAGCGTGCCGATCAATGCGCTCGTGCCGGTGGCCGGCACGCCGCTTGCCAATCGTCCGCCGGTGGACCCCTTGGATCTGGTGCGTATGGTCGCCACCGCGCGGCTGACCATGCCCCGGTCGATCGTCCGCTTGTCCGCCGGGCGAGCCAGTCTGACGCGGGAGGCGCAGATCCTCTGCCTGATCGCCGGCGCCAATTCGATCTTCTATGGCGATACGCTGCTGACCACGCCCAATGCCGGGATCAGCGCCGATGCCGCGCTGATGGCGGCCATCGGCCCGCGCATGCGCGACGACGAAGACTGCCAAGCCACGCAGGCCGCAGAGTAAGACCAGAAACAGGACGCCGGGCCTTCCTCAAGGCCCGGCGCTTCGATGTCAGCAGCGAACCTGGTCAGCTCGGATTTTCCAGCGTGAACAGGTCCGAATGCTCGTCATAGGCGAAATATTCGCCATAGCGGGCCCAGTTGGTCACCGCCTTCAGCGTGGCGCTCGCATAGTCTTCGGACATGTGGTCTTCCAGCTCGTCGCGGAAGCGGCTGGCGGGCGCGCGGTGGCTCGGGCGCTCGTCCAGGATGCGGCGGATATGGGCAGCCAGCGGCACGTAGGATGCCAGATGCTGGGCGAAGAGCCGCTTGCGCTCGTCGACATCGCTGTCGGAAAAGCGCAGGCCCGCAGGCGTCAGCCGGATGTCGCCGCCCTCGAGCTCGGCGAAGCGCAGCAACTGCAGCGTTTCGGCGATCGGGAACAGGTCGTCCATGCCCAGATGCAGGCTGGCGGCGAGCGGCGGCAGGTCGGCCTTGCCGTGATAGGGATCGCCCGCCAAAGCCTCGATCATGCCGGACATCAGATTGGTCGAGACCCGGGGCAGTTCCATGGAAAT
Source organism: Xaviernesmea rhizosphaerae (assembly GCF_001938945.1). GTDB lineage: Bacteria > Pseudomonadota > Alphaproteobacteria > Rhizobiales > Rhizobiaceae > Xaviernesmea > Xaviernesmea rhizosphaerae. Next base: position 110,817 of record NZ_MKIO01000020.1, read on the forward strand.
GCCGGTGCCGGGAAACAGCCCGTCGCGCGTCGGCGCCGTGCCCTTCTTCGCCGTCATGCGCTGGTAGATATCCTCCACCAGCACGCGGAAGGCGGGGTCCAGCCGGTTGCGCGGCTGCGGCAGGTCCACCTTGATCTCGGCGATCACATGGCCGGGATTGGAGCCGAAGATCAGGATGCGGTCGCACATCAGCACCGCCTCCTCGATATTGTGGGTGACGATCAGGATCGACTCGATCGGCATGCGGCCTTCGCACCAGAGGTCGAGCAGGTCGGTACGCAGCGTTTCGGCGGTCAGCACGTCGAGCGCGGAGAAGGGCTCGTCCATCAGCAGAACCTTGGGATGGACGACGAGGGCGCGGGCCAGACCCACGCGCTGGCGCATGCCGCCCGAAAGCTCCTTGGGATAGGCGCTCTCGAAGCCGTCGAGGCCGATCAGGTCGATGGCCGCCAGCGCCCGCTTGCGCCGCTCGGCGGCGTTGACGCCCTGGGCCTCCAGGCCGACCTCGACATTCTGCAGCACGGTGAGCCAGGGAAACAGCGCGAAGCTCTGGAAGACGACGGAGACGCCGTCCGTCGGCCCGTCCACCGGCCGGCCCTGGAACAGAACCTCGCCTTCGCTCGGGCGCAGGAGCCCGGCAATGGCGCGCAGAAGGGTGGATTTGCCCGAGCCCGAGCGGCCGAGCAGGCCGATGACCTCACCGGGGTTGAGCGTGAGATCGACCTGGTCGAGGACCAGCAGAGAGCCGGAGACGCCCTTGTCATAGACCTGGCGGACCTTGCGGACTTCGACGAGCGGGGTGGCGCTGGCGCGCTCGGCAGCGGCGCGGGCGGCGGGATGGGTGGCGGGAGCAAGCGTGTTCATGGATCGAACTCCTGGAAGTGGCAGGCGGAAGGATGCGCTCAGTTGATGCGCATGCGCTTCTCGGCAAAAACGGTGAGAGGGCGCCAGAGCACGCGGTTGAACAGGGTGACGAACAGCGACATGACGGCGATGCCGAGGATGACGCGGGGGAAGTCTCCGGCCTCCGTGGCCTTGGCGATATAGGCGCCGAGGCCGAAGGCCTCGATCTTGGTGTTGCCCCAGCTCGCCACCTCGGCGACGATGCTGGCATTCCACGAGCCGCCCGACGCCGTCAGCGCGCCGGTGATGTAATAGGGGAAGATGCCGGGCAGGATCACCCGCCGCCACCAGGTCCAGGAGCGCAGGCGATAGACCGCCGCGGCCTCCCGCAGATCGGAGGGGAAGGCGCTGGCCCCAGCGATCACGTTGAAGAGAATGTACCATTGCGTGCCCAGCACCATCAGCGGCGAGAGCCAGATGTTCGGGCTCGCCCCGGTGGAGACGATGGCCAGCACTGCCACGGGAAAGAGCACATTGGCCGGGAAGGCGGCGAGGAACTGCGCCACCGGCTGCACCTTCTGCGCAACGTGCGGCCGAAGCCCGATCCACACGCCGAGTGGCACCCAGATCACGCTGGCCAGCGCGATCAGCACGATGACGCGCACGAGCGTGGCGAGACCGCCGGCAAAGGCCTGGCCCAGATCGGCCCAGCCGAGGCTGGCGCTGACATAGGTCACCAGGCTCCACACGCCCCAGATGCCGAGCGCGCCGACCGCGCCGAACCAGAGGATGTCGAACAGCCGGCTCAGGTCGCGGCCCTTCTGCCTGACGGAGGCGGGCAGCGCCGGCACCGGCAGGCGCAGCATCATCAGCCCATCCCACAGCCCGGCGAGCGGCGCGGTGAGGATGCGCAGGAAGCGGGTGCGGCGGATCAGGTCGTAGACCCAGGAGCCGGGGCGCTGACCGCTGGCCGTCTGCTCGAAGCGGAACTTGTCGGCCCAGGCGACGATCGGGCGGAAGATCAGCTGGTCATAAAGCAGGATGACGACGCCCATGGCCAGGACCGCCCAGGCGACCGCCTTGAAATCCTGCCGGTCGATGGCCACCGCCAGCCAGGAGCCGAGCCCCGGAAGCTGCACCGTGGTGTTGCCCACGGTGATCGCCTCGGACGCGACGACGAAGAACCAGCCGCCGGACATGGACATCATCGTGTTCCAGACGAGACCCGGCGCGGCGAAAGGCGCTTCCAGCCGCCAGAAGCGCTGCCAGGCCGAGAGCCGGAAGCCCCGGCAGACCTCGTCCAGATCGCGCGGCGCGGTGCGCAGCGACTGGTAGAAGGAGAAGGTCATGTTCCAGGCCTGGCTGGTGAACAGCGCGAAGATCGAGGCGCATTCCGCCCCCATCTGGCTGCCGGGAAACAGGCCGATGAAGAAGGTGACCGTGAAGGTGAGGAAGCCGAGAACGGGCACGGACTGGAGAATGTCGAGCGCGGGCACGATCAGCATTTCCGCCCGGCGGCTCTTGGCGGCCATGGTGGCGACGATGAAGGTGAAGAGCAGCGAGGCGACGATGGCCGCCAGCATGCGCAGCGTGGTGCGAAGCGCATATTCGGGCAGGCGTGCGGGATCGAGCGAGATCGGATCGCCGGCCAGCACGTTCATCGGTGCGCGCATTTCCGCTACGCCATGCGCAGCGAGCGCGCCGAGCGCGATGACGAAGGCGATGGCGATCAGGTCATAGAGATTGGGCAGGAGCCGGCTGCGCGACAGCGCGGCCATATCGCTCTGCGCCGGGCGGTCGAGGGAGTGGAACACCATGGGAGGCACCTCGTGAAGACGGGGCGGGGGAAACGCCGCCGGCGCCGGGGGAGGACCGGCAGGCGGCGGGGACGGACGCGGTGCCGCAGAGAGGTTTGAGGTCTCCTGCGGCGGCCGGGAGGAAAGCGGACGCGCACGGCGGATGCCTTCGGGAGGTATGCGCCGGGGCCGGGGATGGGTCGCCGGCCGCTTCTGTGCGACCGGAGGGACGGTGAAGCAGGGCCTTCGGATCGCGTCGCGAGGCGGCAATCGGCAGGGTCCGCGCGGCAGGCAGGCAATCCTGCCTGCTGCCCTCATGGGCGGTGCGGGACGCGAGGCCGTTGCTGACCGGCGCCGGGATCATCCCCGGCGGCGGTCGGCAACGGCCCGATCAGGCCGCCTGCGGCAGACGCGCAAGCGGTTCCTCGGCCTCGTTGTCGTTCTGGCCGCCGGTTTCGCGGCTCCAGCGGCAGACGAGCCGGCCGGTGGCGGCATCCCGGTGCCAGGTGGCGCGCAGGACGGGGCGTTCGCGAGCGGGAGCAGCGCCGACGGGCAGGCCGAAGCCGGGCAGGGCGCGGGCGAAGAGGGCGCGGGGACCGCGCAGGAAGAGGGTTACGTTCATGGCTCACCTCATGGGGGACCGCTCTGGCGATCCCCTGGCGCCTGAGGCGAGCCGAAGCGGCTCAGGCGGCGCGGGAAGGGCCGGAGACGGACCAGTCACTGGGCATTGTGTGAACCGTCCGGCAGCCTTGCGAAAAGGCCGGGGCCGGACGGCGGCGACTATCGCTGTCCATCGGAGTGCTTTGTCAGGTTGATCGGAGATCGACGGGCAAAGGCCGCGTCGACAGAAGCCTCATCTCACAGGGGGCGCCGCGGATCAATCGCGCCTTGGTACAGGGCGATTATACCAAGGTATCGGTTGGAAATTCGGGGAGGCACGGGTGCGTTGGCGCGGCGCGCCGGTACGGTCCGTCCGAAGGCCGGACATCCTCCGGCCGGTAGGCGGCCGCGTGCTCAAGCCTGCCCGGGTTCATCTCCGACTTTTGCCTAAGATTTTTATTTTCAAGGGGTTATCGCTGAGGCGTCCGGCTTGTCGAGGTCAGGCAGGGCCGCCACGTCCGAGAAGACGGTGTCCTCCCTGTGCCAGCTGGTCGCAGCAAGCTTTCGGAAACCATAGGCGCGCGCAAGCCGCTCATCGGCGTGCGCCAACATCGCGGTAAGAGGCCGAACCAGCTTTTGGTCCGGCTCTCTATGCCGATGCCAGGAGCGGAGCCTCCAAAGCCCAGCCGGTGGCGCCCAGTGGCTCACCGGCATCGGCTTGCAGAAGGGAGGCGAGGGCGGCGATGCGGCCGTCATTCCCGGCGGGGGCCAGCAGCGTCACATTGCCAGGCCTGCCGTCCGCGCGCGCGGCGACGGGAACGGCGATGCCGCAGAGATCGATGAGGTTGACGAAATTGGTGTAGGTGCCGAGCTGGGAATTCGGGCCGATCGGATCGGCCTCGATCTCGGCGGTGGTGACGAAGCGCGGGATGGTCGGCACGCAGAGAAGATCGACTGCGCTCAGCAGCGGGGCCGCCGCGCGCTTGAGATCGGCAAGCCTGTAGATGTCGCGGAAGACATCGACCGCCCGCAGGCTTTCGGCGCGGCCGATGATGGCGCGCGTCACCGGATGCAGCGCCTCCGGCCGGTCGCGCATCAGATCCTCGATACCGGCATAGCGTTCCGCCACCCAGGCGCCATCATAGAGCAGGCTGGCGATGCGGTAGAAGGGCGCAAAATCGAGCGGCAGGATGCGGTGTCCCAGCCTTTCGAGCACGGCCAGCGTCGCCTCGAAGGAGGCTTCTTGGGTGTCGTCGCCGAAGAAGCGGCGCGAGGCGGCATCCGGCACGCCGATGGCATATCCTGCCGCAGGGGCCTCCATCACAGGCGGCGGAAAGGCGCGGGAATAGCCGTCGGCTTCGTCATAGCCGGCGGCGGCGGAAAAGGCGGCGAAGGCGTCCTCCACCGTCAGCGCGAAGATCGAGATCGTGTCCAGCGTGCGGCAGGCGGGCACCATGCCGCTGGCCGAGAGGCTGCCGAGCGAGGGCTTGAGCCCGACGATGTTGTTGAGCGCTGCCGGCACGCGGCCCGAGCCGGCCGTATCCGTGCCCAGCGCGAATGGCACGAGCCCGCGCGCCACCGCCACGGCCGAGCCGCTGCTGGACCCGCCCGGGACAATGGCCGGATCGAGCGCGTTTTTCGGAATCGGATAGGGCGAGCGCAGGCCGACGAGGCCGGTGGCGAACTGGTCGAGATTGGTCTTGCCGATCGGCAGGGCGCCGGCCTCCCGCAATCTCGCGACGACGAAGGCGTCCTTGGCGGCCTGATATTCGAAGGCCGGGCAGGCGCAGGTGGTGGGCATGCCCGCAACGTCGATATTGTCCTTCACCGCGAAGGGAATGCCGTAGAGCGGCTTGGCCGGATCGTAAGCGCCGAGCGCGTCTGCGGCAGCGGCCACGCTCTCCTCCTCGGCCAGATGCAGGAAGATGCCGGGATCGGCGGCCTCGGCAATGCGGCGATAGGTTTCGGCCACCACCGCTTTCGGGCTCAGGCCGCTGGCATAGGCGGCGCTGAGGCGCGCCAGGGTGAAGGGCAGCGTATGCATGGGAAGCTTCCGAAATGTTCAGAGGATCTGGACGGGGCTCGTCCACTGGATGAGCACGACACAGCCTTCCTGCGACGAGACGGAGTGCACGCTGCCCTCCGGATTGACCACCAGGGAGCCTGGGCCGTAATGCCCATATTCGTCGCTTTGCGAGCCTTCGAGCACCAGGATGGTCTCCACGCCGGTGTGCAGGTGGCGCGGCACGCTGGCGCCGGGCGCATAGCGCAGCAGCGCCAGCTCCGGCGCGCCGCTGAAGATGCGGTAGATCTCGACCCCCTCGCGGAAATATTCGAACTGGCACTGATGCCAGGCATCCGCAAGAAACAGGGGCATGTGCACGATGGCGGTGGGTTGTGCCTCAGTCATCAATCGCCTCCACGATCTGATCGACGGTGGCCGCCCAGCCGACGATCGCGCCCTGCGCGGTCATCATGTCGATGGCGGCCTTCTTGAATTCGGGAAAATAGCTTTCGGTGGCGTCGGTCGCGAGCAGGCATTCATAGCCGCGGTCGTTCGCCTCGCGCATGGTGGTCTGCACGCAGACCTCGGTGGTGACGCCGGCAAAGACGAGCTGGCGCACGCCCTTCTCTTTCAGCATCTCGCCGAGCGGGGTGGCATAGAAGGCGCCCTTGCCCGGCTTGTCGATCACGGTCTCCCCGGGGATGGGATAGAGCGCCTGGATGATGTCGGCGCCTGCTTCGCCGGCAATGAGGATGCGGCCCATGGTGCCGGGATCGCCGATTCTGAGCGAAGGGTTACCGCGCGTGCGCTTGGCGGGCGGGCAATCGGACAGGTCGGGCGCGTGGCATTCCCGCGTGTGGATCACGGGAAGGCCGGCCTTGCGGAAGCCGGCGATCAGCCGGGCGGTGGCGGGAACGATCGCCTGCAGCCGCGTCACGTCATTGCCGAGCGTGGCGCCGAAGCCGCCGGGTTCGATGAAATCGCGCTGCATGTCGATGACGATCAACGCGGCGTTTTCGGGCGCCAGCGTGAAGTCGAAGGGGCGGGCCTTGATCGTCGCCATCAGTGATGTCCTGCCATGTGCTTGCCGATCTCGCCGATATCGGCGCCGGCGGCCGGTGTCTCGAACACGATCCTGCCTTCCGACATCACCAAGATGCGGTCGGAGAGTTCGAGGATTTCGTCGAGGTCCTCGCTGATCAGCAGCACGGCGGCGCCGGCATTGCGCGCGGCCATGATGCGGGTGCGGATTTCCGCCACGGCGGAAAAATCCAGGCCGAAGCAGGGATTGGCGATCAGCAGCAGATCGACCGCGCCGTTCAGCTCGCGCGAGAGCACCGCGCGCTGGACATTGCCGCCGGAAAGGGCGGCAATCGGCGTGGCGAGCGAGGCGGTCTTCACCTTGTATTCGCCGACCAGCCGGGCCGCAAGCTCGGCCATGCGGCGCCCGTTCAGCCAGAATTTCGGCTTGCCGCCGGCAAAGTCGAAGTCGCGGAAGAAGATGTTCTCGGCCACGCTCATCTTCGGCGCGCAGGCATTGCGCAAGGGCTCTTCCGGTAGATAGCGCACATTGAATTGGCGCGCCTCGCTCCGTGTGGCGTGAAAGGGCAGGCCGCAGACCTTGATGGCGCCCTCCATCAGCGGACGCTGGCCGGAAAGGATCTCCATCAGCTCCATCTGCCCGTTGCCGGAAATGCCGGCCAGGCCGACGATCTCGCCGGACTTCACCTTGAGATCGCCGATCTCGATGGTCTTCAGGCCCGAGCGGTCGGCCGCCTTGGCGCCGGAGACCGTCATCACCGGCTTGCCGTTGACCGCCAGACGGGCGGCGGGGCGCACCAGTTCCTTCTCGCCGATCATCATTGCCGCCATCTCCGCGGTGGAGAGATCGGCGACCTTGCCGCCGCCGACATGCTCGCCCCGGCGCAAGACCGAGACCTCATCGGCAAAGGCGGTGACCTCGCGGAACTTGTGCGAGATCATCAGGCAGGTCAGCGTGCCATCCGTGGTCAGGCCGCGCACCATGCCCAAGAGTTCGTCGGCCTCCGCTGGGGTCAGCACCGAGGTCGGCTCGTCCAGAATGAGGAAGCGGCGGCCGAGATAGAGCTGTTTCAAAAGTTCCAGTTTCTGCTTCTCGCCTGCCGCCAGCCGGCCCACCGGCACGTCGAGCGGCACGGAAAAAGGCATGCGTGTCATGAAGGCGGCAAGGTCGGCGCGCTCCTTCTCCCAGTCGATGCGGGCGGGCACGTCCTTGCGGCTGATCACGAGATTTTCGGCGGCGGTGAGCGAGGGCACCAGCGTGAAGTGCTGATAGACCATGCCGAGACCGAGATCATGGGCGGCGCGCGGGTCGGGCACCGCCACCTCGCGCCCGTCCACCGTCATCTGCCCCGAGGTCGGCTTGTAAAAGCCCATCATGCATTTGACGAGCGTCGATTTTCCCGCGCCGTTTTCGCCCAGCAGCACATGGAAGGAGCCGGCGGGAATGCGGATCGATACGTCCTTGAGCGCGGTAAAACTGCCGAAGCGCATGGTCATGCCGAGCGTTTCCACGGCGATGGCGTGCTGCGGCGGGGAGGGGTCGAGCGCGGGAACCCTCATGGCAGGGCCTCGACGAAGGCGGCGCTGTTGCTGACCGCGCCGAACACGCCGCCCTGCATCTTCACCATCTTGATCGCTGCGGCATGGTTGCCGGGGTCGGTGGCGGCGCAGCAATCCTCCAGGAGCAGGCATTCGAAGCCGCGATCATTGGCCTCGCGCATGGTGGTATGCACGCAGACATCGGTGGTGATGCCGGAGAGAACGATGTTCTCGATGCCGCGCGTGCGCAGGAGCAGTTCGAGATCGGTTGCGCAGAAGGAGCCCTTGCCCGGCTTGTCGATGATCGGCTCGCCTGCCAGCGGCTTCAGTTCGTCGATGATCTCCCAGCCCGGCTCGCCGCGCACCAGGATGCGCCCGCAAGGGCCGGCATCGCCGATGCCCGCGCCGATCTGCTGCGAGCGCCAGCGCTTGTTGGGCGGCAGGTCGGAGAGATCGGGCCGGTGACCCTCGCGGGTGTGGATGACGTGATAGCCCTTCTCGCGCATGGCGGCGAGCACGGTCTTGATCGGCTCGATCGGCGCGCGGGTCAGCGCGATGTCATAGCCCATGGTATCGACATAGCCGCCCGGCCCGCAGAAATCCGTCTGCATGTCGATGATGATGAAGGCGGTGTTCTCCGGGCGCAGGTCGCCATTATAGGGCCATAGATAGGGATCGGCATGAATCGTGGTCATCGCAAAGCTCCAGTCGCGTGGCCGCCGCGGGCGGCGCCATTTTACTTGATGATGCTGAGTTCGCCGGGGGCGGAGGGCAGGGCGCGGGTGCGCGAACTGGTCGCCACCAGGAAGCCGAGGGTGAGCACGTAAGGCGCGGCATAGAAGAGGTAGTAGCCGCTGGTGATGCCGACCGATTGCAGCGCCGGGCCGAGCGCGCCGGCCCCGCCGAAGAGCAGGGAGGCATAGAGGCAATTCACCGGATTCCAGCGCGCGAAGATGACGAGCGCCACGGCCATCAACCCCTGGCCGGAGGAAATGCCCTCGTTCCAGCTGCCGGGATAATAGAGCGAGAGATAGGCCCCGCCGATGCCGGCCAGGGCGCCGCCCGCCGCCGTCGACCAGAGACGCACGCGGTTGACGTCGATGCCGAGCGCGCGGGCCGCATCCGCGCTGTCGCCGGCGACCCGGATCGTCAGGCCGATCCGGGTGTTCTTCAGCATCCAGGCCGTGGCGAAGGCCAGAGCGATGCCGGCGAGGAACAGCACATTGACGTTCAGCGCCGCCTGCACCTGCGGCAAAGGTGACCAGAAGCCGAGCGGGATGGCCGGCAGGTGCGGCGCGACCGGCTGGACGTAGGGCTTGCCGAAGAAGAAGGCGAGCCCCGTGCCGAAGATCATCAGCGCGATGCCGATGGCGATGTCGTTGACGCGCGGCAGGCTGCAGAGCACACCGTGCAACAGGCCGAAGAGCAGGCCGGCAAAGGCGGCGGCCAGCGTGCCGAGCCAGGGCGAGCCGGTGTGATAGGCCACGGCATAGCCGCTCATGGCGCCGAAGACCAGCGTGCCCTCGAGCCCGAGATTGATGCGCCCCGACCGCTCCGTCAGGCATTCGCCCGTCGAGACGAAGATGAAGGGCGTGGAGACGCGGATGGCGCCGCCGAGAATGGCAAGGGGCACGCCCCAGAGACCGATATCCTCGCTCATTTCTGCCTCCGTTCAAGGAAACTCAGGAATTTCAGCCGGTCCTGGAAGGTGTCGGAGAGGAGGATGGCGATGAACACCATGCCCTCCAACACCAGAACCGTCGCGTCCGGCAGGGCCATCCGCCGCTGGATCAGCCCGCTCGACGCCTCCAGCCCGGCCAGCAGGATGGCGGCGGGCACGATGGCCAGCCCGTTGTGGCGGGCGAGGAAGGCGATGAGGATGCCGGTGTAGCCATAGCCGGCGGCGAGCGAGGCATTGGCCGATCCATGCACCGCCGCCACCTCGAACATGCCGGCGAGACCGGCAAAAGCGCCGCCGAGCGCGGTGAAACCGATGACCAGGCGGCCGGCAGGCAGGCCCTGGATGCGGGCGGCGCGCAGGTTCCCGCCGACGATGCGGGCGGCAAAGCCCCATGTCGTGCGCTCGATCAGCACCCAGCTGAGGATGCAGCCGAGAATGCCAACGGCAAGGCCCCAGTGCACGCCGAGCCCGGGGATCTCGCCGATCCGCCAGGCGGCGGGCAGCGGCGCGGTGGAAGGCTTGTTGAGGCTGGCGGGATCGCGCAGCAGCCCCTCGACCAGATGGTTCATGAGCGCGATGGCGACATAGGCCATCAGCAGGCTGGCAATGGTCTCGTTGACGCCGCGCAGGTGCCTGAGCGCCCCGACGCCGCCGATCCAGAGCCCGCCGACGAGCGCGCCGGCAAGGGCCATCAGCAGGATGCCGGCCGGGCCGGGCAGGCCGGGCATCAGCGTGGCCACCGCGCCGGCGGCCACGCCGCCGAGCACGATCGCCCCCTCGCCGCCGATGATGACGAGGCCGAGCCGCGCCGGCAGGGCCACGCAGAGCGCCGCCAGAAGCAGGGGCGCGGCGCGGGCCAGCGTGTTCGTCCAGGAAAAGGCCGTGCCGAAGCCGGCCTTGTAGACGAGGAGGTAGAAATCGAGCGGCGGCTTGCCGAGGAAGGCCAGGAAGATCGAAAAGGCGATCATCCCCGCCAACAGCGCCGCCAGCGGCAGGATCGCCGTCTCGATGCGGCGGGCCGTGGCTTCGCTGAGGAAGCCGGCCCGCACGGCGGCCGATGCCGTCCGTTCAGCATGCTGCATGCTCATGGCCTGTCTCCGGGCAAGGGGCGGTTTTGGTGTGTCGGATCGAAAAGCAGAGGACGGATTTTCGGGGAAATCCGATGAAAAAACAGCATTTTAGAACTTTAGACGGCTTGTCAGCCACAGTACACGACGCAAACGGTTGATCGGCTAGGCAGGTCGTCCCACGAGGTTAGGAGGATTGCTTCCGCATGACATCACATTGAGGCGGAGCCTCTTCCTCTTCGTCATCCTCGGGCTTGTCCCGAGGATCTGCTGACGTCCATAGAATCAAACGTTGTAGATGCTCGGGACAAGCCCGAGCATGACGACCGAGAGGCTTCGCCTTGGATCACAGCTTCCCCAAACCGCTGCTCCGAGAGGCTCGCAATGCATTCTTAAGTTCGCCAGTAAGATGCATTGTGTATTTGGGTAGTGATCGAAGTGCAGAACGCCACGGCAGAAGCTCTCCGTCGTCTCCCATGCCGACCCTTTACGAGGTCGAGCCGATCACGCCGTCCACGAGATAGCTCATGCTCTCCAGCGCCACGTCGGTCTCGACGAAGGCCTGGCCGGCCGTGGCCACGACATTGCCCTTGTTGTCCTTGAGCGGGCCCTTGATGGCGGCGAAGCCGCCCTTGAGGATCTCGGCCTTCGTCGCCTCGAACTGGGCGCGCGCCTTGTCGGAAACGGCGGGGCCGAGCGGGCTCATCTTGATGAAGCCGTCGGCGAGGCCGCCGCGCACGAAATTGTCGATCTTGCCGCCGGCCATCGTGGTCTTGACCATGTCGCCATAGACCTTGGCCCAGTTCCACTCGGCGCCGGTCAGATATTTTTCCGGGGCGAGCGCGCTCTGGTTGGCGTGGTAGCCGCACAGGAACATGCCGCGCCCCGCGCCGGTTTCCATCACCACCTTGGGCCCGTCCACATGGCAGGTGACGACATCCACGCCCTGGTCGGCCAGCGCATTGGTGGCCTCGGCCTCCTTCACCGCCAGCGACCATTCGCCGGTGAAGATCACCTGGCAGGTGATCGACGGATCGACGGCGCGCGCGCCCAGCAGGAAGGAATTGATGTTGAGCAGCACCTGGGGAATGGGCTTGGCGGCGACGAAGCCGATCTTCTTCGACTTTGTGGCATGACCGGCGACGATGCCGTTCAGATATTGCCCCATGCCGATATAGCCGAAATAGGAGCCGACATTCTTCGGCTTGTCCGGCGTCCACAGGCCGCCGCAATGCTCGAAGCGGACCTCGGGATATTTCGGCGCGACGGCGAGGATATGCGGATCGAAATAGCCGAAGGAGGTCGGGAAGACGAGCGTGGCGCCGTCGAAGCCGATCATGCTCTCCATGGTCTTCTGCACGTCCACCGTCTCGGGAACCTGCTCCTCCTCGACCACGGTCACGCCCTCCATCGCCTTGACGGCGGCGGCCCCTTCGGCATGCGACTGGTTGTAGCCGAAATCATCCTTCGGGCCGACATAGATGAAGCCGACGGTGAGACCCGCGGCGCGGGCCGTGCCCGCCGGCAGGAGGCCGGAAAGGGCGGCGGCGCCGGCAAGGCCGGCCGTGCTGCGCAGAAACTGGCGGCGATTGGGCATCAGGATCCTGGACATGACAAAGTTCCCCATTTGTCGTCAAACCGGCGGCGCTTTCGGCTCTTTGGGCCGGCTTATTTGCGTTCCGGCTTTAGTAATCCAGATGGACGCGCTTCTGTCTTGTGCTATGTTTTGGCCGGGGCGCTGCAATAACTGCAGCAGGGCATGAAGGGGCGCCATGCGCTATCTCTCCTCCATCCGCTATATCGACGCGGTGGTGAAGGCCGGCTCGATCCGGGCGGCGGCCGATACGCTGGCCATCACCTCCACGGCGCTCAACCGCCGCATCCTCGCCATGGAGGAGGAGCTGGGCGTGCCGATCTTCGAGCGGCTGCCGCATGGGGTGCGGCTGTCGGCGGCGGGCGAGATCTACATCCACCACATCCGCAACCAGCTTTCCGACATGGAGCGGGTGAAATCGCAGATCGCCGATCTTTCCGGCGTGCGGCGCGGCCATGTGTCGATCGCCTGCAGCCAGGCGCTCTTGCCCTATTTCCTGCCCAGCCAGATCGCGCTCTACCGCAAGGAGCACCCCAACGTGACCTTCGGCGTGCATCTGCGCGACCGCGAGGCGGCGGAGCAGGCGCTGGTCGATCACAGCGCCGATCTCGCCATCGTCTTCGAGCCGGTGCGGCTGGCCGATTTCATGACGCTGATCCGGGTGCGCCAGCCGGTGCATGTGGTGATGGCCGCGGGCCATCCGCTGGCGGCGAAAACGAGCGTGCGGCTGTTCGAATGCGCGAGCTATCCGGTCTCGCTGCCGACCGCGCCCTATGGCGTGCGCCATCTGCTCGACATCGCCATGCGGGTCGCCGGCATCCGGCTCGATCCGGTGATCCAGTCCGACAGCTTCGAATTCCTGCGCAATCACGCGGTGGCGGAGGATATCCTCACCTTTCAGATCCCGATCGGCCTGGGCGACGAGACCTCGACCGGCCAGATGGTCTCGCGCCCGATCGACAGCCGCGATGTTCCTTCGGGCATTCTCTATCTCGGCCAGCTGAAGGGCCGCACCCTGCCGGTGGCCGCAGCTCGCTTCGCCGCGCAGCTGACCAGCACGCTGGCCAACCAGTTCGAGGTTTCGTAAGCACTAACAAGCGGTGCGTTTCCGTGCAGGGAAGCTGCGTTATGTCCGGCTTTCCCGACGAAACGCTTGCGACGCGCGAGCCGCAAAGCCGAACAATCCGCCGATCACGCGAAACGTGACTTTCTTCATGCGCGCGACATGCAATCCTGCGCATGTTAAGCCATGATGGCGCGCCGATGCGGCACCACCGAAGGAGAGGAAAATGAAGCTCAAGACCGTTCTTTTTTCGCTAGCCCTTGCCGGGCTCGCCGCCGGCGCCGTCACGGCGGCCGAACCGCAGAAGGTCCGCGAAGGCATGATGAAGCAGATCGGCGGCTCCGTCGGCGCGCTGGGCGCCATCGCCAAGGGGCAGAAGCCTTATGATGCCGCCGTGGTGAAGACCTCGCTCGAGACGATCAGCAAGAACATCAAGGCTTTCCCGGATCAGTTCCCGGCCGGCTCGGACGCCAATTCCGAGGCGAGCCCGAAGATCTGGGCCAATATGGACGACTTCAAGGCCAAGGCTGACCACCTTGCCAAGGAAGCCGACACGCTGCTGGCCCAGCTGCCGGCCGACCAGGCCGCCGTGGGCGCCGCCGTCGGCAAGCTCGGCCCGCTCTGTTCGGACTGTCACCAGACCTACCGTCTGAAGAAATAGGGTCTGCCTGAAAACAGAGGGTGCCGATGGTGGCCTGGACGATTGCCGGGCCGCCGTCCCTCCCTGGCGGGCAAGCAAATGATAGAGGCCAGCAGGCGGGCAACGCCCGACACTGCGGGACGCTCTTTCCCATGGCGTCCGATGCACTGTTTTGTCTGCGCATCGGTTATTTCTGACAAGTTGAGCCGCTTTTCGGCCCGATTTCTGGTTGTCCGGTTGCCATTTTCCGCAACCGCGCCACGTCTCATGCACGATCAGAAAAACGGGATGGAGCGCCCGCATCCGCTCCGCGCCGAGCGGCGTGAGCTAGGGGAGAGAGAGCATGGGGCGCAGGCGCGGCGGGATCGGCATCTCCCTTCTTCTCATCGCCGGCTTTGCCGGCGCGCTGGGCTGGTTCCTGACCAAGCCGGAGCGCCAGCCGGCCGCGCATTGGCAAGGCCTGCCCGCGGCTGATGTCGCCAATGGCGAGCGCATCTTCTGGGCCGGCGGCTGTGTCAGCTGTCATGCGGCGCCGGGCGCGGAAGGGCAGGCGCGGCTGACGCTGTCAGGCGGTCTCGCGCTGAAGAGCCCCTTCGGCACCTTTCACGTGCCCAACATTTCCCCCGACGAGAAGGCCGGCATCGGCGGCTGGACGCTGGCCGAATTCGGCGATGCGATGACGCGCGGGGTGGGCCGCAATGGCGAGCATCTCTACCCGTCCTTCCCCTATGGGTCCTATAGCCGGCTGACGCCCAAGGATGTCTCCGACCTCTTCGCCTTCGTGAAGACCCTGCCGAAGAGCGAAACGGTGGCGCCGCCGCATGAGTTGCCTTTCCCTTACAATCAGCGCCTGCTGCTGGGCGGCTGGAAGCTTCTGTTCTTCAGCGATGCGCCGCGCGTGGCCCTGGCCAATGCCGATCCGGCGGTGCTGCGCGGGCAATATCTGGTGGAGGGCCCGGGTCATTGCGGCGAATGCCACACGCCGCGCAACGGGCTGGGCGGCTTCGTCAGCGGCCAGTGGCTGGCCGGCGCGCCCAATCCGGAAGGGGAGGGCCGCGTGCCCAACATCACGCCGGCCTCTGAAACGATCGGCAGCTGGAGCGCCGGCGATATCGCCAACTATCTGGAAACCGGCTTCACCCCCGACTTCGACAGCGCCGGCGGCAATATGGTCGAGGTGCAGCAGAACATCGCCCATCTGCCGGCCGAGGACCGCGCGGCCATCGCCGCCTATCTGAAGGCCGTTCCGCCCGTCAAATGAGCGCGTGCCTTATACAGTTTCCGGCTGATCGCTTCGCGAACCGGAAACAAGAACCAACGAGAATCTCTGGCCGGAAAGCCAGATTTTCGATGGACGGAATACGGTTTCCGGTCCGATCACCCGGAAACCGTATCAGGCCGCAGCCGCCGCGGCCTTGACCGAAATATGCTCGGCGGAAAAGCACATGAGCTCCTGCGACAGCGCCGTGCCATCCGCGCCCAGCGCTTCCAGCACCTTGATGGCGAAACTGACCGGCGCCGTGCCCGGCGCGGTGACGACATGGCCGTCGCGCACGGCGTGCGGCACGTCGCGATAGGTCGCGGCCTCGCCATAAGCGGGGCGCGCCTCGCGCAGGAAGCCCGGGAAATTGCTGGTATGGCCGCGCCCCTTCAGGCAGCCGGCATCCAGCAGCGGCAGCACACCGGCGCAGATGCCCGCGACCACCTTGCGCTCCCGGTCGAAGCTGCCGACAAGCCCGGTCAGATCCGGCGCTTGCTGTGTGGTCCACAGCGTGCCGCCGCAGAGAACCAGCGCATCGAACTTGCCGGCGGTGAGCTTGCGGCAGTCCAGATCGGCGGCGGCGCGCAGGCCGCCGATCGAGGTGACGGGTTTGCCGCCGGGGGTGGCCACGGCGATCTCCATGCCGCAATCCTGCCGGGCCAGCGCCATCAGCAGCGCGCATTCCCAGTCGGCGAAGCCTTCGGTGAGAACAAGGGCCAGACGTGACATGGTGATTCCTTCCTAAACGAGAGGCTGGATATAGCGCATTCCTGTCACGGGACGGGGAAGGAAATCTTCCGATTCATAGAAACGATGCGCCTGGACATTGCCTGTCGTCGCGCTGACCGAAAGGAAGCTGCAGCCGCGCCGCCGGGCCTGTTCGCGCGCGGCTTCCACCAGATGCCGGCCGATGCCGGTGCCGCGATGGGCCGCGCGCACGAAGAGATGGTGCAGGTCCATGCCGCGCCGGCCCTCCTGCGCGCGGTAGAGCGGCACCAGAAGGGCATAGCCGATCAGCCGTCCTTCCGCTTCTGCGACGATGGCGGTAATCCAGGGCGCGGCGCCGAAGAGGTCGCGCTCCAGGATCTCGGCGCTCATCGCGCAGGCATCGCCATGGAAGGCGGCGAGCTCGCCGATCATGTCGCTCAGCGCCGGGAGATCGGTCGCCTGCGCCGCACGGATGCGCACGAGCGGCGCCCGCATGGGCGCGTCATCATTGGCGGCGCGCTGGGCCGGCATGAACACGGTAGGGGCAAGATGGGAAGGCATGGGGGAGGCTCCTTGAAGGCTTGTGGGATCCGGTGTCTGGCTGGATCCGCCGCAAGGGCCGTTCTTCTCAAACAAAAGCCGCCTTGCGGCGGCTTGTTGAGATCATGATCAAACGAGCCGCACCTATGGGAGCAGCGTAAAATACCAGGCAATATGGGTCGGGCGCGTGATCATGGCGGCGACCATGCTGCGTGGCCGCGGCCTTGTCAAGCGGCTTTTCGGCGGGCTCTTCCTGTCGGTTTGCCGTCGGTCAGGTCAGCCGGCGAACGCCTAGGCGCGATGGCGCTCGACAGGCTGTCGAATATAGGGTACCCCCCTATTCTATCGGGAGGGCATCGATGTCGCATACGATCCGCAGCAAGGACAAGCTCGTGGCCCGCGTGCGCCGGCTCAAGGGTCAGGTGGAGGCGGTGGAGCGCGCGCTGGAGGCGGAGGCCGGCTGCGGCCAGGTGCTGCAATTGCTTGCCTCGATCCGCGGCGCGCTGAACGGGCTGAATGGCGAACTTCTGGAGCAGCATCTGCACGAACATGTGCTTCATGCCCGCGACGAGGCCGAGCGCCAGGCGGCGGCCGAGGAACTGGCGGCGATCCTGAAGACCTATATGCGCTGAACCGGCCGCCTGCCCGCCCGATCGATCCGAAGGCCGACCCGGATGCAGCGAAGAGGGGCCAGCGGTAACCGGGGGCCTTTCGGCCCGCCTTTCCACCGGTGGCCTTCCGGCAGAAGCGTGCACCGCTGGTCGGCATCGATTTCAGGACCGGATGCAGCGACACCATGACGGCACCGATCCCCGCAACCAAGCGCCTGGTGCCGCAGACAGACCGATGACACGTCCGGCCGGTGCCCGGATCGACGGCCCTGATGATCGACAGGCATCATCGGCGTCGGTGGCCGGGCGACGCCGCGAGAGTATCGGGGCGAAAAGCGGGAGCCGGTTTTCGGAGCAATCCGATGCAACAACAAAATTCTAGAGAGCATCGGATTGCGTATGATTTTCAGTCCGATGCGCTGATGCGAGGAGACGTCCATGTCGAACGAGCATGTTGCCGCCGGCGGAGCCGCCTCCGGCGATCCGCACCATCATCCAGATCCGGCGCGCGCCCCTTCACCGTCGCCCTCGGTGACCGGGGAGAGGCCGAGCCCTGCCGGGCGCCGTGATCCGCAGGCGCATGACCATGCCTTCCTCGGGGCCGACCATGCCCGCAACGAACGCCGGGTCTGGTGGGTGATCGGCCTGACGGCCGCCATGATGGTGGCGGAGATCCTCGGCGGCCAGATCCTCGGTTCGATGGCGCTGACGGCCGATGGCTGGCAC
Organism: Xaviernesmea rhizosphaerae; assembly: GCF_001938945.1. Classification (GTDB taxonomy): domain Bacteria; phylum Pseudomonadota; class Alphaproteobacteria; order Rhizobiales; family Rhizobiaceae; genus Xaviernesmea; species Xaviernesmea rhizosphaerae. The sequence goes on from NZ_MKIO01000020.1 coordinate 128,532, forward strand.
ATGTCCACCCATGCCGGGGCCATGCTGATCACCGCGCTCGCCTATCGCTATGCGCGGCGGCAGATCGGCAATCCGCGCTTCACCTTCGGCACCGGCAAGGTCGGCGATCTCGCAGCCTTCGCCAGCGCCATCATCCTCGGCCTGATCGCGCTGATCATTGCCTGGGAAAGCGCGCTACGCCTGATCGAGCCCGTTGACATCGCCTATGACGAGGCGATCGCGGTCGCCGCGCTCGGCCTCGTCGTCAATCTCGTCTCGGCCTGGCTGCTCGGCGCCGACCATCATGGCCACGCCCATAGTGACGATCATGGCCCCAGCCCCGCGGCGCACGATCATGCGCCGCAGATCTCCCACGGCAGCCATGGTGGACACGGGAGCCACGCAGACCATGGCGCTCACGCTGGCCAAGGGATGCATGGCGGTCACCATGGCCATCGCGGGCATCATGGTGGTCATGGCGGACACGCAGGCCATGGCGGCGACAGCAATCTCAAAGCGGCCTATCTCCATGTTCTGGCCGATGCGCTGACCTCGGTGCTGGCGATTGCCGCGCTCATCGCCGGGCGGGTCTATGGCTGGAGCTGGCTGGATCCGGCAATCGGCGTCGTCGGCGCCGTGGTCATCGCCCGCTGGTCGATCGGTCTCATTCGCCAGAGCGCGCTGGTGCTGCTCGATACCGCCGACACCGCCGGCGACCTGCCCGCCGCCATCCGCCGGCGTCTGGACTGCGATGGCGCGCGCATCACCGACCTGCATGTCTGGCAGGTCGGCCCCGGCCACCACGCCGCCATCATCGCCCTGTCGAGCCCGGCCCCCGAGCCGCCCGCCAGCTACAAGGCCCGGCTTGCCACCCTTCCCGGCCTCTCGCATGTGACGGTGGAGGTGACGGCGGCGTGAGGTGTGCGAGGTTGCCGCCCATCATTTGCCGAACTTCCTGGAGCAGGGAGATGTGCTCGGCGTATCCTGGGGGCAGACCGTTTCCTTCGTCTCCGAATATGTGCCGCATTGGCCAATCGAGAACCTGACCGTGCGCCAACTGCTCGGCTCGATCGCCAACCCGCTGTTGAGCACCTCGGAAAGCTGCACCACGGAAATCGCGCGGCGGCTGAACGGCTACTGCATCAATTTCAACGCGGCTGCCGTCTGCTTCAGCGCGGAACTGACCGCGGCGCTCAAGGCGGAACCGATCATCAGCGAGCAGCTGAACAATCTGCGAAAATGCAACAAGTCGATCTTCTCTCTGAGCCCCTGCACGCCGGACACCCATGTGGTGCAGTTCAAGATCGCAACCGTCGACGACATTGACGACGACCGCGCCAAGGGTGCTGTCGGCATCATCGCCGGGCGCTTTATCGATGAGGGTGGGCAGCCGGTCCTCGGCGATCCGGACAGGCGCATCATCGGCGCGGATCATGACCTGCTGCGAGACATTGAGGGGCTGTTCGTCGTCAGCGGCACCTTCAAGCTGGACGCGACCCGCGCGGCGCTGCGCGGCGGTTTCGTCGATCATCTGGTGACCGATCTGACGATGGCGGAGCTGCTGCTGGCCGCCGGTCGATAGGGTCGCGTCTTCGCCTGAAATTTCTGGGGTTGGTCGTGGATGACGTGCCCTGCGCGGGCCAGACGCTGGCGTGATCTCGCGCGGCCGGCAGAAGTACCTTTGCGCGTACGACAAGGCAATGGACCGCGCCGGTCCGGCAGGCCCAAGATGCTGCCGGCGCGCCTTCTCTTGCGGTTGACCTGCCAGGATTGCCTTGGATGAAAGCTGGATCTCGGCAGCCGAGAGGGCTCGGTCTGGCGGGAGCAATGACGCGGACGCGACCGCCGAAACGTCATTGTGACGATAAGGATCGGGCCGACCCGCATCGGCCCGCCGAGAGCATCGGACCGAAAATCGGCTTCAGGTTTTCGGAAGCAAAAACAAAAGCCTAGAGCATCGCATTGCGGAGTATTTTTAGTCCGATGCCTAAGCGCGATAGCGAAGGATTTTGTGCGCCCGCACGGCTGGCGAGAGGGATCGGCCGCGCTCTGCGCGCGCCGGGAGGACGCATCCGGCCCTCATCCATGTTCACGTTCGGAAACGATCCGCTTTCGCATTTTTACGATTGTAAAAATGAAAATACATATGTATTGATCGCCTATGGGAGCAGCTCGGTCGTCATCGGAGAGGATGGCCTGGTGTTCCCTGGGACGCAGGCGAAGGAGGTTCGCCTGCGCAAATGGAGGACACCATGAAGAGACTCGCTATGCTCCTGGCATGCGCTGCATTTGCGCTGCCGATCGCCGTAAAGGCAGAAGACGCGGCCGGAACGACCAAGAAGGACACCTATCGCTTCGTCATCGTTCCCAAGGTCGTGCATCCCTGGTTCGACAAGGTGAACAATGGCGCGAAGGCCGCAGCCGCTGCCTTGAAGGCGCAGACGGGCGCCAATATCGAGATCACCTATTCCGCGCCGCAGGCCGCAGATGTGGTTCAGCAGAACCAGATCCTCGACAGCGCGCTTGCCACGCGCCCCGACGGCCTTGCTGTTGACCTTCTGGATCCATCCGGCAACCGCGCCTCGCTGGAAGAAGCCCAGGGGCAGAAGATTCCGCTCGTCCTGTTCGATTCCGTTCCGCCTGAGGGCATGAACATCACCTATATCGGCTCTGACTTCTGCGAGCAGGCCAAGATTGCCGCCCGCCGTCTCGTCAAGCTTCTGGATGGCAAGGGCGAAGTTGCGATCATGATGGGCGTGCCCACCGCGCCGAACCATTCGATCCGCGCCGAATGCCACCGCAAGGTCTTTGCGGAAAATCCGGGCATCAAGGTCGTGGCTGAGGGCATCGACAACGACAGCATCCAGACCGCGCAGCAGCAGGCTGCCGCGATCATGCAGGCCCATCCCGATCTCAAGGGCTGGGTGGCCTCCGACGCTTCCGGTCCCACCGGCATCGGCCAGGCGATCATCGAAGCCGGCAAGCAGGGCAAAGTTGCCCTTGTGGGCCTCGATAACATGCCGGAAATGCTGGATATGATCCGCAATGGCGTCGCCGACAGCTCGTCCGCCTCGCAGCCGGAAATGCAGGGCTACTGGTCCGTCATGATGCTCTGGGCGCAGGCCACCGGCGCACCGGTCCCCAACTACATCGATACCGGCAATGCCTTCCTGACCAAAGAAAACGTCGGCAACTGACGCATGTTGCGCAAACCGGTCACCGGTCTTGCGACAACGATCCGCGACAGGACACGGGCTTGAAGCGTGGATCCGAACGATCGCGACGCGCTTCAAGACCGCCGATCCAGCAACCGAGCGCGGGCCGACGCCCGCGCTTTCCGGCAGCCTGGTATGCAAGTGACGAGATCATGGCTTATCTTGAAATCCGCGGGCTTGGCCGAGACTTCCCCGGCGTCGTCGCGCTGAACGACGTCGATCTGAAGATCGAGCTTGGCCGGACCCATATTCTGGCGGGCGAAAACGGCGCGGGAAAATCCACGCTGGTCAAAATTCTGACCGGCGCCGACCGCCCGACACGCGGCGAGGTGCGCATCGACGGACGCGATCCTCTCGTCGATCCCTCCGCCTATCGCAGCGTCGCCTATGTTCCGCAGGAACTGACGCTGTTTGCGCAGATGACGGTGGCCGAAAACCTGTTCATGCCCTTCGACCGCTCAGGTCACGGCGGCCGGCTGTTCAACCGTCGAGCGCTGATGAGGGAGGCGCAGACCTATCTTGAGCGTTTCGGCATTGAGGCCCGGCCGAGCGATCTCGTCGCGCATATCTCGGTTTCGGATCAGCAATTGCTGCAAATTGCGCGCGCATCGACCAACAACGAGATGAAGGTTCTTATTCTCGACGAACCAACCTCCGCATTGACCCGCATCGAGGTGGACCGCGTTTTCCGTGTTATTCGCGACTTCCTCGACCGCGATCACGCCGTCGTCTTCATCAGCCACAAGATGGAGGAGGTCTTCGAGATCGGCGACGACTACACCGTTCTTCGCAATGGCGAGAAGGTCGAGAGCGGCCGCGTGGCAGACATCACGGAAGCCGACCTGATCCGCGCCATGTCGGGCCGTCACCTCGCAATCGACGATCACTTCCGACCCGGCGTGCCGGTCGGCGATGCGATCATGGAGGTTCGCGGGCTCTCAGGCGCCCGCTTCCAGGATGTCAGCTTCGATCTGCGCCGCGGGGAGATTCTGGGTTTCGCCGGCCTCGTCGGCGCCGGGCGCTCCGAGGTCATGCAGTCCATCTTCGGCTATCTGAAAGCCTCGGCCGGGCGGGTGACAGTCGACGGCAAGGATTGGCCGCTCAACGATCCATCGCGCTCCGTTGCCAATGGTATGTTGTATCTGTCGGAGGAGCGCAAGCATCACGGCATCTTCCCGATGCTGTCCCTGCGCGAGAATATCGGCATCTCGATTTTCGAACTGACACAAGGGCCGCTCGGGATCAGCCAGAGGCGCGAGCGTGAGGCGGTCACGAAAATCATCGAGGATTACGGCATCAAGACCGCCGGCATGGGCAAGCGGATCTCCAACCTGTCGGGCGGCAACCAGCAGAAAGCCATCATCGGCCGCGCCATGGCCACCCGCCCGCGCATTCTGATCTTCGACGAGCCCACCAAGGGCATCGACATCCGCACGAAGACCGAAATCTACCGCATCATGAAAGAGCTGGCGGAGGACGGCGTCGGCGTCATCCTGGTCTCCTCTGAAATCACGGAGCTTCGCCGCTGCGCGAGCCGGATCATCACCATGCACACCGGGCACATAACCGGCGAATTCGATACAGCGACCACGGAGACGGAAACGCTCGTCGGCGCCATTTTTGGAACGGAGGCGAGAGCCGATGCAATCTAACCTGTCTGTGCTGCTGCGCAATCCGCTGGCTGGCGTCTTCGTCGTGCTCGTCGTGATCTTCGTTCTGTCGTCGTTGATCTCGCCATACTTCCTGACCTCGTACAACATGACCGTCCTGGCGCGTGGACTGGCCTTTGTCGGACTGGTCACCATTGGTCAGTCGATGCTGATGGTGCTGGGGGAGCTCGACCTGTCGCTGGGTGTCAATGGCGGATTGTGCGGCGTGATGGCCGGCGTTTTCATGGTGCAGCTCGGTTTCAATCCCGCGCTTGCGCTGGGTCTCGCCATCGCTTTCGGTGCTTTTCTCGGTCTCATCAATGGCCTTCTCGTCACGATGCTTCGCCTGCACTCGCTGGTTCTGACCATCGGAACGGCAGGCATCTTCGGCGGCGCTAATCTCGTCCTGACGCGCGGCGTCGCCATCACCGGCATTCCGACCAGCGTTCAGTTCCTGGGTCGTGGCGATGTTCTTGGCATTCCCGTGCCCTTCGTCATCATGCTCGCAGCGCTCTTCATTGCCGGCTTCGTGATGCTGAAGACACCCTTCGGACGGTACATGTACGCCATCGGCAACAACCCGCAGGCCGCGCGCATGCTGGGCATCAAGGTCGATCGCGTCCGGCTGATCCTCTTCGTCGTCGCCGGCGCGCTGGCGGGCCTGGCGGGCGTCTTGATGGTGGCCCGCCTCGGCACGGCCCAGCCGTCGATCGGCGACACCTGGGTGCTTGCACCGATTGCGGCTTCCGTGATCGGCGGCGTGGCGACAACGGGCGGAGTCGGCAGCCCGATTGGCGCCATCTTCGGGGCCGGCATCATCGCCATGATCGAGAACATCATCGTGCTCTTCGGCGTGTCGCCCTACTGGCAGGGGATCGTTTCCGGCGCCATCGTGGTGCTCGCTATTTCCTTCGATGCCATTTCCCGCCGTTATCTGCGCCGCGACCTCGCCTGACGCTTCATTCTCCTATGGCTGCCATCTTTTGGAAGAACACATGACCCAGCAAGCCAAAACCAAAAAGCTGATTAACGCCCCTGAGAACATCATTGCGGAAATGATCGAGGGCATGGTCGGCGCTCACCCTGATCTGCTCAGAGTCGAGGGTCCGACCGGCCGCGCCGTCGTCGCGGTCGACGGTCCGCGCGACGGAAAGGTGGGTGTTGTCATCGGTGGCGGGTCCGGCCATGAGCCAGCCTTCGCCGGCTATGTCGGGCGGGGTCTGGCGGATGCCGCGGCTGTCGGCAATGTCTTCGCGTCCCCATCGCCCGCCCATATTGCCGATGCCGCACGCGCGGCCGACGGTGGGGCAGGGGTCATCATGCTCTACGGAAACTACACCGGCGACGTCCTCAACTTCACCATGGCGGCCGAGGAACTGGCCGCCGAGGGCATGGCGGTGCGCCACGTCGCCGTTGCCGACGACGCGGCATCCGCGCCGATCGAACGAAAGGAGGAACGGCGCGGGATCGCCGGGGATTTCTTCGTCTTCAAGATTGCCGGTGCCGCTGCGGATCTCGGAGAGCCGCTCGCCCGCGTCGAGGCCTTGGCGAAGGCTGCCAACGAGGCGACGCGATCCATGGGCGTGGCGCTCAGCGCCTGCTCGCTTCCGCAAACGGGACGGGCAAACTTTTTCATCGGCGACGAGGACATGGAAATCGGCATGGGCTTGCACGGCGAGCCGGGTATCCGCCGCCAGAAGCTTGCCGCGGCTGACGAGGTGACCGACGAATTGATGGACCGGCTCATTGACGAGCTGGCGCTTTCCGGCGGCGGCCGGGTCGCCGTGCTGGTCAACGGTCTGGGCTCCACCACGCAGATCGAGCTGTACCTCATTTTCCGCCGGGTCAAGCAAAGGCTGGATGCGCTCGGCGTTTCCATCCATGCCTCCTGGGTGGGCGAGTATGCGACATCGCTGGAAATGGCTGGCGCTTCGATTACCCTGATGAGACTCGATCAAACGCTGCAAGCGCTCCTGGATCACCCCTGCCGCACGCTCGCGCTGACTGTCGGGACCGTTCATGACGGTGCAGCCGCCGAGATCCGCAGCCGCAAGTCTGAAAAAGCCGCGGATACCGCGCGCGTGGCGGAGAGCACGGCCGATCTGGTGGCGGAAGGTGATGTGACGCCGGATATCTTCAGGGCCATGATGAAGAAGGTCGGTGAGGAGATCATTGCGGAAAAGGACTGGCTGTCCGATCTCGATGGCGTCATCGGCGATGGCGATCACGGCGTGACCATGGAAATCGGCTGGAAAGCGGTGCAAAGCGCCATGGAAGACGCGCCGGCCGAAGAGACGATCGACGGCACCTGCAAGCGCATGGCCAAGGCCTTTCTCGATGCCGTGGGCGCTTCATCCGGTCCGCTCTATGCGACAGCCTTCTTGCGCGCCGGCAGCGCCGTTGCCAACCGGCTGAACCTCGATGCCGGCGCCATGGCAGCCTGGATCGCAGCCGCCTGCCAGGGCATTCGCGACCGGGGCAGGGCAGAGCCGGGCGACAAGACCATGGTGGACGCCTGGGTGCCTGCCGCCGCGGCAGCCCTGTCCACCGCGCAGAGCGGCGTGTCCACGCTGGATACGCTCAAGGCCGCCCGCGATGCCGCCGAAGCCGGCATGAAGGCAACGGCGACCATGGAAGCAAGACGTGGGCGATCCGCGAAGCTCGGCGCCCGCTCCCTCGGGCATGTCGACCCTGGCGCTGCCTCCACCTTCGTTGTCCTGCGCGCCATGACGTTGGCTTTGGAACAGGTCCGGTAGTTGCTTGATCTCGGACCGTAATGGTCCAACGTCACACATGCATTGAGAGAGGCAGTGGGCCAAATTCTTCTCCCAAGCGCCAGGACGATGCAGACAATGCGTCGATCACGAAGATAAACCCAGAGCGCTGTTGAAGCGCTCTGGACGCCAATACCGCCACAGCCGACGATGCATCAGCACTGGAAAAGCGCTGCTGAACAGGAGCCGAATGCACGTTACGGGAAAATCATTGCCGCGATGAACAGCCCCACGCTCACCGAGACAGCCGTCAGCAGAAAGACCGGCAAGATCAACGAGTGATTGACGATAAAGGCGCCGATGCGGGTGTGCCGGTTTGATCAATCTCAACTGCGGCAGATTGAGATCCGTTGGCGGGCAGAAAAAATACGCCGATGACCGCCGGCCAAAGCGCGACGAGGACTGCCGGCGGGATCCCGATCGCGAGGCCAACAGGGATGATCGAGAGGGTGGCGCTGGACTGGCTGGTGGTGATCGCCGCGACGCCAAACAGGCCGGCACCCGACATCAGAGGTGCCTAATGCACCCCCTCGGTCAAGGTTTTCTCAATCAGGTCACCGTGAGCGGCCAGAAGCGTGTTTGCCATCCATGCAACGCCGAACAGCATCACAATGGCCGATAGGCCGAGGCGTAACAAAGGGCTTTTCGGTATGTCGGACGCCGGCACGCCACAGGCGGCCCCAATCAGAGCTGCGGTTGCCAGCATCACCATCTGAATGAAAAGCGTCGTATCGAGCGGCTGCATCGCGCCCCCTCCGACGACCACGATAGGCTTCCAACCGGTAAAGCCCGACGCCATGATGTCCGCGATCCCGAACGCAAAGATGAGCGCCGAGCGTTTGCCCTCTTTCGTCGCGGCCGCTGCAGGATCCCCGAGCGCATTCGGCGGTGGCAGGATCAATCCCTGCGCGCACCTGCGGCGAAACTCGGGATCGTCCTCCAGTTCCTTGCCGATGCGGTTCATCGTGAATGCGCCGATCAGGATCGCCACGATCGAAGCGGGCAAAACGATCAAGATGATATGGCCCAGGGTAAACCCCGCCGGGGACAGGAGCCCAACCATCGCCATCATGGATGCGGAAGCCGGGCTTGTCGTGAGAGCCAGTTGCCCTGCTGTTGCTGACAAGGCGAGAGGGCGCCCAGGGCGCACGCCGGCGCTGTAGGAGGGCTGATAGATGACCGGCGGAAGTGAACACCAGACGTTTTCCGTTCCTTCCCCCGTCTTCGCGCCCGGCGTAACGCATCGTGGTCCGTACAAGGATGGGCCCGGTGAATTGAATGTTCCTATCGCGATTGGCGGAATGGTCATCAATCCCGCCGACCTGATCTGCGAAGACCCGGATGGCCTTCTTAGCGTCCCGATCGACGCTGCCGAGACAATTTTCGCCGCCGCCTCCACAAAGCACGACGCCGAGATGAAGCAGATGGACGCCATCCGCGCGGGCAAGAACGACAGGGCCTGGGTGGATGCCGCCCTATCGAAAATGGGCTGCGTTACAAGCCTGACAGTTTGACTATCATCGCTAGAGCTGTCGCGCTGGTTGCTGAAGGCGGTCGCCGCGTTCAGCCAGGCGTGAATCACGGGTCGTTCACGCCTGGCTCAGGGCGTTGGTGCACGGATCTCAAAAAAAATGGATTTCCGTCTTTGATGGTTGGCGCTACACGGTCGCCTTGTTGCAACGGACGGACTTCGGACGTGCGCATCCCAACATGCGATTGAGGACGGCGCAGCCGATGGCGACTTCCGTCTTCTGTGCCGCGAATGAGCGTGCCCGCAGCCGCGTCCGATGATCGATTTGTAACGACCGATCGCGGTCTCGGCCAAAAATCGCGTGCCGTAGCCGGTCGCGCTCTGCCTTCTCGGCCCGGTTCGGGGACGTGCTGGGATGCGCGCCAATCGAATATCTGACGCGCTGGCGCATGGCGATTGCGAAGGACGCTCTGATGCGTGGCGACAAGACGCTCGACCGGATCGCCGAAGAGATCGGTTATGAGTCGGCCAGCGCCTTCAGCACGGCATTTCGTAAGCGTTTCGGATGTCCGCCCGGCAAGTTCGCGCGCGCCGCGGCTTAATACCAAGGCTCGCTGATAGGAACCCATAGGATGGCACAGGCTTGATCGCTGGCTCGGCGCGGTGCGCAGGGCGATGCTGCCGCATCGTCCAAGCGATGCAACAACGCCAGCGGTCAAGCCTGTGCCACCTCCGGCCGTCTTCCCGACGCTTCCGGCGGTGTCGACGCCCTCGACCGATGCGATGGCATCGCTCTTCGGACCTCTCCGAGCCGGAAACGACGGGAAGACGGTCCTATGGGTTCCTATCAGCGAGCCTTGGTATAAGCCCATTGATCGCCAGCGCTTTCCACCGGATGCATGAGAGCCCGGCTTGCCGGAGAACGGACAGACCAGCGGCACTGATTGCCCACCGATTGGGATGAGCGAGGACACCTGGCGCCGCACAGTCCGAGCGAAAAAGGCGCTGCAGCTGTCGCGCTCATATCTGCCAGCATGGACAGAACGAGGTCTTGGCGCAACGGCGTTGGACTGGAAAGCTCGGGTCGCCTTTGTTGCACGCGATTGCAGGGACGGACAGGTTGTATTCCTTTTACCCGGCGTGAAGCGTCCACCATTCTGGACCGACCGCCCTGAAACAGCCGGAGATGCGCTTCAGCGCGTGCGCATGAAAAGCCCAGGGCTGGCCGTGTCGGCTGCCGGACGATCCCGCCGCAGGCAACAAGATTTGCGGACGATCCAGTCCCAGCCCATCCTGCGAGCGTTGTTTCGTAAGGCACGGCTGGCGGGGCGCTGACAACTAGCCGAAGGCATCGAGCTCGGTTATGTCCTATCCCACAGTCATCGTCAGCGACAGACCGCAGGAAACATGCAATGGCCGAGCTTTGGGAACCGTATGACGAAGAACTGGAGAAGGCCCGCGTCGCTTGGCTCTATTTTATCGGCGGACGGACCCAGCAGGAAATCGCGCAGGAAATGAACATCACGCGGCTGAAGGTCAACAAGATCATTGGCGCCGTGCGGGAGTCGGGCAATGTCAAAGTCAGCGTTTCGCTGCCGCTCAGCGATTGCGTCGAGCTGGCAGAGGCCGTCTCCGCCCGTTACCGGTTGATCGAGGCGGTGGTGGTTCCCGATCTCGAGGATTTCGTCGAGCAGAAGCGCGTCATCGGCGAAGCCGCGGGCACGATGGCCAGCGGACTCATTCATGAGCATGACATGGGCGTCGGTGTCGGCTCTGGCCGCACGTTGAGCTTTGCCGTGCGCACGCTGCGCGCTCGGCCGAAGCCGGAAAGCTGGGTTGTCGGGCTGATGGGCGGGGTTACCCGCGGTTCCGGCACCAACACGTTCGAGGTTGCAACGACCTTTGCGCGCGCGCTGGCCGTCGAATGCCACTATCTGGCCGCTCCGATCTATTGCGCCAATCCCGAGAGCCGCAATGCGCTGCTTCTCAATGACGAATTGACTGACGTGCTGGCCCGCACCGAGATTGCCGATATCGGCATGGTGTCCTGCGGCCCCATCATGGAAGAGACGTCGCTCACGCATATTCGCGTGGTCAAGGATCATCTCGACGCCGTGTTGAAACTGGGCGCCGTCGGGGAATTTCTGGGCTGCTTTCTCGATGCCCAGGGCCGCCCGGTCGATCACTTCCTTAACGAGTCGATCATTGCGCTGCCGCCGGACAAGCTGAAGCTCAAGCCCGTTTCCATGCTGGTGTCTGGCGGTCGCAGCAAGATCCCCATCATTCGCGCCATTTTGCGCGCCGGCTATGTCAACCGGCTGGTCACGAACGAGTCGGTCGCGCGCGCCTTGTTGCAAGGGCCGCGCTGACGCGTCTCCTGTCGCCCGTGCCATCGAACGGGGCGCGCCGGGCCTCTGTGCGCCAAGGAGGCGCTGGGCACATCGGGCCGAAACACAGGAACGGTTCTCGAAAAAATCCGATGCGGACATAATATTTGGGATCAAACACATCGCGCGCTACAACAGCGTCGTGTGTTAACGGCCTTTGCTGATCAAGGCATTGTTTCGGCGAGGGTCCTGTCTCGGGAGCGTTGGTGCACGGATCATTCATCAGCGGTGACGTGGTCGGGTTGGGTTGAAACAACTCAGCTGACTGAACATGCCTTTCAAACACAACGCCTGCCGTCGCCATCGTATCGGCAAGATGAAGTTCAAGGTTATCAACTGAACGGAATACGAAGCAGGTCTTCGTCGACGCTTCAGGCTAGAGCATCGGACCGAAAACCGGTTCCCACTTTTCGGTCCGATGCTCTCGTGCCTATGATGGCGATCCGACCTATGGCGCCGTTATCAATCACAGTCCTGACCCGGCGGTGGTCAGTCCGCCACGCGCCAATGCGGTGGAACGGCAGGACGCCGATCTCTCCAGCCAGCGAGACCGCCACATTGCGGCGATCAACAATGATGGTCGAACGAAATGGCAGAGCGCGACCGGCTACGGCACGCGATCTTTGGCCGAGACCGCGATCGGTCGTTACAAATCGATCATCGGACGCGGCTGCGGGCACGCTCATTCGCGGCACAGAAGACGGAAGTCGCCATCGGCTGCGCCGTCCTCAATCGCATGTTGGGATGCGCACGTCCGAAGTCTGTCCGTTGCAACAAGGCTGCCGTGTAGCGCTAACCATCAACGACGGAAATCCATCTTTTCAGAGATCCGTGCACCAACGCCTATCTTGACCAAATTCATACTACCTATATCATATCTCATATGATAGGTGTGGGTTGGAGACCAACAATGTATTTGGGAACGCAGCTTCCGGCACGGCATGACGACGATTATCTCGTGATGAAGCAGCTGGGCGTCGATCACGTCTCGGCCAATCCGGATGGCAACTGGCGCTCATGGACCCGCCCGGCCCTGGAGCGGCTGCGGGAGAAGGTGGAGAGCTTCGGCCTGATCCTCGATATGCTGCAGCTGCCGATGTATTCGGTCTCGGTCGACAAGGCGCCATGCCCCGATGTGCTGCTGGCTGGGCCGAACAGGGATGCCGAGCTCGATGGCATTTGCCGGCTGATCGAGGATTGCGCGGCCGCCGGCATCCCGTCCGTGCGCTATAATTTCAACTATATCGGCATTCCCCGCACGCCGATGGAGCCGGGGCGTGGCGGCTATCAGGCCGAGGCCTTCCGGTGGGATCTGGTCGACCAGAACGAGCCAGGCCCGGCCGGCGTGCTGTCGGAGGAGACGATCTGGGAGCGGGTCGATTACTTCCTAGCGCGCGTCGTGCCGGTGGCCGAGGTGGCCAAGGTGCGGCTGGCCTGCCATCCGCACGATCCCGCGACCCCGCCGGGCTATAAGGGCGTCAACCGCGTTCTCGGAACAGTCGAGGGGATGAAGCGCTTCGTCCAGATGCATGAAAGCCCCGTTCACGGCCTGAATTTCTGCATCGGCACGCTGGGCGAAATGGTCGAGGATGTCGCCGAGGTGCCGGAGATCACCCGCTGGTTCGGCGCGCGCGGCAAGCTGATGAACATTCATTTCCGCAACATCGTCGGCAAGCGATACTCCTTCCGCGAAAGCTTCCCCGATGACGGCGACATCGATATGGCGGCGGTGATCGATGTGCTGCGGGAGACCGATTACGCCTATATGGTCATGCCCGACCATGCGCCGACGCTCTCGGGTGACAACCAGCAGCAGGTCGCCTTTGCCTATTGCTACGGCTATATCGCCGCACTTTTAAAGACGCGGTGAGGCGCCAGCGCATCGTTCGATCTCGATGAGGGGACAAAGACCCTAAACATTGAATGGCTTGGCTTCCCCCTCATCTGCCTGCCGGCATCTCTCCCCGCTGGGGAGAAGAAACGTGCTGCGCCGTCCTATGCCGCAAAACCGGATATATCCCTTTTTCGGCGTTCGATTGAGGCGTTAGGCCCTCGTCTCGGCATCTTCTCCCCAGCGGGGAGAAGATGCCGGCAGGCAGATGAGGGGGCGTCAAGCAAACAAATTATTCGCGTCGTGATCCGTCTAGAGATCGTGAACGATCGGCTTTTCGACGAAGGGACCGCCCTGGTAGATCGAGGCGCGCGAGGTGCGGTCCGGCATGGGCTGGGTTGCCTCGATCCGGTCGCGATGGTCGGCGGCATTGTCCTTCGGCTGCCAGCCGAGAAAATTGGCGGTGCGGTTGTCCCACCAGCGGGCATCGTTGTTCGAAACGCCCCAGACGGTCGCGCAGCCGAGCCTTGGCACCTTGAACACCCGGCGGACCAGCGCGGCGAAGTCGTCATAGGAGAGCCAGGTGGCCAGCATCCGCCGGTCGCGCGGCGCCTCGAAGCAGGAGCCGATGCGCACGATGGCGGTCTCCTGACCGAACTTGTCGAAATACATCTGCGCCGTCAGCTCGGAAAAGCATTTGGACAGGCCGTAAAGCCCGTCCGGGCGCATCGGCATGGTGGCGTCGAGCTGCTCGTCCTGCCGGTAAAAGCCCATGGCGTGCTGGGAGCTGGCCAGCAAGATGCGCGGCATGCCATGGGCGCGCGCGGCTTCGTAAAGATTGAGGCAGCCGGTGATGTTGATCCCGACGATCTGCGAGGAGGGCGCCTCGCCGGCCATGCCGCCCAGATGCAGGATGCCGTCGCAGCCGTCCACCAGATCGCGCATGCCCTGGCTGTCGGCAAGGTCGCAGGGCATGATTTCCTCGTGGGGCGCAGCCTCGCCGAGGTCGCTGATGTCGGACAGCCTGACGATGGTCGCCAGCGATGCCAGCTTCTGGCGCATGATCCGGCCGATGCCGCCGGCCGCGCCGGTAATGAGAAGTCGATGCACGTCAATCTCCAGCCAAAAGCCCCGTTCGTGGGCATGAGCAAGGAGAGCATACAGAAAGCCAAAATAGGCGACAACCCATCATATAAGTTTGCGGAGGGAGATCTTGCGCAGCGCCGCCGGGTGGTGAATGATCCACTGCGGGTTGAAGATGACCCCCGGCAGCGCCATGGCGGCAACAGGCGGTAAGATGACGTGCAAGGAGCAGAGCGTGAGCGTGAACGGCGGCAGGAGGCGGACATCCGAAACCCCGAAGGGTAAGGCGACGCTGGTAACCCAGCTAGTGGAGAAGCTGCGCGAGGCCATCCGCTCCGGCGCCTTCGAGCCGGGCGCGCGGTTGCCGAGCGAGGCGCAGATGACGGCGGACTATGCCGTCAGCCGTACCGTCATCCGCGAAGCCATCGCCGCCCTGAAATCGGATGGCCTGGTCGAGCCGCGCCAGGGGTCGGGCGTCTTCGTGCTCGATGCCCCGGCCCCGGTTTCCCTGCCGTTTCAAAACGTTGACCGGGAGCGTGTCTCCTCCGTCATAGAGCTTCTGGAGCTGCGCACAGCGGTCGAGATCGAGGCCGCGGCCCTGGCCGCCCAGCGTCGCTCGCCGCAGCAGGAGGAGGCGATCCTTGCGCGCCATCGCGCTCTTTTCATGCTGATCGAGGCGGGCGAGCCAACCGCCGAGGCCGATTTCGCCCTGCATCTCGCCATTGCCGAGGCCACCAACAATCCACGCTTTCCCGAGTTTCTTGCAATGGTCGGCCGCAGCGTGATTCCGCGTGCCGCCTTGAACCAAAGCGAGGATCCGGCCTCGCAGCAGAGCTACCTGATGCAGATCCATGGCGAGCATGCCGCCATTGTCGAGGCGATTTCCAATGGCGAGGAGGCGGCGGCGCGGGCGGCGATGAAGCTGCATCTGCGCGGCAGCCTTTCGCGCTATCGGCAAGCTCATCAGAGAAGTTTGTCTAGGATATAATACGAATTCTTGACAGTCTGCCGAGACCGGTGCTAGGTCTTCTGTCACTGCACGACGAGACGGAGGACGGGTGGCATGAATCCGCAGGAGATCAAGCAAGCTTTGGGTTCGGGCTTGCTGTCCTTTCCGGTAACGCATTTCGACAGCGCGGGCGCCTTTCAGCGTGACAGCTATCAGGCCCATGTCGAATGGCTTTCGGGCTTCGATGCGCCGGTGCTGTTTGCAGCCGGCGGCACGGGCGAATTCTTCTCGCTGAAGCCTTCGGAAGTGCCTGAGATCGTCCGCGCCGCCAAGGAGGCTGCCGGAAACACGGCGATCGTGTCGGGCTGCGGCTATGGCACGGAAACGGCAATCGAAATCGCACAAGGGGCGCAGAAGGCCGGCGCCGATGGCATTCTTCTGCTGCCGCACTATCTGATCGACGCGCCGCAGGAAGGGCTCTATGCCCATGTCAAGCGCGTCTGCCAGTCGATCGATATCGGGGTGATGGTCTATAATCGCGACAACAGCGTCATCCTGCCGGATGTGCTCGCGCGCTTGTGTGATGAGTGCCCCAATCTCGTCGGCTTCAAGGATGGCACGGGCGATATCGGCCTGGTGCGTCAGGTCACCGCGCGCATGGGCGACCGTCTCACCTATCTCGGCGGCATGCCGACGGCGGAACTCTTCGCCGAAGCCTATCTGGCGGCGGGTTTCACCACCTATTCTTCAGCTGTGTTCAATTTCGTCCCCGCTCTGGCCGTCGAATTCTACGGGGCGCTGCGTGGCGGCGACCGCGCCACCTGCGAGCGGCTGCTTAACGGCTTCTTCTATCCGTTCATGGCCATCCGCAATCGTGGCAAGGGCTATGCGGTCTCGGCCGTCAAGGCCGGCGTGCGCCTGCAGGGCTTTGCCGCCGGCCGGGTGCGCAGCCCGCTTGTCGATCTCAGCGCCGAGGAAGAGCGCATGCTCGACGCCTTGATTGCGCCCTATCGCCGCGACAAGGCGGCTTGAGGCTAAGCATGTCGCGCAAAAGTGTGAAGCTGTTTTGCGCGATTGCATGCGACAAAACAAGCACTTAAAGCGCCAGGAGCGAATCTGAGAGATCGCGACACGCTTTAAGGAAGCACGGCGGGCGCACGAGGAGCCCCGCCAAACCGATCCGGCGGCATGCCGGATCAGAATGCAGGGCAAGAGGATTCGAGCGTCGTCAGCCCCGCCGGGATCGCGCGCTCATGATTGGGAGGAACGACATGCTCAAAAAGATGACCACGCATCTTCTGGCCGGCGCCATGCTTCTGGCGGCAACCGGCGCGGCTTCGGCCGAAACGCTGAAAGTCTGGTCGCGCCAGACCGACGAGTCGGCGCTGATCCTGAAGACGCTGACCGACGCGTTCACCGCCAAGACCGGCATCAAGGTCGAGAGCTACAACACCGGCACGGATTTCGAGCAGCGGCTCGCCCGCGCCGCAGCGGCGCGCGACCTGCCTGATGTGGTGATCAACGACGATATCGCCCTTGGCCAGATGCTGAAGATGGGCATTATCGAAGAGGTCGATCCGAGCAAGATCGAGGGCAACGACCAGATCGTGCCGGCCGCCTGGAACAGCGCCAAGGCTGCCAATGGCAAGATCTATTCCGTGCCGATCTCCGCCCAGGCCTTCGCGCTCTTCGTGCGCAAGGACTGGCGCGAAAAGCTCGGCCTGCCGCAGCCCAAGACCTGGGACGACCTGCACAAGCTGGCCGAAGCCTTCACCAAGAACGATCCCGATGGCAATGGCAAGGCCGACACCTTCGGCCTGAGCGTGCCGGCCTCGACAGTGCGCGGCTATGCCAGCTGGTATATGAGCAATTTCATCTGGGCGGCCGGCGGCAATTTCGTCAAGCAGGAGAAGGGCGGCTTCAAGCCGGATCTGGAGAGCAAGCCGGTGGCCGCTGCGCTCGGCTTCATGCGCTCGCTCTTCTGCGAAGGGCTGGTCCAGCCCGGCGCGATCAACGCGACGACGGGCGACGCGCTGCCGACCTTCCGCTCGGGCCAGACCGGCATCTTTCTCTCCGGTCCCTACCACATCGCCGTTCTCGACGAGCAGCCCGGCAAGGACAAGATCGAAGTTCTGCCGCCGCCGGCAGGTCCGGGCGGGGTCGCGGCACTTGCCGAAGGCACCAGCGCCTATATCATGACCGGCACCAAGGCGCGCACGGCGGCCGAGAAATTCATCGGCTATCTGATTTCGCCCGAGGGCCAGGAAATCGGCATGGGTGAGGGCACGGGCCATACGCCGCTGGTGCGCCTGCCGACCAACAAGGCCGTGGACGTCAATGCCGTGCGCAAGGATGCACGCTGGGAGACCTTCAAGGAGGTCTTCGACAAGAGCGGCCATTACGTGCCGCCGGTGCCGAACTGGACGCCGATCCGCATGCTGACGGCCGAAGGCTTCAACAAGATTCTGGCGAGCTGCAGCTCGGACATTCCGGCGGAACTGAAAGCCATCGATCAGCAGATGGCGGAGGAACTGCGCAAGCAGAAGGCGCTGGCCGAGTAATCCGCCAAGTCTCGGCGCGCGCGTCCCTGGATGCGCGCGGTCTCTTTTCCAGGCATGGTCTCCCTCGGGCGTGAAGCCGGCGGCACCGATGCTGTGTTCAACTGACCGGGCGCCCGGCAGAGGTCGATCGCGGAAACCAAGCGTCCGGCCTGCGCCCTACGAGGTGAGATGATCCATGTCCGCAACGCGCGACCTGTCTCTCGGGGACGAAGTGCCGCAACAGCCAGCCAGGGCCAAGCGTAAGAGGGCCCGCCGGCTCGACTGGAAAGGCGCGCTGATCCCGTGGCTGTTCCTCGCCCCGGCGCTGGTCATCTTCACCTGGTTCAAATTCTATCCGATGGCCTCCGGCCTCACCATGGCCTTCTACGACGTGCAGTTCTATGGCGAGAGCCAGTGGGTCGGGCTCGACAATTTCGCCCGCGCCTTTAGCGATCCGGACCTGCGCGCCGCCGTCGGCCATACGCTGACCTATGTCATCGTCTCCACGCTGACCGCCTCCACGCTCGCCTTCTTCCTGGCGCTGGTGCTGGAAGGCCAGGCGCGGCATCTGCGCATCATCCGCACCGCCATCTTCCTGCCGGCGATCACCAGCGCGGCTGTTATCGCCGAGATCTGGCGCATCCTGTTCAATTCCGCGCCCTATGGCGTCGTCAATTCCGTGCTCGATCAGCTCGGCATCGCGCCGCAGGGGTTTCTGACCGATCCCGGCCAGGCGCTCTGGGTGCTGGTGCTGATGCAGGTCTGGAAAAGCACGCCCTATGACATGGTGATCTTCGTCGCCGGCCTCGTCGGCATCAACCGCGAGCTTTACGACGCCGCCAATGTCGATGGCGCCAGCCGGCTGCGCATGCTCTGGCATGTGACGCTGCCGGGGATCATTCCCTCGATTTCCGTGGTCATTATGCTGTCCTTCATCCGCGGCTTTCGCGTTTTCGCCGAGGTCTATGCGACCACAGGCGGCGGTCCCGCCGGCTCGACCGAAACGATCATGACCCATATCTACAAGGCCGGCTTCCAGAATCTCGAATATGGCTATGCCTCGGCCGTCTCGCTCTTGCTGCTCGCAGCGACCATCGTGCTGACCTTGATCCAGACGCTGGTCAAGGCGCGGCTGAGCCGCTGAGGAGGGGCCGATGCAACCATCTTTCGCCGTCCGCGCCGCGCGCATCCTGCTCTATCTCATCATTCTGGCGATCTTCGTCGGCCCGTTTTGGGGCATCATCGTCACGGCCTTGAGCGGGTTGGTCATCAAGCCGGGCCAGCTGTTGCTCCTGCCGGTGCAGCCGACGCTGGCCAATTTCAAGACGGCGCTGATCGACATGCAGGTCTGGCGCTATCTGCTGAACTCGCTCGTCGTCGCCATTCTCGGCACGGCGCTTCAGGTCGCCGTCAGCGCGCTTGCGGCCTATGCGCTGGCGCGCCGCCGCTTTCGCGGTGCGGCGATCGTCAGCCTGCTGGTGCTCTCGACCATGATGCTGCCGGAAGAGGTGATCTCCATCCCGCTCTATCTCGTGGTGCAGGCGCGCTTTCCGGTCATCGACGCCTCGATCTACAACACCTATGCGGCGATGATCCTGCCCGTGGTCGGCTGGGCCTTCTCGATCTTCATGCTGACCGAATTCATGCGCGCCGTGCCGAAGGAGCTGGAGGAAGCCGCCCGCATCGACGGCGCCAATGAGTGGCAGATCTTCGCCAATGTCGTGCTGCCCTTGGTGCGGCCGGCGCTCGGCACCGTCGTCATCTTCGGCTTCATCATGATCTGGGACCAGTATCTCCTGCCACTGGTGGTCGTCAGCGACAAGCAGCTCTTCACCATTCCCGTCATGCTCGGCATGCTCCGGGTGGATGAGACGATCACGCCGAATGTCTTCGTGGCCGCCACCCTGCTCGCCATGGCGCCGACGATCATCTGCTACCTCCTGCTGCAGAAGCAGTTCAATCGCGGCATCATGGCCGGCGCCGTCAAGGGCTAAGCCCGCTCAAACAATACCAGGGAGACGTGAAATGGGAGCCGTATCACTCAAGGGCGTATCCAAGTCCTTCGGCGCTGTCGAAGTGATCCGCAACGTCTCGGTGGAGATCGCCGAGGGCGAGTTCTGCGTGCTGATCGGCCCGAGCGGCTCCGGCAAGTCGACGCTGCTGCGCATCATTGCCGGGCTCGAAGATGTCACCGACGGCGAGGTGCGCATCGGCGGGCGCGACGTGACCGAGCTTGCCGCCAAGGAGCGCGACATCGCCATGGTCTTCCAGAGCTATGCGCTCTATCCGCAGATGACCGTGCGCGAGAATATGAGCTTCGCCCTGCGCCTGAAGCATCGGCCGAAGGACGAGATCCGCCGCAAGACCGACGAGGTGGCGCAGATGCTCGGCCTCGAGGCTCTGCTCGACCGCCTGCCCAAGGAGCTTTCCGGCGGCCAGCGCCAGCGCGTGGCCATGGGCCGGGCGATCGTGCGCGACCCGTCTGTCTTCCTCTTCGACGAGCCGCTCTCCAATCTCGATGCGAAACTGCGCACTCAGGTGCGCGGGGAGATCCGCGACCTGCATCGCCGCATCGGCACCACCTCGGTCTATGTCACCCATGACCAGGTGGAAGCCATGACCATGGGCCAGAAGATCGTGGTGCTGCGCGATGGCCGCGTGGAGCAGGTGGGCACGCCGCTGGAGCTTTACGACCGGCCCGACAGCGTCTTCGTGGCCGGCTTCATCGGCTCGCCTGCTATCAATATGTTACCCGCCATGGTCGGGCCGGAGGCGAAGACCTTGCATGCGGCCCGCAGCGAGATCGTGCTGCCGATGCCGGATGGCTACAGGCTGGAGAGCGGGCGTGAAGTGCTGATCGGTATCCGGCCGGAGCATCTGGAGACGGTGGCGGCCGGTGCAGCCGGCAGCATTGTCTGCGCCGTCGATGCGGTGGAAAGCACGGGTTCGGACACGACGGTGATCTGCGACAGCCCGGCCGGCAAGATGCTGGTCTCTTCCAAGCAGCGCAGCCAGGCGCGCACCGGCGACCTCTTCGCGCTTCGCCCGGATGGCGAAAAGCTGCTGATCTTCGACAAGGCGAGCCAAGCCCGCATCGTCAGGGCGTGATTCTCATGTCGTCCGGCCCCGCTTCCCATGCGGTCTTTCAGGCCGAAGCTCTCGCCAGCCCCGGCTGCCGGCTGGGCGAATGCCCGGTCTGGCATGCGGGCGAAGGTTGCTTTTACTGGACCGATATTCCCGCCCGCACGCTCTGGCGCATCGATGCCGCCGGCCAGGGCCTGACGCATTGGGCCTTGCCGGTGCAGCTCAGCGCCTTTGCCCTTTCCGAGGGCGGCGGCTTCATCGCCGCCACGGATCGCGGCTTCGCCCGGATGACGATCGTCGACGATAAGGTGGCGTTCGACTTTGCCGGCGGCCCCGACTTACCCGAAGGCTGGCGAATGAATGACGGCGCCTGCGACCGTCAGGGCCGCTTCTGGGCCGGCTCGATTGCCGGCAAGCCGGGGGTGGAGGGCGAGGCCGGCGCGCTGTTCAGCATCGCCCGCCACGGCGTCCTCGAAGCGCGCGGCGGCCGCTTTCAGGTGCAGAACGGTTTGGCCTGGAGCCCGGACGGCCGGCGCATGTACGTCTCCGATTCCTATCCCGCCCATCCGCATGTGCTCTGTTACGATTTCGACCCGGAAAGCGGGGAGCGATACGGAGGTCGCCTCTTTGCCGATCATGCGACCTTGCTTGGCCGTCCCGATGGCGCGGCGATGGATGTCGATGGCTGCTACTGGATTGCCGCAAGCGATTCCGGCCGCATCCTGCGCATGACGCCCGAAGGGCGGATCGACGCGGAAATCAAGGTGCCGGTGCCCAACGGCACCAATCTCTGCTTCGGCGGCCCGGATCTGAAGACCGCCCTAATCACCTCGATGAACCGCGACTGCATCGGTGGCGATATCTTTGCCGTGACACTTCCCTTCCAAGGCTTGGCGGAGCCGCAGTTCGTCGTCAAATGATTGATACGGGGGGGGGGGCGGCGCAAAGGAGTGTCGATGCACTCCGACGCAGGCAGACTTCGAGTGGTTGAGGTCTATATCCAGCTCGGCAAGCTGCTTAACGCGACGACTCGCTAGTTGGGCTATCCCACTAGCGCATCGGACCGAAAAGTGGGAACCGGTTTTCGGAAAATTCCGATGCAAAAACAAAACTCTAGATCATCAGACTGCGTATGATTTTCAGTCTGATGCTCTAGCTGCGCATGGCTGTCATAGTGGTAACGTTTGACAGTCGCTTCCTTGATCGTCCGGTTCATCCGCTCGACTTGGCCGTTGGTCCAGGGATGCTTGATTTTTGGTGAGCCTGTGTTCGATCGCGTTCTCGCGACTCGGCTGATCTCATGCCGTTGTAAGCAGCGATGCAGCGACGAATGGGTCAAATGCGGGATCGTGGCCTGGAGGGCATAGAGGCAGTCATCCAGCGGCAACAGTGTGTGTCGGCGGAAGGCAACGATGATCGCCTCCTCTACGATCGAAAGTGTCGTCGAGCGGGCGTCTTTCGGACCAGCCTGAAGGTCCTTCACCGCCGTGCGCCGCTTCCACTTCGCGACAGCCTTATGATTGATACCGTAGCGCGCGGAAAGTGCTCTCAGGCTCTCTTGACTATTTTGTATTACTCGACGGACTGCCTCTGTGGTCCGGGCGCTCCCGTGTAGAATTTGTCACATAGCGCGTCCCTCCACTCTTGGTTGAATAATGCACCATGAAATGCCGGGACTAAACACCTAATCAATGTTGGAGGAGATCCGCAGTGATATGTCATTGTCACTGAAGCCAGTCGATTTCCGGTAAACCTCGGGCTATCGAGAGGCGTGCACGTTAAGATTTGTCGGGTCCGAAAGCCGGAACCCGGGCCTATGCCCTTACGACACCGCTGACCGATCAGTCGGTTCGGCAAGACGTCTCGTCAGCTTATCGTCGACTGCGCTGTGGCAGCATTCCATGGAGCGAGCCGGCCTCTGGTCGTATCGCGTGGAAGACGGCTGCGCCGGCATGCATCACGATCAGGGCCGCGGCTCCGTAGGCGAGCCACGCATGGAGTTGCGACCAGATCGCCTCCGCGCTGTCCGACACGGCCATCGGAAGATTTGGTATCACCACCAGGTCGAAGAAAAAACTTGGGATCTGGAGCGGCGAGGTTGAAGCGATGGCCCAACCGGTCAGCGGGATCGCCAGCGTCATTGTCAGCAGAGCGGCATGGGCCATGTGGGCGGCACATTGCATCGTCGGCTTCGTGCCTGACGGTTCCTTCGGCTTGCGGCTGGTCAGCGACCATAGAATGCGTAGGATTGCGAGCGCCAGAATGAGGAAGCCAGTGGACTTGTGCCATTGATAGAGATCGAATTGCAGGGCCGGGTTCTGGGCTGTCGCCTGCGTCAGGAAGCCAAGCGGGATCTGCGCGATGAACAACAGTGCAACAGTCCAATGAAGGAGCCGGCTGACGAGACCATAGGCAGTGCGAGTGTTGCGCCACATCATGAAGCGTGCCCTCAGATCAACTGCGCGTAGGCGGCTTTCGCGATGGCCTCCAGACGCGCACGCGGCAGTCCACCGATCAGGGCGCAGTGCACGTCCTCGTCCGTCCAGGAAATCGCTTCGAGTCCGTCGACGTTGTTGTAGCGCAGGGCGGTTTCCCCTCCATCATCCGTCGGGACGACATAGAGCGACACGTGCTGGCCGCTGTCATCCTCGTACATGATCAGCGCCGCTGGCTCGCCGCCTGCGGCCGGCAGCAACCGGCCACCAACCAGGTTCAGTCCATCCGAGCGCAGGTCCGGGATGGAGAGTTTCCGGTCGAGCCGCTTCGACAGCCAGGTCTGGAGATGTGCGCTGTCTTCTGCTTTCACTTCCACCGGATGAAGGACATCGCCCGAATAAAGGTCATGGGCCTCGACCGCCTGCGCGACCAGAGGTTCGGCCATGCCACGGTCCCCAGCCAGGAAACCGTGCGCCAACCAGCCGCTTCCGGTTCCAAGCGCTAGAAGCGCCAGGGCGGCAGCGAGCTGCCGCCACGAGCTCGCGTCTGATGCTTTTCGCAACCGCGCCAGGCGCTGGGGCTGCAGCCGCTCCGGTACAGACTCGCGCGCGACAGGCCCGTAGAGGGCTTCCAGAAGGCCATTCTGCCGTTGCCATTCCCGGACGAGGGCCGTCGCCGCCGGATCGGCGGTCAGATGGCGCTCGACGCGATCGCGCGCGTCCCCGTCCAATTGTCCGTCCGCATAGGCGAGAACGTCGTTGTCAGTGATGTCCTGCTCCTGGCCGCTCATTTGATCGCTTTCAATACTGGTCTGCCGTTCTCGCTCGTCATCTGCCGAAGGGCGGTCCGCGCCCGTCCGAGCCGCGACATCAAGGTTCCAACGGGGATTTCGAGAACCTCCGCCGCTTGCCGATAGTCAAGTCCCTCGACGGCGACGAGCAGCAACGCTTCGCGCTGCTCGTCCGGCAGGCGCTCCATGGCACGGGCCGTTTCGGCCAGTGCGGCGTGTTCGAACTGTGAGCCGGGCGTGGCGAGCCTTTCAGTAAATTCGTCCAGCGGCGCGGCGGTGGGGTTGCGTCGCAGGTGCCTGAGCTCGTTGCGATGCAGGTTGAGGAGGATCCGGAACAACCAGGGCCGGATCGGACCGATCGGCCGCCACAAGGAGCGTTTGCGGATCGCACGTTCCAGGCAGTCCTGAACGAGATCGTCGGCACCGTCTCGGTTATGCGTCAATGCGCGGGCATAGCGGCGCAATGCCGGTACGCAATCCGCGATCTCGTCCAGGATCTCGCCCATGTCGATCAGTCCTTGGCCACGTGCCAGACGCCGCCGAAACCGTCGCCGGTGATGTCGCCGGGCTTCGCGTCGTTCTGGAAGAGGTAAAGCGGCATGCCTTCGTGCGCCCATTGCAGCGTGCCATCGTGGCGCTTGACGAGCGTGAACTCGCCGGAAGCCTCTGCACCCTTGGCGGCCAGCAGCGGCGGCCATTTCCGGGCGCAAGCGTCGTAGCAGGCCGGTTCGCCGTTCTTATCCTTGTCGAACGTATAGAGCGTCATGCCCTTGGCATCGGCAAGGACATCGCCCTTGGCCGTCTCCACCTCCTTGATGGCGCCGCCGGCGTCTTCCGCGGCGTTCGCCAAGGGTGCAGCGGATATGAGAAGCAGGTTGGCGAGAAGGAATGTCTTGATCATCGAATGTGTCCTTGAGAACCTTGGGTCGGGCATGGCGCCCATATGAAGAAGAACACCGCGAACCGATATTTAATCCCGGCGGGTAAGCTCTTTTGTTGCAGCCGAGAGCGTTCAGCGCCGACCCTGCAGTTGCATGTCGAAGGTGACGACATTCGAATAGATCGGCACGCCAATCCCCATCCCGTAAGGCATGCGGAAGATGTCGCCGGTTACGTGGAAGGCCATTCGTGCGCCGCCTTCATCGACCAGCGTGGCCTGAAACGCCTCTTTGCGCGACTGGCCCCGCGCGGTCAGGATACCCTCGATGGTCGCGCTCTTCGGTCCCGTCGGCACGACGCGCGTGGAGCGGAAGGTGATCTCGGGATGATTTGTGGCGTCGAACACGGCATTGGAGCGCAGGAACGTGTCGATGCGGCCCTGGCCAGTCGTGATGCTTCCCGCGCGCAGGGTCACCGCGACGGAGGAGTGGGCGAGGTCGTTACGATCGATGTCGAAGCTGCCGGACACTTCCGGAAAGGTGCCCGAAATGCCGGCGCCGTCGCCGGCCTGTCCGACGTGGAAACCGATGTGCGAGGCAGGATCGATCCGGTAGTGGTTCGCCGCGTATGACGGCTGGAGAGCCAAAACGGCTGGTGCCGCAGCAAGAACGAGCGTGGCTGTGAGGCGGGAGAGGCTGTTTATCATGGCGTCATCCATCAAAGGGAACGGCTTGATCTGTTCGGTCATGGAGTCAACACCGGCGCAGACGATTTAATCCCGTCGCGAGCACATCTTTCTGCGAGCCGCATTTCTTTCATCAGCCGGTCCGGCCGGAGCCTCCACCAGCATAGCCTGCTGGAGTGCAGGGGGCTTCTCCAAGGGCGATCTCGGCGATTTTCACCGCGGCAATGATCGCTGCATCGGCATCGGCGGTTCGCTCTGATCTGGGTGGTGTGGTCAGATCACCGCTTCCATCAAACCTCCACACACCCTCAAACAAGCGACCACTTTGACGGCTTAGAGCATCGGACTGAAAATCGTATGCAGTTCGCTGCTCTAGGCTTTTGTTTCTGCATCGGACTTATCCGAAAACCGGTTCCCACTTTTCGGACCGATGCTCTAGGGTCAGGACCCATTAAATTCATGTCATCTGCGGGACGGATTTTGTGTCTGGCAAGGAGGGAAGCCGCAGGAAATGTGGAGCATTTTCAAGGCTTTCCGACGCAGTCCAGGCGCAAAATCCGTCCCGCCCGCAGGGTTCGCACGCATGGGCCGGCTGATCGCAAACAATGCTCGACAAGGCTGAAAGCCTTGTCTTGCGCTTGTTTGCTTCCATCGAATCCCATGCGCGCGAACAGATGGCATGAATTTAATGGGTCGTGACCCTGGCAGGTGATAGACGCTGAAACGGGTGTGTGACCTTTGAGGCTGGAATTGGATATGATGGGTCCACGTGTCCGCGAGAAATATCCCGCTTCCATCCGTTCGGCATGGGGCCTTCAGCAATCGGGCAGCACGATCAGGGTGCACGTCGGAAATGCGGTCGATATTCCCTTCAATGGCGGCCAGATCTACCGCTCCGGAGAATTCTTGCACTGGCCAAGCGCCACGATGCGCCTGCGCGAGACAGGAGCGTGGTAACGTCCCCGGGGTGAGGCGCCTTGAGATGATCCCGCCGATGGAAATAGACGAGAGAGCCGTCGAAGTCCTTGAGACCAGTTTTGGGGCAACTCAGGATGAGACCATCAACGTGATCGCACGCGGACCGGGTTTCCGATCGACAGGCGGCCAGCTAAGGGATCTGATCGTGTCGCGAATAGCTCTCAAGAAAGTTGAGGGAAGCGTTCTGGAGCGAGACGGAAATTTGACGCTCCAAGCGACGGCGCTGCCGTAGGATAACAGATCTAAAGGGTGGTTATCCCTGGGGAAGGGAAACTTGCGATCAACCCTAACCCACGCCGCCGCGCCACAGAGCACACCGCTACGCCAGGTTCGCAACTCTACGCAAAGATCTGCGCCTTCTGATCGCCGCTCTATTCGCGGCGGCGGCCATTGCCAGTCAACACCTCGAACCGGCGTGCCGGCTCATCCCTGGATTCAACCATAAGCTCTGACAGTCTGTCCAACAATCGCGCCTGGCCGACTGGGCCGTTCGTCTGGGCGGCCTGCAAATGGCAATTCCGGGACAGCATGTCAGGTTCCCGGAATCGGTTTCCAGCGGCCATCGGCGGCTTTGGTGAACTGCGGAATATGGGCAAGTCCATGAACCAGATCGCGGTCCGGCCCAAGCGTCTCCTGCCAGTCCTTGGCCTCGGTGAGGATCACGCCGATACCGACGACCTCCGCGCCTGCCCTGCGGACGAGTTCCAGCGAGCCGCGCAGGCTGGAACCGGATGCGACGACATCGTCGACCACGGCAACACGTTTGCCGGCCAGAAGCGGGAGGGCGGCGCGGTCGAGCAGCAGGCGCTGCTCTCCCTTCGAGGTAATGGAGGAGATGCGCTGCTCCAGCGCATTGGCCAGGTGCAGCTTCGGCGATTTCTGCAGGATGACATAGTCGTCCAGGCCGAGCGCGCGGGTGACCTCGATCGCCACGGGAATACCCAGCGTGGCGGCGCCGATGACGATTTCGGGCTTGGTTGGCGCCAGCCTCTCGGCCAGCGCCTGCCCGACATGGGCACCGAAGCGGACGCCGAGATCGATCACCATCATCAGCGAGATGGCAAAATCCGGCTTGATCGCCACGATCGGCAGATCGATCGCCTGCCCGGCGACATCGACGGTCCAGCTCTGTCCTGTCCGGGGATCGGCGGCGTCACTTGGCATCGGCTTTATTCCTCATCATGAGGCGGGGCTCGACCATCAGGCCGACCTGCCGCCAGGTTGTGCGTTTCCGCGTGAGATCATAGCCGTAGAGGCTGAGCGAGAAGGAGATCGCATGGGCCATGCGGATCGCCTGCACGAGAAGCGGCACACCCCGCGCCAGGGCGAAGCGCAGGCGGCTGGGCAGGCCGACATCGTCGATCTCCATGCCCCGGGCGCGTTGGGCATCGGCGATGCGCTCGAAATCGGCGCGCAGCATCGGGATGACGCCGAAGGTCAGCGACAGGACCAGGGTGACGAGCGGCGGCAGTCGCGCCGCGCTCGAAGCCGCCAGGATGGCACCGGGGGTGGAGGTCTCCATCACGAAAAAAAAGGCCGCCGTGGTGGCCACGAGCCGGGCGGCCATGGCGGCGGCCACAGGCAGTGCCGCGGCAAGCGGTATGCCCTGAAGCGTGAGATTGAGCAGCCAGCTCGCCATCACCATGGCCGTGAGCAAGGCAGCGCCCTTGCTGTAGCCGGCGACGCCCGGCACGCGCAGCAGCCAGAGCAGAAGCACGCAGAGGAGCGCGAAGGCAATGCCGGCCTGCCAGCCCGGCGCGAGCCATGCCGTCACCATCACCGCGAAGGCGAGGGCGAGTTTGACGAAGAAGTTGAGATCGTGCAGCCAGATCATGCGGTTTCCTCCGGCACAGAGGCGTAGGGTGCTGACCAACCAAGCTTGGCAAAAGCCTGGCTGCGCCAGCCCTCGTCCGTCGGGCCGTCATAGGCAATGCGCCCTTCATCGAGCAGCATCAGGCGCGAGGCGAGATCGTCGACCAGTTCGAGATCGTGCGAGATCAGCATCACCGCCCGTCCAGTCTCGCGCATGGCTGCGATAAAGCGCTCCAACAACTGCCGTCCTCGCAGATCGCGCGCCAGAAGCGGCTCGTCGATGATGGCGACCAGCGCTCCGGCCGCATCGGCGCAGGCAAGGCCCAACAGTGCCTGCTGGCGCACGGAGAGCGAAAAGGGGTTGGCCTCTTCCAGATGGCCGAGATCGTAGCGTGCAAGGGCGGCGCGGGCTTTGGCGACGACCTCGGGATCGTTCGAGTGCGCCGTCGCAGCGGTGATGGCGAAGATCACCTCGCCGATAGCGCTCATGTTGAAGAGGATGTGGCGCATGTTCTGCGGGACATAGGCGAGCTTGCGCGCACGCGCGGCCACGGTCCAGCGGTCTGCCGCCGCGCCGTCCAGCGTGATTGTTCCGCGGGCGGCTTTCGTCAGGCCCAGCATCGCCTTGAACAATGTCGTCTTGCCGGCACCGTTGCGCCCGATCAGCGCCACGACCTCGCCGGTGCGGATCTCGAACGTCACTGCGTTCAGAACCGGATCGCCGACAGAACGGGTGAGCTGGGTGATCAGAGCCGAAACTGCCAGCAGAGGCCGGCCGATGGCGCCGGCAGGGGCCAGCCTGCGGCGACGCATCGGCGACAGCAGGCCGGCTTCCTCCCATGCCGCATGATTTTCGAGACACCTCGCCGGCGGCTGCGGCGCGCAAAGCTGTCCGTCGTGCAGCAGCGCCAGGCGATCGACGACAGGCAGCAACGAGACGGCATCCTGATCTGCGATCAGCAGGCTTGGCACGTCCTGCGCTGCCTGATCGAGAATGCTGCAGAGCCGCCGGCGCGCCGCCGGATCGAGGCCGGTGGTGGGTTCGTCCATCACAAGGAGATCTGGCCCTGAGGCAAGCGCTGCGGCCACTGCGACCAAGCGCCGCTCTCCGCCCGAGAGGGTCAGCACGCGCCGGCCGCTCAGCGCCGAAAGGCCGAAGCCATCGATCAGCATCTTGAGCCGCGCGCGGATTTCGGCCTTGGCCATGCCCCGGTTTTCCAGCGGAAAGGCGATAATGTCCTCGACCGAGAGATCCCAGAGCTGATCCTCGAGATTCTGGCCGATGAAGCCGATCCGGCGAAACAGCGCCTGCCGATCGATGCTGCCGAGCGGCTGGCCGTCGAGCGTCACGGTGCCGGAAAGCTCCGGCACCGTGACGAGCCGGGGGATGAGCCCGGCGGCAACGGAGAGAAGCGAGGTCTTGCCACTGCCGGCGGCACCGCAGACGAGCAGCTTCTGCCCGCGCGAGAGGGTCAGCCGGGCTTCGGACAGCACAGGTGTGCCGCCGAAGCCGAGCGTGAGTTTGTCGATATCGAGCACAGGTCGTTCCAGGTCTGTCAGAAGCGCTTGAAGCCGGCGGGATGCGCGCTTTTCAGGATCTTCAGCGCGGGCAGGATCAGGAGCGGCGTGCCGATGACCATCGGGACGATGTCCGACAGGCCGATATAGCCGAAGGCCCACCAGAACGGGAAAATGCCGAGATAGGCCAGGCTTGCCGAAACGGCCGCGACCATGACCACCCCGACCACCAGGCAGGTGAGCGCGATACGCAGCAGCGTCGCCCGATCGAAGCTGGTCTTGGCTGGATCGAACAAAAGGCCGGGAACGAGACCGGTCAGTCCGACCATGATGCCGTCAACGATCAGCGAGTGCGCGGGAATGAAGGTGCCGGCCAGGAGCGACCAGATGATCGTGCCGAGATAGCCGCAGATGAAGCCGCTGCGCCAGCCGATGAGAATTCCGACGACAGGGGGCAGAAAGGCAAAGATGCGCCACTGGATGACGCCGGGCACGAGCTGGATCGGGTTGGCATAGGCCCAGAGCACGCCCGTGGCCGCTGCAGCCACAACGGAGAGAACGATGGGAAAGAGCGTGTTGCCCTCGCCCTGGGACAGGCTGGAGGATTGCATGGTTCGGTTCCCCTTGTTTTTGATCGCTTTCGGCGGACGCCTTCATGGCGACGCCGGCATGTCCGATACGAAAGGTTCCCGGCTGTTTCCGTCCCTGACGGGGCAGCTCCGGCCTTTCCGGCGTGGCTGCCCTCTTGTCTGTGCTGTCTCAGGCCGCCGATGGCTTGCGCGTCTGTGTGGTCTGTGCCTTGAGAAAAATTCGCCGCTCGACAAAAGCGTCTGCCACGGTGGCGGGATCGGCTACCGGCTCGCCCTCGATCATGTCGAACTGGGGAATATGCCCTAGGCCGTGGAGCAGAGCCGCATCGTCGCCGAGCGCCGAGCGCCAGGCATGGCCTTCCGTCAGAATGGTGCCGGCACCGATGACGCATCCACCGGCACGCCGGACCAGGCGCAGCGCCGCCGCCATGCTGGAGCCGGTGGCGACGACATCGTCCACAACCAGCACCCGCCGGCCTTGCAGGAGCGGGACCGACCGCCGGTCGAGCAGGAGACGCTGCGGCGCTGTGCTGGTAACGGAACGCACCTCTTCCACCAGCGCGTCGGCGAGGTGAAATTTCGGCGATTTCTGCAGGATGACGTAGTGGTCGATCCCCAGTCGCCGCGACACTTCGATGGCTACGGGAATGCCGAGCGTTGCGCTACCGACGACGATCTCCGGGCGGAGCGCGGCGAAATGCGCCGCCAGGGCCTCGCCGACGCGATCGCCGAAGCGAATGCCCATGTCGATCACCATCAGGAGCGCGATCGCCTTGCGGGCGTCGAGCTGGACGATCGGCAGTGCAACCGATGCGCCGGCGATCTTTGCTTCATGGGTTCTTACTGTTTCCAGACGCATGCGGGCTCGCGGTGTCAAACGGGCCGCTTGAGAGGGGAAGGGCGGCTTGTGCCTCTATAGACATCGACGGCCCGCGCTTTTACAAACATCAAAAATCGCCCTGTGCGTTTCCTTTTATTCAACGCGAGACCGTGCACGCATGAGCCGGCTGCTCTTCTCCCGCTTTGCCCATTATCTCGATTCGGTCGCCCGTCTCGGCTCGATCCGCAAGGCTGCCGAAGAGCTCAATATCTCGGCCTCGGCGATCGACAAGCAACTGATCCGGGCGGAAGAGGAACTGGGCGTGGCGCTGTTCGAACGGCTGCCGCGCGGCATGCGCCTCACCTCGGCCGGCGAGATGCTGATCCATGGCGTGCGGGGATGGCAGAAGGATTTCGGCCGCATCCGCTTCGAGATCGAAGAGTTGAAGGGGCTGCGGCGCGGCGAGGTGAAGATCGTCCTCTCGCAGGAAGCAGCGGTCGGCTTTCTGCCCGCGGCCCTTGCGCCCTTCCTGAGGGAACATCCGCGCATTCGCCATCAAGTCACGGTCGTCGATCCCGACCGGGTGCGCCAGCAGGTGATCGACGGCACCGCCGATTTCGGGCTGACCTTCAGTCCGCAGCCGATGCCGGGCGTGGCCGTGACCTGCTCGACGGCCTTTTGCCTGCGCGCGCTTCTTCCCGCATTGCCCGGGACCGCGCCGCCTGACGGTATCGCGCTGGAGTCGTTCTTTGCCTGCCCGACGCTGATTCCGGATGCGTCCACGCATGTGCGCGACGCCGTCGACATCGCCGCCGCGCGGATCGGGCGAAGGCCGCAACCCGTGGCCAGCACCAACAGTCTCGACCTCATGCGCGCACTTGTCCGCGAGGGATGCGGCTATGGCCTGGCGGTCCTTCCGCCTGCCGCGCCCGTTGTCGGCGCCGACGGGCTGTGGCAACTGCCCTTCGCCGACCGCGGCCTGCCGCCGCTGACACTCTCTCTGATCGTCGACCCGCACCGCAGCCCGTCGATGACCTCTATCCTCGCGCGCAAGACCCTGGAGGCTGGCTTTGCGCGTCTTGAAACCGGCATGACCCCCGCCGGGCCGTAATACCAAGTGTCGATGATAGGGACCTATAGGATGGCTCAGGTCTGGTTTCTGGCTAGGCGCGATGGGCAGCGCGATGCTGTCGCATCGGGCAAGCATCGCAACGACGCCAGAGACCAGACCTAAGCCACCTTCGGCAGGCTTTCCAGGCCTTCTGGCGTTGTCGAGNCAGCGCGATGCTGTCGCATCGGGCAAGCATCGCAACGACGCCAGAGACCAGACCTAAGCCACCTTCGGCAGGCTTTCCAGGCCTTCTGGCGTTGTCGAGGCTCTTGACCGATGCAGTGGCATCGATCTGCGAACCTCTCCTAGCCAGAAAGCCCGGAAAGCCTGTCCTATAGGTTCCTATCATCGACACTTGGTATAAGACGGCAGGCAGGTTGCCGGAGCGGCGCTTCGCCAAGGCCTATCGCCTGAGAGCAGGGCGCAAGCTGGCCCGGCGGCATATCCCGCAGGCCGCCTTATGTTAGGAGGCAGGGAAGAAGCGGGCATGAAAAGCCGGTGAATCGCAGAAAGAACATCATACGGTCACAGAACCTGGATCTTCACGACCGTTGCCATGCCGCGCTTTCGCCGAGTTCAGCGAGTCATGTCTTTCGCGAAACTGCCGCCTGTAATGGCCGGGCGCCAAGCCTCTTGCTGCGTGGAACTGGCGCGAAGAATGGGCGACATCGGAAAAACCGGTGTTATCGGCGGTCAGGGCAAGGGGCTGGTCCGTCTGTGCGAGCGGGCAGCAAGCGCTGCCGATGCGCAGCTGGCCGACATACTGGCTGATGGCGCCAGTCTCGTGGGCGTGCATGTAGTTCAGGATCCGCTCCATGAGGTCCCGCTCACGCGACACTCTGCTGACCGTGACTTTGCTGCTCGACAGCGATCTGCGGGCGGAGGAGCGCGCGAGATCCGCCAGCACGCCGAGCAGCGACAGGATAGGATCTGCTGTTCGGGCGTGGCGTCGTGCAGGGATGCCAGAGGCTCGCACGTGACCCATCAAGCTGCCAAAACAGCTAATTCTCAATCGCCAGCAGCACAGCCTGCGTCCTGCTTTTGACACCCAATTTGTGAAATAGACTTCTCGTGTGAGACTTGACCGTGTTGAGGTTGATAGCCAACCGCACGCCGATCTCCTTGTTGGACAGTCCCCACCGCATGAGTTCCAACACTTCCTCCTCACGCGATGTGAGGCCCCACCCGGAGGCATCGGGCGAGATCGACCTGCGCCGGTTGGCAGTGCTCGGGGCGTCCACGATACGCGTGATGTCAAGATAGATATCCGTGAGTCGGCCCAGCTCGGGATGCGGCTGCATAGCCGGAACGGAGAGATCGACATCACTTACCGTCGCAAGCAGTCGATGAACCTGCACCGCGCTCAGGAGACGGCCTTCCCGCAGCGCCCGTTCCACCACGTCAACCAGGCTCTTCAGGGCGACCTCCTGCTGGCCGCGCTCCATCAGCACGCGCAATTTCAGGACCTGATAGGCCTCCCAGACCTGCCAGATGGAAGGCGGGAAGCGGCGCTGGGCTTCCGGCAGGTGTAGGGAGAGCCGCTCCCATTCTCTCAGCCCTTCGGCGGGATTGCCGAGCCGGAAGCATCGATCCGCACGCTCGATCGCCAGCTGGAATTCCAGGCGAAAATCTTCCGTCTCATAGGCTCTGCGGCTGGCGCGCACCAGAAGGTTTGTCGCCTCGTCGCAACGGCCCGTCGCATCGTAAACGCGCGCAAGCCCGACCGTGGCCACAAGCATGCGTTCGCACAAGCCGGAAACATCGGTGTTCGCTTCCGCTGGCATCGCGCGAAGCCAGAGCTCCTCCGCCTTGTCGAAGTCGCCTCGATCAAAGGCCACCAGCCCCAGAAGAACGGATGGCAGGGCGACCATGTAGGAATGTTCGCCGAAATGGCTGCGGGCAATCTGGAGTGCGTCCGTCGCGATGATGTCTGCATCCCGCATCAGGCCGCGGGCGATATAGCACATGGCGGCGATCGAGCGGGAATGCAGCCCGCCCCAATGCACTGCCGTCTCGTCATAGATGCCCTTGGCGCGAAAGGTCAGCTTTTCCGCAAGTTCCAGCGATCCGGTCTGAAGGGCGAGATAGCTGTGAATGGAATCCAGGTCCACCTGTCCGAAGGCGAGGCGGTCGAGCGTGCGGCCTTCGAGCGCGGCGATATGGTCGAGGCCTGCCGCCAGATCGCCGCCATAAGCACCGATCAGGGCGCGCATCAGATGCAGGCGGCCCTCGATATCAAGTCCCGTTTCGCGCGCAATCACGGAAATTCCGCTGTCGCGATCAGAGGCCAGGGTGGTGATGGTGCGCAATGTCTGTTCGGCCTGCAGAAAGCGGCGCATGTTGATGGAGCGCCAGACCTGAAGGAACAGCAGAAGCGGCCGCTCCTCCTGCGCATCGCGCGGCAGCTGCTGCATCCAGCGTGAAAACACCTCGAACCGGCCATGACTCAGATAGTCGAAGAGGCAATAGCTTTCGATCATCTCCGCCGCCCAGTCCGGCCGGCGCGCCAGGAAGGCATGCCGAACGGCATCCATCGGCGAGCCGTTATCGATGAACCAGCGGGCGGCGCGCGAATGCAATTCGGCGAGATCGTTGCCGCTTTCCGCGTAAAGCCGGGCCTGAAGAAATTCCTGGAAGAGATGATGGTACTTGTGCCAGCGCTGCGAGCCCGGCAAGGCAACGACGAAAAGCTGAGCCTCTTCCAGGAAGCTCAGAATCTCGGTTCCATCTGTGTCTCCGGTCACGGCATCGCAGAGACTGGCATTGAGCGCGTCGAGGATGGAGGTGCGGGTCAGGAAACGATAGACCCTTTCGGGCAGCCCGAGGATCACCTCCTCCAGGAAATATTCCGCGAAGGCCCGATGGCTACCCGTGGGCGGGGTGACCGAGAAGGCGCCCGGAAGCCGGCCGAGCACCAGCGAGGCCAGCCGCACGCCCGCCGGCCATCCCTCGGTGTAGCTGTGCATCTGACGGCTCTGTTCCGCCGTCAGCGACAGGCCCGAGGATGCCTCGAAGAAGGCCTGCGTTTCCACCTCGTCGAAAAACAGGTCGTCGACCGGCACCTCCAGGATCTCGCCGCTGACGCGCAGGCGGCCGATCGGGATGGACGGGCGGTTTCGGCTGGCGAGGATGATGGTCAGCTGCGGAATGCGGGCGGCCAGGATGCTGTGGATCGTCTCGCCGCCATCCCCGGCCTCTGCCAGGTGATAGTCATCAACGAAGAGGGCAAGAGGGCTGAGCGCCGCACACCGCGCCATCAGCGTGACCAGCCGGGTCAGCGCGTCTGTCTGCTCCTGCGGCGCGATCGAGGCGCCGCTCCGGCGCGCGCTCGCGGCCACGGCCTGCAGCAGCCCATCGGCAAAGCCCAGGGGATCGCGATCCGTCTCGCTGCTGGAATACCACACCGTGTTGACGCCGGCCGCATCGAGCGCCGCGTGCCATTGGGCCAGGAGGGTGGTCTTGCCGGAACCTGCCGGCGCATGAACGAGGCACAGCCGATGTTGTTGCAAGAGGCTCGCGCGTCTCGTCAGCCGCAACCGGTCGAGGACCCCCTGCGCGGTGCGGGGTGGCGACATGTGCCTGACGATAAGGCTCCTTTGCTCGGGCACGGTCCATCCTGGCGGTTAAGTTTGACGGAGCCACCCTATCACCCTTTAGGGTGAGGAAAACTTATTTTCTGACATCACCCTTCGGGATCATGCCACTAATTTCATCGTGGCGTAGCTTTAGGCAAAACACCTGACAGGGATGATGAACGTGCAGCTCAGCGACTATCAAAACCATGATGCCACCGGGCTTGCCGAATGCGTTGCCCGTGGCGACGTGACGCCGGACGAGCTGCTCGACGCAGCGCTTGCGGGGGTTGCGGCCGTGAACGGCCGGCTGAACGCGGTGGTGGCGACCTTCGAGGAGGAGGCCCGACGCTTTATTCGCGATGAGCTCGGCGATGGTCCGTTCCGTGGCGTTCCCTTTCTGCTGAAGGATCTGACCGCTCATTATGGCGGCCAGCCTACGGGCGCCGGTTGGCCCCCGCGTGCAAGGATCAAGCCAGCGGCCGACGCCGAGCTCGTTCGCCGCTTCAAGAAGGCGGGCGTTGTGATCTTCGGCAAGACCTCCGTTCCCGAACTGGCCATGGATTGGACCACGCGCTCGCGCATCCACGGCGTAACCAACAATCCCTGGGATCCGAGCCGCACCGCGGGCACCTCCAGCGGCGGCACGGCGGTCTCGGTTGCCGCCGGCATCGTGCCGATGGCGCATGGCAATGATGGCGGCGGCTCGATCCGCGTTCCATCCTCCGTCTGCGGCGTGTTCGGCCTCAAGCCAAGCCGGGGGCGCAACCCGGTCGCGCCCTCGGGCAGCACCTGGCAGGGCATGCTGGTCGAGCACGTGCTCTCACGCTCGGTGCGGGACAGCGCCGCGATGCTGGACGCCACCCACGGGCACCATCGGGGCCAGTTCTACAACAATCCGCCCGGCGGCAACTTTGCCAGCGAGGTTGGACGCGACCCCGGTCGGCTGCGCATCGCCGTCTCCACCCGCGCGCCTTATGGCGCGCCGACCCACCCGGATTGCGTTCAGGCCGTTGAGCAGACTGTCCGGTTGCTTGAAAGCCTCGGTCATATCTGCGAGCCCTATGACATCGACCTGCCGGCGGATGGGTGGAGCGCCTTTGAGACCTTTATCCTGGCGGAATACGCCACGGACATGCGGCTGGAAGAACAGGTGCTTGGACGCAGGCTGACGGCGGATGATTTCGAGCCACTGCTGTGGGACATGATCGAGGCTGGCAACCGCATCTCCGCAGTTGAGGTGAATGTCGCCACGACACGCCTGCATGCGGTCGCCGCTGCTGTGACCGCGACCTTCGACCGCTACGATGTCTTCTTGTCGCCGACACTTGCGCAGCCGCCCTTGCCGCACGACGCCTTTCCGCAGGCGACCTCGATGCGAGGACATTACGAATTCTACCTGTCCTGGATGCCCTACACCCACATCTTCAACGTCAATGGCTCTCCGGCCATGTCGGTGCCGCTCGTCTGGAACGAAGCAGGTCTGCCCATCGGCGTGCAGTTTGCCGCGGCCCCCGCCGAGGAAGGCCTGCTCTACCGCCTGGCATCGCAGCTGGAGATCGCGAGCCCGTGGAAGAACAGGCGCCCGCCGGTGTCCATCGCCTGACATATCAAATAAAAATCAACCACATAAAAAGGGAACACAGCGCATGACACAGTTCCACATCAGCAAGCATGTCCGATCGCTGCTGGCGGCAGCGGCGATCGCGACAGGCATGGCCCTTTCGCCCGCCGTCGCCGCCGATCTCACCGTCGCGCGCTCCGTCGACGCCGACAGCCTCGATGCCCAGAAGGCCAGCACGACGCAGTCGCTGCAGATCACCAACCTGATCTTCGACACGCTGCTGACCATGGACAAGGATGGCTCCGTGCATCCCGGCCTTGCGAGCGCTTGGTCGATGTCCGATGACGGCAAGTCCTATGCTTTCACCATCCGCGATGGCGTGACATGCCACGATGGCAGCACCTTCGACGCCGCCGCTGCCAAGGCAAGCCTCGACCGTGCGCTGGATCCCGCGACGCTCAATCCGAACCTCTCCGCCTGGGGGCCGATCACCGGCAGCAGCGTGGACGGCAAGGTGCTGAAGGTGACCCTGTCGGAGCCCTACGGCCCCTTCGCGTCGTTCCTGACGAGCATACAGGCGGCATTCCTCTGCCCGTCCTCCTTCGCCACCAAGGAGTTCAAGCCGGTCGGCACCGGTCCTTTCAAATTCGTCAGCTGGACGCGCAATGACAGCATCGAGCTGGCGGCAAACCCCGACTACAAGAACGTCAATCCGCTGATCGAAAATCCCGGCAAGCCGCATCTGGACAAGCTGACCTTCAAGGTCATTCCCGAAGCGGTGGCCCGCATGGCGGCGCTGCGTTCCGGCGAGGCCGATCTGGTCGAGCCCTCGCTCGAGGAGGCGACCGACCTGAAGAGCGACAGCAAGTTCAAGGTCTATGCGGCAGAGTTTTCCGGTCAGCAGATGCTTGCGGCCTTCACCTGGAAGATCAAGCCGCTCGACAATCCCGAGATCCGCAAGGCGATCGGCATGGCGATGAACCGCGATGCCTATGCGAACATCGCCTTCGAGGGGCTGGTCAACGTGGCCAATTGCCCTGTGGCGCCGAACCTTTTCGCCACCGACGAATCCCTGTGCGCAGGCTGGGGCGTTTCCTATGATCCGGAAGCCGCCAAGGCGATCATGGAAAAGGCAGGCTACACGGCCGACAAGCCGCTGAAGATCAAGCTGTCGGTGCACAAGCTGCCCGGCTGGGACCAGATGCACCAGATCATGCAGCAGGATCTCGCCGCGATCCATGTTGAGGCTGAAATCGAGACGCGCGAGGTTGCCGCCTTCTTCGATCACATGAAGGGCGAGAACGAACGGACCGACGGCCTGCCTGTTGTCTGGACCATGGGCATGTCCGGCGTCGATCCCGACTATCTGACCTTCCTGTGGAAGCGCCCCGGCTTCGTGAACATGGGCATCAATGCGCAGCTCGATGGCATGCTGGACGAACAGCGCAAGCTTTCGGGCGATGCCCGCGCCACCAAGATCCATGACATCGAGAAATATCTGATGGAAAACGCTTACGCTGTTCCGCTTCTATCGCCCGGCTGGGGCTGGCTGATGGCCTCGGGCGCCAATGTCGAAGGCTTCAAGATGGGCTTCATGGTATCGCTTCTGTTCAATGACGTGACCGTCACCCGATAATCGGTTCTTTCCGCCCCGTCGTCTCGTGGAATGAATTCGACATTTTGCCGTCGCGGGTTCCAAACCTCAGCAAATGTCAAAATCAGACCACAGGCATCGGGGCGGAATCATGAGGGAAGCGGTGATGCGATGATGCTCCTGATAGCCAAACGCCTGCTGATAGCCTGCTCCACCATTATCGCCGTGATCATCCTGTCGGGCCTGTTGATCCATGTCGTGCCCGGGGATCCGGTGACCGCCATGATGGCGCAGTCCGTGACCGCGACGCCGGAGGCCATGGCGGACATGCGCAGCCGTCTTGGCCTTGACCTGCCGGTCTGGCGACAGGTGATGCTCTATCTTTGGCATGTGCTGCAGGGCGATCTCGGCACGACGATCCGCGGCAACGAGCCGGTTTCCCGGCTCCTTCTGCAGCGTCTGCCCAATACCTTCGCCCTTGCCGTTGCTGGCCTTGCTACAGCGTTGACGATTGGCATACCGCTCGGCTTCCTGGCCGCCATCAACCGTGGCCGCATCGCCGATACCGCCGTGATGATCATTGCCGTGCTCGGCGTTTCGATCCCCGCTTTCTGGCTCGGTCTCGTCATGATCCAGGTCTTTTCCCTCAAGCTCGGCTGGCTGCCGGTGGCGGGATCGGGCTGGCGCAACATCGTGCTCCCGGCCCTGACACTCGGGCTCACCTATTGCGCGCTCGTCGCCCGCATGACCCGGTCGGCGCTGGTCGAGGTTCTTGCGGAGGACTATATCCGCACGGCGCGCGCCAGGGGACTGCGCGAGCATCAGGTTCTCCTCGTCCATGCGCTGCGCCCGGCGCTCATCAGCCTCGTCACCGTGATCGGCCTTGTCTTTGCCTATCTGCTCGGCGGGCAGGTCATCATCGAGAACGTGTTCTCGTGGAATGGAATCGGCCGGCTTGCCGTCCAGGCGATGCTGGAGCGCGACTATCCGATGATCCAGGGCTTCATCGTGCTGTTCGCAACCTCCGTCGTCGTCGTCTCCATGCTTATCGACATTCTCTACACCCTTCTCGATCCGCGCATGAGGCAGAGATGACCGTTCCGGCACAAACCACGATCGGCCCGCGCCCGCCGCGCCGCCGGCTGCCCTTGAGCGTCGTTCTCGGCCTTGCTCTTGCGGCGATCATCATTCTCGCGGCCTTGTTCTCGGCCTATCTCGCTCCCTTCGATCCGACGCGCATGGCCGTCGGGCCGCGTCTTGCCGCACCCTCGGCGAAATATCCGTTCGGCACGGACGAGTTCGGCCGCGATCTCTTCAGCCGCGTTCTCATCGGCGGCCGGCTGTCGCTCGGCATCGGCGTCAGTGCCGTCGCCTTCGGCCTCGTCATCGGCGGGCTTGCCGGCCTGATGGCGGCCTTTTCCGGGCGCGCGGTGGAAGCCGTCATGCTGCGCCTCATCGATATCCTCTATTCCTTTCCCGATACGCTGATCGCGCTGGCCCTGGTGGCCTTTCTCGGCCCCGGTATCGAGAACGCAACGCTCGCCATCGCCATCAGCCTCGTGCCCTTCTATGCCCGCCTTACCTACGGGCTGGCGGCCGCCGAGCGGGCCAAACCCTATATCGAGGCGGCGCGGCTGGCCGGCATCGGCACCAACCGGCTCGTGCGCGTGCATGTCATGCCCAATATCGGCCAGAGCCTGATCGTGATGGGCACGCTCGGCTTCTCTTCGGCGATCCTGTCCGCGGCCGGCCTGTCTTTTCTGGGGCTCGGCGTTCAGCCGCCCTCACCGGAATGGGGCGCCATCCTCGCCTCCGGCCGCAACTACATCACCAAGGCGCCCTGGATCCTGATCTTTCCCGGCGCGGCCATCTGCCTGACCGTGCTGTCGTTCAACCTGATCGGCGACAGCCTGCGCGATTTCGTCGATCCGCGTCGAAAGGGCCTGCGATGAGCGAGACCGAAGGGCAAAGGCCCGTTCTGAGCGTGCGCGATCTTTCCGTCACCTTCGCGG
The DNA here is from genome assembly GCF_001938945.1 of Xaviernesmea rhizosphaerae. GTDB lineage: Bacteria > Pseudomonadota > Alphaproteobacteria > Rhizobiales > Rhizobiaceae > Xaviernesmea > Xaviernesmea rhizosphaerae. The sequence goes on from NZ_MKIO01000020.1 coordinate 169,855, forward strand.
CCAAGGCCGGCGCCTTCAACGCCATAGACGGCGTCAGCTTCGACCTGGCCCGCGGCGAGATCCTCGCACTTGTCGGGGAATCCGGCAGCGGCAAGAGCATGACATCCCTTTCGATCATGCAGCTTCTGCCAGAAGCGGCGCAGATGCGCGGCCGGATCGAGATCGACGGGCAGGACGTGACGGCCCTGGGCCGGCGGCAGATGGAAGACGTGCGCGGCGCCAGGATCGGAATGATCTTTCAGGAGCCGATGACCTCCCTCAATCCGGTGCTGACCATCAACAGGCAGATGACTGAAGGCCTGCTGCGCCATCAGCGCCTGTCGCGCCGTGAGGCGACGGCTCAGGCGCTGGCCTGCCTGGAGGAGGTCGGCATTGCCGAGCCCGATCGCGTGATGGCGCAATATCCGCATCAGCTTTCCGGCGGCATGCGCCAGCGCGTGATGATCGCGGCAGCGCTCGCCTTGCGGCCCGGTATCCTGATTGCCGACGAGCCGACGACTGCGCTGGATGTGACCGTCCAGTCGCAGGTGCTCGATCTTCTGGTCGATCTCAAGCTTCGCTCCGGCTCCGGCATCCTGCTGATCACCCATGACATCGGCGTGGTCGCGGAGACGGCCGATCGCGTTGCCGTGATGCGGCAGGGGCGCATCCTCGAGACGGGCACCGTCGACGCGGTGCTCGGCGCCCCGCAGCATGCCTACACCAGGAGCCTGCTTGCCTCGCATCTGACGGTCGAGAAAGGACTGATGCGGCACCGGAGCGAACGAGAGGGAGCTGACGCATGATATCCCACCCGCCCCTCAGGATCGAAGGCCTTCGCAAGCGGTTCATGAGCCATGGTCGCGAAATTCATGCCCTCAACGGCGTGTCCCTCACGCTCGAACGGGGCGAAACGCTCGGCATTATCGGCGAAAGCGGTTCCGGCAAGTCGACCCTCGGCCGAATTGCCGTGGGCCTGGACCGGCCGACCGCCGGCCAGCTCTCGATCAAGGGTGTGCGTGTCGACACGTTGCCGGCGGCGCAGCGGGCAGAGGCTCTCCGGCCCTGCCAGATGATTTTCCAGGACCCCTATTCCTCGCTCAATCCGAGACTGACAGTCGGCCGGCAGATCGGCGAGGGGCTGTTCGCCAGGGGCGAGCGCGATTGGGGCGTCATCGACGGCGTTGTTGCCGACCTCTTGGATCGTGTCGGGCTGAGCCGCGACCATGCCGACCGCTACCCCCACGAATTTTCCGGCGGCCAGCGCCAGCGCATCGCGATCGCCCGCGCAATCGCGCCGAACCCCGAGATTGTCGTGGCGGATGAGCCTGTCTCGGCGCTCGATGTCACGGTCCAGGCGCAGATCCTCGATCTCCTGGCCGAACTGAAGGCAGGGCGCGATCTGTCCTATCTCTTCATTTCCCACGACATGGCCGTGATCGCGCGGCTGTGCGACCGAGTTGCCGTGATGGATCGCGGCCGGATCGTGGAGTACGGGCCCGTTGCCTCGGTCATCGAAAGCCCCCGCCATCCCTATACGCAAACGCTGCTGAATGCCGTGCCCCGGTTCGGACGCCGGCGGGCCGGCCTCAAGCCTGCCGCTGTCGCACTTCCGCAGCATGACGATGACGACTGCTTCGTCACAGTCGCTCACGAGCATGGTGTTCTCGAGGCCAAGGCAGGCTGGTAGCGTGCTCTCGACCCGGCCCGTGCGACCGGCCGTGTTATGATGCTACCGCCGGCACCGCTTTTCGACACCAACTGGGGGCGCGGGGATCGATCATCTGGATCTAAAATCGCGTGGCGCGGGCCGGCGTCAGCGTCCCCCGTGATCCGTCACCAGTTTCGCGCTGACCAGAACCTCTCTGGGCGCCTGCTTGCGCCAGATCTTCTGGAAGCTTTCGACGACATTGTCGCGCGACACGGCCAGGCCGGGCAAGGCGACCCAATCCGGCGTCTGCTTGGCGAGCAGGGCGAGCACGCAGGTCTGCGCCACGGCCACGCCCTGAAGATAAGGCTGCTGCGCCCCGATGCCGCAGAGCAGCCCGTCCGAGGACAGCTCTATGGCCGCTTCCCGCCCGAGATCGACCGTTGACACCGGCAGGACATGGCCCGCCCGTCTCAGCGCCTTGACCGCCTCCATCGCCGGCGTGTCCCACACCACGAAAAGCCCGCCAAGATCGCGATGACCGTCCACGAGCGCCAGCGCATCCGAGCCGGCGGCCTGGATGTTGTCGAATTTGCGCACATGCAGGGTGACATCCGGTCGGTTGGTCATCATCCACTTGTTGAACGCAATCTCGCGCTCGTTGGTGGCATAGAATTCCGCGTGGTAGGAAAGAACGCCGACGGCCGCGCCGCGCGCGAGCCGGGGATCGAGGAAGGCGGCGGCGATCATGCCCAGGCCGAAATTGTCGGCCGAGACGAGCGCGACGTAATCGGAGCCGGGAAGAAGGCCTGTCGGCACATTGTCCAGCAGAAGCAGCCGGATACCCGCCTTGGAAACGCGACGATGCGCTTCTGCCACCGCGGAATTGGCCACTGGGATCGAGATGATCGCATCCGGCTTCTCGCCCCGCAGACGATCGAGCGCGGCGATCTGGGCTTCCGGCGCGAAGCCGCAGTCCACAACCTCGATAACGGCCGTGGCGCAATCGCCGAAGGTGGCCATGATGCCGGCAATCTGCTGCTTGGCCCAGTCGCTCGACAGGGTGTGCAGCACGATGGCCACGCGAAAGCGAGCCTCCTGCGCAGCCGCAATATCCGTCTCCGTCAGCGCGATCCGCTCCGCAGGCGCGGCTCTTTCCCCATGGGGCCCCAGGCCTGAGATCGTCATGGCGCGGATCCCGTCTGTGCTGGGATGCCGGGCACCTCGGCGGGGCGGGCCATAGCCATGGTTTTTCGTTCTCCGCAGGTTTGACGCACGCTCTGGAAGAGGGGATGTGCCAGCGGGCTTGCCTGCACGATCCAGTCCTTCAGGCAGGCCGGATCGAACAGGCTCTCGATCGCCACCATGGCCGCGCCGACCAGCCCAGCCGAGCTGCCCATCTGCGACTTGCCGATGATGAGGTCCCGGGTCACCAGAGGATGGCTTTCACCATAGACTGTTTCGCGCACGGCAGCCAGAATGAGGTCGTTCGTCTGCGCCATGGTGCCGGACAGGATAATCAGGTCCGGGTTGAGCATATTGGCCAGCATGGCCACGGCATGGCCGATCAGGCGGCCGCTGAGCCCGAGAATTTCCATGGAGGCGGGGTCGCCTGCCTGCGCGGCCTGGCTGACCTCGATCGCGCCCACCGTGCCGCCGCGGCGCAGCGTGTCGGCCAGCAGGGGGCTTCGCCCCGTCTGCGCGGCCAGAAGGCCCTCGCGCGCGATCATGTCGCTGCCCGCCAGCGCATCCAGTGTCGATGTCCGGTCACCTGCCTGAACCGGCATTTGCCCGATCAGGCCAGCCGCACCTTTCGTGCCGCGATGAAGCCGCCCGTCGCAGATCAGCCCGGCGCCGATGCGCTTGCCCACCTTGACGAACAGCATGTCGCGCACCGACTGTCCGGCGCCGGAAAACCGTTCGCCCATCGTCATCGTCTCGATGCTCGACCGCAGCCAGACCGGGGCGCCATAACGCTCGACCAGGGTCTCGACAAAGGGAAATCCCTCCCAGGCGGGCAGGAAGGACGGCGTATACTCCAGAAACAGCGTCTCCTCGTCGTGCGTGACCGGCCCGGGAACGGAGATGGAAATGCCCCAGACCGGCATCGTGGGCGCATGCTTGGCGATCAGCCAGTCGAACAGGGAGACGACCCGGTCCGATATCGAGCGGGCATCGGCGCCGAGATCGATCGCCTCGTGATGCTCGGTCGACAGACGGCCGGACAGATCGGCGATCCCCACGCCGAGTGCCGACTGATCGAGGGTCGCCACGAGAATACAACCGAGATCGGTCCTGAACCGCACGAGACGGGGCGCGCGGCCGCCGCTGGCGATGCCCAGTTCGCTTTCCACGACCAGCCCGATTTCGCTCAGCGTCGCCAGCCTGTCGGACACGACGGCACGGCCAAGCTCGCTTTCGCGCTCCAGTTCCTGGCGTGTGGTGGCCTTGCCCAGACGGATGAGGTTGAGGATGGCACCCAGACTTGCCGATGCCGATTCGCGCGTCGTGGGGCGACCCTTCCCGCGGTTTGGCGGCGTTGGGGCAAGAGGCATGGTGCGCAGTTCCTCTCTCGTTTCGGGCGGCGGGCTTGGCCGGCCACCCCTCACATCCTTGGATAATTCGGTTGTGTATGCGGGGCAAGAGCAAACTTATGTCGTTAAAATGAAAAAGTAAGCTTTGATATGCAGAAATAATGTTGACTTGGCATTTAACCGATCATAACGTTTGCCATGGGAGCACGGCGAGCCGATCGCCGGAGCGAGGTGGTTGCGCGGACTGGGAGGTCCGAGCCACGCCGGAGGATGGAACATGCAGGACTGGAAGCTGGCCTATCACGCCAACTGCTGGGGTGCGCTTGGCGGAAACGCGCAGGGCGTCACCTCGATCACCGAGTTGAGCTATCGAACATTCGCAGACATGGATCGCGCTTTCAGCGACATCGCCGCTGTGGGTTACGAAGGCGTCGAGCTCTTCGACGGCAATCTTCTGGACTATGAGGCAAGCGCGTTGCGCAAGCTTCTTGCCGATACGGGCCTGTCTCTGGTCGCAGCCTATGCGGGTGGCAATTTCATCTTCGATGAGATCCTGCCGGAGGAGCTTGCCAGGGTGGCCCGGGCTGCGGATCGGGCTGCCGAACTGGGAGCGCCGCATCTCGTGGTGGGAGGCGGCGCCAAGCGGTTCGACGGCATTCGCGACAGCGATTATGCCAGGCTCGGCGCGGCCCTGGATATGGTGATGCGCCTGGCGGAAGAGCGCGGCTTGCGCGCGCATTATCATCCGCATCTCTCGACGATCGTCGAGGGGCCGGAAACGGTCGAGCGGATCTTCGGCCTGACGGCGATCGATTTCTGCCCGGATACGGCGCATCTGGCCGCCGCCGGCGGCGATCCGGCAAAGCTGATCCGGGACCATGCCGCGCGCATTTCCTACGTGCATCTGAAAGGGTTTCAAAGGGAGCCCTTCGCCTTCACCCCGATCGATCGCGGCGATGTGCCGACGGCCCCTATTCTCGCCGCCCTGCGCGAGACTGGGTTCAAGGGCTGGATCTGTACCGAGCTCGACGCCTGGCCGGACCCTGCCGAGGGCGCGCGCGCCAGCATGGACTATCTGAAAAAGGCCTGAAGGCCCGCACTTTCGGGGCAATATGGCCCCGGCTTCTTGGGAGGAGAAGAAAAATGATCACCAGGCGAATTCTGTTAGCGACCAGCGCTCTGTTTGCCCTGTCACTATCAACGATCGTACCGGCGCAGGCCGATCCGGACGCGGCTCTCGCAAAGCTGCAGGACACGGTCCTGTCCAAGGGGCCACATGGCGAGACGCCGGCGCCGGCATCCTCCATCAAGCTTTCCGACGAGGAACTGGCCAGGATCAAGGCGATGAACGCGACCGCCGCCATCGTCATGCATTATGGCGGCAATGATTGGAGCCAGGCGCAGATCCACGGTCTGCAGACGCAGTTTGCGGCCATGGGCATCAAGGTGATTGCCGTAACCGATGCGGGCTTTAAGCCTGAAAAGCAGGTGGCCGATCTTGAGACCATCATGGCGCAGAAGCCGAGCATCATCGTCTCGATCCCAACCGACCCGGTGGCGACCGCCAGCGCTTACAAGGCAGCGGCCGATGCCGGTGTGAAGCTGGTCTTCATGGACAATGTGCCGGCCGGCTTCACCGCGGGCAAGGAGTATGTCTCCGCCGTCTCTGCCGACAATTACGGCAATGGCGTCGCCTCGGCCCATCTGATGGCCAAGGCGCTGGGCGGAAAGGGCCAGATCGGGCTAGTCTTCCACGCGGCCGACTTTTTCGTCACCAAGCAGCGCTATGAGGCCTTCAAGGCGACGATCGCATCGGACTATCCCGACATCAAGATCGTGGCGGAGCAGGGCATTGGCGGACCGGATTTCTCTGGCGACGCCGACAAGGCCGCCAGCGCCATGCTGACCTCCAACCCCAATCTGAACGGCATCTGGGCGGTGTGGGACGTGCCTGCCGAGGGCGTCGTCTCGGCCGCGCGCGTTGCCGGGCGCGACGATCTCGTCATCACCACGATCGATCTTGGCGAAAACGTTGCGATCTCGATGGCGCAGGGCGGCTTCGTCAAGGGGCTGGGCGCGCAGCGGCCCTACAGCCAGGGGGTGACCGAGGCGATGCTGGCCGGCTATGGCCTTCTCGGCAAGCAGGCCCCGGCCTTTGTCGCTTTGCCGGCGCTGCCGGTGACCAAGGAAACCCTGGTTGAGGGCTGGAAGGCGGTCTACAACACCGAACCGACCGCCAATGTGAAGACCAGCCTCGGTCAATAATGACGCGCTGACGCGCCCTTCCAGCACGAATTGTCCTGAAGCGGGCGGCGTCCACGCCGCCCGAAGATGACGGCCTGCGCGAATCCGCGGGTATGTGGCCGGCCCTTTCACTGCCCGCCCTTTCAATGCCCGCCCTCTCAATGACGGAGAAAGACGATGACCAAACGAATGAACGTCGCCATGATCGGCGGCGGCTTCATGGGCAAGGCGCATGCCATGGCCTATGCCTCCATGCCCATGTTCTTCTGGCCGGCCCCTGTCATCCCGCACCGCAAGGTCGTGGTCGACGTGACCGATGACACGGCCGAGACGGCGCGCCAGCGCTATGGTTTCGATGAGGCCTCCAGCGACTGGCGCAACGTGGTCGCCCGGCCTGATATCGACGTGGTCGATATCTGCACGCCCAACAATGTCCATGCCGAGATCGCTATCGCCGCGGCGCAGGCCGGCAAGCACATCATCTGCGAGAAGCCGCTTGCCCGTACGGTGGAAGAAGCGCGCGCCATGGCGGAGGCGGTCAAAAAAGCGGGTGTCATTCACATGGTCGCCTTCAACTATCGCCGCACGCCGGCGGTGGCGCTGGCCAGGAAATATATCGAGGAGGGACGCATCGGAAAGATCCTCAATTTCCGCGGCACCTATCTGCAGGATTGGTCTGCCGATCCCGATGGCCCTTTGTCCTGGCGCTTCCAGAAGAAGATCGCCGGCTCTGGCACGGTGGGCGATATCGCCACGCATGTGGTCGATCTCGCGCATTATCTCGTCGGCCCGATCGAGACGGTGAACGCGATCACCACCACCTACAATAAGACCAGGCCGCTGCAGCAGGGCGGTGTTGACAAGCTCGGCGCGGCCGAAAAGGCTTCTGGCGATGTCGAGCGCGGCGAGGTCGACGTGGATGACGAGGTCATCAGCCTGCTCCGCTTCCAAAACGGCGCCATCGGCAGCCTCGAAGCCACGCGCAACGCCTATGGCCGCAACAACTTTATCACGCTGGAGATCCACGGCACGAAGGGCTCGATCCACTTCAACTATGAGCGGCGCGACGAGTTGCAGGTCATGTTCGCCGACGACCCCGCCGATAGCCGCGGCTTTCGCACCGTCTACACCGGCCCGGCCCACCCTTATGGACAGGGTCTCTGGCCGATCCCCGGGCTCGGCATCGGCTATTCCGAGACGAAGATCGTCGAGTGTTTCGATTTCTTCTCGGCAATCAGGACAGGCAAGCAACCCTCGCCCAATTTCGAGGACGGCCTGTTGACGGAACTGGTGGCAGATGCCCTGCTGCGCTCGGGAGAAAGCGGAGCATGGGAGCGCGTGGGGAGATGATCGTTCAGGCGGCGGGCGGCGCGCCAGGGGCGGAGGACTTGCCGCTGGCCGTCAGCATGACGGGAATATCCAAGTCCTTCGGCGGGGTTAGAGCGCTCGATAATGTCAGCCTGAAGATCCGCCGGGGGGAGGTGCATGCGCTTCTGGGCGGCAACGGGGCTGGAAAATCGACCATCCTGAAGGTGCTGAACGGCGTGCACAGGCCGGACGCGGGAACGATCGCCGTGTGTGGCACCGAGCTTCGGGACGTGACCCCCGAGGCCGCGCGCGCAGCCGGCATCGCCATGAATTTCCAGGAACTGAGCCTCATTCCCACGCTCACCGTGGCGCAGAACGTGTTTCTGACCCGGGAGGCCAAAGGCGGCCTCGGCCTCATCGACGATCGGGTGGCTGAGCGGCAGGCGGCGGAGCTCTTCGCCATGCTGGATGTCGATGTCGACCCGCGCGCTCTGGTCGGCGATCTCGGCTCCGGGCAGAAGCAACTGACGGAGATCGCCAAGGCGATCTCGCAGGATGCCCGCGTGCTCGTGCTGGACGAGCCATCGACCGCGCTAGCAGTCAGCGATGTCGACCGGCTGTTCGTCTTCCTGCGCAAGCTGAAGGCGCGCGGGGTCGCCATCATCTATGTCTCGCATCGAATGGACGAGATCGCGCGCATCAGCGACCGCGCGACGATCCTCAGGGACGGGCGCCATGTCATCACCGCGCCGCTGTCCGATCTGCCGATCGATACGATGATCGAGCATATCGTGGGCAAGCGGTCCAAGGGCCTGTCCGACGTGGCGCGCGCCGCAGTCCACAGGGGTGAGGCGCTTCTGGAGCTGCGCAATGTCTCGGGCCGGCACAAGCCGCAGGACATCACGCTGACGGTGCATCGCGGCGAGGTCGTCGGTCTGGCGGGGCTTCTGGGCTCCGGCCGATCCTCGCTTGCCCGCGTGATCGCGGGGATCGACCCGGTCCGCGCCGGTGAGATCCGCATCAACGGCAAGGCCGTGGCGATCGGCAAGCCGGCGGATGCGATCGCCGCCGGCATCGCCCTGGTGCCGGAAGCGCGGGCAACGCAGGGCATCATTCCGGCCCATTCGGTAGCGTCAAACATGGTGCTGGCGGTTCTGGACCGAATGACCAGGGCAGGCCTGATCAAAGGGGCTGACGTGAAATCGGTCGCCGATGCCCAGATCCAGCGCCTGGCCATCAAGACCGCAAGCCGGGACCACGCCGTATCCACCCTGTCGGGCGGGAACCAGCAGAAAGTGGTAATCGGCAAGTGGCTGGCGACCGATCCCGATCTGCTGGTGCTGGATGAGCCGACGGCCGGAATCGACATCGGATCGAAATCGGAAATCATCCGGCTGGTGCGCGACCTCGCCGCCGCCGGCAAGGGAATCGTCTTCATCTCGTCAGAGCTCAGCGAGCTTTTGACGGCCTGCGACCGGATCCTCGTGCTCTCGGAGGCCAGGCTGTTTGCCGATCTCCCCCGGGAGGCGTTCGACGACCCTGCCATTCCCGCGGATGACACGGCGCATCGGCTCCAGGCCGCCGAGCAGCGCCTGCAAATCGAAATTCAGGAGGCCCTCAAGCAGGGGCAGAAGGTTTGACATGACGACCGCCAATCCATCGCTTGCCCGCAGCTTCCACGCCAACTGGCGCCAGTACATCATCTATATCGGCTTTGCGGTCATCTTCGTCGTGTTCGCATTGACCTTGACGGACAAGGGCTTTCTCAACCCGAACAACCTGCTCAACATCGTGCGTCAGACGGCCATGATCGCCGTTATGGCGGTTGCCATGACATTCGTGCTGTCGGCGGGCGAGATCGACCTTTCGGTCGGCGCGGTGGCCGGTCTTGCCACTGTCACCGTCGCCATGGCGATTGCGGTGGCTGGCCCGGTCGCGGGCGTCGCCGCCGGTATCGCAACCGGTCTTGCCGTCGGCATGTTCAATGGCTGGCTGACGACCCGCATCGGCATTCCATCATTCCTAACCACCTTGGCGATGATGGGCATCGCCAAGGGCGTGGCGATGTGGGTGTCGAACACGGCGGCGGTTCCCATTCTCAGCCCGGGCTATTCCTGGCTGTTTGGCGGCGGCGCGCTCATCGGGGTTCCGGTGCTCCTGTTCTGGATGCTGCTGTTCGGCGCGATCGGGCATGTCGTCCTTAGACGCACGGGCTTTGGCCGACGCGTCCTGGCTACGGGCGGCGGCGAGATGGCGGCGCGCTATTCCGGCATCGATACCAAGGCGATCAAATTCCGCGTTCTCGTGCTGTCCTCCACGGCTGCGGCCTTTGCGGGAATGCTCTATGCCGGCCGGCTGCAGTCGGGCCGCTTCCAGCTCGGCGAGGGAGATGAACTCTCCGTCATCGCCGCCGCCGTTCTGGGAGGAACCAGCCTGTTCGGCGGCAAGGGAACCATTATCGGGACGATCGTCGGCGCGCTCATGATCGGCATGATCAACAACGGCCTGATCCTGATGGGGTTGGAATTCTCCCAACAGCTGATCGCCCGCGGCGCCATCATCATTCTCGCCGTCGCCCTTTCGCAGAAGAGAAGCTGAGCCCCGCGGGGAGGGGCCCCGCTCTTGCGGCGGGGGACCTCCTTTCAGGTCAAGACACCTTCGTCCACTTGATACGGCCCAGCGGCTCAAGAGCTGACTCGGGAAAATTAATCAGGTAAGATAAGTGGTCTTCGGCTTTTGAACACGGCATCATGCAGGGGCCAGGAGTCATGATGACATAACGAGCCCGCCGCAATCGCAGCCCCGCCTGCAAGGTGAAAGTCGCGCTCGCCGCGATCAAGGGCGAAAAGACAATGAGCGAATTTGCTCAGCAATTCGACGTGCATCCGAACCAGGTCAAGCAATAGAAAGATCAACTGCTCGACGGCGCTGCCGATGTCTTCGATGACAGCCGTAAGGAAACCGCGGAGCCTGTTGTCGATATCAAAAGCCTATATGCCAAGATCCGCGCCAGAGCGTTGAAGTAGGCCTGGTCCTGTGTCTGCCGTTCAAAGGATGAAGGTCGGTGTCGCGCGTTGTAAAACGTCAGATATCGACCAATGCCAGCCCGAACGCAGACGACCTCGGTGCGACGCTTGATCTCACCGTTCAATCATTCGATCGGGTTTGTCGAATGAAGTTTCGCCCAATGCTGCTTGGGAAAGGTCATGTAGGCGAGCACGTCCTGTTCGGCAGTATCCATCAGCGTGGCGAGTTTTGGCACCTTCGGCCTGATTTGGTCGGCGACATTACGCCATTGGATGCTGGCAGCTTCCGGCGTGTCCTGGGCAAATGCTGTGGCAATGAAGGCAAGACGAGCGGCCACAAGGGTGCTCACCTCCTGCTCAACTGCCTGCCGCCGGCCAAGGCTCTGATTGCCGATCGTGGCTACGACAGCAAGACCTTCCGAGACGCCCTGCAGGCAAAGGTATAGAGCCCTGCATTCCATCGAGCCGCAGCAGAGATGTGTCCTATCCATACGACAAGGCACTCTATCGCAAGCGCCACAAGGTCGAGACCCCCTTGCCAAGCTCAAGGACTGGTGTGGCATTGCAACCCGCTACGACCGGCGCGCTATCGCTCGGACGCGCTTTGCAATCCCTTTTGCCAGACCGCAACCCTCCTGGTGGCTTATCCCAAGGCCGACGTCGTCACCGCGCTCTGGCTCGACCGGCCTTCTGCAGGACACTGACGACGATCAGGATTGAGAGCAGGAAAATCGCGCCGGAAATCGCGTAGATGACGGGCGAAGCGCCGGAGTTCATCTTGCCGAAAAGCGCCACGGGCAGGGTGTTCTGTCGCCCGGACAGATAGAAAGCGCGGGTGAATTCGTTGAGCGAAAGCAGAAACGCGAAGATGAAGGCGCTTGTCAGGCCCGGCCGGATCAGCGGCAGGGTGATATCGCGGAACTGCCGCCAGCGGCTTGCGCCGAGGTCGTCGGCCGCCATCAGGTAGGACGGCTTTACCGCGGAAAAACTCGTGAGGATGACGATGAAGGCAAAGGGCATGGCCCAGAGCAGATGCCCCGCGACGACCGTCATGGCCGAGCTCTTGATGCCCGAGTGGGTGAAGATCGCCGACAGCGCCAGCCCCTGGATGACGCCAGGAACGAACATAGGCAGCACCATGGCAAGGAACCAGAGGCTGCGCGCCATCTTCAACTCGAAATAGGAAAGCGCGGCCAGCAACGACAGGACCGTGGCGAAAAGGGCTGTGAAAAAGGCGATGACGAGCGACTGCCAGAGCGCGTTGATCAACGCGGTTTCCTTGGGCAGCGCCGCATACCATCGCAGCGTCAGATCCGAAAGACCGGGCAGACCCGGCTGCAGCGAGGCGTTGAAGGAAATGGCGACCAGATAGAGCGGCGGCGCGTAGATCACCAGAAGCGCGAGGATCGCAAGCGTCCAGATGAGGAGGCGGTTGAAGACACCTTCATGGACCATCATTCCGCATCCTCCCCAAAGAGGCCCGACAGCTTGAAGAAGGCATTGCCGATCAGCACCATGCCAAAAATTGTGATGAGCATCACCACCGAAATGGCGAAGGCGAGCGGATAGTTCGCAACGCGCATGACGTCGTTGATCATGACCGAGACGATCGAGGCGCCGGCGCCGCCTAGCATCTGTACCTCGGTCGAGGAGCCCGCCACCATGACGAAGACGAAGAGAAAACCGGCAAAAAGGCCGGCATAGGTGAGCGGCACGAGAATGGTGAAAAAGGCGCGCCAGAAGCCGGCGCCGAGATCGCGCGCCGCCGCCATGAGTTCCGGGGGGATGCGCCGCATGGACAGCAGCAGCGGAAAGACGGCGAAGGGCAGGTAGGAGGCGACGAAGCCGATGAAGACGGCGAAATTGCTGAAAAGCAGCCAGTCAAGCGGCGCGCTGGTGATATGCAGCGCCTGCAGCGTTTCATTGATGGCGCCGGTGCGCCCCAGCACCAGCCGCCAGGAAAAGGAGCGGATGAGGTAGGAGGTGAAGAAGGGGATCGTCATCAGCGCCAGAAGCAGCATCTGGATGCGCGGTCCGGCCATGACGTGGATGGCATAGGACAGCGGATACGCGAGCAGCGAACAGAGCAGCGCTGCCCCGAAGGATTTGACAAGGGTGGAGAGGATGACCGTCCAGCGACCGGCATTTAGGATGCCGGCATAGCCGGCAAGGCTCAGATCCGGCTTGATCCAGTAGGTGGCGGGATCCCAGGTCCAGAAGCTCCAGAGAACGACGAGCGCCAGCGGCACGACGCCGATGAGGGCGACGACGGCAAGTGGGGGCGCGATGAGGAGCGTTCGTCGGAAGGGCATGGCAGATGTCCGGTGCAAGGTGTCATGGCGGGCGACGCAGATCGCCGCCCGCTGTCGTTCATTCAGGCATTGCGCAGCTTCTGCCACCATTCCTCATAGAGCTGGAAATTGTCCGGCCGGGTATTTTGCCAGTACACCTTGCCGGCAAACTTCGCCTGCACGTGCTTTGCGAGCTTTTCGACCTCATCCGCCTTGTATTCGTCCGGATGGGCCTTGGCGTATTCGAGGTTCTTGTCGGAGGGGACCATGTAGCCGCGCGTCGCGCCCAGTTCGCAGCCATAGAAGCCGCCCAGCAGCCCGTTGACGAAGGCATGGGCGGCATCCGACGTGCCGCGATCGACCGCGCCCTTCAGGAGCACCGTATTGTTGCCCCAGCCCTCATAGCCTTCGACGGGGGCGGCGTATTCAACCTGAAGCCCGCGCTTGCGGCCCTCATAGACGATCGGCTCCCAGCCGGTCATGGCGTCCACTTCCTCGTTGGCGACAAGCTGCACGCCCTGTTCCCAGCCGTTCCAGAAGGTGCGGAACTGGCCGTCCGTCTTGTGCTTGATGAGGAATTCCATGACGAGGCCGAGTTCGGACTCGCTGAGGTTGCCGGGATCCTTGATCGGCTGGTTCTCGGCTTCCTTCAGATACATAGCCGTGAAGATCGCGCTGTTGATCCAGGCATCTTCCATCGCGACGCGGCCCTTGAGCTTGGGATCGAAGATGACGCCGTAGCTGTCGACCTTGCCGAGCTTGTCGGGACGATAGATGATGGAGTCGGCATTGACGACAGTGGGAATGCCGATCTGCTTGCCGTCGAGCTGGAGATAGGGAATGTCCTTCGCCCATTGCCAGACACTGGCATAGTTCGGGATCTTGGAAAGGTCCCAGGCGGCGATGTGACCCTGTTTGGCAAGTTCCTTTTCCGCGCCGCCCTGGAAGCCGCCGACATCGAAGAGGTCGTTGGCATTGCCAGCGGCCAGACGCGCGACGACCGGGCCGATATCGTTGCCATTGTCGGTGAACTGCGGCGTGACGCCTGTCAGCTCGGCGAATTTCTGCCACTTGTCGGCAATATCGAGGGTCGCCGTCGCCCAGAAGGCGACAGACATGTCCTGCGCCATCGCGCGGCGACCGAGGTTAAGACTGCCGAGGCCGAGTGCCGCACCGCCAAGCCCCATGAGCTTGAGCATGTCGCGGCGACTTGCATTGCTGGAGAGAGGGTTCGATGTCTGCTGTTGTTGCATGGTTTCATTCCCCTTTTTGATCCGCCGCGTTATGCGACCGCGGTCGGTATTGTCGAATTTGGAATAGCCATGGCCGCGCCCTGGGCCAGCGCAAGCGACACGTCGCTGCCGATGACATGTCGGGCCGCCGGCGCGTCGCTCGGCACGGAAAGAACGACTTCCTGCCCGTCGGCAAAGGCAAGCCGCAAATCCGTGGTCAGGCCACGGAAGGTCACGTCCCGGAGCGTCAGCTTCAGATCCCCCGGTCTGTCAGGCGTGCTGACGGAGAGCCGATCCGGACGAAGGGCGACCACGAGGTCCGCGCCGCCGGCCGGAACGATGCCGACAAGCGGAACCGGCTGGCCGGCAACGATGGCCAGGGAACCGGCCGCCTCCGTTTCGATCCGCTCGGGCTTGAGCAGCGTTTCTATGCCGATGAAGCGGGCGACGAAGGCATTGGCCGGCCGCTCGAAGAAGCGGGCGGGCGCATCGACTTGTTCGATCCGTCCGCGATGCATCACGGCCATGCGGTCCGAAAGGCTCAAGGCCTCGTCCTGATTATGCGTGACGAGAATGAAGGTCGCGCCGGTCCGCTTGTGCAGGCGCCCGAATTCGTCACGCATCTGCTGGCGCAGCCGTTCGTCAAGACCGGTCAACGGCTCGTCGAGGAGCAGGATGCCGGGCTCCATGACGAGCGCGCGGGCAAGCGCAACGCGCTGGCGCTGGCCGCCGGACATCATGCCGATCTTTCGCGGGCCGAAGCCGCCGAGCTCGACGAGATCGAGGGCATCCTCGACCTTCTTCGTGAGGACGCCGCCGCTGAGGCCGCGCAGTTTGAGGCCATAGCCGATGTTCTCGGCCACCGTCATATGCGGAAAGAGCGCGAGGTTCTGGAAGACCGTATTCACGGGACGGCGGTTGGCGGGCACGTCGAGCACGCTCTTGCCGTCAAAGGCGATGTCGCCGGTGGTGGGCCGGTCAAAGCCGCCGATGAGCTTCAAGAGCGTGCTCTTGCCGCAACCCGAGGAGCCGAGCAGCGTGAAAAACTCGCCGGCCGCGATGGAAAGATCGATGCCGCCAAGACCGGCGACCGGGCCGAACATGCGCGTGACGCCTTTGATGTCGATGGCGATCGCCATGTCAGCGGCCCTCCTGTCCGGAGGCTGAGGGCGTATCGCGCAGAACCATGATGGCTTCGGCTGTCACTGTCATGGTCTGGCCGATCTGGACGAGGCTTGTCGTCGTCGGTTCCTCGACAAGGGCGGGACCGGCGATTTCCTCTTCGAGCGGCAGGCGATCGCGCTCATAGACCGGGCAGTCGCGCCAGCCGATCTCCGATCCGAAATAGACGGCACGTTGGCCCTTCCGTGCCGCTTCCAGCGACTTTCCGTCCCGATCGAGCGCCGGCAGCGTGATGACAGGGCCATTCAGAACGGCTTCGAGATGCAGCGTGGTGATCTCGATGGCGGCGGAGGGCAGGCGGAAGGTATAGGCCTTCTCATGGGCGGCATGGAACCGTTCCGAGAAGGTTTCGACCGTATCGGCCGGTTCGAAATCGGCCACGACCCCATGTTCCTGCCCGCGGTAGCGTGCTTCCAGCCGGTGGGTGAGGCGGATCGGCGCCGTGTCTCCCTTGCCGAAATAGGCGACGGCCTGCCGCCCGAGAGCCGCAAACCGGCGCTGCGCCTCGGGGAGGGCGGTGGGCGAGAGGGCGGAAAACCAGGTGGCGCGGAAATCGGCGCGCGGTTCGGCGGCCAGCATGCCCCAGGCGGAGAAGATGCCGGAATGCGGGGGAACGATGGTGGCCTTGACCGAGAGTTCGCGGCCGAGACGGGCGGCGAGCGCTGGCCCCGCACCGCCGCTGATGACGAAGACGGCGTCGCGCGGATCGTGGCCGCGCTGAACGGTCACCAGCTTCAGCGCGTTGATCATGCTGGCATGGGCGATTTCGACGATGGCAAGCGCAGCATCCTCGACGCTGATGCCGAGACGGTCGCCGACGGTGCGGATGGCGGCGGCGGCCTTTTCCCTGTCGAGCTGCATGGAGCCGCCGGCAAAGCTCGTCGGATCGAAGATGCCGAGCGTCAGAAGCGCATCAGTGATCGTCGGCTGCATGCCGCCACGGCCGTAGCAGGCGGGTCCCGGCGTCGAGCCGGCGCTTTGCGGCCCGACGCGCAGCGCGCCGCGCTCGTCCATCCAGGCGATCGACCCGCCGCCCGAACCGATTTCCACGATGTCCACGACCGGCACCTGAACGGGATAGCCCGGCGCGATGCGGGAATGCTCCAGCTTGTATTCGACATTCAGCGTCGGCCGACCATCGTGGATCAGCGAGCATTTCGCCGTCGTGCCGCCGACATCGAGATGCAGCACCTCGCCCTCGCCAAGCGCCAGGCCGATGCGCGCTGCGCCCGCCACGCCGCCGGCGGGACCGGATTCGACCAGCGTCAGCGGGCTGGCGGTCGCTTGATCGAAGGTGGAGATGCCGCCATTCGACTGCATGGCATAATAGGGGCAGGTCAGATCACGCCGTGCCAAGGCCGCCTCCAGCCGCTCGAAATAGCGGCGGATGATCGGCTGCACATAGGCGTTGAGGACGACCGTGTTGGAGCGCTCATATTCCCGCCATTGCCGCGAGACTTCATGGCTGGCGCAGACGGTCGCCTCGGGCAGCGCATCCGCGATCAGCCGGGCGCAGCGCTCTTCATGCGCGGGATTGGCGTAGGCATGCAGGAAGAGAATGGCCACGGCCTCGATCTGCTCGGCCTTGCAGGTCGCGACGATGGCCGCGATATCCTCTTCGTGCAGCGGGATGACCACCTCGCCGGCCGCATTCATGCGCTCGCGCACCTCGAAGCGCAGCCGACGCGGCACGAAGGGCTGGGGGCTGTGGAATTGCAGATTGTAGAGGTCCGGCCGGTTGCCGCGACCGATCTCCAGCACGTCGCGAAAGCCGGCCGTGGTGATGAGGGCGGTGCGCACGCCCTTGCGCTCGGTGATCGCGTTGATGACCGTGGTCCCGCCATGGGCGAAGAAGGTGACATTGCGCGTGGCGAGGCCGTCGGCCGCCTCCGAGGCGGCGATGGCGTTCAGCACGCCCTCGGACTGGTCGTGGACCGTCGTCAGGCTCTTGGCCGTGAACAGCGCGCCATTGCGTTCGTCGTAGCCGACAAGATCGGTAAAGGTGCCGCCGACATCGGTTGCGAGTCTGATCATGCGGCGTCTCCTGCTGTGCCGTAAACGTCGATGGCGCGGGCCTCGGTCAGGAGCCCGTTGCGAATGTCATCGGCAATGAGCGCCGGCTCGCGCTGCTTCGGGTCGCCCCAGCCGCCGCCGCCGCCGCTGACGATGCGCACGACATCGCCGCTTTCGAGATCGAGATGCGCGATCCGACCATGGCGTTCGACCGCTCCGCCGGCGCGGACGATTTCCAGCGCGTTGACCGTTCCCTCACTGCCACCATCCATGCCCCAGGGGGCGACCGTCGTGCGGCCGAAGCTGCCATAGGCCGTGGTGTCCTCGCCAAGAATTTCGTATTCGCGAACGACGCCATAGCCGCCACGCCGGCGGCCGGCCCCCACGCCCCCCTCGACATTGAAACCGTAGCGGCGCACGCGCAGCGGAAAGCGCGCCTCGATCACCTCGATCGAATAATTATAGGTGTCGCCATCCGTCAGCGCGATGATCGCGCCGGCGCCATCCTGCGTCGGGGTCGCGCCCCAGCCGCCATGCTGCGGCTCGATATGGATGAAGGGTTCGCCATGGGCATCCTTGCCGGCGATGTAGACGACGCAGAGGCTGGAATAGGAGCCGGCGGAAAAGCGCTCCGGCTTCAACGGCGCCAGCGCCTTCCACATGAGTTCGGAGGCATGGACCGAGCCTTCGTAATACCAGCCGGTCGGCGAGGGCTTTTCGGCGGTGAAGATCGTTCCGGGCGGGCAGATGACGGTCAGCGGCCGGAACCAGCCTTCGTTGGAGGGCGCCTGGGGGCCGACAAGCGCCTTGACGATCGTCTTGACCGCCGATTGCAGCGCGCCGCGCGCGCAGTTGATCGGCCCGGCGACCGTCGGCGGGCAGCCGGTGAAGTCGGCCACCAGCCGGTCGCCCTCGATGGTGACGGCCACCGTGATGGCGATCGGATCGTCGCTCACCCCGTCGCCGTCGATGATGTCGCTCGCTTCGTACCGCCCGTCGGGCAGGGCGGCGATGGACGCGCGCGCCTGCTTTTCGCTGGCGTCGAGCAAGTTCGCGAAGGCCGCCAGAACCGTTTCCGCCCCGTATTTCGCCGCAAGCTCGCCAATCCGCCGGTCTGCGACGCGGACGGTGGCGATCTGCGCATTGAGGTCGCCGAGCGCGATCTCGGGCATGCGGACGTTTTCGGCGATGATATGGAGGATGTCGTCATCGAAGGCGCCGGCCCTCACGACCCTGACACCCGCAAGCCGCAACCCCTCTTGAAAGACGGAGGTCGCATTCGGCGCGAGACTGCCCGGAACGGAGCCGCCGACATCGAGATAGTGGGCCACGTTGATGGCATAGGCGACGATCCGCCCGTCGACAAAGATCGGCTTGACGATCGCAAAGTCGCACGAATGGGTGCCGCCGGCATAGGGGTCGTTAGACAGCAGAATGTCGCCTTCGACGAGGCGCGGGCCGAAGCGGTCGATCAGCGCGCGGACCTGGAAACCGAAAGTGCCGGTAAACAGCGTGATGCCGTTCATCTGCGCCACGAGTTCGCCGTCGGTCGTCAGCAGGCCGCAGGCAAAGTCGAGGATTTCGTAGATCACAGGGCTCATGCTGGTGCGCGCCATGACGAGGCCCATCTCGTCGACGGTCGCCATCAGCTTGCCTTCGATGATCTCCTGCGTGACGGGATCGACGGTGCGGGTACCGGACAGCATGCATTACCCCTCTTTTTTATGGGGTCACTATGCGGAGGGACGGGCAGGGCGGGAAGCTGGCCAGATGGGTGGGGCGGGAGGACCCATGCCCTACCCGATCGGGTAGGTCTCTCCTCAGGCGAGGATGCCGGACTGGCGCGCCGCGCTGACGGCGGCCGTGCGGGTGGTGACCTTCAGCTTGGCGAAGATGTTGCGCAGGTGAAACTTCACCGTGTTGTCGCTCAGCGACAGCCGGCGGCCGATCTCCTTGTTGCCGAGCCCCTCGCTGAGCAGGCGCATGACAGCCTCCTCGCGATCCGTCAGTCCGGATGCCGTTGCGGCCGGCACGGCCGCATCGCCGCTGCTGTCCGGGTTGCCGGCAAGCACAGCCTCCAGCCGTCTACGGATCAGATCCGGCAGATCGGCATCGCGCGACAGCGCTGCGAGATCCGCCGTGAAGGCCTGGCCCTCCAGCGTCACCAGCGCGCGGTAATCGGTCAGGGGCTGCGTCAGCAAGAGGTCGGAGAGCCTATCCGCCGCCGCTGCACTGCGCCCCTCCGCAAGCGCGAGGCGGATATCGACAAGGTCGAGTTCGATGGCGCGGACGGCATGGGGCTTCTGCCTCTGCTGGGTCACCAGCCGGGTGAAGGCCGCGCGCGATTGCAGGAGATCGCCTGTCTCCAGGTAGATACGGACCCAGAGCAGCGCCGGGACACCACCCCGCAGGCGGATGGAAAGATCGTTCGCCGGCCCATCGCTCGCAAGCCGCGCTCCCAGCCCGTTGGCTTCCGCAAAACGCACCGCCTCTTCGATGTCACCGGTGACGACCAGCAGGCCCGCCCGTTCGGAATCGATCAGCCGCGTCAGGCGATCAAAGCCGCGGCGGCGCGCGACCGCGCGGGCACGGTCCATGGCCTCGTGGGCGGCGATGATCTCGCCCTTCAGCCGCAGCATGCGCTGCTGGGCGCAGAAGCCGGCCGCCAGGAGATCGTGCCAGGCGTCGTGGCGTTCCACATGGGGCAGGGCCCAGCTCAGCAGTGCCTCGGCGGCCGGAATATTCCCGCGTGCGGTCAAGACCTCGGCCTTGAGGACGTTTGCCATGGCGTCGAGATCGCTTCCCCGGCCCATGAGGCGCACGGCCTCGTCCGCGAGGCTGTCGTAACACTCTTCGGCCAAGGCTGCATCGCCGTTGAAAAACGCAGCCTGCCCGACATGGAGGTAAAGGTGGATTGCCCCGAATTCCGCCCCGCCGTCGCGAAAGGTCTGCATGGCGAGCCGCCCGTAATGCTGGGCACGCTCGAGGTCGGAGCGGATCAGGAAATTGTAGGAGAGCATGTTCAGGGAAAGGCCGCGATGCACGAGCGTCAGCCCGCCCTCGCGCAGAAGGTCGGCTTCCAACGCGCCGAGTTCGGCCGCGGTCACCCACCGATCCGCGTAGAGCGCCAGAAGGACGCCGATAACGCGCAGCGCCTGGGCCACCCCTTCCTTGGAACTGTCCGGGGTCTTGCGCGCCAGTGCCATATAGTGATCGGCCGCGTCCAGCTGGCCGGTCTTGGCGCTGACGACGGCAAGGCCGAGCGTGGTCAGCGGATAGCGCGGCAGATCGACCTCGTCGGCCAGATCCGCCAGCCGGCGAAACAGGCCCGGCCCGCCGCGCTTCGTCATGTAGACCCGCTGCCAGCCGCCGCCGGCCTCGATAATGTCGGCGGCCAGTGCGGCGGATCCGGCAAGGAAGGCATGGTCCACGGCGGACAGCAGGTCGCCCTCCTTCTCGAACCAGCGCGCGGCCCGGACCAGCCGCTCGCGCGAGGGGCTGCCGGTCTCTTCCGCCGCTTCGCGCAGATAGGCATTGAACACGGGATGGCAGCGCATCCAGCGTCCGTCGCGGTCCAGCACAGCCAAGGGCAGCGCTGAATCCCGCAGCATCCCGAAGGCCGCCGTCGTGTCCCAGTCGCACACGGCCGCGACGAGGTCCCGGCTGATGGCCGGCAGGCAGGCCGTTTCCATCAACAGGCGCCGGAGGGCTTCGGGCAGGCCGGAAAAGGTCTGTTCGGCGAGATAGCGTCCCATATCCTCGTTATGGCCGTTGAAGGCTTCGAGAATGGACTTGCCGTCGGTACCATCGTCCTCGACCAGAAGCCGCACCATCTGCAGCGCAACGGCCCAGCCTTCGGCGCGGCGGTTGAGTTCGATCAGGTCCTCGCCTCTCAACCGCGTTTGGCTGCCCGCAAACAGCGCCTGCGCTTCCGCATCGGAAAAGGCGAGTTCGGCGACGCCGATCTGCCGGAATTCATCGGCAAGTCTCAGGGCCGAACGTGGCAAATGCGGCGCGCTTCGCGAGACGATGACGAATTTGATGTGCGAAAGCTCGGGCCGGGCCAGAAGCCGCGCAAGCACACTTTCGTTCGCGTCTGTCTGCGCGAGGTGGTAGTCGTCGATGAACAGGGCGACAGGGCCAGGCAGGCGCTCCAGCCGGGTCACGAGAACGGCCAGCATCGTGGCGACCGACAGGGAGCCACGATCGGACTCGCTCGCTCCGTCCGCCACCACGGCATCCAGCATTTCGATCAGCGCCAGCAAAAATCCGGTCTGGTCGTTGTCATCGGGATCGAGCGAGACCCACAGCACCGTCATGCCGGAATGGACGAGATGCGCATGCCACTGCGCCGCAAGCGAGGTCTTGCCGTAGCCAGCCGGGGCAACGATCAGATTGAGACGTCGCAGCCGCGTCTGCGTCAGGCTTTCCAGCAGTGCACGCCGCGCGATCTTTCCCTCGTCGAGCGGCGGCCTGAACCGGATATGCTTGCGGTGCGACGTCTGCATGTGGTTGTCTTAACGCATTTGCACGAATGGTCCAGCCAACAGGCACGATCGCGACTTTAATGGCTGCGGACGCAGACGCGATTGGCCGACTGGTCATCCGATGCTCTAATCGCCGCCGGATGAAAATTCAGTGGCAGGTCAATTTGATGATCCCAGAAATCGAGTGGCCTCTCGCATGTAACGGTGGAGGTGACGGCGGCGTGAGGTGTCAGCCGCGTCATACCAAGTATCGCAAGAGAACAAAAAAGGCCCGTGCGGAACGCCGCACGGGCCTTTTCCTTCACGCAAACCTCCCGCGTCTCAGCCTTTCGGCAGGCGGTAGGCGATGATGTAATCGCCCGGCTTGGTGCCGACCGAGCCGTGGC
Source organism: Xaviernesmea rhizosphaerae (assembly GCF_001938945.1). Lineage (GTDB taxonomy): Bacteria > Pseudomonadota > Alphaproteobacteria > Rhizobiales > Rhizobiaceae > Xaviernesmea > Xaviernesmea rhizosphaerae. The sequence continues at coordinate 192,185 of NZ_MKIO01000020.1, forward strand.
CGCCGGCGACCATCACCACATATTGGGTACCGTCGTCGGTGGCGTAGGTCATGGGGGTGGACTGGCCGCCGGCGGGCAGGCGGGCCTGCCAGAGCTCTCTGCCCGTCGTCAGGTCATAGGCACGCAGGTAGTTGTCGACGGCCGCACCGAGGAAGGCGACGCCGCCCTTGGTGATCATCGGGCCGCCGATGCCGGGCACGCCGACCTTGAAGGGCAGCGGCAGCGGCGTCATGTCGTAGACCGTGCCGTTGCGGTGCTTGTAGGCGATCTCGCCGGTCTTCAGGTCCACGCCGGCGACATAGCCCCATGGCGGCGCCTGGCAGGGAATGCCGAGCGGCGAGAGGAACGGGCCCATATAGACGCCATAGGGCGCGCCCTCATTGCGGTTCAGCCCCTGTTCCGAGCCCTTCTCGCCCTGGCCCTTCGGCGGGATCTGGTCGCGCGGGACCAGGCGCGAGGTGAAGGCCAGATAGGTCGGCATGCCGAACATCACCTGCCGTTCCGGATCGACGGCGACGGAACCCCAGTTGAACGTGCCAAAATTGCCGGGATAGACGATCGTGCCCTGCAGCGACGGCGGCGTGTAGCGGCCTTCATAGCGCAGCCGGTGGAACTGGATGCGGCAGGCGAGCTGGTCGAACATGGTGATGCCCCACATGCTCTTGTCCTGCAGCGGCGGCGGGTTGAAGGTCAGGCCGGAGAGCGGCTGCGTCGGCGAGGAATGATCCTCGGGAATCGTGCCGCCGGGGCCGGGCACTTCCTTCACCGGGATGATCGGCTCGCCGGTGGCGCGGTCGAGCACATAGATATCGCCCTGCTTGGTCGGCCCCACCAGCGCCTTGCGGCCATTGATGTCGAGCAGCACCGGCTGGGCGGGAACGTCCATGTCCCAGAGATCGTGATGCACCGTCTGGCGCACCCAGCGCACCTGACCCGTGCCGATATCCAGCGCCACGATCGAGGAGGAGAAGCGCTCGACGGCCTCGCTCCGGTTCATGCCGAGCTGGTCCGGCACCTGGTTGCCGAGCGGGATATAGACGAGGTTCAGCCCCTCGTCATAAGAGAAGACCGACCAGCTGTTGGGCGAGTTGGTCGTATACGTCTGTCCCTCCGGCAGGGGCGTGGTGACATCAGGATTGCCCGAATCCCAGTTCCACACCAGCGCGCCGGTGTTGACATCGAAGGCGCGGATGACGCCGGACTGTTCCCGGGTCGAGTAATTGTCATTGACCGCCCCGCCGATGATGATCTTGCCATCGGCGATCACGGGCGGCGAGGTGGAATAATAATAGCCGGCCGGCTGGTAGCGCATGCCCTGTTCGAGATGCAGCGTGCCCTGATCGGCAAAACCGGTGCAGACCTGACCGTTCTGCGCATCGAGCGCGATCAGCCGGGCATCTGACGTGGGCAGATAGACGCGGGTGGCGCAGGCGCTGCCGGGTGCGGCGGCCGGATCGGCATAATAGGTGACGCCACGGCAGGTCTGGTGCTGCCGGTCCGGGTTCATGCCGGGATTGCTGTCATATTTCCAGCGCTCCTCGCCCGTCGTTGCATCGATGGCGATCGCCCAGTTATGCGGCGTGCAGACATAGAGCATGTTGCCGATCTTCAGCGGCGTCACCTGATAGGTGGTCTCGCCGACATCGTCCGGCCGCTTCACGTCGCCGGTCTGGTACTGCCAGGCGATTTCGAGCTTGGAGACATTGTCCTTGTTGATCTGGCTGAGCGGCGAATAGCGCTGGCCATAGGGCGTGCGGCCATATTGATGCCACTCATTGTCGGCCACCTGCCCGCCATAATCGGCGGAAGCGCCGGCTTGAGCCTCCGGCAGGCTGCCGGTCTTGTCCAGCGGATCCTGCGTCATGGAATAGCCGGCGACCACCAGCGCCAGCAGCACCGCGCCGCCGAGCGTGCCGGCGCCAGCGCGATAGACATGGCCTGTGGGGCTGGTGAAGCCGAGCGCGCCGCGCACCGCCGGCAGCAAGAGCCAGAGGCCGAGCAGGATGATGATTCCGCCGCGCGGGCCCAGCTGCCACCAGTCGAACCCGACCTCCCACACCGCCCAGGCCAGCGTGCCGACCACGACCAGCGCATAGGCCGTCAGCGCGCTGGGCCGGCGGGTGAAGAGCAGGAAGGCCGTCAGCAGGAAGCCGAGGCCGGCAAAGATATAATACCAGCTGCCGCCAAGCACGGCGAGCCAGACACCCGCCCCGCCGAGGCCGAGGCCGATCAGCGCGAAAACGAGGGCTGTGATGGGAAGGATCATGGAGCAACTCCTGCCGCAACGGGTTTCGCGGCGATGATGGTTCGGCGGCGCCCCCGGCGAAAGGAGGCCCGGCGGCGCTGTCGGCTCGAAAAACGTCTCGGCCGCGCGCCGGCAACCCCGGGGAAGGATCACACGACCGCAGCCTTTCAGCAACAGAACCGACGCGGGCAAAGCCGCCGCATCGGCCCGATGGGATGCACGCGGGACCTGTCAACGGAGGGGATAGGCCCGGCCGCTGACAGGACTGCGTTGAGGGGTCCAACTAGTGGAGGCGGGGGAAAGTTCAATGTGGGGGGGAGGCGGGGGGAAGCCGATGCGGGATTGGTCGCGTTAGGGTGCGGTTTGCGGCTGGGATGCGTTGTGAGGGGGCAGGGATTTGCGGTCCGTTAGATCGCTTTTGGGCAACGCGAGGTTAAGGTGCTGCAAGATGAGACGACCGCCAAATATAGGATGATGTTGGCCGGGTTAGGCGCAAACCGGTCATTCCCAATTGAAACCCTGAGGGGGGCTTTGCACCTCCACATTGCTCGTTCGCGCAGCGTTGGTGGATACCGATAGCAGCCCATTTGCGTAGGTCAGTTCTAGGACCGTAATTTAGCCCCTCCTTGTCGTTAGAGGCCCGTGGGCAGTGAACAATTGACGCAAGGTTGTCGGGCCCCTGGAAGTGAGAGCGCTGACCAGAGCCTCCAAGTGCGAACTGGCAACTTCAGATTGTTATAGGACCAACATCAATCATGCGTTTCAAGTTAAGAATTGAATTTTTCGGATGTCAAATTCAACGATTTGAGGTATGAGACCTGTCTGAGCGATAGGACTGCTAATGCCCCTATTTCCGGTCTATGACGTGCAAAATGAAATCGATGTCATTGAATATCTTGGCACCAAAGAGAAGTTCTGGTTGAATTTTGACGGAAAACTTCAACTTCTGAAATTTGGTCGCGAAGGGACCGGCGAAAACTGGGCTGAAAAGGTCGCCTGTGAGATCTGTGCCCTTTTGAATTTGCCTCACGCTCACTATGAGTTCGCAACATATCAAGGCAAATTGGGCGTTCTGTCACCTAAAATGAACCCTGATGGTAGCCGCCTGATCTTAGGGAACGAACTTATCGATTCCGTCGAGAGAAAGCCTGACGGGACTAGGCTCAGGACCTATTAATTTGGTTTGAGATGTGATTCACGGTTTCGGAAAGGAGACCGTGATGAGTGATGTGTT